>JAFAEM010000044.1 GCA_023424015.1 Bacteroidota bacterium | reverse complement strand
ATGCTGGATACTGGATACTGGATGCTGGATGCTGGATACTGGATGCTGGATGCCGGATGTGGGATACTGTATCATGTTGGCAACCCGACCTCACGTCTCACGACTCACGTCTCACGCCTCACGACTCACGCCTCACGTCTCACGCCTCACGACTGACGACTATATTTGCATCTAAAACCAAAAACAACCATGTCCTATCGCATCGGTATTGGCGTAGATTTCCATCAATTAAAAGAAGGCAATGATTTTTGGCTGGGTGGTGTTAAGATCGGGCACACAAAAGGCGCAGTGGGTCACAGCGATGCTGATGTGCTCCTGCATGCGATCTGTGATGCCATGCTGGGCGCACTGAGTCTCGGTGATATTGGCGTTCATTTCCCTGATACGGATATGAACTACAAAAATATCGATAGCAAAATACTCCTGCAACGCACCATAGCGCTGATCAAAAAGGAAGGTTATGCAGTAGTAAATATTGATACTACCCTTTGCCTCGAACGGCCAAAGATCAGCCCATATACTGAGCAGATGCGTAGTATCATCGCGCAGATAGCGGGTATTACCCTGAGAGACATTTCTATTAAAGCCACCACAACAGAAAAAATGGGATTCGTTGGCCGGGAAGAAGGAGTCGTGGCACATGCCGTAGTGATGTTGCAGAAAATCTAATAAATCCACCTTCAACCATATTAAACTATCTTCAACTACAGTCAACGATCTACAACCACATTCATCCACCTATTCCCCTCTTGAGCCTATATTTGCGAAATGAATGCTATCGAGATAAAAATCATCAATACCTCTTCCAATCCGTTACCTGCATATGCGACCCCTGGATCTTCGGGCATGGATATCAGGGCAAATCTCGATCAGCCGATCTGTTTGAAGCCCCTGGAAAGAACACTGGTACCCACCGGGATCTTTATGGAAATACCCCAGGGCTACGAAGTACAGGTACGACCCCGCAGTGGTCTTGCTTTCAAACAGGGAATCACCTGCCTCAATACACCGGGCACCATTGATGCCGATTATCGCGGAGAAATTAAGGTTATCTTAATCAACCTTTCCCAGGAGGAGCAGGTCATATCACATAGTGACCGGATTGCGCAACTTGTTGTTCAGAAAGTAGAACAGGTCAGCTGGAAACAGGCTGAAGAGCTTGAGGACACGCAAAGAAGTGCGGGGGGATTTGGGCATACGGGGAAACAGTAGGGATCTGGAATTAGGGATTAGGTTCCGATGGCTAGCGGGATAGTAATTGGGGCGCCATAAATAACGATTACAAATGATGTTAAGAATAATTTTATTTTTTGGTATTGTAAGTGGTTTGATATTATCATGCAGATCGACCCGTAATATCCAGACGGCTATTGCGAAGAAGGACTCTGTATTAGAAACTACACCCGCGATCCCCACCCGTGAAGACTCGGCAGCTGTTATTAAGGAAGCGGTGGCGGAAATGAACAGGGCCAAGCTTGACTTCACCACTTTTTCTGCTAAGATCAATGTAGATTACCAGGGCACGGATGGAAAAAAATACGATGTCAATGCCAACCTGCGGATGTACAAGGACAGCGCGATCTGGATTTCGATCACTGCGATACTGGGCATCGAAGGGTTGAGGGCGTATATCACGAAGGATTCGGTTAAGATCCTGAATAAACAGGATAAGATATATTCTGCAAGGAGTGTAGCCTATTTACAGGAAATGACTGCCCTTCCACTTGATCTGCATTCGCTTCAGCAGATCCTGATCGGCAATCCCGTATTTGTCGATGGTAATATTACTTCCTATTCAAAATCGGGAACCAGTATTTCTTTGCTCAGCACCGGTCAATGGTTTAAAAACCTGCTGACACTAAGCGAGGCAGGGAAGATCGAGAATAGCAAGCTGGATGATACGGACAGCTACCGGAGCCGTACCTGCAACCTTAGTTATAGTGACTATGAGCATAAGAAAGGTGTTACATTTTCCAAGAAAAGAAGGATCACCATCGCCGAGAAATCTAATCTCGATATAAAACTTGATTTCAAATCCTATGAATTTAATGAAACGTTAAGTTTCCCTTTTTCCGTGCCTAAAAACTACAAATACAATTGATAAAATAATTTCTTTGTTATTATTCCGTTATAGAGCCCTGTTCCCCAACTATAAAATCCTGGTTATGCAAAAAATCTTCCTCACACTCATAGCTTTTTTGGTAACAGCTGGCCTGGCTTTAGCGCAAACTGACGAGAAGGCTGAGCTGGAAAGAGAACGGGAGGAGATACAGAAGGAATTGAAACAGATACAGGACATGTACAACAAAGTGAGGGGGCAGACGAAACAATCCCTCGGCCAGTTGAACATGCTCGCCCGGAAAGTGACTTTACAGGAGCGTTATATCAGTAGCATCAACAAGGAACTCAGGTTGATCGACGACGATCTGTATCGCAGTAATCTTGAGATATATCGTTTGCAAAAGCAGCTCGACACTCTTAAATCGGAGTATGCCCGCACCATCGTGTATTCCTACAAGAACCGTAGCAGCTTCGATTATATCAATTTTATTTTTTCCGCCAATAGTTTTAATGACGCAATACGTCGTGTTGCTTACCTGAAGAGTTACCGCGCTTACCGCGAGCAACAGGTGGCGACGATCAATGAAACGCAGCAACTGATAGCCCGGAGGCAGGAACAACAGATCGCAAGAAAACAGGAAAGGAATAAGGCGCTGGAAGATCGTACCGTACAGAGAAACACCCTGGCTGAACAGAAAAAAGAAAAGGATGGTGTAGTATCGGAGTTGAAATCGCAGGGAAGTGTTTTGCAAAAGCAGATCGCCGCAAAAAAGAAACGCGATCGCGACCTTAAGAACGCCCTGACAGCGATCGTGAGGAGAGAAATCGCTGCGGCTAAAAAGAAAGAAGAGGACAGGCTGGCAGCAGAAAAGAAAGAAAGAGATCGTGTAGCTGCCGAGAAAAAAGCGATCGCGGCTGCCAACCCCGACGCACCGGCTTCAACAACTGCAACACCAGCCAGGCCAGAGCCAGTGGAGAAAAAGCCGGAGAGCTACCTGGAGTTAAATGCGGTTGACATCAAACTTGGCGCTGATTTTTCGAAGAACAAGGGCAGACTTCCCTGGCCGGTAGATAAAAGCTTTGTCAAGATCCCATTTGGTAAATACAAAGTGGAAGGGTTTACCAATATCTACGATGACAATCCAGGTATCACGATTGGCACCGAAGCGGGTTCTGCAGTAAAAGCAGTATTTGACGGTGAGGTGATGGCCATACACAATTATGGCGAAGCAGCCGCCGTGGTATTGCGCCACGGAAAATATATCACTACCTACAGCAATCTTTCAGGCGTGAGTGTTGGCAAAGGCGCTACTGTTAAAACCGGGCAGGTGATCGGCAGGGCGGGTGAAGCCGATGATGGATCAGGCGGCCAGGTGAATTTTATGGTGATGATAGAAAATTCAAATGTGAATCCCGCTTCGTGGTTGCGGACGTCAAGGAACTAAGCAACAATTTCAATTATACAGGTGTATTCACCAGGAATCGCTCGTAAAGCTGTTCATACTGTGGGATGATATTACTGATATCGTATTTCCTGGCATGCGCCGCTGCATGGGCCTTGAATTTATTTAGCGTCTCATCTTTTTTCAGGATATCCATAGCCTGGCGACTCATTGTATCAACATCACCTACATCTGCCATAAAGCCCGTTTCGCCTGGTATCATGATCTCGCCGAGACCACCGGCATTGGTTGACACAACGGGTACACCAGCCGCCATCGCTTCAAGTGCAGCAAGCCCAAAACTTTCGTATTCTGAAGTCAGCAGGAACAGGTCTGCAATAGCCAGTATGTCTTCCATCTGTTCCTGTTTGCCTACAAATCGTACATTATCATACACACCCAGGTTGCGACTCAGTTCCTCTGTTGTCTGTCGCTCGGGGCCATCACCAACAAAAAGTAGTTTGGATGGGATCTTTTGATTTACCTGGTGAAAGATCTTCACCACATCTTCCACGCGTTTTATCTTGCGAAAATTGGAAGCATGCAGCAGCACGCGTTCGCCGTTGGGGGCGATCACTTTTTTGAATGCATCAATTGGCTTGCGGCTAAACCTGTTTACGTCGACAAAATTGTAGATCACCTGGATCTCTTTTTCAATCCGGAAGACCTTGTAGGTTTCATCGCGCAGGTTTTCTGATACAGCTGTAATGCCATCGCTTTGGTTAATGGAAAAGGCGACAACAGGCGCATAGGTTTTATCGCGGCCAACAAGTGTAATATCGGTACCATGCAGGGTTGTGATCACTGGGATCTGTTTTCCCTCTTTCTCCAGGATCCGCTTTGCCATATAGGCTGCCGAGGCATGAGGAATAGCATAATGCACGTGTAACAGGTCGAGGTCATTATTTTTGATCACATCCACCATGGTACTTGCCAGCGCCGTTTCGTATGGGGGGTAGTCAAACAGGGGATAAGTAGGAACCTGTACCTCGTGATAATAAATGTTGGGGATAAAACCATTCAGTCTCACGGGTTGCTGGTATGTAATAAAATGAACATGGTGACCTTTTTGAGCCAGGGCCTTGCCCAGTTCGGTTGCCAACACGCCGCTTCCACCAAATGTAGGGTAACAAACAATTCCAATTCTCATCCCAATCCTTTTAGATTTTTAAGCAGTTAAAACTTAACATACCTGAGATATTAACCCTAAGGTAACAGTTTTGATGCAGGAAGGTTTACCGTTCAACTTAATTATTTATTTTTATCACCTGCCCGCCGTCGGTTATTTTTAATGAGGGAAAGGGCAGGCAAATTCTAAATTTTATTCATTACAAAGCATATAAACTGTTTCCCCGACATGTTTTTAACCCAGTTCACCCCCGTGAAAAGAGTTGTTATTTTTTTGTCAGTTGCACTTACGGGCCTCGGTGCCGCGGCCCAGTCAGAAGACTCCCTGATGATCCGCCGCCTCGCGGATGAGATCCTTCTCCATTCAAATGCGTACGAAAATTTGCGTCATCTCACCAAAAATATTGGACCGCGTTTAGCGGGTTCGCCGGGCATGGTGAAATCAGAGAAATGGGGACTGAAAGCGATGCAGGAGGCAGGCGCCACCAAAGCATGGTTGCAGGAATGTATGGTTCCTCACTGGGTTCGTGGTGGCCGGGATGAAGCGCGAGTTGCAAACAGGCAACTGGATGTGATCGCACTCGGTAATTCTGTTGGTACCGGCAACAAGGGCTTGACCGCTCCTGTGATGGAGGTCGCATCTTTTGACGAACTCGAAAAAAGAAAAGACGAGGTAAAGGGCAGGATCGTTTTCTACAATCATAAGTTCAACCCGACTTACGTTCATACGTTTAGAGCCTACCGCGATGCGGTGCAATACCGCGGCAGTGGTCCCAGTCGCGCTGCAAAATACGGCGCCCTGGCTGTTATAGTCAGAAGCATGAGCCATAGCACCGACAATTTTCCGCATACAGGATCCACGAGGTATGATACCGCATATAAAAAAATTCCAGCAATTGCGATCGGCTTAAAAGATGCCGATTGGTTGAGTGAAAACCTGGCGAAGAAAAAGCTGGATGTGTTTATCAAAACCGGTGGTCATTTCCTGCCCGATACCATCGGCCACAATGTGATCGGCGAATTGACCGGTTCAGAATTCCCCGATGAGATCATAACGGTAGGCGGTCACCTCGATAGCTGGGATAATTGTGAAGGCGCGCATGATGATGGTGCAGGTTGTGTGCAGACCATCGAGGTGTTGAGAGCATTTAAGGCCATCGGTTATAAACCCAAACGCACGATCCGTTTTGTCCTGTTCGCCAACGAGGAAAATGGACTAAGAGGTGGTTATAAATATGCTGAAGAAGCAAAGGCAAAAAATGAGAAGCATGTTTTTGCACTGGAAAGCGATGCAGGCGGTTTTACACCAAGAGGTTTTGGATTTTCTGCGACTAATGAGCAGTATGAAAAAATTATCCAATGGCGTAACCTGATCGCTCCTTATGGCGCCGGCGATTTCACAAGAGGCGGGGGCGGCGCTGATATCGGTCCGCTCAACCGGCAGCTGGGTACGGCAGTGGCAGGATTAAGTCCCGACTCCCAACGATATTTTGATATACACCATGCCCGTAATGATGTATTTGAAAGTGTGAACAAACGGGAACTGGATCTCGGCGCGGTGAATATGGCAGCCCTGATCTACCTGGTCGATAAGTATGGTATGTAAGTTCACTATCCCCTATATCACTGGAGAAGTTTTTGTAATGCCTGCTGCACCCTTGAGAACGGAAAGCTTTTATACACGGTTTCCATTTGTTTCCTGATTTCTTCGGTGCATAGATTTCCTATGCTTCCCTCGTGCATTTTTCCTGAACTGGCCGATACTGAAGGCGGGATAAAACTTCCTTCTTCTACTTGTTTGCCTACAATTTTATAAGCATCCCTGAATGGAGTGCCCTGCATCACCAGGTTGTTCACGGCATCGACCGTGAAGAGGTATTTATATTTTTCGTCTGCGAGAATATTCTTCCTTATTTCAATATTGGAAAGCATCAATCCTGCCATCTCAATACAATCGCGTAAAGTTTTAAAAGCGGGGAACAGGTGTTCTTTCAATAATTGCAGATCGCGATGATAACCGGATGGAAGGTTAGTGGTCATCATCATGATCTCGTTGGGTAATGCTTTGATACGATTGCAATGACTACGGATCAGTTCAAAAACGTCAGGATTTTTTTTATGCGGCATGATGCTGCTGCCTGTAGTCAACTCGGCGGGGAAACTGATAAAGTCGAAATTCTGGTTCAGATACAGGCAGGCGTCCATACTTAGCCGGGCCAGTGTGTCGGCAATATTGGCCAGTGACTGCGCCACCACCCGTTCCGCTTTTCCGCGTCCCATCTGGGCATACACTACGTTGTAATTCAGGTCGGCAAATCCAAGTAGCTCGGTTGTCAGCTTCCTGTTGATGGGAAATGAAGAGCCATATCCTGCCGCAGAACCCAGCGGGTTCTTATTGACAATATCATAAGCAGAACGCAGGGTTATCATATCGTCCACCAGGCTTTCGGCATAGGCACCAAACCATAAACCAAACGAAGAAGGCATGGCCAGTTGCAAATGCGTATAACCGGGCAAAAGATGATCGCGGTATTTTTCGCTTTGTGTTTGCAGTAGTTCAAAAAATGGCTGAATGCTGTTAGCCAGTATTTCGAGTTCCTGGCGTAGAAAAAGTTTGATATCAACCAGCACCTGGTCGTTGCGGCTCCGGGCGCTATGGATTTTTTTACCGGTATCACCTAACTTTTGGGTAAGCAATAATTCCACCTGCGAGTGAATATCTTCTACATCGTTTTGTAAGTTGAATTCTCCACGCTGAACCTGCCGGTAGATATTTTTTAATTCGGCCTGTAACTGACTTAACTCGTCTTTTGAAAGCAGACCCACCGATTGCAGCATTGTGATATGGGCGAGTGATCCCAGTACATCAAAAGCGGCAAGGTACAGGTCCAATTCGCGGTCTTTACCGACTGTAAAAATCTCTACTTCTTTTGATGATGCTTTATCTTTTTGCCAGAGTTTCATATTAGTTGTTTCAGGTTTGCGACTGGTAGTTATCTTCTTCGTGGCCCTCGTGTCCTCTTCTGCGTTGTTGGGTCACGAAGAGCACAAAGGAGGCACGAAGGACACGAAGAATATTACAAAATGATATTCAATAATTTTATATACAAATCGATTCCATTCGG
>JAFAEM010000042.1 GCA_023424015.1 Bacteroidota bacterium | reverse complement strand
ACTCACCACTCACCACTCACCACTCACCACTCACTACTCACAACTCACCACTGTCCCTGGAGCTCCGCGTCCTCCAGCCCCTATTCGCATTACAGGAAGAACTCTCACATGTTCCAAAAAATGATGAGCTGCTGATAGAGCATATTGAAACCGGCGACGGTTATCATCTTTTTGTGTATCCCTTCGAAGGACGGCTCGTACACGAAGCCATGGCAGCGATACTGGCCTGGCGGATCAGCCGCATTACGCCGATCACGTTTTCATTTGCGATGAATGATTATGGTTTCGAATTGCTGAGTGATCAGCCCATCCCGGTTGATGATGCAAATGTGTATGATCTTTTCTCACCCGATAACCTGCTCGCCGATATCCAGCGCAGCGTCAATGCGACAGAAATGGCGCGTCGTAAATTCAGGGATATTGCAGTGATCGGCGGACTGGTTTTCCAGGGCATGCCCGGAGAAAAAACAAAAGCACGTCACCTGCAGGCATCCGCCTCACTATTATTTAATGTGTTCTCCGAATATGAACCTCATAACCTGCTGATCAGGCAGGCGGGGCAGGAAGTGTATGATCAGCAGATGGAAGAGCTGCGTTTGCGTGATATGCTGCAAAGGATCCAGTCATCAAGGATCGTCATCACCTTCCCCAGCCGGTTAACGCCGTTCTGTTTCCCGATTAAAGTTGACAGTATGCGCGAGGATCTCTCATCTGAAAAACTGGAAGACAGGGTGAGGAAGATGCAACATGAATTGGGGGATTGGTAATTGGGAACCGGTAGCTATCGGTTTTGGAATTTGAGGATACCTACTTTTCGGAGTGATTGCATCTGTGGTTAAGGTTATAGGTTACCAGCTTTAATAAACCACGGCGGATACGGTGAGCACGGCGAATGACGTCCTTAAAAAATTTATAATCTATCAATCAGCAGCATACTTCGCCGCATTCGCCGTGTGCGCTGTGGTTTGTTTTTAAAATTTTTAGTTGCGAGAAAGTGATAACTTTTTAGCCGAGGAAATCTCCACCTCATGCCAAAACCGATAGTTATCGGTTCCAAACCCCGAATTCCCTAAATTTGCCACACCCCATGGCTACTTTGTTATCCCATATTATATATGATGAACATTTAATCCTTAGCGGCGAGCGCAGCATATTTTGGGAATCTGAGAATACGCTGGTGATCGCTGATCTTCATGTCGGCAAGACGGGTCATTTTCGGAAGCAGGGTATCGGTGTTCCTTCGGGCGTTTATAAAGACGACCTGCACCGGCTGCTTGCGCAGATACTTTTTTTCAAGGCTGAAAGGCTGATTATCGTGGGTGATCTCACGCATAGTATTGCCAACCGTGAAATGGACCTTTTTCGCAAATGGCGCAGGGATTTCTCATCGCTGGATGTACAGCTGGCAAAAGGCAATCATGATATTTTAGATAATAAATGGTATGAGGAAGCTGATATCAAAGTGCATAACGAACCCTTTGCCATTGGGAATTTCATCTTCGCGCACGATATCGCGAAACCAAAAATAGAACCCGGCCCGGGCCAGTATATTTTCTCAGGGCATGTGCACCCGGGCATTGTGCTTTCGGGTAAAGGCAGACAATCGCTGCGCTTGCCCTGTTTCTATTTTTCCCAAAACTATTGCATACTTCCCGCCTTCAGCAAATTCACCGGTACCTTCAAGATCAATCCCAACAAAGAAGATACCGTGTTCGCTCTCCTGGACAAGGACATCCTGCCTTTCCCGATGAAAAGATCGGCTTTACCGATCTGATCATTTCTTTTTACGCAGTTGGTTATAATCTATAAAGTGTATAAAACGGAGCGTGACTTCGTTGCCATGACGCAGGTCGAAAGTATTGCCCAGGTTGTTGACATACTTGTGATACCGGTTAGCATCCACAAACTCATCTTCACCCAGCCAGTTTTTGAAACCAAGGATAAGTCGACTCCCATAACTAAAATCCCAGGTGAAAAACGCGTCGGCGTTGAAGAAATTTACATTGTCAACAAAGTTGGTGTTAGTCGGCGTAACCGGATAACCTTTATCATCAAGGAAAGCAATCCTGTTACCTTTAACATTGCTCCAGTAGTGTCGCACACGCAGGGTCAGGTTAATGCGCGGGGTGAAATTATAAATACCCGAAAGTATCGAAGTAACATCCTTAAAATCTACAAAAGCAATACGCGGCCGGTTGAGATTATCCCGCCCCGCGGAAATAATATAATCGGTCTCCGTCTCGTAGCGATGTGAAAGTTCAAGGGTGAGTTTGTTGCTGAAACGATAACGGGCGCCACCTTCCAGTATATAATAGTCCTTTTCGGGGTTCTTGAAAAATTCGCTAACCAGGAAATTATAGTTAAAGAATAAACGCTTGCGGCTATCGGTGCTACCACTTAGTGAAAGGTATCCGTATTGCGGGCGTCGCGCATATTTCTCAAACGGCTTTTCTATAATATAATAGTCGTGCTGATCAGGTAAATAAGCCGCATCGAGACGTATATCCCAGAAATTTTTAAGGTACCAGAATCCAGAGGCGTTGAGTTGCAACTGGCTGAACTTGTCGGGTCGGAACAAACGACGGTAGTCGGCGCTAAGTGTGTAGGTATAGCTCAGGAAATTTTGGGTGGGTGTTAGTTGCCGGTAACTAACCACCGCGGTATTGATATGTTGGTTGGCCGTGTACTGGTAACCGAGGTCTGTGGGGTCATATTCTTCCGAGCGGATCGTGTTTTGTACATAGAACTGGATCTTGCCGCTCACTTTTCCCATCCGGAGAGAAGTATTGTAACCATCATAATCGTCGCCGTTGAATACGCGGCTGTAATGACCATAGCCTCGAATATTGTACATATTTTTTTTATCGTAGAGGCTGAAATCAAGTCCGCTCACATTGGCATCGCGGTGACTGCCATTGCGCATCACGTTTGTATTGGTAAAAGTGAGGTAGGACCTACCAGACAGGGCCTGGTCAAGCACCACGATATTATAATTGGCCAGGGCTTCGGTCTGTATACGCGTTTTATCGCCGGTCGTTTTATCGCGGACCGTGGCATACATTGGCGCACCAATCGCATTGAAAAAACCGATCCCGAGTTTTTTACGGGTGCGGCCTGAAAATTTTATGGCATTATATAATTGTGTGCGACTCGGGTTGCGGATGATCTCGAGATCGGGGTTGTCTTCGGCCATATTTCTCACCTCGCTATAGCCCGAAGGTCGGGCGCCTACGCGTCGGGAGTAAAACAGGTCGGATTTATTGAAGATCTCCGTGCCCTCCGTAAAGAAGGGGCGGTATTCATCAAACTTAACCTCATAGGGTGTGAGATTATTCACCACGTTATCGGAAACCACCTGCCCGAAATCCGGGATCAGTGTGGCATCGAGTGTAAAACTTTCGTTGATACCATATTTAACGTCCATACCCCCGCTTTTCAACCATTCGGTGCGGTAGTCGCCATTTTCGGGTATTTGGCTAATACCTGTGGATATATATGGAGAGAAGCTCAGTCGCAAGGGTGGTTTGATATCCACCAGGTTTCTCAGTACCCCAAACTGGTTCACAAACCCGTTTACATTCGGGTCTACCTTATTCCAAAAACTGGTTTCATTGATGCGCCGTATCGAACGCAGTAACTGCAGGCCCCAGCTTTGCACATCTTTTTTTGCAAACCGAAGTGACAGATAAGGAATTTTCATTTCCACCACCCAACCATCGTTTGTGATGGCGACTTCACTATACCAGACGGCGTCCCAGGTTTTGTCGCCGTACTCGCCATAACTGGTCACGAAACTGGGCGAAAGCCGTGCATCGGTTTGTACGTTGGATGAGGTTACCAGGAACTGGAACCCGTTCTGGTCATCATTATAAGTATCGATAAATACAGAGAAAAAATCAAGGTCTTTGGCCTGCTCCTCATCCCGGGCCGTGATCTGGCGGCGGATGAGTGCCGGGTCGTCGTAGAGCCGGGCGCCAATATAGATCGCCGCATCGTCGTAAAGGATTCTGACCTCAGTTTTTTGTGTGGAAGGATAACCGTAATTGGGAAAATTCTGAATAAAATCGGTAGCTATAGGCGCAGTTTTCCACGCCGGGTCATCAAGATTGCCATCGATCTTGGGAGGATTGTGGTCAATTTTGATAGCCTGGAGTGTTTTCTCCTGGGCATTTAAGGACAAACAAATCGCTAACACGAGCCCTAAACAAAGTAGTCTTCTCAACAGCATACGTTCAGTTCCTAACAAATATAACAGTAAGCAGGGAAGACTTAAAGAGCGCGGGGAAAAAAGCGCAAAAAACGGGGGAAACACCGCGGCCAGGATAGTCGGTCAGTTCATCTTTTTCTTAAGCGAAACCACCTGTGCCTGGAGGTCATTTACGATAGTGGCCAGTTGCCCCATATCCCATCGCTGTTGCTGGTTGGCCCGGGAGATCACCATCTGCGCCTGCCACATCTCGAGCACGTCCTCAGCCTTTACGGTATAGGGGTGGTAAGTGGGGTTATCGCTTACCAGGGTGAGTTTGTCCTTGGAGCGGCCATGTTTCTGAACTCTCTTATATACAATGCCTTCATGCCTTGAGACCACAATACAGGCACTATCATTTTTCAGTTCGTCGAGCTTCTCCACTTTCTCACCCACGATCACCGACCCGCTGGGGGTGGGCAGCATCGAATCACCAATGATCTCAAAAGCACGATAATTACCACCGGCAAGCATGGGAAGGGTGAAAGTATTGAGCTCGTCGATAAACTCCGGGTCGCCATAGCCGGCAAGATAACCCGCCGCGGCTTTAACAGGTACAAAAGGTATATCGGGTCGGCCGGCGGCCAGCTTCATGGCGCGGCGTTTGGCCATATAATTACTCTTATTATCACTCAGGTCTTTGCGAAGGATCTCATCCAGGGTAAGCTTGAAGATATCGCAAACCGTTTCCAAAACATCAATGCGGGGTTCAGCCCGCTCTTCTTCATATGCTCCCAACAGGGAGCGTTTGATGCGTAGCTTGTTGGCAAACTCCTCCTGTGTCCAACCGCGGAGTTTGCGGAGATACTTTAAATTTTGACTGGCCAGTGACATAGCGGGCTAATTAATTTAGTTGCAATTTACTAATTTATTTAGAATAGCAAATTTTTTTTAGGACGGGGAGGTTTTTGTTTTCTGAATGGAAGTCGTCGAGAAGGATTTCATTGTTGCCGGGGAGAAGGGAAGGCGGTGAGTTGTTTGAATTTATTCAATACGACTTTTATCACTGGCTATTTAAAACCCTTGTAAATTCTGTGTATGACGCATGCTACTCTTTCTTACTATCCTTACTATCCTTCCCCTTTTACCGCCTTCCCGGCAATAAAAACAAATCATTTCCCGCCCCACCGCCTTCCCGGCCAAAACTCTCGCCCATCAAAAGCCGTTTGGACAACCCGAAAAAAACAAACACTTTTGCTCTTGCATATGGCAACAAAAAAAGCAGCAAGCCCCAAGAAAAAGAAATCCAAAGGATCCAAAGCGCCTGCCATCAGCAGGAAAACTAAACCTGTGATCCTTATTACCAATGATGATGGCGTCACGGCGCCAGGCATTTTGAACCTGGTGGAATCGGTAAAAGACCTGGGAAAGATAGTCGTAGTAGCTCCCGATAAACCCCAGTCGGGTATGGGTCACGCGATCACAATCGGTCAGCCACTCCGGCTGCATAAAGTGAATACATTCGGTGACATCGAAGCATGGTCATGCACTGGAACGCCGGTGGATTGCGTAAAACTGGCCGTTGACAAAGTGCTGCACCGCAAACCCGATCTCTGCCTGAGCGGTATCAACCATGGCGCCAACCATAGCATCAACGTAATTTATTCCGGTACTATGTCGGCAGCGGTGGAAGCAGCCATCGAAAGCATTCCTTCAGCCGGATTCTCGCTGCTTGATTATAATATTGAAGCCGATTTTACCGGCGCCCGCAAATACGCCCGCATGGTGGTGGAACATATGCTCAATACCAAACTGGATAAGCATACCGTTCTCAATGTAAACTTTCCCTCGGTTCCGGTAGAACTGCTGCACGGGTTGAAGATCTGTCGCCAGGCCTATGCCAAGTACGAGGAAGATTTCCTCGAACGGCAGGATCCGCATGGCCGGATGTATTACTGGCTTACCGGAGAATTTGTAAACTTTGATAAAGGAACGGATACCGATGTATGGGCGCTTGACAACAATTATGTGAGCGTTGTACCTGTACAATTTGATATGACGCATTACGAGCTCAAATCCAAACTGGAAAAACTCTGGACCAATGATATTTAAAAAAGATAATTTAAAGCTCGGAATCGTTCTCGGGTTGTTTGCGCCTATGCTTGGACTGGTGGTGATCTATTTCCTCCGCTATTCGGGAAGTTCCTTTGGACTTTTCCTCGATGAATTTTTCAATAATAACAAACTCATCACCTCGATCGGTTCGTTATCGCTGCTGGCCAATGTCGTTCTTTTTACAATCTATGTCAATTCGCACCGCGATAATACAGCCAAAGGAATTTTTATCATCACGCTGATATATGGTATCGCCATACTCTTATTAAAAGTATTGAACCTCTGAGCACCCGCACAAATACTTCTTTACTACCTTTAAGTTTTTCCAAAAATCGTCGGAGTTAAGAGAACCGGGAATATGAAATACTATATTATCGCAGGAGAAGCATCGGGCGACCTGCACGGCAGTAATCTTATCAGGGAAATGAAAAAGCTGGACCCGGCGATCTCGGTTCGTTGCTGGGGCGGCGATAAAATGCAGGCCGCCGGGGGCGAACTGGTGAAACATTACCGGGAACTGGCGTTTATGGGTTTTACAGAAGTGCTGATGAACCTGCGCACGATCTTTCGGAACCTGGCTTTTTGCAAAGAAGACATCACCCAATACCAGCCCGACGCCCTTATCCTGATCGACTATCCCGGTTTCAACCTGCGCATTTCCAAATGGGCCAAACAGCAGGGCCTGAAAGTGATCTATTATATCAGTCCGCAAGTATGGGCCTGGAAAGAGGGACGTGTGCGGATGATGAAAGAATGTATCGACAAAATGATCGTGATATTGCCTTTTGAAAAGGATTATTTCAAAAATAAATGGAACTGGGAGGTGGAGTATGTGGGGCATCCTTTGGTTGATGTAGTCGCGAGTCGGGAGTCGGGAGTCAGTAGCCCTGATCAGGGATTGTCTGATCGACCAATCGTGGCATTGTTACCCGGAAGCCGGAAGCAGGAGATATTGAAGAAACTGCCGGTGATGCTGGAGACGAGCCGGTATTTTCCAGGCTACCAGTTTATTGTGGCTAAGGCGCCGGGGCTGGATGAAAGTTTTTATGATGAGCTGCTGCGGCCATTTGAGAATGTCTCTTATGTAAGTGGCAAGACCTATGAACTACTGATGCAGGCGGAGGCGGCCATAGTTACTTCCGGTACGGCTACGCTTGAAACAGCTTTGTTTGGTGTACCCGAAGTGGTTTGTTATAAAGGCTCGCCGATTTCCTACCAGATCGCCAAAAGAGTGATTAAAGTAAAATACATTTCGCTGGTCAACCTTATCATGGACAGGCTGGTGGTGAAGGAACTGATCCAGGATGCACTCACTCCTGGAAACCTGAAGACAGAACTCGAGGAACTCCTGCATAATCAACAACGTCGCGCACAACTCAAAAGCGATTATGCCGAACTGAAATCCAGGCTCAGCCAGCAGGGAAGCGCCTCGGCACGAACAGCGAAATCCATTGTTGATTTTATTTCAGGAAAAGATTAATCTATATGAAGGCTTAATGTGGTTGAATGTAGTTGAATGTTGTTGAACGTAGTTGAATATCGTACTACGACATTAAACAATCTTCAGCCATTTTCAACGATCTTCAACTATTTCAGTACGTACTTGGTGCAGGATCATAATGATCATAAAAATCCGCGTTCCCCGCTCTATGGCTGAAGGTTGTTGAATGTTGTTGAACGTAGTTGAATATCGTACTACGACATTAAACAATCTTCAGCCATTTTCAACAATCTTCAACTATTTCAGTACGTACTTGGAAACAAAAACCGGAGAACACGGATTATCATGATGGTCATGATTTATTATGATCAGTGTCTGCTATATCGGAATCTTAACTGATCATAATGATCATAAATATCCGCGTGCCCCCGTTCTATGGTTGAAGGTTGTTGAATGTTGTTGAATGTTGTTGAATATCGTACTACGACATTAAACAATCTTCAGCCATTTTCAACAATCTTCAACTATTTCAGTACGTACTTCGAAACAAAAACCGGAGAACACGGATCGTAATGATGGTCATGATTTATTATGATCAGTGTCTGCTATGTCGGAATCTTAACTGATTATAATGATCATAAAAATCCGCGTGCCCCCGTTCTATGGTTGAATGTTGTTTAATGTTGTTGAATGTTGTTGAATATCGTACTACGACATTAAACAATCTTCAGCCATTTTCAACAATCTTCAACTATTTCAGTACGTACTTGGAAACAAAAAAACGGAGAACACGGATCGTCATGATGGTCATGATTTATTATGATAAGAACCAGTTGTGCAACAATGTTAAACTACATTCAACAATCTTCAACCACACTCAACCATATTAAACTATTGTGATCCAGCCGACTCCCGACCAACGACTATCGACTATTGACTAGCAAAAAGAAGCCCCGGAAGAATCCAGGGCCGTTCACACAAAAAACTGCTGCTTAGAGAAAGAATCTTTGAGATAGGACTAAGGTTAAGGTTAAGGTTAAGATTAAGGTTTAGGTTTTGATTCCGGTACAAATTAAGAAGAGAAACCGCCGAAAAAACGGCGGATTTAGCCAATGGTCATTTCCATTATATGAACAGTTGAAAATGGGGAATGAATTGGGTAAACCGGTAAGCCCTGGTCGTAATACCCCCGTAAATTCCCAAATTCCAGGTAAATTGGCATCAATACTGCTAATTTTATTGATTATGGAAACATTCAGCGACCTGATCAACTCCGACAAACCAGTATTAGTGGATTTTTATGCCGACTGGTGTGGACCCTGCAAGACCATGAGCCCTGTAATCCAGGAAGTAGCCCGTGCCACCCAGGGCCAGGCCCGGGTAATAAAAGTGGATATCGACAAAAGTACCCAGGCCGCGGAAGCTTATGGTATCCAGGCAGTGCCTACATTTATTATTTTCCGGAACGGGAATATCGTGTGGCGCCATTCAGGCATTATTGATAAAAACAGCCTGGTCAATCAGCTACTTCAAAATAGTTGAGCCTTTAGCCCCAAATCAGTTTAATAGCCAGGATGATCAGGCAGATCAGGAAAATAAAAATGCTGATCCGGTTGATGCCATGCATATATCCCACCCATTTGCTTTTGGGGCGGTTGGGATCTCTTTTCTTGAGGTATAAATATTCCGCTATTTGCGACCAAACACCCATCTTATTTCATTTGAATCTGAAGCAAAAATCGGCAAAATTGCCGAAACCAGGTCTGACGCCCGCGTATGAGCGGGGAACCAAAGAAATATCGATTCCGATCAAATATTATACAGCTCCATAGGAGCAGCGTTTTGGTAGCAATCGCGAGACACGAGAAAACCCGAACCCCGCAGGGTTGACGTTTTGGCGATCTTGAATTGTCTCAATTAATAAACAATATGTACCACTATTATTCTCACCCATCATATCAAAACTACCCTTATGGGTGATCATTTAAAAACATACTGGTCGATACGATTGCCATCGCTATTTATGTCACGCTGATCGTATTGGGTACCAAAGTAAAAGCAAAACACGCGCAAATCTGAATACATGAACCTGTAATCAGAGCCGAAATACAAATAAAAGCACTGGCTGCGGTGAAAATCATACCATACACTCAATAAATCCTGAATTTCATCCTGAAATTTATATTTTCGGGCATTCCACTTATTAAACGAGCCATCATGAAAAAACCAACTAATTATCTCTTCCTGTCAGGATTCTTTTTGGTAGTATTTCTTATTGCACAATTCTCAGATATATACCAGCCTCCCACCTGGTTTAAAGCCTTTGTACTGATATTATGTTTCAGCTTCCTGGTGACCGGGTTATCAATTAAAATCAAAGACAAAAGTTGATAAATATCGCCGCGCAGTGTTTTAAGGGTGGACAATTGAATGTTCTCCCGGTATTAGCATGCAACTAAATACACTCAATTATTATTTAAAAATGAAGAAATCTATTTTCCTGCTCGTATTCAGCATGGTACTATTTACTCGCTGTAAGTCTAAAATCAGCCCCGAACAACTGAAAACATTTGCACCTATCGAAAATTATCCCGATGATTCATTTCTTGATAGCGTGAGCCCTAAGAAAGCGCTGATCTTCGTTGCTCACGACGACGATGATTGTGCCATGTCAGGAACTATTGCCAGGCTAAGCGCCAATGGCTGGACCATAAAATCCATAAGTCTTCAAAGCCATGAGATAAAAAACACTGGTAAAAATCCTTCGGAGATCATCTGCTCCGGTAACGAACTTCTGCTGGAAGACGGTTATTACCGCAAAGGGCTGGACACCATGAAAGCACCATACCTCCCTATCCCTTACGATCTGATGAAGGAACAGTTCCTCACTGAAAAGATGAGCGGGGCGATAATTCAAAAGGTAAACGAATTTAAACCTGCTGTAATCTTTACGCTCGATAATGAAAAAGGCGGGTATGGTCACCCTGAACATATTTTTATCAGTCGTTTGGTAAAAGAACTTTTTGAAGAGAACAAGCTGGAGACATCCAAAATTTATCAATCGGTTTATACTAACTCCATGGAAACCGAGATCGTTGATAAATGGCTTGGCGAGAAAATAAAAGACTGGGGCTATCCTGATCCGAGTAAGCTGGCCAACGAACTCTATGGCATTGACGGAATGCCTGAACCGACTGTCCAGATCCATATTACTGATGCTGCCGAAACAAAAATGAAATACCTGCGGGCCTATGATGAAGACGTCAGAAAAAACCTGCGGAAATTTATTCCGTACTACGAAGAATTTGATGCTGTCACTTATTTCAACATCTTCGACAGAGAATTTTTCAGGGTTATAGAAAAGCCATCGCGCTGACCTGGTCAACCAGGTATTCCGTTTCGCACTTAAATCCGCGAAATTGCGGTGATTCAGCCACGTTTCTTAAAGCTGACACCGATCGGCTTTACTTTTTTGATATTACCCTGTTCATCAAAGTTCAGACTGTCGATGCACAACTGGCGGAGAACGATCTCTTCTTTTTGCGGGAAGATGCGATGGTATAAAATATAATGCTGGCCTTCATTTTCAAACACGCTGTGGTGGCCCGGGCCGTAAGTTGTGCTATCGGCCGAGGTTGACAGGATAGGTCGGTTGGCACCTTCTGTAAATGGTCCAAGCGGATGATCGCCCACGGCATACCCGACCTGGTAGGTCGCATCGATCGCCTTGCCCTCAGAGAACATGAGGTAATACTTTCCGTTACTTTTTACCATATGAGGACCTTCGAAATAATATGGTGGTGTTATTTCTTTGGGAGGCTCGGCAAATGAGATCATATCAGGATTTAGTTTCGCAGCCATACAATGCCCGTTCACCCAATTGAAACCAGAACCCCAATAGAGATAGGCCTGGCCATCGTCATCGATAAAACAATCCGCGTCGATATTGTGCACTTCCGGATAAGCGGTGAAGGAGATCAATGGGCTGTTGTCGGCTTTGGCATTTTTCCAGGGACCCAGTGGCCCGGGACTCACACCTGCCCATATCTCACTGCCCACGGACACATACATATAATAATTACCATCACCGGCTTTCACTACCGCCGGCGCCCATACCATGCTGCCCTTCGATGTAGGCGAAGTGCAGGCTTTCTTGGTGGGCCAGTTCAGCTGGTGTGAGGCGAATTGTTTGAAATCCTTTGTTTCAAAAACTGCCAGATCCTCCCCACCCCAGGGATCCTTCGTGGCATAGATAAACCAGCTGTCGCCTTCTTTTACAATACTTGGATCGGCGTAATAACCATCAATAATGGGATTGGAGATGATTTCGCTTTCTTCAGTTGTTTTGACTATCTGGTTGCAGGCGATAACACAGGCGCAGATAAAAGCGGCAACGAGGATTCCTTTAATGGGCATAGTTGTGTTCCGATTTATGAAACAATATACCAAAATCCTGGAGGCGATAAACAACAGCTTTTTTATTGCACCTGTACAAACGTAAACATCCATTTCTCGGGATTCTGCCAGTCCTTGCCCTTGAAGCTGCCTATCGGTGATTTGATCAAAACTTCATTCCAGCCTTTTTTTAGTGTTATGCGGGTTGGCTCACGGAATTCATAACCCTCATCTACCAGGGGAATTTCCGAATGCCCTTTCTGTCCGCCTCTTTTCCAAAGCGGCGGCTCAATGGATTTGCCATTCACCCAAACCTTACTTTGATGATTGTCCCAGGTGCCTGGCTTTGGAGAATCAGTCGCGGGAGAACGCGACAGGTTATTAAAACCGATCCAAAAATTCCCGGTCTTTTCTTCATCACTCCATATCAGGGTGCTGGCATACCAGGTGCTGTTCTCTTTGGGAGTTTCCAATACGCCTCTGATCAATGGTGCCCACCAGTGCCGCCAAATAATAGTGCCACCGGTCGCGACGGTTGTGGGCTTCAGTGAGCCGATTGATTTATTTTCCGGGTCAAATTGTTTAGACAGATCACCCCTGTTTTCAAAAGGACCATATAAATTCCATTGCAGCGATGACTGACGAACATATGGAAAGGGTAAGTTTTCAAAGTTTTGCTGATGGTGATCCAGCAAACGGTTTTCAAACTCGCTAAACTCTTTTGCCGTTTGCGAACCCGGCTCACCGATGATCGCTGTCCAGCCGGAATAGCCGCCACCCCGCCATACTCTTTCTGCAAAACTCAGTATGCCTGGATAGACCGGGTTCATCCGTTGTACATCTTCCTCTTCAGCCACAGCTCTGTCGTGCCACATACAAAGCGTGGCGCCGATGGCATTGTTATCGCCATTTTCTTTATTGGAAATCCTTCGATTGAAAATAGTCACCACTGCTTCCAGGGGATCCATATGATTCAGGTACAAATGACGCGAATCGATATACTGAATGGTGGCGCTGGAGGAGATCCGCGCATTATCATCCATCCACATCTGGCGAATGGTATTATCGGAAAAATTTCCGCCCGGCTCCCAGCCTATCACTTTTTTTCCAAGTTTCTGGATATGCGCTGTCACCTCAGGCACGAACTCCTTGTTCGTGATCTTCACTTCATCCGCACCGATATGTATATAAGGAACATCGTAGGTCGTACAGATCTCGGTGAGAATATTTTTCACGATCGCAAGTCCGGTGTCGGATTGCATATCGGTTTTCATTGCCCGCCTGAATGCAGCGCTATGTCCGGGCATATCAATTTCAGGAATAAAAGTGATATACCTTTCCTTGCAGTATGCGATCAATTCTTTGATATCGGCTTCAGTATAAAACTCTCCCTTGTCCCGAAGCATATGCTCCGGTTCGGTGAGCTGGGGATATTGTTTGATCGCGATCCGCCACGCGATATCTTCTGTAGGATGAAAATGGAAAATGTTGAACTTATACTTCGCCATGATATCGATCTGCTGTTTCAACAGTTCCATCGACTGGTAATTTCTACCTACGTCGATCATATAGCCACGCCAAGCAAATGCAGGCGCATCGTTGATATCACAGGCATCGATATAGACACCAGTCCTCGCCAGTTGAAACAGGGTTTGCAATCCATAAAAAGCTCCGCGACCGGAACCGGCATGCAGGGTGATCTTATTGGCTGATGCCTGGAGGCGATAGGCTTCCTCCCCCAATTTGTTATCAAGTGCAAGTTCAATTGCAGGCGGGTTTGCGGGAACGGAATTTGAAATGTTCATGTACAAACCTTTCTCCAGTAAATAACCTTTTAACCTCTCCGCTTCTTCTTGCAGGGTAGCATCCTTCACCACAATAGTCTTACAGTCGTACAGTGGAAAGCGACCTTCCTTCCATTTGAGTTGCTGGGGTAGAGGGATCAGCGAAGCTTTTTCCGGCACATCATATAAATAAGGATAAACCAGGTGTTTCCATAAAAGATAGCCTTCGCCTGTGAGATGCAGGCCATCATTGCTGAGGGACGACCTGAGCTTTCCATTATGATCGCTGAATGCTGTGAAAAGATCGATATAAGTGTACCCGTTGTTGGTTGCGCTGACTTTGAGTTGCTCATTCACCTGTTTGATCTGCGTGCCCTTGCTGGTGTGGCCGCCAAATTTTCCGTATACCTCATTTACAGGTAAAATACTTTGCAAAAACAATTTCGACGCAGGAGCCTTCTCACGGAGGTAAGCGCTGGTCAATAAAATATTCTTCACCACACTATCAGGTGCGATTCCCCGCGCAAGATCATTTGTGCCGATCATTAAAAAAACCTTAGCTGGTTTTCTTTTCGCCACTTCATCAATACGATTGATGACCCCGGCGCTGATATCCCCGCTGATGCCCCGGTTCTTTATTCTTTTATCATCAAACAACTCTGACCATTCCCCGCCATCTGTGATGCTGTTGCCAATAAAAATGATATCACCGGATGTTTGCGGCAGGGAGTTAAAAAGGGCGACACGCTGGTGGTAGTACGTTGAGAAAATGGAATCGGGATAAACGGGAAGTTTTGTCTGTGACCAGGCCAGGTTTTTCGCCAGCAATAAACAAAAAATGATGACTATTTTCCTAATCATTTTACGGATTTTAATAGTGCAGCAAAGTACTGAATATAACCTTAAATAAGGGCCGGGAAGGATAGAATCATCGTATTTAAGTGAATATTGTTGAAAGTTGTTGAAAGTTGTTGAATTTTGTTGAATGTTGTTGAATATAGTTGAATGTTGTTGAAGATGGTAGTACAGCCGGTTCTGATCATAATAAATCATAACTATCATGACAATCCGCGTTCTTTGGTCCATGCATCAAAGAATTCTTTGGATGCAAAGAATAGGGCACGCGGATTATTATGATTATTATGATCGGTTATGATTTTTTACATTGCAGAATCGCTGAAGTTCGAGTTTCGCGTGGCCAATATAAACTTAAGGAAGTTGAATGTTGTTGAAAGTTGTTGAATATAGTTGAATGTTGTTGAAGGTGGTTTAATCTTCACAGTAACGACTACCGACTACCGACTGCATCTATTTCCTTTTTGCTAACAACAATCCGCCGATCACCAGCACCACACCTACGACGGTGTAGATCGATATTTTATCACCCATCCACCAGGCGGCGAAGGCGAAGCCAAATATAGGGCAGAGGAAAAGCCAGAAACCAGCGCGGACCGTATCTCTTTGCAGGAGCCAGAGCCAGAGTTGTACAGCAACAATGGAGACAGGGATAGCCAGCCAGCCAGTCGATAGCCAGAAACGCTGATCCAGGGAGTTGGCATCAACGCGCAAAAAGATTAGCGTGAGTGGCAACAAAAAAATACCGCCCAGTAAGGTTTGCCAGCCGTTGATGGTAAACAGGGACAGCCCTTTCCATTTTTTGCTGGAAAAATATATGGCGCCGACCGAATAGGAAACCATGCTGAGCAGTAGTGTAAGCAAGCCCGCCGCGGTCAGCTCGGCGCCGCCCAAAAGTGGCCAGGAAGCGCAAATAACACCCAGGGTGCAAATAATGAGAGAAAGAATGATCGCGCCGTTCAGTTTGGATTTTAAAAAAAATACAGAAAGAAAACTGATGATGACGGGATTGGTGGCCACAGCCAGGGCACCAACGCCAGCTGTGATATTTTGCATGGCCACTACATACAGCCCGAGATAGATCGTAATATTGAGCAAACCATAAATGGCGAGCTGTTTCCATTCTACACCCTTTGGTAACCTGTTCTTTTGAATCCCGTGCGCGATGATCAGCATGATCACGGCGGCCAAGCCAAAACGAACGACGGCGATGACCAGGGGCTGCGCCGATTGTAAACCGATCTTGGTGGCGGTGGAAGCCGAAGCCCATAGTATGGCAAATAGCGTTCCCGCAATAAACCAAGCCAAATTCCTGTTTACATGCATCGTCCAGATTTTAATTAGATATCTTTTCCATCCCTGCCCTGCAGTCGTGGTGGGCGAAATTAAGATGCATCTTTCTTTTCGATAAGCTTTTCTGTGACAGCGGTTGTTCAACCGGATTCATGGGGTATAAAAAACCACAGCGGGCACAGCCGACACTGCGATCTATACCTCATTTTATATTATTTCTCTTTTCCATACAGAAGTCTTTCTCCGTGTGCTCCGTGTACGCAGTGGTTTATTTGCATTTATGAGATAAGTAACCACAGCGCACACTGCGGTCACGGCGAAATGTATCTGATCGAACCTATTCCCTGCTTGCAGTAGAGATGGATGTTGGAATTCCCGTTCCGGCCAGCAAGCACGCAACAGTGTTCCGTTTACCATGCTTACTTCTTCAAATAGTCACTTAAGATCATATAGCAATACCATTCCTGTCGTGGCAAATGGAACGGGCCTTTGAATAAATTTCCCTTGGCAGTTTGGGCGAGTGTTCCGTCGCGGTGCAGATAACCGAACCATTCGCCATGCTGCTTATCATGAAAATGCTGATAGGCATAGTCGTGCACCTTTTGATGCCATTGGGCATACTTTTCGTCGCCGGTCACCAGGTATGCCAGCAGCGTGGCAATAATTGTTTCGTTGTGCGGCCACCAGAACTTCATATCCTGCCAGTATTCCTGCACCGGCTTATTGTACACATCGCGGAAATAAAGAATACCTCCATGCTCGCGATCCCATCCCCGTTCCCACATATAATCGAGCATTTTGCAGCCCAGTTTGATCAGGTGCGGATCATTGTTCCGGTGTCTTGCCTCATGCAGAATAAACCAGGCGCCTTCGATGGCATGACCGGGATTTAGTGTACGCCCGTCGATATGATCGATGATGCTGCCATCCGGCGCCACCTGTTCCATCACGCACCGTATATCATCCTTTACAAAATAAGTTTCGATCTCCGCGATCCATTTGTCGATCCATTCATTACAACGCGGGTCACCTATGGTTTCTCTCAGCTGTTGAGCCGTATTCATCATGATCATCGGCACGCCGATGCCCCGCGATGGGCGGGTGTTGGTATATTTGGGGGCTAGCAGCCCCGGTGTAGTGGCATATTCAAGACATTTGCCAAAAACCCGCCGGGCTTTATCAGCAGCCCCGGCATCACCGGTTGCTTTGGCATAAGCGGCTGCGGCGATCACATAAAAAGTTTCGGAAAAAAAATACCGTCTCTTGCGTATAGGCCTGCCATCCCTGGTCACATGAAAAAACATCTGTCCATCAGTATCGAAACAATGCCTGTTTAAAAACTCATAGCCGATCCTGGCTCCTTCCAACCACTCAGCAGCAACAGGATCCTGTCTTTCTTCGATCGTATTATATAAAGTAGCCAGTAACCAGGTGGCCCTGCCCTGGATCCATACGGCCTTATCGTCATCGATCAGGGAACCGTCGGCGTCCCGCATTAATAAAAAGCCACCATGTTCCTGGTCGAAAGAACGGGGAAACCAAAATGGAGCCGTATCATTCAACAATTGGTTGCGATAAAATTGCTGCAGGCGTGAAAGATCTGCCTTATTGTAAATCATGCTTTATTTACTTTAATGAAAAATAAAAAGTTGATGCAGGAAGTCCTGCTTCATTCACCAGGTTGGCCCGGGTAAACGGACGCCAGGCATACGCTATGGCTTTGATTTTCTCGCTGCTGGGAATATCTATCAGTAATTTCGTTTCATCCTGGATCCGCGCTCTCACAGGTATATGCCTGCCTGTCGTCGTCACCATTTCAAAACCGTTTATTGGAAGGCTATCAGAGGAAGAAAGTCTTTTTGTAAATGAGAATTCAAGGATAAGCTGATTTCCAACCTGCCTTACGGATTTTATCTCCGGTCCATTTGCAGTAACGGGCTGGTGATAAGTATAACGTTTTGCCAACAGTGCCAGCCGCTCACCAATTTCTTTTTTTCTTTTGGGATGCACATCCAGCGAATCACCGAGGTCGGAACTAACAGCCATATAAGTATTAGGGATCTCTTTCTGCAGCTTTCGTTGAACATCCCTGAAATAGGGCCACGATGGCCGATCGATCGAAGACAATTGCACAAAATAAAATGGGAAATCAAACCCCCATTGTTTGCGCCAGCTGTTTACCATGGTTTTAAATATCGTTTGATACAGTTCAGGGTTGTGCGTATTACTTTCACCCTGATACCAAAGCACACCCTTGATCGGGAACCCCTTAAGTGCAGCAATACCGGCTTCAAAATTATAACAGGGCTCATAGGGATGTCGCTGTGTTGCTTTGGAGGCGCGTTTTAAATTCAGGTCTGCGCGGTCGCGACAGAACTGTTGTATAAAATCTGAATTACGCCAGTTTAACAATAAATCAACCAATTGTTCATCGTGCTCCATACTATACCTGTCAACCCATGATTCCATCGGCGTACCGCCCACAGCCACCTGTATCAGACCAATGGGTATATTGAGATCTGCATTGATCTTTTTGCCAAAGTGAAATGCGATCGCGGAAAATTCCGCAGCAGAGATTGTATCGGAAGTCTGCCAGTTACCTGAAAAATATTGCAGCTTATTCACCTTGTCCATAGTGATGGAATCCCATTCCACAGCATATGTCTCCGCGATAGGTTTGTAGTTGAACAGACGCAAACGAGGATGTTTCGCAGCATCACGAATGGCTTCAGCAGCACCTTCTGATTGTTTTAGCTGGAAAGCCATATTTGACTGGCCCGAGCAAAGCCATACATCACCGATCAGAATATCTTTTAGCCTGATCTTCGTTTCCTGGCATACGATAGTCGCTTCATAGGGACCTCCCACGGGTGGGGTTGGGAAGTAAATTTTCCAGTCGCCGTTTGCATCTGCTATTTCATGCTTGCTGATATTGTTAAACTTAATTTCAACGCGTTCGCCCGCATTGGCTTTTCCATAAAATGCAACGGATTCTCCACGCTGCATCACCATGCCATCGGTAAAAACGGAGGGTAACTGCAAACTTTCCCTGGTGCCGGTCATAAAGCTAAAAACAGTTTGTGCGATGATACTGGCGCCTTCAGCATCGGGATGCAGGTTATCGGCAAACAAATCGGGACGACTATATAGCGGTGTATGCAGATCGATCAGGCCTGCACCATTGGACTTTGCGATCTCAGGGATAAGCTCCTGTATCTGCCAGAACCAGTCACGGGTGCCGGATTTGAACCGCGGGTGACCACTGAAAATAGGTGTTAGCCTGCAGACGTATACCTGCATTTTTGGGTTTGTTTTTCTCAAAGTATCAATCAGCCAGGCGTAGTCAGCAGCAAACTTATCACGATAGTTGGGCCAGTTGCGCGGATCGGTATCATTGAGACCGAGGTGGATGATGGTCACTTCCGCATTGTAGGCTAACGCATCCCTGAATGCCTGTGTTTTGGTATAAGGCCTGTGCCCACTCTGAAGCAAAGTAGTGCCGCTTACACCAAAATTGGAAACGACGAACCTGTCACCCAACAGCTTTTGCAACTGTGCGGGATATGACTCAAGTGATGGATCTTTCAAACCTGCGCCAAAGGTCACCGAATTGCCGACGCAGGCCACTCGGATGGGATCTTGTGATGGCTGTGGATTGGCATTAGACGCTACTGAGAATAGAAATAAAACTACCAGCCAAGGTCTACTCATGATCTATTTCCATTTTACGGTTGTAAACACAATCTGCGAATACCCATCTTTTTCAAAGAGAACGCCGATACGTTTCTTATCGATTTGCACAATATCCGAATAGGCGGCTGCGTCACGGCGGGAGGGATTGGAATAGATCTCAATTTTCTTTTTCCAGCTGCGTCCGTCATCATAACTGATACGAAGCGTGAGGTGATCCCGCCTTTTTTCATCAGCGGCATTGCAAAAAGCAATGATATTCTCACTGGGTTTTCTTTTTGCAAGCGTCAGTATTGTTCCCTCGCAAACGGGATCGGGCAGGTTGCGATCAAAATATACCGTATCCCAGGTTTGTCCGCCATCGCTACTGATGCCGACGATACGTGCGCGGATATTACCATTCTGGTTACGGCTATTGATCATCAGCCGGCCGCCACTGATCTCTGCCGCTGTTGATTCGTTGCTGCCAGGGAGATCGAGGCTGGCGCCTAAGTGAAATGTTTCACCATGATCATCTGTATAAAACCCGTGTGCGTCATAATCGGTGGACTGACTTTGCGGCGGACCCGCAGAATGATTTGCTGCCACATAGATTCTTCCTTTATACTTTCCTGACCGGAACTGCATGGCATGACCCGGCGTGTTGGCATAGGTTCGCCAGTCTTCTGAGAAATTGTAGCGCGGATCTATTTGCGGTTGTTTAGGCCGGTGCACTTGCAGGGTGATGTCCACCGCTTCAGACCAGGTATGCCCGCCATCGGTGGATGTTTTATACCAAACCTGTTTGTATCCTTTTCCTTTCCTGACCTCACCCTCATGGTTGTTGCCGGTATTATAAAAAAGAAAAACTCTTCCTTTCGGGTAACGCGGGTCGGTAAGATCAACCACCGGGGCGGGATTGCCACATTGCAGGGTATCAAACTCGGCGATATGCTGAAGAGCGCTCCAGGTTTTGCCTTTATCCCTGCTACGTTTCATGACGATATTGATATCGCCAAAATCACCGGCTCCATGCACGCGGCCTTCAGCAAAAGCGAGTAGTTCGCCATTGGGCAGATCAATGATAGCCGGGATGCGATAAGATTTATGACCCTCCGTTCCTGAAACGAATACGGGTATATGTGTTTCCTGAGCCATCGCACTGGCAATACATACAAATGCCGCCAGTATCAGTGTTGATTTCTTCATAGCTGAACATTTCTGTGAGAAAGAAATATGTTGATAATGATTACCTGATGATTTCACTTACCGGCACGCGCATAAAATACAAATCTCTTTCTCCTTCGTAAATAATCCCAAGGGTGTTATCATCCACTTTTATGATCGCAGAATAACCGTAGCCATTTCTTTCATCGAGAAGCAAATGGTATTTCGACGGCCATGTCTCGCCGAGGTCAGTACTCGCTTTGATGCTGGTATGGTTCCGCGAGGTTTGAGAAGCAACATTACTGAAAAAAACTATTTCCCTTTTTTGATCTTTTATATTGAAGTTGGCTTTTGTAAATCCTGCCATGCAAACGGGATCGGGCAATGCCGAGTAAGATGTAGGATGCTCCACCCAGGTTTTACCCATGTCGGTTGTTGTAGCTACGCTTCTGTACTTACCTCGGTTGTCGCGCATATTCAGCATCAGGGTGCCAGGCGTTGTTTCAATCACCTGGGCTTCGGTGGTATTTGGTTTGGCGCCGGTACCAGATTTCCATGTTTTGCCATGATCATCGCTATAAATGATAGATGAATGAGGAATACCGACCGAAGCGGGCACCGTAGTCTCATCCCAGTATTGCGAAGGGAAGACCAGTGTTCCATTCTTCATAGCGATGCCGTTACCCGGACCATTAAAATATAAATGCCAGGCCGGGTTTTTCACCTGTGAGGTAATACTGAAGGGTTGACTCCAGGTGAGGCCGTCGTCATCGCTGCTCACCAACACAAACTGCCCGGTGGTATCGGGAGATAGCCCAGGTTTGGAACCTGCGATCGAACGATTGCCCTTACTCCACAGGGCCGCGACCCAAATCTTTTTGGTAACGGGGTCGAATAATATGGCTGGATCACCTATCCCATTGTTTTCATGAGGCGCACCCATATCCATAATGACCTTCATGGGTTCCCAGCTCCGGCCACCATCGTTACTTCGACTCATACCCACATCGATATTGGCGGGAAGATCGCCACTATGTTTATAGCGAATATCATAGACAGCTATCAAAGTTCCTTTGTCTGTTGTGGTGATACCGGGGATACGATAGGTATGCACGCTGTCATCCCAGGCTTTACGTATGGCTATGCCAAGCCTGTATTGTCCCTGCGTGTAATTTGCAGGAGCTGCTGGCTTTTGCGAAACAGTATACACGTAACCTTTTTCAGTGGTAATACTTTTTAATTTAATTGAAACTTTATTATCGATATCGGCATTGGCTTTTAAGCTAGCACCAAACCAGATCGTATTCCATCCCTGGTGCAGGGGTATGTTGACGGGGATATTCGTGACTGGCGAAACTTGTTTGACACTGCCATGAAATGATGCACCAGCCAAAAATGATCGTTGTCTTTCATCGCGAACGATGACATCCATTTTTTCAATCGCCTGTACCGCGGCAGGATCCAACTGCAGCTGAAAATTTTTATAAGTGACGTCTTTTCCCTGAGGAATATAGACGGTGAGCTTCATCAATTGGTTGAAGTCGGTATTCTTGAATAGTGGCACCTGGGAGTAGGATACTGAGATTCGATCTCCGGCAGAGGTAGATGCAGACTGGGGTAACACCGCCGCGGGAGCAACACTCAAAAGGCAAACAAGGCAATACATAAATTTCTGAATCATTACCATATTTTTTAGGTCTCAACAAAATCATTTGTCTTTGGTCGGAGGAATGAAAGCTGTACTACCAGGGCCAGCAAAACAATAGCGCTTAATATGGCAAAGCCAAATCCAAAATTTCCCTGGTCTTTGAACCTTCCCAGAACCTGTGTCACTGCTGCCCCGGCAAATACACCTACCATGTTCATAAATCCATAGGCAGTTGCTCTTAACTTTTTTGGAACAAACTGGCAAAGGATGGGCATGTTGTTGGCATCGAACATACCAAAACCGATCCCAAATAAAATGCCTGCACCAACTACTGAAACCAGGGTATTCCCATATCCCAGCAGGATCAGGGAAGGAATGGTTAATCCCAAACCGATTGCACTGGTAAATACCCTGCCTCTAACGTTCTTCTGCACCCACCTGTCTGATAAAGGTCCACCGATTAATACGGCACCAATAAATGACGAAACAGCAAGGGTGATCGTGGAAAGCGGGCCCGCTTCATCCATGGGCATATTCAAACTACCTGCAAATAAAGTTGGGAACCAGTTTTTGGTAGCCCATCCTGGCAGGCTCGGCGCAGCAAAATAAAACAGGATGACCCAAAAAGCCATATTTGAAAAAAGTAGTCCAAGTCCTTTGAAGAGGGGAATACTTTTTGTTGCAACAGTATCTGTAACCGCCGTATCTCTTTTTTCTCTTAAAAAAAAGATCAGCACAAGTGCATAAACCATTCCAATGATGCCAAACCAATGAAAGGCGCTATGCCATCCATAATTGGCTGCTACGGTTGCACCAAAACCACCAAGCGCGGAGCCGGCATAGAGGCCGGTCATGTGAATACCGATTGCCAGTGAACGGGTTTTACCGGAGTGATAGTCGGCGATCAAAGAAAGTCCTGCAGGAATGTACAACGCTTCGCTGATACCCATCACGCCACGCAGGATAAGCAGGTCGTTATATTTTGTAGTCACACCCATGGCATAGGTTACCGCAGACCATACAAACAAACTTCCCACAATTAGCCATTTACGGTTTACCCTGTCGGCGATAATACCAGCCACCGGGCTCATAAAACCATAGATATAGAGAAATATCGCCATCAGGAAGCCAAATGCTTCAGCTGTCTGCAATTCCACGATGTCTACCTGCATGGAAGGCTTCATGGTGCTTAGCATTTGTCTGTCCATATAGTTGAGCAGGGCCACCACCCACAACAAGGCTACAACAATCCAGGGATATGATTTAGTGTTTTTCATGATTTATCTCCCCGGCAATTTAGCCACTAGTATTTGAGGTGTACGAACACCGGCCTTTATTTCGCCGCTTGGAATCAGTACTTTTTTATTCCATATCACGGCAGTGGTAGTTACGGGAGAATCAAATGGGATATCATCCAGTTTTTTCCACTCGTCCTTTGCAATATCATATAACAGCACATCATAACTAAAGCCGGGATGGGATGATTGCAGTTCATTTTTCTGCCGGATCAGTTCAGATTTTTTTGTTTCGTTAGTCTCAGCACTGATCGCAGCGATCAGTTTCTCCGTTCTGTTGAAGGTCTTTCCCCTATCGCCACCAAAAATCAGGATATTCTTTCGCCCCTGTGCAATACCCGTTCCGGCCGATAGCGCATAGGGAAGACTTTGCTTTTCTTCCCATCTTCCTTTCCTTGTATCGAAACTGAAAACAGTATTGTAGAGCTCACTAATACCATCACTATTTCTTTTTCTCCCCCCGACCAGGAATATCGAAACATTTCCGGACTTTCCTTCCGTGGCTACCATAACGGTATGGGAAACCGGTTTTGTAATATCGGGCAAGCTTTGCCAACCTGCATTCAGATTTTTGAGATCAAGTTTAAAAAAACGGGAAGAGACAATTGTGCTGGATTCGCCACCTGCGAGATAGATAGTATTGCCTGCATACACCGCCGATGCATTGGTCAATGGAAGGGGAAGTTCGGGTAATTCACTAGAGAGGATGTTCTTTTTTGTATCGTCCCATTTCACGAGAAACACTTTGTTGCTGATGCCCTGTTCATTTTCACCGCCTGCATACACAATCCCCTGAGGTGTTGAGCAATTGGCAGTATAAGCGATAGCAGATGGAAGTCTCGCAACTTCTTTTTGCAGGACAAGCGACTTTTTATGTTCACGGTAGATATAAATCTCATCGTAGTATTTCTTCTTTCCCCCCTGCCAGGGCATGCCATCGGGAAAATTGGCGCCGCCGCCTACGATCAGCGCATCGTTATGTACACCGGTTACCGGTCCTGCCACACCGAGAGATTTATTCTTTCCTTCGGGAGCCGGAAGTTCCGCCGCGATTTTCCAATGCAGACGATTCCCCTTTGCATTTTGCGCGTATGTGAATACTGTAAAAGGCATGATCAAAACAAAAACTAGTATGGTCTTCAGCCGCATTATCGATTATACATTGACGGAAGAGGTTTTACCGGTGCGTGAACAAAATTTATCGAAGTCCAGTTGGTTTGCGTCTTTCCTGAATAATTCAAACTGTTCCGGACTCATATTTTTTACAGGCAGTCTAAACTCACCGCAATCGAGTCCAATCAGTTTCATATAAGCCTTACCGGTGGCGATCCCGCCATATTTGCCCAGCAACCTGATCATGTCAATTGATTTTTGCTGTAGCTGGTTGGCTGTTTGCAGGTCATTTTTCCCAAATGCCTCGATTAGGTCATAATACAGACCCGGTGCATAGTTAAAAGTACTTCCCACTGCGCCTTTAGTACCGAGTGCCAGGGCGGGCAACATATTTTCATCCCTGCCCCAAAGCATATCATACTTTCCATTCTTAAAGTTTAGGCAGGATAAAAAATCCATAAAGTCCTCGTGGGTGTATTTAATACCTGCGAAGTTGGGGATCTTTCCATCGACCGCCTGCAAAAGATCATACATATTAAATCCCACGCCAGTCAATACCGGGATATGGTAATAATAAAAAGGCATGTCGGGTACCACAGCGGCTACTTCTGCACAGGCCCTGGCCAACATGTCGACGCCTGCTGGCTTAAAATAAAATGGCGAAGTGAATGAGATTGCAAACAGCCCGATCTTTTTTGCATGTAAGGCCAGTTCCTTGCAGTCCTGTATGCTGGTACCTCCGAGAAACATCATCACCTTGAAATCCTTGTCAGCTTTAGTAGCTTCCGCCCAGGCTTCCGCCATCGCCATTTTTTCTTTGGCAGTCATCGATACGCCCTCACCCGTGGAACCGCAGATAAAAGCGCCGTTAACATTGTTATTCTTCAACATCTGGTAATAAGCAGGTACCAGAGATAAGTTCAATGAACCATCCGGGTGCATGGGTGTAAAGGGTGCGGCGATCAGACCCTGCAAGTGTTCACTTCTCATGTTCATTTATTTATTTGACGAAAATAAAGTTTTAAAAAACCGGGAACAGGAATATTCCCGGTTGTGGTCAAAACTGCTGAATGCTTGTAAGAAAAAACTATTTTGGTTTTGACGTGGCGTATCCGGGTGTTTGATCGATCAGCGGATCATTGGTCCAGATAGCCGCTTCAACAGGCCAGAGGATCTTATAGCCATGTGTTGCTTTATCCAGCACGCCATAAGGATGACTGGGACTGATGAATACCAGGGGTTCATTGCCATATTTCATCCGGCGTATATCGTACCAGCGTTTGCCTTCGTAAACAAATTCCTTAATGCGTTCTTCAAAAATCGCGAGTTCATTTTCATCTTTCGATCCATTCACAAACGGCGTCGGATCAGCATTTGCAAAAGCGCGATTACGAACCGGCTGAATATATGGAGTGGGATCTCCACCTTCTGCATTAACGATCTCAGCCAGCATCAGTAACCGGTCGGCTTCCCGATATACCGGCCAGTCGTTGGTAAATACCCTTCTGTTGGCAGAATTCATTTCACCGAGGAATTTTACGAGGGCTGTATTGCGTACGTTGACCACTACATTTCCTCCTGAAGAAGTGGTTTTATAGTAATCATAAAAAGTAGCATTACGGCGGGTGTCGGCGAGATCATAGGATTGATACAGCTCGAAGGTGTAAGCATAGCGCTGAATGATCTGTGAGGGAGCGCTGGCTATATTCAGGGGATCAACTAAAGTAGGTCCGAGAGTAGTCGAATCCTTTACATGCAGGTTATCGAAATTAAAAGTCGAATATAGAAAATAGGAGTAGGCAGTTCCCATCTCGGCTTCACCATCGCGGTAGCGCATTGCGAGGATGACCTCGTTGTTATTTTTATTTTTGAAAACATCAGCGAAATTTGAAAGCAAGGATGGTCCTGTTATAGATGTGAGTGCGGCTTTTGCCACAGCCAGGTCTGCGGTGTTATTGTACACTTTTGCTGACCAGAGATACACTTCGCCTTTCAGCATCAGTGCAGCCTGCGGGTTCCATTGGCTTTTATCGGCTGGTGAAGCAGCTGAGCCAAACAGGGTTACTGCGTTATCGACGTCGGCTTTTACAGCAGCCAGTACTTCGGCTTCCGATGACCTTGCCTTACGAAGGGCAACCGGGTCTGTATTTCCATTCGACACTTCTGGTTCCATTCTCAAAGGAACACCGCCGTAGGTGCGAAGTAGGTGGAAATAATAATAAGCTCGCATCGCATAGGCCTGACCCAGCAGGTAATTTTTTCTTTCGCTGGCGATAAAATCAATCGCTTCAACTTTCTGGATAAACAGGTTTATTTGGAGGATGGGATTATAAAATCCTGCCCAGCTGCCAACGCCCGCGGAAGTTTCTTCAATCGCCTGGTTTATGATGGTCAGTTCATTGAGCGATGTATTTTGGCGGTCAACGCTACTAAAGCCGCCGCCTCTCATTTCGCCAAGACGAAGGAACATAAACTGGTTGTTACGGAACTGGGTATGCATGCCCACCATAAAGTTGGCAACCTGGGCTTCGTTTTTCCAGAAGTTCCCATCACCGTAATAGTCTTCCGGGGCAAGTTCCAGTGTTTTACGGCATGATGACAAAGCGATGCCCGCTATTGCCACATAAAATATATACTTAAGCTTTTTCATGATCGAAATAGTTTTGCTAATAAATTAGAAGGTTAGGTTGGCACCGAAAACCAATTGTGTAGGAATGGTATAGGCGCTGGACTGCTGTCCGGTCCGCTCCGGTAAATTCAACAAACTGTTTGTAATATAACCCAGGTTCTGACCGGTGACTGTCAGCCTCAATCCACTCGCCTTTATTTTCCTTAACAAATGTGCAGGTAAAGAATAGCTCAGTGAAACTTCACGGAACGCGAGGTAACTGGAGTTTACAAAGAACATATCACTGGGTCTGTCCATATTCTTCGTGTTGAGCTGGTCAGCCCATTGGTACCGGGGATATTTCGCATTTGGATTTTCAGGTGTCCAGGTATCTTTTACAATATCTGTCGCATTAAACTCACCCTGCGCGCTGGTCAGTGCCCACATTTGCATAAAGTCCTGCTGGATGTGTCCGAGGGCGAAATCCAGACGGGCAAATAAACTGAAACCTTTCCAGCTTACGGTAGTGTTAAAACCTCCGGTCCAGCGTGGGATGGTACGTCCAAGTGAAACCCTGTCGCGATAGTCGATCGTATCGTTATTATCAATGTCCTTCCACATCACATCACCTAATTGTGTGGCGATATAAAGCGGGTTGTTTGCCGGCCGGCCGGAATTGAGATTATATTGCTGGATCAGCTTTTGGCTTGCAACACCACGTCCCGCGCCACCATTTTGATAAGCCTGTTTAGCAGCTTCGTCAAACTTATTGTAATTGTCGAGGTCTTTTTGTGTACGGATAATTCCTTCTGCAACGAAGCCAAAGAGCTCTCCCCATTCCTGGCCTTCCTGTAAACCACCCACCCAGATCACTTGTCCGGTTCTCGGATCATAGATCTGTGTACCATCCTGCCTGTTGTTAGGATTACCATTGTAGGGCAGTTTCAGCACAGTGTTTTTGTTCCATGCAGCATTGGCACTCACCTGCCATGTAAAATCTCTGCCCTGTAGAATCTTGTAGCTTGCGTCCAGTTCAACACCACGGTTGCGCATGCTGCCGTTATTAGTTCTGATCGTTGAGAAGCCGGATGAAGTGGGCAGGTTTACCAGCGCCAGTTTATCATCGGTCACCCTGTTGTAATATGCGATCGAAGCATTCAGGCGATTGTTGAAGAAACCCATGTCTGCCCCTATTTCTGTTGTGTTTGTTTTTTCCCAACGCAGTGAGGGATTTGCCAGACTTGTTTGCAGGAAACCAATGTTTCCGTTATAAGGATTTTGCGAACCATAGGCGCCCTGTACTTCGTAGAGGCCCACGGCGTTACTGGTACCGATACCTATATTTCCATTCTTACCCCAGCTGGCTCTCAATTTCATGTATGACAGCCAATCACGGGTTGAGGACATGAAATCTTCGCGGTGAATTAACCAGCCCACAGAAGCAGCTGGGAAATTGCCGTATTGATTATCGCCGTTAAGCCTCGAAACACCGTCTCTGCGGATCGTGAAGCTTGCCAGATATTTTCCATCCCAATCATAAAGAACGCGGCCAAAACCTGAAAGGATACGATCGCGGTTGTGATAGGTATCCGTACCACGAGTTTGGGTAATAGCATTATTGAGGGTGTATTGCAAATCTGGGAAATCATCTGTAGGTGCCTGGCTTCCCGAAGCGCTGATCCCTCTTGAAAAAGCGTTGTAGTATTCAAAACCTGCCATCGCCGCAATATTATTTTTACCAAGGAAGTTCAACTCATAGTTAAGGATGGCATTATAGGTTTGGCGAATCGTTCTGTCAAACCATGCGCTCGAGGCCCTTGTGCGGTTCCAGCCAGTGTTAGGGTTGGAAATGCTGAGCAAACCTGTACGGAAATCGCGGTTGAATGATTCTCCTGTTGCTTCATCATACATCCAGATACCGCCAAGTTTGAGGTATAGATCTTTCATAATGTCGACCCGGAAGGATTGTCCCAGCGTGAATTTGTCGGATTGGTCATCGCGTATATATTTATCAATGTTTACAAGCGGGTTCCCATCGCTGGCATCGCGACCGAGAATGAGTTCACCGTTAGCATTTGTTCCACGCATCGTGGGCGGAGCAGAAAGCATGCGTCCCCAATAGTTAGACTCACCATTTTGTAATGTCTGGTCGCGCCAGTTGGCTTTATTAAACTGAAAACTGCTTTCAGATTTCAGCCAGTCTTTGATCTTGTAGTCGCCATTGAGCGTAAAGGTCAGACGCCTGTAAAAAGTTTTCAGCGATAAACCATCCTCATCATAATAGCCCAGGTTGGCGAAATAAGCGCCACGGTCGTTACCTCCGCTAAATCCAACGTTGTATTCCTGAATTGTTGCTCTGTCATGCAGACCATAATCACCGTAATTGAAATCTTTATATATCAGATCGGCATAAGTACCATTTGGATCGTAGTTGCCATTTGCGTCGGTTGGAACCGCATCTTTCATTTGTTTCCAGCCTGGCTGACTAAGTAACTCGCGGTTTATATCATTCAAACGCATCACGCTCCACACCGCGCGGTTATCGTAGTTGCCATCGAGGATGGCGCCGGTTACCGGATCTTTGTACAGGTTGCCCGTTGCCCGGGGACCTACACCAGAGAGTGCCGTATTGGAAGCAATAGTACCATTGGTACCATTGATGATGGCTTGTACAACGCCCATACGGCTCCATTTGATATAGTCTTCCGCGCTGAGAAAATTATAGGGGACATTGAGGAAACTGGTACCTCTTCTTACATTCAGGTTGACGGAAGATTGTCCTGTTTTTCCTCTTTTGGAAGTGATCAGGATAACACCGTTACTGGCTCTTGCTCCGTAGATAGCAGTTGCCGAAGCGTCTTTTAATACTTCTATACTTCCGATATCCTCAGGGTTGATATCGCTGAGTGAGCCTCTTACCTGGCCATCCATTAAAATCAGGGGGCTTCCCGAACCGTCGAAATTGGTACCACCGCGTAATACGATGGAAGGAAGAGAACCCGGGCGACCAGTGCCAGTAGATACCCTCAGACCCGGAATAGTTCCTGCAAGCGCCTGCGCAGGGTTAGATCGTAAACCAGTCTCGAGAATCTTCGCATCCAGTTTAGCCACGGATGATGTAATTTTCGAACGACGTGCGGTGCCATAGCCCACTACCACTACTTCCTCAAGTTTGGAACTGGCACCAGGTTGTAAGGACAGATCGATCGTTGAAGAACTACCAACAGGTTGCTCTACTGTGGCAAAGCCGGTATAACTAAACACCAGTACATCCCCTTCAGCGACGTCGATAGAATATTCCCCGGCTGAATTAGTTTGGGCGCCCGTTATTTTTCCTTTAACGGTTACACTTACACCCGGCAGAGGTTGTCCGTCCTCTTGTGACCGTATAGTCCCGGAAACCTTTTTACCCTGTGCCCACACGGAAGCCACTATCAGCATAAAACTGATCAGCATTCCTAATTTGAAACATGCAGTCCTCATACAAGCAATTTTTTTTGATTTAATGAAGTATTATGTACGACATAATAAAGTTAACAACATTTCCGTTTTAAAACCAAATATTTTATAGATATTTCTTAACTGATTAATAATCAATGTAAAATTTAGTCCAAGAATTTTGTATTTTAGACTTACTGACTCATTTAGCTAATTTTGTATTAAGTCGCACATATTTATATGAATCTTGCAGCATTAAAGGACAATCTGAAAACTGTGGATACCAGTTCACTGGTAGACCGTGTGGAAGCCAACCTGGTGAATCTTCTCCAGGAGCGGAAATTGAAAGTGGGTGATTCTATTCCGAAGGAACTCGAACTAGCCGAATTGCTGGGTGTTAGTCGCACGGTTATCAGGGAAGCCCTTTTGCGATTGCGTACCATGGGTCTAATTGAATCCAAAAAGAAAAAAGGCGCGGTGATCACCAGTCCCGATCTATTTGGAATTATGAGCAAAAGCATGAACCCGCATATTCTCGACCAGGAGACTTTACGAGAGATGTTTGAGATCAGGCTTGTGCTGGAGATCGGTATGGCCGACCTGCTATACCAGCGTATCACCAAAGCTGATATCGAGGAATTGAAGGAGATCGTGAGTACCGAACCACCGGCTACGCAATTCCATTTATTCAATATTGAACATGAGATAGCTTTTCATGGCAAACTCTACGAGATCACCGGCAATAAAACGATGAAAAAATTTCAGAAGATGTTGCTGCCAATTTTCGATTATGTCCATCATAGCGGGTTACTAAAGAAACAAACAGCTTTGAGGATGTTCGTTTCTCATAAAGAACTGGTGGGTATTCTTGAAACAGGTACACCCGAAGAGTTTAGGATTGGCATGCGCCAGCATTTGGAAAATCACTTTGCGCGGCTGTTTGATAAAGAGATCATTCCTGGTTAGGATGCCGGATACTGGATGCTGGATACTGGATACTGGATGCTGGATACTGGATACTAATCTTCACAGGGAAATATTCGCCCATTACCACTGTACTAAAGTTCAATAGATCTCTCTAACAAGTCCTTCTTCTCCATCATCCTTTTTAGCAACACCATTTGGTTCCTGGCCCTTACGAGGTTGTGCCTGGGGTATTTTGCACCATAGTAGACATCATTATTGAGAAAATCCGTGAGGAAACGCAGGGCCTGCATGTAGATCATAAATGTGCCGGCATAAAAGAAATATTTTTTCTCGATGCTGGTCAGTTCATCTTTCATCTCGTTGTAATATCCCTGTACGATGGCTTTATAAAAATCTTCGCGGATAAAGATCCGGTCAGTATCCTTTTCTTCTTCACTCACCGGTGAAAGATAAGTACGCATCATATCGCCGACGTCGCTGATGAAATAACCCGGCATCACGGTATCGAGATCAATCACGCAGATACCATTTCCATGATCATCAAACAAAACATTACTGATCTTGGTATCATGATGTGTGACACGAAGTTTGAATTCCGGATTTGTTTTGATGTTCCTATACTCCGAAACTATATCAGCATTAGAAATCATAAAGCTCACAAGGTTGGACGCCTCATTTACCCGCTGCTGGTTTCCATTTGCCAGGGCCCGGAGAAATTGTTCGTAACGTAAGACCAGGTCGTGAAAACAGGGAATTGTAATTTTTAGCTGGCTGGTATCTAAACCGTTCAACAATCTTGTAAATCTTCCAAATTGTTTGGATGCTTCGTATGCCTGTTCGGGTACTCCCACCACATCTTTAGAATGTGAACCCGACACAAAAGGAAAAAGCCGGTAATAACCCTGGTCGGCCCGGTAGACCATCTCCTCACCCTTTAATGTCCTGATGGGTGCGACAAAATGATACTCAGGATGATGTTTTTCCAGGTGATCGGCGACCAGTCGGATATTATGTGCGATATCGGCAGGTTCTTTAAATACCGTGCTATTTAGTTTTTGGAGAATAAAAGCTCCCCCGCCAGACTTAATCTTCCAGGTGTGATTGATCAACCCCGTACCAAAGTCTTCGATCCCCGAAGGCTCGTCGAGGAGTCCATATGCAAGTAATATATTATGTAGCTTTTCCACTATTTTATCAAAAAGTATATCTCTTACTTCTCACTAAATTTTGGGTCAATAAACTCCCATTCCCGAATATGGGCATGCTGGTGTGCCAGCTTTTGAATCTCCTCCATACGCCCGATGATCTCCGTTGCTGGTCAGCCAGGTTTTTTGTCTCAGCACGATCGTTTGAAAGATCATATAACTGCCAGGCAGCTTTTCGATCTTTTTTTACTTCGGTACGGATACCCTTCCATTTCCCCAAGCGTATCGCCACCTGCCCACCTTTTTCGGGAAACTCGAAATACAAGTATTCATGTGATTTTTGTGATGCTTTATCGCCGATCAATGCAGGTAGAAAAGAAATACCATCCGTATTGCCATGTATTTGACCACCGCATAGTTCAGCAAGCGTAGCCAGCAAATCATATTGCGTTGAGATATGATCTGATACAGTTCCCGGTTTGATATGACCCGGCCATCGTGCCAGGAAAGGAACCCTGATCCCGCCTTCATACAAATCTCTTTTTGTGCCTCGCAAACCACCTGTGGCATTGAAAAATTCAGGGTCAGCGCCGCCTTCAATCGATGAACCATTGTCACTGGAAAACATAATAATGGTATTATTATCCAACCCCGCTTCTTCGATCTTTGCCATAATGAGTCCTACCTGTTTGTCAAGATAACACACCATAGCAGCATAAGCAGAGCGCGGATATTTTTGTGAAGTATATCCTTTCTGTCCATAATATGGCTTTTCATCAAATTTCCCAAGATATGGCGTCAACGCTTCATCTGGCACCTGCAGGGATACATGAGGCAATGTGTAAGGCAGGTACAGAAAAAAACGTTGGCCTTTATACCGGTCAATAAATCCAATCGCTTTATCGGTCATTTTATCTACCGAGTAATCACTGCCTTTGAAATAATCAAAATCTTTCTGCGTAGCAGTTGCGGAGTCGATGGGACGATGTACGGTGATCACCGGGTTTTTAAGTGTATCCCATCGACTATTCTCCCAAAGATGCGTGGGATAAAAATTATGCGCCTGCTTCTGATCCAATAAACCATAATAATAATCGAAACCATGCATCAGCGGATCGCCACTAGTACCGGCCATACCCAGTCCCCACTTACCCGACATGCCCGTGATATACCCCGCCTGCTTCAGCATCTTAGGCAGTGTGAAAATGCCTTCGGGTAGTGGCATCTGGCCACCTTCATCCTCGTCACGGAATCCACCGAGTTCGTAATTGCCACGTATATATGAATGGCCTGCATGTTTACCTGTCATCAGCATGGCCCTGGATGGCGCACAAACAGGTGCCCCGGCGTAGTGCTGCGTGAACCTCACACCCTCTTTCGCCAGCCTGTCGAGCTGAGGTGTTTTTATTTTCTGCTGACCATAACTGCCAAGCTCACCATAACCAAGATCATCGGCGTAGATATAAATAATATTGGGAGTATTCTGCGAAACTTTCTGCGCCATCCCCAGTGATGTATGCAGAATGAATATGTTTGTCAGCAGGAGCTGTACGATGTATAGGCCGCAGCTTCGTTTCCGCATAGTAGACGAGTAGGTAAAACTAATTTTTTCGTGAATTTAAAGCATTAGTCTGCCACTTTTATATGCAAACGGTTGCTCAATCGTATTACAGGGAGATGAATGCTCAAAGACGAGCTTTTAACAGGAGTTACCTGTTTTTAAGCAGCTCCAAAACCTTTTTTAATTTCTTTGGTTTGTTCATATACTTTGCAAGGTCGAGCAATTCCACCTTGCGAAATTCAACCGGATGGCTTTCACTTTGCAGCGAGATCGTGCCTTCGCTGATCAATTCCCCGTCTTTGAGTCCTGCCTGTTTTACCCATTTATCGTTGCCATCATATTGCGGTTTTCCGTAACCCAGCACTGTATCCTTTTCTACAATGTGTTTTACGATAGAGTCGCCCAATACCAGCACCTGGGCAGTCACCCATTGATCACCATGATATGTTTTGGATGAAGAGTTTACACAATGTGGCGTAAATAGTTTACCATCCATCACAACATTAGTACCCGGTGTACAAAGGTTATTGGTCGACCTGTTGTCTTTTCCATTGCCACCCAGTAATTGCGCTTCCATAGATATCGGGAAATCCTGGTCGAGTGCCATAGTTTCGGGTGATTGTCCATGAAGCATCATACCACTGTTACGAAATGCCCAGCCGGGCCCGTCGCTGATCTGATCACCGATAAACCGGTATTCTACTACGAGCAGGTAAGCCGAGAACTTTTCCTTATAGAACATATGTCCAAACCTCTCTTTAAACTGGCCATCATATTGATCATAACTCACCTGGATAGCACCATTCTCAACGCGAAATGTACTTCCGAAATTTTCATTAACCGGGTAGTCTTTGATCTTGACTGTCCAGCCGTCCAGGTTTTTACCATTAAACAGCTTTACCCATTTGCGGGGTTTTATTTGTTTTTGGGCAAGACCGCCGATCGCGACCAGGAGAAATGCAAGCGTAATTATTCTTTTCATACTTGGATTATACTTTATCAAAATTCAGGAAAATATCATTCGGTGCAAGAATAATGCAGCCTCCTTTCGAAATATAAATATGACAGGATGGGCTACCTTAATTTTCACAAAGATTCATTAAAACAGACAACTTGTTTGCATTTACCTCACACACCTGAACCCGGTATGTTCAAGGCCTGTGTCGGGACTGCTTTTCATTCGTCGTGCAACGCGGTAACCACTACAGTAACTATCATTGCACAAAAAACTTCCGCCTTTCAAACTTTTCTTTGGCATAAACTCATCTTCGGGATCATAACTTTTAACTGGACCCGTGGGATCGACAGACACCTGCTTTGCCTGGGATTTGTAGTAATCGGTATCGTACCAATCGCTGCACCATTCCCACACATTACCAGCCATATCATACAATCCATAACCATTTGGCGCGAAAGATTTAACTGGTGCCGCTGTAGCAAACCCATCTTTCATTTCGTTGAGGTAAGGAAACTTTCCTTCCCAGCTATTAGCTTTGGGCCGACCTGTGTTTACATGTTCATTACCCCAGGGATAGATCGCATTTACCAGCCCACCACGCGCCGCGTATTCCCATTCAGCTTCAGTAGGCAGACGCTTCCCGGCCCATTTGCAGTAGGCCATGGCATCGTACCAGCTCACGTGGACAACTGGAAAATTCTCTTTTCCTTCAATATTACTACCGGGGCCCTGCGGTTGTCTCCAGTTGGCTCCATTCACCCATGACCACCACTGGCTGAAATCACGAAGATTGACCGGGCCTTCGGTTTTCCGGAATACCAGGGATGCTGCCACTAATACACTGTCTGGTGGTTTGGCAGAGCCAGGTGGTAGTGTTTTCTTCAGCTCATCCCAATCAGGTTTTCGTTCGGCAGTAGTGATATAGCCTGTAGCTTCAACGAATTTTTGAAACTGCGCATTTGTCACTTCGGTCTCATCCATCCAAAAACCCTTCACTTGTACTGGGTGCTTCGGATATTCATCCTCACTGGCCTGGTCATTATCGGCACCCATCATAAAAACGCCACCTGGAATAAATCGCATTCCTGCTGTGGAAGCGTCTGAAGAAACTGTCGCTGTCATTGTTGTATCTGTGGTCGCGAAACGTTGGGGGATAGCCATACAGGAGTGACTGGTATCTTTTTCGCCATTAGTCGCCCGGACTTCAGTTTCGTTATTACAGGAACTAACAAGGCCTGCAAGTAATAATGATATAAAAATAATATCCCGGGTAGTCATATCGTAAAGATAATTCTATTGGCGAAGCCGGGGAAAGGCTGATGATAGAAGATGTAAAATGTTTCAGCTATGTATGATTTATAGAAAAAAAACGGTAGAAAACGTTTTTTTACTCTTGGAGATCAGCAGGCGGTGAGCGCTGTTGCTTCTGTTAATGACAACATAAGGCTGAAACATTCGGGACTTTTCACATTACCACAACTCATTGTTTTCAGCCTACAAGAAAAAAAGCGTTCAAAATCGTTTTTTCCCCCTGGATAAAACCAGTCAGCAAGTGATATTTGCTTTGAAAAACAATTGATCGATTAATATTTATACATATCGTTTTTCAGGCTGGAGTGCAGGCGGGTGTGGGAGGAGTCTGTCTTAGCCGCAGGACCGTCATACGGTTGCGAAATCCGCTCCAGTTCAAAACTGGGAGGGCCCCGCGGGAGCTTTG
>JAFAEM010000011.1 GCA_023424015.1 Bacteroidota bacterium | reverse complement strand
CGTGGAGTGGTTTGGCAGCTCCGCCTGTACAGCGCTGCCGATGGGTCATTAAATAGCACCTCTAATTCCATCATCTTTAAAAGAGCATGTAAAGTCTATCGACGACTTTACTTCATGGCACAAACGGAGAGCACGGAGAAAATAATGCAAGTCGCCGTGCCCGCCGTGGTTTATTGTACTCCAGAGTTCCCCGGACAATTATGATTCCAAATTATCAATCCCTTTTTCCTTTGAGTTTAGTAATTTCCTTTTGCAAAACAACAGCCATGAGATCATACCTCCTCTTTCTCTTTTCGTTTATCTTATTTTCCCAAACAGGTTTTACACAGGTTTTAAAAGAAGCAAGTCCTGAATCGGCGGGCATGTCGACCGAACGTCTGAAACGTATAGATCAACTGATCCAGGAATATGTAGATAAAAAATGGATCGCTGGTGGAAGCGCCATCATAGCCCGTGATGGTAAGATCGTTTATTACAAGGCCGTGGGTTATGATGATATTGATAAAAAAACGCCCTTGAAAAGGGATGCCATATTCCGGATCGCCTCGCAAACAAAAGCCATCACGAGTGTAGCGGTGATGATGTTGTATGAAGAGGGAAAGTTTTTGCTAAAGGACCCGATCTCGCGGTACATACCTGAATTCAGCAAGCCGCAGGTACTCGATAAATTCAATGAAGCCGATTCTACTTATACAACTGTACCGGCAAAAAGGGAAGTAACGATTCACGACCTGCTTACACATACTTCCGGGATTGGTTATGCCCAAATCGGTAGTAAGGAAGCAACAGCGATCTATGCTAAAAACGGTATCGTGGGAGGTATTGGCGTCGGTAAAATATTGCTGGGCGACAAAATGAAAAAGCTGGGTTCGCTGCCGCTGTTTCACCAGCCCGGTGAAAAATGGACATACGGCCTCAATACTGATCTGCTCGGTTACCTGGTGGAAGTGGTAAGCGGGATGAGTCTTGATGAATTTTTTCGCAAAAGAATATTTGAACCGCTGGGTATGAAGGACACTTATTTCTACCTGCCTAAAGAAAAATATAGTCGTCTCGCCACCTTGTATACCGAGGATTCTGCGAAAAAAGTGATCAAAGCTGCGGATCATGTGGACATCAATGGTGATTTTGACAGTAACTATCCCGCCACAGAAGGAACCTATTATTCCGGCGGTGGCGGTCTGTCATCTACAGCGCTTGACTATGCCATCTTTATGCAGATGCTACTCAATGGTGGTGAATACAATGGAAAAAGATTACTGGGTCGAGCTACTGTTAAAATGATGACCGTAAGCCAATATGACAAGATCAACTGGCCCGATGCCAAAATGGGCCTGGGCTTTAGTATTGCAACAGAAAAAAGCATTGCCAATTCACCCGTATCACCAGGATCCTTTTCATGGGGTGGCATGTTTAGTTCAACCTATTGGATAGATCCCCAGGAAAAAATTGTGGCCCAGCTTTTCCTAAACGAATTTCCCCAAAGTCAGGGTGAAATACATGATAAGTTTAAAGTACTAGTCTACCAGGCGCTTAAGTAGTCGGGAGTCAGTAGTCTATAGTCTGTAGTCAAGCCCGGAGCAATAGTACACCTCCCGACTATAGACTATTTTACCATTGATTTTGCACTTTGTTTCGTTACTTGCCGGATTAATAAATGCTTTTGGGACGCAGATTTCTACAAATATTACTGATTGGCTCTCTTTTTTTCCTTCTCAAACCCGGTACCGCCAGCGCCCAATATAAGATCCGTGGAACAGTATATGACAGTACCCGAACATACCCCGTGGGATTTGTGAGTGTTTTGTCATCCTCAGGTAAGGGTACGATGACCAATATATATGGTGAGTATGAAATTGAGGTGGCCGAAAAAGATTCGATCTGGTTCAGCTACCTTAATAAACCTACGGTGAAGTTTCCTGTACTTAAGATCGCCACACCTTTAAGTTTCGATATTTCACTGCAGGTGAATGTGCCGGTGATGGGTGAGGTGAAAGTGAGGCCGCGAAATTACCGGCAGGATTCCCTGCAGAACCGGGCCGACTATGAAAAGATCTTTAACTATAAAAAACCCGGGCTTAGTGTCGTAACACCTCAATATGGCGCAGGCGCCGGTTTTGATATAAATGAGATCATCAATGCGTTTCGATTCCGGAGAAACCGTAACATGCGTTCCTTCCAGGAAAGACTGGTGGTTCAGGAACAGGAAAAATATGTCGATCACCGTTTCAATAAAGCACTCGTACGCCGGCTTACCTCACTCACCGGAAATGAGCTCGATAGCTTTATGATGGTTTACCGTCCTCCTTATTTTTTCGTGGTGATCAGCAATGACTATGACTTCCAGAAATATATCAAAGATTCATTCGAGCGGTTCCAGAAAGGCCTTCCGCCGGAGTTGCTTTGGAGAGAAGAAGAGCTTGAGTAGAGTCTATAGTCGGGAGTCAGTAGTCAGTAGTTAGTAGTTAGTAGTCTTAATGAATGGTCTATTTCTTATATTCTTTCAGTAATAAGTAAAATAGAAAAGGGGCGATCTGACGATCGCCCCTTTTCAACCGGGACGAAATAACTATCCTTTGCCATTGGCAACTGATGTCTTTTTCCCGAACATATTTTTCATCTCACCCAGATTTTTGTCAACAAAATCTTTACCTCTTTGCCTGAGTTCATTTCTTTGTTCAGGTTTCATCCTTGAATAACGATAAGCACCGTAAGCTGCTGCGGCTGCTAAAAGCAGACCCAATCCTTTTCTTTGCATAACTGATATTTTAAAGTTTAGAAATCGTGAACACCTCTAATCGGTATAAATATCATGCCGCACTGGCGACATTTCATTTCTTTTAGATTAGTTTGACATCTTTATTACAGGCGCCCAACCGGACAAATGCAAATGAGTCCCGGAGGGTTATTTACTGAGCAAGTTTTTCTACATTTAGCCTGCGAAAATTTATAATATGGAACCAACCACACTCGGTATTGGCACAAGGCTTCAACACACCCAGTTCGGCCCCGGCGTGATCGTCGGAATTCGATATGCCACTTACTTTATTTCGTTTATCAACCATGGGATCAAGGAGATCGAGAAAACCGATCACAAACTTGAAGAGATCATACCTGAAAATGTAACAGAAGAAATAGAAACCAATTCAAACCTGGAACGCTCCCTGCTCAGGATACTTCGCCTCTGGGGTGGACTTACTGAAAATGTACCGCTGGGGGATAGATGGATCAAGGGCACATTACTGTTGCAGCCCGCCGATAAAAGCCTGAAGCCAAAAGAGATCCCCATAGAAGATTTTTTTCATAAAATTGTGATGCTACGCGACAGGCTGCGTGTGCTTGAGCAAAATATCAATAGCAACAAAAAACTCGCCGATGAAGACAAAGTAAATCTTCAGCAATACATTACACGATGCTATGGCTCACTGACCACCTTTAACGTGCTGTTCAAAAACAAAGAACATTGGTTTGTAGGCGAAAAAGGAAGCAGGGAAGACTGAGGGGCCAGTATTCAACAATTCACACCTTTAACTTCACTAATTTATACAATCAGAAAGGATTGGAAGCGGGAGAATAATACTAATCAATGATGCTCAACCGAAGTATAACTAAATGGGATCTCGTCTTACTGGTGATCAACAGCATTATTGGTGCCGGGATATTTGGCCTGCCCTCAAAGATCTTTGGATTATCAGGCGTATATAGCCTGCTGGCCTTTGCGGTATGTGCGATAGTCGTGCTTATTTTCATTCTTTGTTTCGCGGAAGTGAGTTCGCGTTTTGATGAAACAGGTGGCCCATACCTCTATGCCTTAAAAGGACTGGGAAAATTCCCTGCCTTTATGACCGGCTGGCTGCTGTTGCTAAGCCGTATTTTTAATTACGCCACGTTGATCAACCTGCTGGTGATCTACCTGTCTTTTTTTAACCCGCTATTTAACGATAAGATCCCAAGAGCACTTTGCATACTTTTTCTCACATCGATTATTGCGTATATCAATCATATAGGCGTAAAAAATTCAACACGGGTAAATAATATACTGACCATTGCAAAATTGCTCCCCTTAAGCGCATTCATTATTATTGGTCTTTTCAATCTCCAGCCAGAACTGCTTATTTCCACTGGTCTTCCTTCTTTTTCATCTTTTTCCACTTCGGTATTGCTTTTGGTTTTTGCATTCGGTGGATTCGAATCTGTACTTATCAATTCAGGTGAAATAAGGGAGCCTCGCAAAAACCTTCCTTTTGCATTGATCACCGCCGCCATAATTGTCACGATCTTCTATTGTTTAATTCAATTGGTTTCTATCGGCACACTTCCCTCACTGGCCAGTTCCGAAAAACCATTGGCTGAAGCAGCAACGGGTTTTATGGGAAATACGGGTGGTATCATCATCGCCATCGGCGCCCTGGTATCGATCTCCGGTACCTTGAATGCCATTGTACTTGGTGGCTCGCGCCTTCCTTTTGCCCTGAGCAACGAAAAACAGTTCCCGAAATTGTTTTCCTATGTCAATCCCGTGCACCTTACACCGACATGGTCCCTGCTTTTGTTTATCGGTGTAACAACAATTGTCTCACTGGTCTGGTCATTTTTCGCTGCGCTCACCATTGGTTCTATTATTCGCGTATTGGTGTATTTGATGGTATGCCTGTCGATGATCCGTCTAAGATTAAGGGATAATGGCTCTGAGAATTATTTCAGGCTCCGCTTTGGATACTGGTTTGCGGGTATCGGCATTGCCCTGGCCATCTGGTTATTATCGGCTCTCAAACTCAGCGAAGCCTGGGATGTACTTTTGTGTATGCTGATTGGAGTAGGGATCTATCTTTTGCAGAAGTTCTTTGCTTTTAATAAAACAAGCTCGCCGCCAATTAAAGCCTAACACTCAATCCTCGTCGGCAGTTTACCTCTTTGTGCAAAATATCGTAACTTGAATGACTTAAAACCTTGAGTTATGCAACCTGTCCGCCTCACTACAGTAAGTATAACCGCTATCCTGTTTCTACTCTTGAGTTGTTCCACCAACAATAGATCTTCAAAAACACACTTAGGTGAGATCAGTTTTACCGCAACCGGTAAGGCCGAAGCGCAGCCTTACTTTAAAAAGGGCTTGCTCTATCTCCATAGTTTTGAATATGAAGACGCGGCTGAAGAATTCCAGCATGCAAGAAAAATTGATCCCGGTTTCGTGATGGCTTACTGGGGTGAAGCAATGACCAATAACCATACACTCTGGAGAGAACAGGATTATGACGAGGGTAATCGGATCCTGAAGGCTCTGGCTCAGGAGCCAGCAGATAGGAGTTCGCTTGCCAAAACAGGGCTGGAGAAAGATCTTATCATAGGCGTCAACATCCTGTATGGCAAGGGAAACAAATCCGAAAGAGACAGTAGTTATGCCGCGTACATGAAAACATTGTACAACAAATATCCAGGTAATAATGAAATAGCTTCTTTTTATAGCCTGTCACTAATCGGGTGGGGGCTTACCGGCCGACAAACGCCCGTGCTGGAGCAGGCCGCCGAAATCGCCAAAGAAGTGCTGGATAGAAATCCAAAACATCCCGGCGCGCTGCATTACCTGATCCATGCTTTTGATGATCCCGACCATGCGGCACGTGCCCTGGCTGCAGCAGACAAATACGCCGTAGTGGCACCTGATGCCGGTCACGCCCTGCATATGCCCACACATATTTACCTGGCTTTGGGAATGTGGGATAAAGTTGTCAGCAGCAATATCGTTTCCTGGAATGCGGAAAGAGAAAGAAAAGCAAGAAAGCAATTAAATAATAACGCACTCGGATATCACTCCTGGCATTGGCTGCAATATGGCGAACTTCAAAATGGTAACCGTGAAAAAGCGCGGGGCATGGTAGACAGTATGCAGCAATACTGCACAGAACTTCCCAGTCCTTTGGCCAGGGCGCATATGATCCTGCTGCGTTCGACCTACCTGGCCGAAACAAGAGATTACCTGTCGCCAATGGCCGCCATAAGTTTTCAAAACAATGACCTGAACATTATGACACGCGCCAAGGATTATTTTATCTCTGGCATGCGTGCTTATCATATGAAAGACGCCACGGAATTGAACCGCATCATTACCAAAATGGCGGGAGAACGGCTGGTGGAGCAGCAAAAAATCAGCGATAAAGGCATCAGGGTCTGCGGCAATATCAATCGCAGCATTGCAACACAGGGAGATCTTGAAAAAACCGAGATCATGGAACTGGAACTGAGGGCTATGCTGGCCTTACTGTCAAATAATAATAACGAAGCAGAAAAATACTTTAAGCTTGCTACAGATATCGAAAACAAAACAAGCTACGCCTATGGCCCGCCGCAGGTGGCCATACCTTCTTTCGAATTGTATGGCGACTGGCTTTTGTCGGTGAATCGTCCCGCGGAAGCTTTGTTGCAATTTGAAAGATCACTTGAGCTGGCACCTAACAGGCGACTGGCATTAGCAGGAAAATTGAACGCGGGGAAGATGCAGGCTTCCTTGTAAAGCCACAGATTACACGGATTGCACGGATGAATGCAGTTTTTTGCGGAATGTATTTGTGTTGAGCGAAGGGGGAACAGCTTCTTCTAATTAAGCCTTTCCTTATACGAATAAAATAAGGATGACCCATAACTAGTATTGTGTCAAGGTTAAAATGCTGCTTCAAAAAGCTACGAGCGATGAGCTACGAGCTTCGAGATCTATCGTTTTACCACGAAATTTGAGGCCTTGAGCCTCATAGCTCATAGCTCACAGCTCACAGCTAAAATATGGTTGACTTAACACTAGTAATTGAGCCACGGTTATCACGGATTGCACGGATGAATGCAGTTTTTTGCCGATTGTATTTGTGTCAATGACGTCGAGAGTTTCTTCTTATAAGGGCCATTCATCATGCGAATAAAATAAGAATTCCCCTTTTTCTTAAATTGCGGGAATGAAAAAAATACTCCTGCTGCTTTTTATTCCTGTTACTGTTTTTTCGCAACAACCTACTTGTGACCTCCTGATCCGTAATGGCAGGATCATAGACGGTACGGGCAACAACTGGTTTTATGGTGATCTTGCTGTAAAGAATGGCCGGATCGTAGCTATCGGGCGGCAATTGAATTATTCCGCAGGTAAAACCATTGATGCTTCCAATATGATCGTGTCGCCTGGATTCATAGATGTACATACGCATATTGAAGATGATGAAGCCCGTGATCCCATGGCTCACAGTTTTATCTACGATGGTGTCACCACCTGTATTACCGGCAACTGTGGTCAATCGAATGTCGATATTGGAAAATACCTCAATACGATTGACTCTATCAAACTTTCAATAAATGTGGCCAGCCTGATCGGTCATAATGATATTCGCAAAGCAGTAATGGGTCGCGCCAACCGCGACGCTACCGCCGATGAGCTGCAAAAGATGGAAGCTCTGGTGGATAAGGCCATGAAAGATGGTGCGGTGGGTATGTCGACCGGGTTGATCTATATCCCGGGTACTTATACCAAAACGCCGGAGATTATTGCGTTAGCCAAACAGGCGGCGAAATATAATGGCGTTTATGTTTCCCATATGCGGAATGAAGGTGATAAGGTAGCCGAGGCGATTGAAGAAGCGTTGACCATCGGTCGTGAAGCAAAGATCCCGGTAGAGATCTCGCATTTCAAGCTCAGCGGCCAGCAAAACTGGGGAAGAAGTAAAGAGACACTGGGCATGGTAAAAAAAGCAAGGGAGGAGGGCATTGATGTCACGATCGATCAATATCCTTATACGGCCAGTAGCACATCTATCAGCACATTGATACCCGATGAGATCCTGGCCGACGGGCAGGATTCTATAAAAGCCAGGCTCCAAAGACCCGATGTAAAAAAATATGTGATCAAAGAAATGCTGAGCAGACTTAAGAAAAGAAAACTAAAACATTTTAGTTATGCGGTAGTGGCTTATCATCGTCCCGATACGACTTATAATGGGAAAAGCATTGAGCAGATCAACCTGATGAAAGGCCGTAAGCATAAGGCGAAGGCCGAAGCGGAAACAGTGATCGATATCATGATCGCGGGTGGCGCCAGCGCGGTATTTCATGGCATGGGCGAAGAGGATGTAAAACGTATCATGCAATATCCCTTCAACATGTTTGCAAGCGATGCCAGTATCCGCGTATTTAATTCCGGAATGCCGCATCCGCGTGGCTACGGCACCAATGCAAGGGTGCTTGGAAAATACGTGAGAGAAGAAAATGTGCTCTCGCTCGAAGAAGCGATCCGAAGAATGACATCACTGCCGGCGCAGAAATTCCAGTTGCAGGACCGGGGTTTGCTGCGTGAAGGATATGCAGCCGATATCGTGATCTTTGATGATAAAGAAGTGAAAGACCTGGCAACATTTGAAAAGCCCCATGCCTATTCAAAGGGCTTTCATTACGTGATCGTGAATGGCGTGATTACTGTGGACAGGGAAAAACACACGGGAGCCCGGACCGGTAAAGCATTATACGGCCCGGGATATACCGGCGAAAAGAAAGCTTTTTAATGCCTGACCTTTTCGGGTTCATTTATTTTCACAGACAGCGGACCATTTCCCGCGATCAGGAAATAAAACAGCAATAACAAAACTACCAATGAGATCAACAACTCTGAATATGGCTCCGCCATGCCTCCAGGCCGGTTGATCAGGAATACTGCACCCAATAAGATAGGTATTTGCATAAGGCATGCAAAACGCGTCAGCACACCGAGAGCAATAAATATCCCGCCCATGATATGAGCGAACACTACCAGGTGCCCAATTAGGATGTAGCTGAATTCACCGAAAGATGTTTTGATAGACATAAGGGTTATGAGATCACCCATGTTTCTGAGAAAGTCAATGCCTTTGTAGATTAAAAAAATGCCAAGTGCTATACGTACGATATCCATCCAACGCGGGTGATGCCTGTCTCCCCAATATTCAAGGCGATGCAGGAGGTCCATATTGTATAGTTTTAGTGAGGTAAAAAAGAACTCTCTTAAAGTTACGATTAATTCCAAAAAACCCTTTAAAGAAAGTTACAGTCTCAGGATTGGTATGGCAATAGCGGGATCGCTTCCACAGCAAGTGAAATGGAAGTAACAAATCGTAAAAACCAACAATAAAGACTTTGTGTAACGCCTGACGCCACCCTGGATGTCACCCCGGGCGTTGCACCAACAAAAAGTCGTGCATCAAGAAACCCAGACCCGGGGCCTAACTCTTCTTTTAAAACCCGGTTGGAAAAATATTGCCGCTACAATACCCTATTTCTTCCCAATACTTCTAATTCTATACTCCTGTATCAGCGGAGGATTTTCGGGTGACAAAGTAAAGAACACCTCGATATCCTCTTTCTCTGCCTCGATAATAAATCTTCCCCGCAACTGGTTAAATGGAACCAACTCTTTTACCGCAATGATCTTCCCTGCTTTTTCAAAAATCTCCTTAGCCTGTTTGCGCAGGCTGTCGATCGGGTTATCGGGGAAAAAGTTTTCGGCAAATATTCCGCTCTTCTCGGCATTTGTCCAGCCAGGTAGCAACTTAACCAACTCATTTTTTCTTTTCTCAAGTATCACTGATGCGGGCAACTCTGCCGGCTTAAGCCCGGCGATCTTCACCATAGTATCTAGTACCTGCAGGTTCACACCACCCACCCCTGCATAAGTGCGGTTGGCAAAAGCCACCACACCGATGCCATAATCCGGCATGATGCGCCACTGGCTACCAAATCCGGGAAGTCCACCACTGTGAGCAATATATTTACGGCCTTCGCAGTCAATCGTCCAACCTAAACCATAGGCATACGCCGATACCATCGCGCAGATTCTTCCATCAGGGAATTTATACATGGGATTAAATCCATTTAATCGCCAGGGATGGTGCATCTCACGCACCGAACTTCTTTTGACAGGGCCTGTTTCCTTCGCATTATTCGGCGGCCAGGCCGAAAGGTGAAAAGCCATATAACTGGAAAACTCTTCCACTGAACTGATCATACTACCCATTGCACCCCAGGATCCGTCAGGCGTATCGTGCAAGAGTGCTTCTTCATTCCATTTTTCATTGAGCCAGCGATAGCCGTGTGCCAGTTTTTCGGGAGCGATATTGGCATACTCCCATTCGGTTGTATGCATGCCAAGCGGTTTCCAGATATTATTTCTTATATAATCCTGGTAGCGTTGACCTGAAGCATTTGTAATAATTTTTCCCAACAAGGCAAACCCCAGGTTACTATACTCATACTCGATGCCGGGTGGATTCGAAAAGATGATCTGCTTGCCGATAAACTCCATCAACTCCTTGTCGGTATCGGCAAGCTGCCGGTCGCCCCAGGGATTGTCTTCCGGAAATCCCCCGCCATGTGTAAGCAGGTGTCGTACGGTAATGGGTGGGGAGTCGGATGTGGGATACTTTAAATTCTTTAACTCAGGAATAAACTTATATGCGGGATCGTCGAGATCCAGCTTCCCGTCATCACGAAGTTTTAAGATTGCCATCGCAGTAAAGCTCTTGCTCATGGAAGCAATCCTAAACAGAGATGAGGAAGTAACTGGTACTTTTTTCTCAATATCGGTAAAGCCATAATTGCCGGTATGCACTAGTTTCCCATCCACTACAATACCCCAGGCAAGACCGGGAAAATGATTATCTGTCGCTGTTTTTCTAAACAGGTTGTCGATAACCGGAAATGCCTTCTTTATTTTTTCCAAACGGTCAGGGTCAGAATAAACAGCCGGCTTGTAAGAAGGGTCAAACAAAACAGGCTGCTGCGCCAGTGTAGTAAGGGTAAGCCAGAAAAAAGCAAAAAACATCGTGGTAGCTAGTCCAATTTTTCTCATAAAACAGGATCTTTTTTTCAGGATCTAAACTTACGCAATAATCCAAAACCAGTGGAAATTTACAACTACAATATTCAGTATCAGATTGAAACTACAACCCGTTTTTCATCAGGAAAACCAGGTGTGGAAAGCTGCTGATATTATTCTTGGACAGCATACGACGGCGATGTGTTTTTACAGTCTCCACGCTAATCGACAATTTACGTGCTATTTGTTTTGAAGAATCACCCTGTGCAACCAGCCCAGCGATCTCTCTTTCTCTTTCCGTCAGGTCTAGTATTTTATGAGTGCCTGCTTTTTCTTTCTTTAAAATTTTATGAAAAGCCATTTGAACCGCCACCCGCAACTGCGTATCGTTATAAGGTTTTACCACATACATGACCGGCTCTGTTTCAAAAGCTGATTCAAGCGTCTGGGTGTCGGTGTAAGCAGTAAGAAAGATGATCTCGCAACCATATTGTTTTCTCAACCTGCCGGCGAGTTCCACCCCTTTTACTTCCCCTTTAATATTTATATCGCAAACAACGACTCCCGGCGGTTGTTCAGCGTCGCGACTCAATCGCAAGGCCGAATCTGCATCTTTGGCAATCCCGATCACGATATAATCTTCTTCTTCAAGCAGTTCACGTATGCTTTCCGCCGTTATTAATTCATCCTCCACCACCAACACTAAATCTTTGTCGTTTGCCATGATCATGCCCTGATCTTAATTTTAAATATTGTTCCTTTATCCTGTACTACATTCAGTTCCCCATTCAACTGCTTCACCAGGGTATACACCAGTTTCATACCAAAAGAGCCCGATTTCTTAAGTCCCGCGGGATCGGTCATACCTGAACCATTATCACTTACTTTTAATTCGGTAGTTTTTTCATCGATCTCGCGGAGCGAAACGCTGATCAATGGCTGCCGGATACCATCGAATGCATGTTTAAAAGCATTAGTCACCAACTCATTTACAATAAGACCTACGGGGATGGCCTGGTCAATATCCATGGATTTTTTCGGCAACTCAACCATTGTTCTTAAGTTCTCCGCACTGTAGCCGAAACTGTTTGCCAGGGAGATCGTAAGATTGTGAAGGTAATCTGATATATCCACGGCAGCCAAATCATTGTCCATATATAAGCGCTGGTGGATCATTGCCATGGCATCTACCCTTGTCTTCCCCTCTTCAAGCGCCTGCCTTGCATTATCATCCTCGATGCGATTCGATTGCAAACTCATCAGGCTCGATACCACCTGGAGATTATTTTTTACCCGGTGATGCAATTCGCGTATCAGTGTTTCGATCTGTAGATTTTTCTGTTTGAGTATAATGGCCTGTAGCCTTTTATTCCTGTAAAACCTGAAAAGCAGGAGCAGCGAGCCCAACAACAGGATCAGACCACCGACCAAAAAGATCACCTGCCATGTTTTTTGCTGCAATGCTTTTTCCCGTACCAGTTTTTCCTTATTCATCAACGCAAGCTCTTTTTCTTTTTCCCTGGTCTTGAATCGGGTCTCCGCCTCATTGATCATATAAAAACGGGCGGCTGTGGTCATCGAATCTTTTAACTGGTAATACTGAAGCCGCGATTGCATGGCCATTCTCTCATCGCCCCTGGCCTGGTAGTATTCGGCAAGCTCTTTTTCAAAAAGAACCTGGTAAAAAAATATGGGATTGCTCCATAATTGTTTGCGTATGCTTGTGTAAGACTGGTTTGCCCCCTCGATATCGCCCATCTTTACCTGTGTACGAAACAAGGCGAGGCTGGAGAGATGAAAGCCCGGCGCGGCCGCCGCTATCGCTTTACTATATTGTTGTATTGCGGCCTTGAGATCCCCTTCCTGTTCAGCCAACCAGCCACCAGCATAATAAAAGGAAGGGATAGGAATTTCTTCTTTCTTATGGTATTGCCGGATCAACAGGCTGCTGCTGTCATAAATATGCTTTACTTTCTGTTTGTTGTTGCGGAATGTCTCATATTCTGCCAGGTCGCTCCAGACATAGGGCAGGTAAGCATAATTATCGGTGTTTTTGTAATCTTTTACAATTTCCTCCTGGTAATAACAGGCATCACCCAGATTGGACAGCTGGAAATAAACCTGGCTGAGCTCGCGATAAAGTGAAGGCCGTGCACCCCGAAACCAAAAAGGTACCCGCTCGTAAGGTTTATCCTTTACCGACGAAAATTCCGGGTGATCGATGATCTCCTGTAGCGATGTAAGTGTTTCAATGGATCGCACCCAATCCTTTTTGCCCGCAGCTTTTAAAAAACCAGCTTTATTATACCCGGCCATCATATCATCATGTGGGCTGGGTGTTGTTCGGGCCAGGCTGATAGCAGTGTCGAATAATTTTTCAACCCGGTTTTCCGGCCAGTCATTCATCCTGCTGATCGCTTCAAGCGTAAGCAAAACACTATGATTAAAATTGTCTTTCTGTTGGCGGCAAAGTCCCCTGCCATATTCAGCCCAATAAATACAGCTGTCATTTTTACCCAGGTATGTATAAGATAAAGCGAGCTGAGTGACCGCATCACGGAAAAAAACAGACTTCTCGAGCGGCGTTCCTGCCACAAGGTTGACAGATGTTAAGGAAAGGTCCGTCGCAAGGCGATATTCATTTTGCTGCAGTTTCAGAACTGACCAGAGATTGTAAAGTTTAAGCAGGTAGTCCTTGCGTCCAATTTGTGATGATACTTGTATCGATACGGAAAGAAGACTGTCTCGTTTTTCTAAGTCCCTGTTTCGCACAGCGAGCATTTCATCCACCACACGGATCACCTTTGTAGAATCCGCATCCCGGAGCGGTTGGGCATTGGCGGAGCATACTATTGCGGTCAGGCAAAGGATTAAAAACAGTTCTCTCATCCGGACGGTGGTTGTTCGAAGATTGCAATTTATGCTCTTTATAGCAACAATCAATGAATGGGGATCATAGATATAGTCCCTTAAAACAGGTTGAATCGTGTGGCGGTAAAAAAACTCCCGGTTTCTTTAATAATGTGTTATATTTAAACAACATCTGCACCTTTAGATTCCAGGTCAATCCGCATTTTTTTGAAGGCCATCCTACCTGAACGAGACTAGCATATTAAGCCTGCAATACCACCATGAGAAAAAGCTACCTGTTTGCTTTAAACAGAAAAAAAACTTTTTGTTTAGCCGGAATACTTGCCCTTTGTTCGGTATTGAGCCTAAACGCGCAGGACGATACCGAAAAAGGATTGCCATTTATTACAAATTATTCGGCCAAGACTTATAAAGCCCCGCCACAGACCTTTTCTATCATTGAAGACAACCGTGGATTTTTATATTTCGGCATCCAAAATGGGATACTCGAATACGATGGGGTCAAATGGAGAAAGGTAATTTTTAAAGAAGTGCCCGCAATCGTAAGAGCGATGGCCCGCGGCGAGGACGGGACCATCTATTATGGAGGAGTTGGCGATTTTGGCTATTTGTCGATGGATAGCGTGGGCCAGACCGTAGCCATTTCGTTCAAAGACCTTATACCAGCGCAATTCCGCAATTTTTATGATGTCTGGACGATCTACACCAATGGTCCGGAAATATTAGTTCAGTCCAGAGAATACGTTTTCCGGATAGTAGATAAAAAACTGGTCAGGGTTTGGATTCCCGTTACCAAGTTTATGTTTGCGTTTAACCTGGACAATGAATATTTCGTGCATCAGCAGGGGATCGGCCTGCTTCACCTGGTGAATGATTCTTTACAGCTGGTTCCGGGAAGCGGGTTTACTGGGCAGGAACGGATGCAGGTAATGCTTCCCTATCGTGACCCTTCCGGAACTCGTACAGCCTCAGAGCCAAAGCAATACCTGGTCGGTTTGTTTTACAGCGGTCTTTTCATATATGATGGAAAAAATTTCAAACCATTTAAAACCGAGGCTAACCCTTTTTTAAAATCATCAACGCTGTATAAAGGAGAGATGACAGCCGATGGCAATTACATTCTTTCCACAACGGGTAAAGGCCTGGTTACGATCGATGCGGGAGGCAAAATAGTACAGCTGATCAACAGGGATGTGGGATTACAGGACGAATCCGTGTATTCGGTTTACATCGATAGCCGGGGTATCCTTTGGTTGGGCCTGGACAACGGGATATCACGTGTTGAGACAAATTCGCCCATTACCCAATTCACCGCACAGTCGGGTATTAATACTACCACACTTAGTATTGAAAGATTTAATGGACAATTATACCTTGGTACAACCAATGGGCTGTTGCGTTTGAACTCCAAAACCGGGCGGTTTGAAGAGATCGGGCAGGTGCCCCGTAACCAGACTTTCGCTTTATTGAAAGATGGTAACACTTTGCTGGTACCAAATGATGGCCTCTTCGCAATCAGGGATGATAAAGTATCGCTGTTACGACCCTCCATTGGCGGGGATATGCAGCTGACGGGACTCTATTTATCCAAATACAACCCCAACATGTTACTAGGCGGCGCCACTTTCGGCGTAGCTGTATTCCTGCGTGATAAAAAAGCCAATACCTGGCGGTTCGAAGGCTTTGTACCAAATCTCGATGATCAATTCTGGACATTTGCAGAAAATAAAGATGGTTCATTCTGGGCAGGTACGCAAAACGGCTCCGTTTACCTGATCAAACCTGCCCTCGATGCAAACGGGCAACTGGACGTAAAACGATTTGTTTATGAAAAATTTGGTGAAGGACATGGCCTTCGGAAAGCAGCTGGTTCCGTATTCCAGATAAAAGGGGAAAATTATTTCCTTGGCGATTCATCCTTGTTCAGGTTTGATGAACAACAAAAAAAATTTTACGCCGATACCAGCTTTGGCAATTTTGAATATGCTGGTGGAATAGCGGAGTTTGATGTACACGAAGACCCTAAAGGACGGCTTTGGATGCGTTTTGGAAAGGAAACAATCATTGCCACGCCACAGGCAGATGGAAAATACAAGATCGATAAAACTTCTTTGTTGCCGGTAGCAGAGAAAACTTTTTCAAAAATATTCTCAGAAGAGAACGGCATTACCTGGATCTGTACCACTGATGGCTTGATCCGCTATGATGAAAACCTTCACAAAGACTATGATCAGAACTTCACTACCCACATCAGAAGCGTCAACGCAGGTAAGCGACTGCTGAGTACCGCCACAGCTGGGAGCGGAGAGAACGCACCCTCTGTTTCCTACCGTAGCAATACCATGCGTTTTGAATATGCGGCGCCTTTCTTCGAACAGGAGGACAAAACGCTTTATCAAACCTGGCTGGAGGGGTTTGAGCCGGACTGGTCTGGATTTGATAATAATTACTATAAAGAATACACGAATCTTCCAGCCGGGAAATACGCATTTCATGTAAGAGCAAAAAACGTTTATCATAAGACTAGTGATGAATCCGTCTATTACTTCAGCATACTGCCACCATGGTATGCCACCTGGTGGGCTTATGCGCTATATGCACTGGCTGCCCTGGCGGTCATTGGGCTAATCGTTCGCTACCGTACGCGACAATTGAAGGCCAAACACAAGGAACTTGAGCAAATTGTGGCTTCCCGTACAGCGGAACTGAGTCACCGTATCGAAGAACTGGCTGTGATCAACAGTGTGCAGGAAGGCCTTGTTAAGGAAATCGGTATCCAGGATATATATGACCTGGTGGGAGAAAAGATCAGGCTGATCTTCAACGCGCAGGTGATCGACATCGTAACCTACGATCCGAAGACCAACCTGATGGAAGACCGTTATGCCTATGAAAAAGGAGACCGGACCCTGCTTGGGCCCAGAGAACCCCAGGGATTCCGGAAAAACGTGATAGAAAGCAGGCAGGTGCAGGTGATCAATGAAAACATCCAGGAGAGGATGAAGGAGTATGGCAACCTGGTGTTGATGGGTGAACAATCAAAGTCAGTTTTGTTTGTTCCCCTGATCACGGCCGGTGAAGTAAGAGGAATAATCAGCCTGCAGGATCTTGACAAGGAACATGCTTTTTCTGAATCAGATGTAAGCCTGCTTTCCACGCTGGCCAATAGTATGAGTGTGGCCCTGGAAAGTGCCCGACGTTTTGATGTAACCAATCGCCTGCTCAAAGAAACAGAACAGCGTAACGCGGAATTGGCGGTCATCAATAGTGTGCAGGATGGACTGGTAAGAGAAATGGACATCCAGGGTATTTATTACCTGGTGGGAGAAAAGATCCGCGAAATTTTCGACGCACAGGTAATTGATATTGTAACCTATGACAAGAAGACGAACCTGATCGAAGATAAGTATGCTTATGAAAAAGGCGACCGCACCCTGCTTGGTCCAAGGGAACCAAAAGGATTCAGGAAACATATCATTGAAACCGGCGAACAACTCGTGATCAATGAAAATGCAATTGAAGTCGGTAAACAATACGATAATGTCGTAATCGTTGGTGAACAACCCAAATCACTTGTACTGGTACCGATGATCACGGGCGGACAGGTCACAGGCATCATCAGCCTGCAAAACGTAGATCACGAACAGGCTTTTTCTGATTCCAATGTGAGGTTGATCAATACCCTGGCTAACAGCATGAGTATTGCACTGGAAAGTGCGCGGCTTTTTGATGAAACAAAACGCCTGCTGAAAGAAACCGAACAAAGAAATGCAGAACTGGCCGTGATCAACAGTGTGCAGGACGGGCTGGTAAGGGAAATGGATATCCAGGGTATCTACTACCTGGTGGGTGAAAAGATCCGCGAAATTTTCGATGCACAGGTGATCGATATTGTAACTTATGACAGGAAGTCGAACCTTATTGAGGATAAATACTCTTATGAAAAAGGAGACCGGACTTTATTAGGTCCGCGTGAACCAAAAGGCTTCAGGAAACATATCATCGAGACGGGCGATCAACTTGTGATCAATGAAAATGCAAGTGAAGTCGGTAAGCAATACGATAATGTTGTAGTCGTTGGCGAAGAAGCCAAATCTTTTGTGATGGTCCCCATGATCACGGGTGGCAATGTCACCGGCATCATCAGCCTGCAAAACGTAGATCATGAAAATGCCTTTTCCGATTCCAATGTGAGGCTTATCAATACCCTGGCCAACAGTATGAGTATTGCACTGGAAAGTGCGCGGCTTTTTGATGAAACAAAACGCCTGCTCAAGGAAACTGAACAAAGAAATGCAGAACTGGCGGTGATCAACAGTGTGCAGGATGGTTTGGTAAGAGAAATGGATATCCAGGGAATTTATGAACTGGTGGGTGAAAAGATCCGCGAGATCTTCAATGCCCAGGTAATCGACATTGTTACCTATGATCGCCAGTCAAACCTGATTGAAGATCGTTACGCCTTTGAAAAAGGAGACCGGACTTTACTGGGTCCGCGTGAACCAAAAGGCTTCAGGAAGCACGTAATCGAAACGGGTGACATGCTGCTGCACAATGAAAACATTGAAGAAGAATGCAAAAACTTCAACAATGAGTTGTTGATCGGTGAATTTCCCAAATCCCAAATTTTTTATCCCCTCCTGGCTGGCGGCAAGGTCAATGGTATAATCAGCCTGCAAAACCTGGATCATGAACATGCATTTACAGACTCCGATGTAAGCCTGCTCACCACACTTGCCAATAGCATGAGCGTGGCACTTGAAAGTGCCAGGCTTTTTGATGAGACCAACCGTTTATTAAAAGAAACCGAACAGCGCAACGCTGAACTGGCGGTGATCAACAGTGTACAGGAAAGCCTGGTTGCACAAATGGACATGCAGGGCATTTATGACCTTGTGGGAGATAAAATGCGTGAGATCTTTAATGCGCAGGTTGTTGATATAGTGACGTATGATAAAAAAAATAATCTTATCGAAGACAAATACTCCTACGAAAAAGGAGATCGTACACTCCTGGGTCCACGATCACCAAAAGGTTTCAGGGAGCATGTGATTCGATCAGGTCAGTTGCTGGTCATTAATAGAGATGTTGAGAAATTCCGTTCACAATACGACAACACGGTGATCGTGGGAGAAGCTGCAAAATCACTTGTGCTGGTACCCCTGGTGGCAGGTGGTGAAGTAACAGGTGTGATCAGCCTGCAGAATATCGACCAGGAAGATGCATTCTCAGAATCGGATATAAGCCTGCTGGTAACCCTCGTCAACAGTATGAGCGTAGCCCTGAAGAGTGCCCGTCTTTTCGACGAAACCAAAATGCTGTTGAAAGAAACCGAACAAAGAAAAGCAGAGCTGGCGGTGATCAACAATGTGCAGGAAGGACTGGTGAAAGAGTTCAAATCCTCTGCGATCTATGAACTGGTGGGAGAAAAACTTTGCGAACTCTTCGACACACAAACCGTACTCATTCGCACCTTTGAACATGAAACGGGCAAAGAAGTATGGCGATACGTCATTGAAAAAGGTAAACGCCAGTTTATTGAACCACGGCCGTTGAATTGGGCCAATAAGCGTTTGATCGAAACGCAAAAGCCACTGATGATAAATGAAAACTACCTTGAAACAGCCAAAAAATATGGCGGCACCGGTGTGACTATTGGTCAGCCTCCAAAGTCTGCGGTATTTGTACCCATGATCGTGGGTGGTGTTGTGCGTGGTTCGGTAAGTCTGCAAAACCTCGACAAAGAACATGCTTTCACTGAGGCTGAACTGGGTATGCTTACCGCGCTTACCAGCAGCATGGCCGTTGCGCTTGAAAACACGCGGTTGTTTGACGAAACAACCCGCCTGCTGGATGAGACAAAACAAAGAGCTACCGAATTAAGTACCGTAAATAATATCAGCCAGACACTGGCTTCGCAACTTAATCCCGAGGAGCTTATTAAACTGGTTGGTGACAAGTTGCGCGACCAATTCAAAGCCAATATTGTTTATCTCGCCCTGCTTAACCCGGTTAGTAAGATCATTTATTTCCCTTACCAGTATGGCGATGAACTAATGCCAATGCGTCTTGGGGAAGGACTTACTTCCCAGATCATTTTGACGGGCAAGGCACTACTGGTTAACAAAGATGTGGACGAAATGACCACCCGTCTCGGTGTTCAGCGGCTGGGTATTCCTGCGGCCTCCTACCTGGGTGTTCCTATTCCTGTGGGCGATGAGATCATTGGGGTACTCAGTGTTCAAAGTACTGAAAGCGAAAACCGCTTTGATGAAAACGACGAACGACTTTTATCAACGATCGCGGCATCGGTGGGAGTGGCACTGCGCAAGGCGCAATTGTTTGAAGAGGTAACGATGGCCAAACAACAGGCCGAGGAAGCCAGTCAGGCTGCAGAAAAAGCCAACCAGGCAAAGAGTGCATTCCTTTCAACTGTCAGCCATGAATTGAGAACCCCACTCACATCGGTGTTGGGTTTTGCCAAGATCATACGGAAACGACTGGAAGAAAAAATATTTCCCGCCACAAATAGATCCGATACAAAGATTGACAAAACCATTCAGCAGGTTAGCGATAACCTGGCAGTAGTGGTTTCGGAGGGTGAGCGTCTGACCAACCTGATAAACGAGGTACTTGACCTGGCAAAAATTGAAGCGGGTAAAATGGAGTGGAATATGGAGACCGTGTCGATCCAGGAGGTTGCCGAACGGGCTCTCGCCGCCACCACTTCACTATTTGAGCAAAAGAACCTTCAGCTGAAAACAAGTATACCCGATGACCTGCCCCTGGTACACGGCGACCGCGACAAGTTGATACAGGTCATGGTAAACCTGATCTCCAATGCAGTAAAATTTACGCCTTCGGGAGTGATCACTTGCAGCATTACCACCAAAAAAGGTGAGATCATCACCGGTATTACTGATACAGGTATCGGTATCGCCCCCGCTGATCATGCCGCGGTGTTTGAACAATTCAAGCAAGTGGTTGGAGATACTCTGACCGACAAACCCAAGGGTACCGGGCTCGGGCTTCCGATCTGTAAAGAGATTATTGAACACCACCAGGGACGTATCTGGCTTAAAAGTGAACTGGGCAAAGGAAGCACTTTCTATTTCGCACTTCCCATTCCAAAACAGGCTTCGTCGACACAACCGATCCACCTGGATGACCTGGTGAAGCAATTGAAGGAACAGATGGCGCAATCCAAATTTAAACTCAACGGCAATCACGCGACGATCCTGGTGGTGGATGACGATGATTCCATCCGTTCACTTTTACAACAGGAGTTGGGAGATGCCGGTTACCTGATAGAAGAAGCCAGCAATGGCAAAGAAGCACTGGCCAGGATTCGTCAGCACCGCCCCGACCTCGTGATCCTCGATGTTATGATGCCTGAGATGAACGGGTTTGATGTAGCTGCCATTCTCAAGAACGATCCGAATACCATGGATATACCGATCATCGTCTTATCCATCGTGCAGGACAAGGCCAGGGGATATCGCATTGGTGTAGACCGCTATCTTACCAAGCCAATCGATACGGCTGAGCTTTTCGCAGAAGTGGGTAACCTGATTGAACAGGGCAAGTCAAAGAAAAAAGTGATGGTTGTGGATGAGGACACGACCGCGGTACGCTCACTGACCGATGTGCTGCAGGCAAAAGGCTACCAGGTAGTGGAATCAGATGGAAAGGAACTGGTTGCAAAAGCGATCAAAACTCAACCGGATATAATCATCCTAAACTCTATACATTCCGATAAGCAGGAGATCGTAAAATCATTAAGGTTTGAAAAAGGGTTGGAGAATGTGCTGTTCCTGATCTATCAATAATAAATCTGCCCGAACGCAAAAAGAGAAATAACAATCATAAAATACCAGCCATGCTGGAAACGTAGAAAACAACAACACATGGAGAAAAAAATCTTAATCGTGGATGATGAAGCGCATATCCGAATGCTTATCGAACAAACACTGGAAGAACTGGAAGACGAAGGCGTAGAGTTCCTGACAGCAGAAAATGGGGAGGTGGCACTCGACATGATTCAAAGAGAGAAGCCGCAGCTTGTCTTCCTGGACGTGATGATGCCGCGCATGAATGGCATGGATGTCTGTAAGAAAGTAAAGAAAGAGCTCGAATTAACAGACGTATACATCGCCCTGCTCACCGCAAAAGGGCAGGAACTCGACAGGCAAAAAGGCCAGGAAGTTGGCGCTGACGTGTATATGACCAAACCTTTTGATCCGGAAATGATCCTGCAAAAGGCAAAAGATGTACTGGGCCTTTGATTTCTTTTATTAATATTAAGGAGCTTCTTTGATAACTCATGGCGAGGATAAATCTTAAGCATATTATCGGGAAAAAAACCGGTGACCCCACTTCGGTATTGTCGTTGATAGACCAATTGAACGGCGATATCCGCATTGAAGACGACCAGGGCAAATTTATTGCAGGTATAGATCTGCCAGACAACACCCATCGCTGGCCGGTAATGCTCGACGATGAAAACCTGGGCTGGGTAATAGGCAATGAAAAGGCCGATTCCATTGCTTCCCTGCTTTCGTTACTGGCAAAAAAAGAAACAGAACGAAAAAAACTGGGAGCCGAGGTCTTGTCGCTTTACCAGGAAGTGAACATGGTCTTCAATTTTTCAGATAAACTGGCACAGGCCATCGGACCAACAGCCATTGCGGAGATCACTGTACAGGAGGCCATGCATCTCAAGCCAGAGGGTAGTGCTATAGTGACCCTTTGGGATGAAACCAATAAGCAACTGGATGTACCAGCCACTGCCGGCGAAGACCTGTTTAACAAAGAGCGTGTCGTAGCCAATGCAAGCCGCATGCTGAAGATCGGATTAAGCGGCATGTCCGATATCATGAGTGATCTCAGCCTGTTGAAAGAATCCGGCATTATACATCCTTCTGTTCAATCGGTAATGTACACGGCGCTGAAGGTAAAACATCGTGTGATGGGTGCAATTATACTTGCCAGCGAAAGGCCTATGCACTATGCTGCTGCCGATCTTAAATTTCTCACTACGCTGGCCCTGCAATCTTCCTCCGCTATCGAAAGCGCATTGCTGTATGAAAAAAATATTCGTGAGGCCCACGAAAGGGAAGAAGCCATGCGCAAGATTTATGAAGTGGCAGGCAAGTTTGTCCCTTACGAATTCATCGGCTCTTTAGGCCACGATGTCATCACCGACGTAAGGCTGGGTGATCAGGTTGAAAAAGTAGTGACTGTACTCTTTACTGATATCCGCGATTATACTTCACTTTCTGAAAGGATGAGCCCCGAAGAAACATTTCGGTTTGTCTGCGATTACAATGAAACACTGGGACCCATCATCCGGCAACACAATGGATTTATCAACCAGTATCTCGGTGATTCCATCATGGCGCTTTTCCCCGGCAACGCGATGGATGCCTTGTTGGCTGCCGTGGAGATGAAAAAAAGCATGGTCGGGTTCAATAGCAAAAGAAGCCAGAACAACCAACCACCGATCCGCATCGGTATCGGCATGCATACCGGGGCGCTGGTAATGGGTATTACTGGCGATAAGAACAGGCTGGATGCAACAACCATTTCAGACACCGTCAATACCGCATCACGTATTGAGAGTTTGACAAAATACTATAAGGCCGACATCCTGCTCAGCGATGCTACCCTGCAACAACTCGGGGATTCACCTTTATTTAAACTCAGGTACCTGGGACAGGTGCAGGTGAAGGGTAAACAGGAGCCGATAGGAATTCATGAATGTTTTAGCGGGAGCCCGGAAGAAGAAATTAAAATTAAAGAAAATACCCTTCCACTTTTTAATGAGGGTATGCAGGATTACCTGAACCGTTCCTTTGCATCAGCCATCAGGGCTTTTGAATCCGTCACGGAACTAAACCCTGCTGACCAGACCGCTGCATTTTTTTGCCAAAATGCAACACGCTACCTCCAAAAAGGCGTGCCTGATGGTTGGTCGGGCGTAGTAGAGATGATGAGCAAGTAAGTAATTACTTTATCAGCATTACAAGAACGGCCTAACGAAAAGAATACACTTTTCAATACTCAAAAATCCAGCTGGTAGCTGATCACCGGGATAAAACCTGAAGATTTTTTGTATATCCATTCACGGGCTGCAGGATCATAACGGCGACTTAAAGCATCCGTATTGTTTATCCCAAGAAGATTTTGGATATCCAGAGCTATCATCCAGGCCGACTTTGTCCTGTCTTTTCGCAAGGTTAACCTGGCGTCCATTCTGAAATAGCATGGAACAGTTTCCGAGAAAGGCCTTGTTTCATCCAAGACAGGTTCTCTTGAATTGACAGGCGCTCCCGCAAGGAGTGGTGATATGGGCATGCCACCGTTGTACAATACTTTTCCTCCGAGGCCCATGGTCTTATTCTTTTTCCACTTCCATTCACGACCGGAAGTAAATGTTCCCGCCGAGCGGCTATTGTATTGCGTGTTGTATGATTTCCCGTTCAGGGGAGAATACGAAGAATTAAAAAATGAAAATCCTGCAAGCATAAACCAACCCTTGGAAAAAAATTTCTCCAGTGTTATGTCAACACCTTTGTTTTCGCCCTTGCCCCTGCTCACCAGGGGCTCTGTGGCATATCCCTCTGTCATATTCAGTAGCCAGAAAGTTCTGTCAATATCATCCACCACCGGAATATCGCTTAGTTTTTGCAGGTAGGCCTCGATGTGTAGACGCCAGTTCCTTTTCATCAGCCAGTCATAGGCCCAGACAAAATGCGTTGACTTCATCATGTCTAGTTCAAGATTTGGCAAGTCGCCATTGCCGGCCTTGAAAAAATAAGATCCAAGCGGAAGCACTTTGCCATGTCGTCCTGCAGCCAGGCTTATGGTATGATTGGGATTGATCCGATACAGTAAACTGCTCCGCGGTTCGATCGACCTGGTTTTGTTGAGATAAAGATACATGACATGCAATCCTGTATTGACCGTTAACTTTTGACCGACCTTCAAACCAAACTGAGTATACGGTTGCCACAAAAATGCATTTCCATCTCCGTCGACAACGTCGCGACGATAAACACGGGCATCAAAGTCAAAAACACTTTGGTTGAATCGGTAGCCGAGACGGCTGATGAACATTCCCGTCTTCCAGGTTAATGCAGAAACGGGTTTTGTCTGGAAAGAGATGGCAAATGATACCCGGTTGTTTTTATACACTTCATCATTGGTCGTAAAAGGAACTTTCTGGGTATTCAGCGTGTCATCTACATACCGGATCTTCTGATCCATAATGGCAAGAGATGTCTTAAGTAGCGAGGTATTACCTAGTTGCAAACTATGACCAATGCCGGTAGCGCCCATTTTTGTTTTAAAATCGTAGATCGCGTAGTCATCGTATTCGTCCCACTCATTGGGATCATCCACTTCAGCATAATCTTCCCTGCTCAGTCCGGCGATACCCCAGAAATTAAAAACTGAGCGCTTATTTTTTGATGGGAAATCTAAATTGAAAGAAATGTCCTGGAATGTGTTGACTTCTCTTTCACCGGCAAGATGAAATCCGAGTTTGTCTAAAATACCCAGCGTGGAATACCGGTAGTTAAGCAGAAACGAACTGCTATTTTTTTGCATGGGTCCTTCGGCTGAAAAATCAATGCCGATCAAGCCTGCCTTGAAGGTGTACTGGTTCTTTTCTTTATTACCCGATCTGAAACGCATGTCAAACACACCAGACAAAGCATCGCCATATTCAGCAGGAAAAGCACCACTTGAAAAATCCGAATTGGCCAGCATGCTGCTGCTGAAAATTGTAATACCACCTCCACTCGAACCTTTGCGTGCAAAATGATTCGGATTGGGGATATCAATACCTTCCAGTCTCCATAACATTCCAGCTGCAGAGTTACCGCGAATAATGATATCGCTCCTGGCATCACGGGTGGGTTGTACACCCGGAAAGCTCATAGCCATGCGACTGGGATCGTTGACGCTGGCAGCATATCGACTTGTTTCCTCTGGGGTGAACGAGCGGGTACTAACAACCGCAGCTTTATTAACGGGTAACTTTGGATTGCGTACAGCTTTCACGCGCACTTCGGTTTGCTGTTGGTACACTTGTTCCAGCTCGATAACAAGTTCCAGTTCCCTCGCACTATTCAATAAAAAATTATCGGTAATAAATGGTGCGTACCCACTAAAACTGCATTGTAAGCGGTGGCGTCCCACGGGAATATCTTTCAGCGCAAAATGTCCCGCCTTATCGCTGATCGTCGCAGCCTGCACACTGTCATCATCCAGTGAAAGGGTAGCTCCTGCCAAAGGCCTGCGACTGTCTTTATCGATTACCTGGCCCCTGATAGTTTGAGTAACAGGCTGGGAATAGGAAAGTATCGTTATTGTCAACAAGCAACAACATATTATCCATTTTGCCGGCATGCGCTTTACTTTTTTTAAAAGAAAGCTATCGATAAAGTACAGGATAATATTAACAGAATTGGTAATCCCTGTTTCCCGGTTGGCAATTGTAAAATCAGGCCGGTTTACTAGTAATTCACCAGTTTAGTGACGCATTCATCCAGCCTGGACTTTGCCAGGAAATTTTGCTCCAGCTCAACATTGAAAGGTATCGGTGAGTCCAGTGAAGCGCATCGCATCACAGGTGCGTCGAGCAGATCAAAGCAGTTTTCTGCGATCCAGGCAGCGATCTCGCCACCAATGCCACCGGTGAGGGTGTCTTCATGCAATATTAAAACGCGACCGGTTCTTTTTACAGCATCACGGATGGCCATATAATCAAGGGGTAATAAGGTCCTGAGGTCGACAATATCGATGGAAATTTCAGGATGCTCTGCAGCATAGTCCTCTGCCCAGTGTACACCACTACCATAGGTAATGATGCCCACTTCATCACCATCCCTTACATGCCTGGCCTTGCCAATTTCTATTTCATAATAGTCTTCCGGCACAGCTCCGCTTACACTCCGATACAGAGCTTTATGCTCGAAATACATAACCGGGTTGGGATCATTGATCGCTGCAATCAGCAATCCTTTTGCATCCATGGGAGTAGAAGGATACACCACCTTCAAACCGGGTGTATGTACAAACCAGGCTTCATTACTTTGACTATGGAATGGCCCCGCACCAACTCCGGCGCCTGTCGGCATCCGGATCACTACATCGGCATTTTGTCCCCAGCGATAGTGAATTTTAGCGAGGTTATTCACGATCTGGTTGAACCCGACCGAAACAAAATCAGCAAACTGCATTTCCATCATGCTCTTATATCCTTCGAGCGAAAGTCCAAGTGCCGCACCTACAATAACACTTTCGCAAATAGGCGTATTACGAACCCTTGACTTGCCAAAATCATTGACAAACCCTTCTGTGATCTTAAATGCACCGCCGTATTCGGCAATATCCTGTCCCATCAATACCAGGTTGGCATGACGCTCCATGCTTTGATGCAACCCCTGTTTTATAGCATCTATCAGTCGGAGTTCAGGGGATGACGTATGGTCAACATACTTACTGGATGAATTATCAATGACCCGCGTGCCGTTACTATTTGGCTTTGCCGCATATACATCATCCAATTCATCTTCGGTATTTACCTGAATAGGGTTTGTGTCAAAGCCTACAGCCAGTTCGTCCTCAATTTTTTTTCGGTATTCATTCCTGATATTTTCAAGATCCTGTTCCGAAAGCACCTGTTGTTGTACCAGGAAGTCCTCGTAGTTCTTAACCGGATCCTTTTTCTCCCATAGCTCAAACAAATGCTTTGGTACATACTTGGTCCCGCTGGCTTCCTCATGGCCTCTCATCCTGAAGGTCATCGCTTCTATGAGATAGGGTTTTTGATGGCGAATACAGTATTCTCTCACACCTTTGATCGTATCGTACACCTTCAGAATATCATTACCATCGATCTGCACGCCCTCCATACCATATCCTTTTGCCTTATCTACGAGGCTGATACAGCGGTATTGTTCTGTTGTGGGTGTACTCAGTCCATAACCGTTATTCTCTATCAAAAAAATAACCGGCAGGTCCCAGACTGCCGCCACATTCAATGCTTCATGAAAATCACCTTCGCTGGTGCCGCCTTCACCCGTCAGGGCAAGTGAGATTTTCAAAGGGTTTCCTTTTCTATCCTGGTTGAGTTTATGTGCCAGCGATACACCGTCGGCGATTGCCAGTTGCGGACCGAGGTGCGAGATCATCCCACAGATATGATGTTCGCGGCTGCCAAAATGAAAACTTCTTTCACGGCCCTTGCTATATCCCTCCTGTGCACCCTGCCATTGCATGAACAATTTATGCAGCGGCATTTCACGTGTGGTAAACACACCCAGGTTGCGGTGAAGCGGCATTACCCATTCATCTTTTTCGAGGGCCAGCGTAGCGCCGACAGCAATAGCCTCCTGGCCGATGCCACTAAACCATTTGGAGATCTTACCCTGGCGCAACAGGATCAACATTTTTTCCTCGATCAACCGGGGATACAGTAGACTACGATAAAAATGGATCAGCTGCTCGTTGGATAAATTCTTTCTGTCGAAGGCCATAGTGCGAATTTCAATGATTAGCTCTTAACTACCAAGAAGCAGTCGGGCGATAGTCGGGAGTCAGGAGTCGGGAGTGGATAAATTTCACTACACCCCAACCGGGCTTGCCAACTCCAATTCACAGACTAAATAATTTGGTTATTTTCGACCATGCGAAAAACCCTCTTATTTGTTTGCGCCCTGGCAATATCCGCGAAAACCCTGCTAGCCCAAAGTCAGGGTGACAATGATTACTACGTGACGTTTGAAGAACAACTTACACTCAAACTATACCTTGCCAAAAAATACACTTCCCTGATCATGAAAGCTCCGGAGGGGATCCAGTCGCTCCGGTACCGCCCCAACACCCTTACCACCATGGGTGTCAGTGGTAGCTACAAAGCGCTCTCAATGAGCTTAGGCTATGGTTTTGGTTTTTTAAACCCAAATAAGGACAAAAAAGGGCGAACCCGTTCTTTCGACTTTCAGACACATATTTATACCCGCGACTGGGTAACGGATATCTATGCTCAGTTTTTCAAAGGCTACTATTTGTCACTCGGCGGACCTGCCGGTACAGCTGATAAGAATTATTATTTGCGGCCGGATCTGAAAGTAAACCTGCTGGGTGCTTCAGTTTATCGTTTGTTGAACGGTGAAAAATTTTCCTACCGGGCTTCATTTATCCAGAATGAATGGCAAAAACAATCGGCCGGTTCAGCCCTGATCGGCGCTGAAATATATTATGGCACTACAAAGGGGGATAGTGCCCTGGTACCTTCCCACCTGAATGCCTTTTATCCCCAGCAGGGCATCGACCGGGTAAGGTTGTTGGAGTTCGGACCTGGTGCAGGTTATGCGTACACGGCCGTTTGGGAAGAACATTTTTTTCTTACAGGCAGCGCTACCATCAATGCGGATCTCAGCATCGTAAAGGAAGAAACGCCAACAGGTTCTGCACACCGAACTTCCATAAGCCCCAATGCAACACTGCGTGCGGTAGCGGGGTACAACAGTAATGAATGGGCCGCCGCCATCTCCTGGCTGCACAACTCCACCAATGCCAAGGGTCGCTCATCTGATCACGAATACGGGATCAAAACCGGTGATTTCCGAATTACCCTGGTCAAACGCTTTACACCTGGAAATAAACTTAAAAGAAAACTCGAGCCGATACTGGAGCGGATTCCGTAAGGGGAATTTTGAATTAGTTAGCCGAATAGCAAATAGGGAACTATGAATAGATGACCCAATTCCTAATTACAAATCACTATTGTCCGGGGAACGCTGCTATATTATAAACCATGTCGGGCACGGCGAGTATAGCGAATGGCGTATATGTGTTAAAATCTGCCGTAAAGGTAAAAAGTCATAGAAGCCGAGCGACTTGCATTATTTTCTCCGTGAACTCCTCTGTGTACTCCGTGTCCTGCTTTTGGTCACGAAGGGCACGAAGGGCACGGCGGGTCAAAGGTTTTGAAAACAATCCAAAATTTTATTCCGGACAACAATTATTACAAACCCGATAGCTATCAGCTCCCAATTACTTTTTTAAACAACGACCAGTTCATAAAACTCCTCATCCGTCAGGTATTTATTAGCGAGCCCCTGCAACTCCTGCGAGCTCACCTGCTTGATAGCTTGTACGGACTTATCGAAATGATCAAGCGGGAGTTTGTTCATTATGATATTCTTCCATCGTGCAATAATATGAAAAGGGCCGTCGAGGTCACCCAGCACCGTGCCAATGAGAAAATTCTTTACCAATAACAATTCCTCTTCACCCACCGGTTCCTCTCTCAGGATCTTCATTTCTTTATATACTTCTTCGATGGCGGCCTCGCATACGTCTTTACCAGCTTCGGTACTGATCATCCATGCTGAATCATGCAGGTGATTTTGGAAATAACTATGAATGCCATAAGTATACCCTTTGTCCTCACGAATATTATTCATCAGTCTTGATCCGAAAAAACCTCCGAGTAAAGTATTTAAAACCTGGGCTTTTGTAAAATCCGGGTGATGCCGGCTTATGAAAGGACGGGCCATCCGGATAGATCCCTGCACGCCGTCGGGGTCATTTGATACCCTGTATTTTTTCTCTCCTGCTTTATCAACCGAAAAAGTCTTGTCTGCAATGACACGGTTGGGAAGGTCGCCGAAATTTTCATTGAGCAGTGTTTCGAGGTTAGCAGGCAAACGCCCCGCTGCAAATATGACCAGTTTTCCTTCCTGGTAATAAGTTTTGTAAAAGTCCTGTAACTGTTTTCGTGTCAGGGCATCAAAATCCTCTTCACGACTATAACGTCCATAAGGATGATTTTCGCCGTAGAGATATACATCGATCAGGCGTCCTGCAACGAAATCGCTTTTCTTCAGATTCACCCGTAGTCTTTGCTTCATATTCTGTCGGGCGATCGTGAGTTCCTCTTCCGGGAAAACAGAATCGGTCAATATTTCCCTAACCACCGGTAACAATTCATGTATATGCCGGGTGAGGGTATGCAGGGTGAGCGTAGCGGTTTCACTATGACAGCTCCTGTTAAGATAGGATCCATAATATTCGAAATGCTCATTGAGCTGGAAGGCAGTTTTTTTTGAAGTGCCATTTTTTAAAAGGAGGTTGGTCGTCGCTGCCACCAGGTTCTGGTCTTCATACCAGTTGCCGGCATAGTATACCCATTCCAGCGACATCACATCCTCAGCGCCGGCTTCTACCGTGTAAACTTCCACACCATTATTGAGTATAAATTTATTATAAGGCTTTAGCTGCAGGTTAAACTTAACCGCATCCACAATCTCCGGTGCAATATTCCTTTCTGCCATCAGTTTGTTTTCAATTGAATTAATGATCTGCGAGGTAATACAGCGTATTACTGTTTTCATTCCTGAATATCCGCTGGCTTTCCTGCTGGATATCCTGTACAGTGACTGACGAGTATTTATCAAGCTCAGTATCGATCAGTGCAGCATCCCCCAACAGTTCATAGTAGGCAAGGCTATTGGCACGGTTCATCAGGCTCATGTCTTCAAATGCGATCATACTCTCTGTCTTATTCTTTACTTTCTGCAACTCTGTTTCCGATACAGGTTCCTGTTTCATCCGCTCCAATACTTCCTGCACCGCGTTTTCAGCATCGTTTATTTTCACACCTTTCACCAGCTTTCCCTCAACAGCCAGCAACCCGTTATCTGTACTTCCAAAATGATGACATTCTATATGGCTGAATACCTGCCTGTCTTTCACCAGCGACTGGTATAGCCTTGATGAACCACCCCCGCTCAGGATTTCCGAGATAAGATCAGCGATATAATATCGCTTATCGAGGCGTGATGATATATGCCAGCATTTATAAAATGCATCAATAGGTACAGCCCCTTTTACTTCAAGCCGGCGGGCCTCCTGTTGCTCGGGTTCCTGGGGAAGATTTCGCACATACTTTTCACCTGCAGGGATATCCGAAAACCATTTTTCTGCCAGTTCCTTTACCTTCCCGACGGTCACATTTCCGGCAACCACCAAGATGGCATTAACTGGCCGGTAATATTTAAAGAAAAATTTTTTTACTTCTTCGAGTTGTGCAGTTTCAATATGTGAAAGCTCTTTCCCGATCGTCATCCAGCGATAGGGATGTTTTTTATAGGCCAGCTCCCGCAACTTATGCCAGGCATCTCCATAAGGTTTGTTGAGATAATGTTCTTTAAATTCCTCGATCACCACTTTCCTTTGAACCTCCAGGCTTTTTTCTGCAAATGCCAGCGATAACATACGATCACTTTCCAGCCAGAAAGCAGTCTCGAGATTTTCCACGGGTATCTGCAAATAATAATTGGTAAGGTCGTTGGTAGTATAGGCATTGTTTTCCCCACCGGCCATTTGAAGGGGCTCGTCATAACTCGGAATATTCACCGAACCTCCAAACATCAGGTGTTCAAACAAATGAGCAAATCCGGTACGATCCGGATTCTCGTCACGTGCGCCAACATCGTACATGATATCCATTACAGCCATAGGAGTTGACAGATCCTGGTGTACGATCACCCGCAGCCCGTTGGATAATGTGAATCTTTCGAAATGTATCATAGATTATGTAACAGAAATAGAAATGTAAAGTTTATTTCCTGCAAGGCAGGCGTCAAATTTATCAAACTATAGGGAGATTCGGTGCGGGAGTGATAAAGTGCCACATGTGAGCCAGCATTATCAGAAAATGCTTTTCACTTTCAGATCAGTCTGAATCAACTCGCCCTGGCGGCGAATGATGAGTTTAACTTTGGTATTGGCTGAAAGGAGCAGGTTTTTATACCGCTGAAAATTCTGTGTAAAATCGCCGTTGACCCCAACAACCACATCGCCCTCCATCAACCCGGCTTCTTCTGCCGGTGAACCTTTGGCAACCGTGCCCAGCTCGATCTGACCATTGATCAGGTACAACTCTATCCCCGTGTATGAATAATCGAAGGGATCTCGGTAATGTGAGTTGGGTATCATGTGAATATCCCTTTTGGGATAATTGAATATGACATTGAAACGGCGCAGAATATCATTGCCGATCAGCCCTCCCAGGTAGGGATAAGAGGTAACATTGTACGCGTCATCGAAAATATAAGTAGGAACATTTCGGAATTTGTAAGGCCCCAGTTTTAGCTCTTTGATGACGGTGAGATTCATCGTAATTTTTCCACCAATGCCTTCCCCGTCCTTTGGCCAAAGCTTTCTTTTTTTTCGTAATAACATACTGTCGTATACAAAATCCTCCGATAACATCAGGCATACGCCGGCTCCAATATCATGCAGGAACCGGGCCCTGTGTTCTGTTTCATCTTTTATCCTGGCCGTTTGCACCGGCAGCGTGCTAAGGATAGGCCGAAAAAGAAAACCTCCCTTTGGATAGCGCAGCGTACCCTTACTGCAAATGTCAATTTTCAAGCTATCGTAATTGATCTTGATGATATAACGGCTAAGCAGGGAATACCCGATGATGCCATCCACCTGTTCACCATACACACTGGTGAGTACCGAATAATCATTGACGTGAAAATTGAGACTGTCAACGGTAAGATTGGGAAACTTTAGTTTACGATTGTACAAAAAACCAACTTTTCTTATTCCTGCAATGCCGCGAATCGTCCGGTCCGACTCTTCGGGTACCAATTTAAAATAGGCGACCGTCGATGAATCCAGCGAAATACCACTACTGCCGCTATCCAGGATGAAATTGAGGGTATCGGGAAAATCATCCAACTGGGCTTTTAGTATGACCACCCCACCGGTGAGCTGGGTGAAAGAAATGGTGGTAAGTAGGCGAGAAACAGGTTCAATGAACTCTTCCTGCGCCTTCAAAATGGAGGTCGATAACAGGAAAGTCAACAACAGCGGCAGTTTCTTCTTTTTCATATGGATAGAACGAACTGTTTCTTATTTGAATGACCGGTAAAGACAACAAAATCGTTGAAATTGACGCAAACCAGGATCATATATTACTAAATTTACTTGTTTGGCCGCCCAATTCAAAACCATTCATCTGTTTTGTTGCTATTCGGTTGTATTTTCGCTTGAATGCCCGGTTGGCTGGCTATCTCAACATGAAAACACCAGATAATGGAACTACAAAGCCTATTAGAACGTGCAGCAAAGTTTGAATTTTTATCTATAGAAGAAGGCATTTACCTCTATCAACACGCTCCGCTGGCCGAATTGATGTTTGTTGCTGACGAACTGCGAAAAAAGCAGGTGCCGCATGGGAAAGTAACCTGGCAAATCGACCGCAATGTCAATACTACCAATGTCTGTATCGCAAATTGTAAATTCTGTAATTTCTATCGCATACCAGGTCACCCTGAGGCATATATCACTGATATGCTCACCTATCGCAAAAAAATTGAAGAGACTTTAAAATATGGCGGCGATCAGCTGCTCCTGCAGGGTGGTCATCATCCTGAACTGGGTCTTCAGTTTTATGTAGATACATTCCGTCAAATAAAGAATGAATTCCCTGATATCCGCCTGCATGCCCTCGGTCCACCCGAAGTGGCACATATTACCAAGCTTGAAAAAAGTACACATAGAGAAGTGTTGACAGCCCTGAAGGAAGCCGGTATGGATTCACTGCCTGGCGCCGGTGCAGAAATTCTCGTTGACAGGGTAAGACGCCTGATCTCGAAAGGAAAATGCGGCGCACAGGAATGGCTTGATATCATGCATGAAGCTCATAAACTTCATATCACTACGTCGGCCACTATGATGTTTGGTCATGTGGAAACCATAGCGGAAAGGTTTGAACACCTGGTAAAGATCAGGGAAGTGCAAAGTCGCAAACCTGAGAACGCGAAAGGATTCCTGGCCTTTATACCCTGGACCTTCCAGGATGTAGACACCCTGTTGGCGAAGATCCGTGGTGTTCATAATCTCACCACCGCTGATGAATATATCCGTATGATCGCATTGAGCCGGATCATGTTGCCCAATATAAAAAACATCCAGGCCTCCTGGCTTACGGTTGGAAAACAAACCGCGCAGGTTTGCCTGCATAGCGGTGCCAATGATTTCGGATCGATCATGATCGAAGAAAACGTGGTGAGTGCAGCAGGCGCGCCTCACCGTTTTACTTACAAAACCATCCAGGATGCGATCCGCGAAGCCGGGTTTGAACCACAACTTCGCAACCAACAATATGAATGGCGGGAAATTCCTGAGACGATCGAGGAACAGGTTGTGAACTATTGAGCATCGAATTTTTGCATTTAATTTCCATACATCAAATCATGTCTACGAAAACATTTAACTGGTTCAGGAAAATCGCCTTTATCGAAGGTGTTTCATTTATAGTGCTGCTGTTTATTGCCATGCCGTTGAAATATTGGGGAGGTATGCCTATGGCAGTCACGATCGTCGGTGGTTTACACGGATTGCTTTTTGTTGCTTTTGTGATTATGGCCTGGGAAGTTAAAAGGGAATATAAGAAGGACTGGTCCTGGCTGATCAAAGCGTTTATCTCTTCCATCATTCCCTTCGGCACCTTTTGGCTGGACAGCCGCCAATGGAAAAAAGAAGAGGAAGCGATCAGGGAAGCTTCGGTATAAAATTCCTTAGTCGATCAAGCGGATCACGTCGTTACGCTCGTTGAGCAGGACCATTTTCGACTGGTATCCTTTTTCTATACGTCCGAGTTCACGCTGCAATCCGATCACCTGGGCTGGGTACAGGCTGCACATGCGTATCGCTTCGCCGGTTTCAATGCCCACATGGTTTACCAGGTTCTGAACAGATTTGCCCATAGTAAGTGCAGAGCCACTAAGAATACCGCCTGCTTCATATTTGTCGCCAACTAAATAATGCTGGTATCCTCCTCGATCAGTTTCTGTTACTGCATCTGTAATCACAAACAACCGATCTCCCATGGCTTTCTTAGCCACACTGATTGCGGCAAAATCGACATGATGGCCATCGGGTATGATGCTGGCCATTACTTTATCATGATTCATGGCAGCGCCAACTAATCCCGGTGCACGGTGATGCAGCGGGCTCATAGCGTTGTATAAATGCGTGATCGTTGTAATGCCATTTCCAAAACTCTCTATGGCTTCATTATAACTGGCATTACTATGCCCGGCGGAGATGACTATGCCATAAGATAGTACGAGATCGATCAGTTCGCGGCTACAACACTCCGGTGCCAGGGTTATCATTTTAATAATTCCCTTTCCATACTCCAGGATTTCCTTCGCCTGTTCCAGTGAAGGTGAATGTATCAGCGATTCAATATGAGCACCTCGTTTTACGGGGTTGATCCAGGGACCTTCAAGATGTATACCCAGTACTCCTTGTCCGCCCTGTTCCAGGTACGCTCTAACAGCGTCAATAGACTGTCTAAAAATCTCGTAAGTATTTGTCGCCACCGTAGGCAGACAATACGCGGCACCGCCACTGCGGCAATATTCATTTAGTTTTACGAGCGAGTCGGCCTCCGGATATACCGCCAGCAATTTGCCATAAGCGCCATAGATCTGCAGATCAATAAAAGCCGGCGCCAAAATGCCATCAAGACGCTCAGATTCGATCGATACGGATGCGACCGGAACGATATCGACAATCCGGCCATTTTCTGTTATTACGACCTGTTCTGTTAACCAATCCGTACCTGAAAACAATTTTGCAACCGAATAAGCCTTTAATGCCATGTCTTTTTATTTCGCCGCAAAAATAGGTCAGTTCCAATCATTTTCAGGAACAACTTAAAGGCATTTCGAATCGTCATTACCTGTAGACTAGAATGACTCGGAATACATGAGGGTACGTTTTCATATTAAAGAAAATTCCTGGATCGGCAGGCTGGCCGCATGGAAACTGGGGGCTGAAAAAGTAGCCATTGTCATAGGCCGTACCATTCACCTGCACAATACCCACCGGGACGAATTCCTGCAAAACAGGCGTTGGGTTTTACATGAATTAAAACACCTGGAGCAATTCCGACGTTATGGCTTTATTCGTTTTATCTTTCTTTACCTCTGGGAAAGTATTCGCCACGGATACTTCAACAATAGATACGAGATCGAGGCGAGAGAAGCTGAAGAACTGCAGGATGCTAGTGTCGTGTCAAGGTTAAAATGCTGCTTCAAAAAGCTACGAGCTTCGAGACCGATCGTTTGACCACGAAATTTGAGGCCTTGAGCCTCATGGCTCGAGGCTCGCAGCTCACAGCTCGCAGCTAAAATAAGAGGAACCGTCAAAATATGGTTGACTTAACATTAGGTTACTACGAAACGATAACCTATTCCTTTGATCGTTATAATCTCAAGAGAAGGGTCCTCTTTCAAATAACTACGAAGCTTTGTGATATAGACGTCGAGATTACGGGAGTTGAAAAAAGAATCATTACCCCAAAGCAGGTTTAAGATATCCTTCCTGTCGATGATCTTATCCCTGTTCTCATACAATAATTTCAGCAGTTCACTTTCGCGGTAGGAAAGTTTGCGCTCATCTTCACCATTATGCAACAGTTGCCGGTTAAGATGAAACTGGTATTTACCCAGCATAACTATGTCAGTTGCGGGCTTAACAATCATTTCGCCGTTCCTGCTACGCAACACATTCTGGATCCTGGCAATCAGTTCTTCCATACTGAAAGGTTTGCGGATATAATCATTGCCGCCCAGTGAAAAACCTTTCACCACATCTTCCGACTGTGTTTTTGCCGTTAAAAAAATAATAGGCACCTCCCTGTTCAGTTCCCTGATCTCATCGGCAATCGCAAAACCGTCTTTGTTGGGAAGCATAATATCGAGCACGCAAACATCCGGAGCCGATCTTTTGAATTCGTCAGTTGCCCGCGATCCATCCGTCTCCATGACAACCTCATAACCGCGGTTCTCAAGGCTTTCTTTTACGATCTTGCCCAGGAATACTTCATCCTCTACATATAGTATTTTGATATGACTCATAGCCTTCCGATGTAAAGCTATTTTGGTTTTGGTAAAATTATAGTGAAACTGCTGCCGGCGCCATCGCTGCTCTCGACCCTGATGCTCCCGTTATGCTCGTGGATCACGCGGGCTACATAACTTAACCCCAGGCCATGGCCCTTCGCGTTGTGTGTATCGCCTGCCGGGACGCGAAAGAATTTTTCAAATATCCTGTCCTGGTAATGTGCCGGAATACCAATACCGTTGTCAGATACATTCAGAATGACGTTCTCATCTTCCTCCTTAAGGTTAAGCTGTATATCCACGCTGCCCTTATTATACTTCAGGGCATTGTCGAGCAAGTTGAACACTACGCTTACCAGGTGGTGCCTGTCAGCATTGACACGCAGATCGCCTTCAGTATTGACCTGAATGCTGGCATTGCTTTTTTCAAGCTGGAGTTTCAGCGAGCTAATCACTTCGCTGACTACATTACCGAGATCGATGATCGCCATTTGTACCCCAATCGCATTGTTTTCAAACATAGAAAGCTTCAATACTTTGTCGACCAGCAGTCCCAGCCTTTGCAATTCATTTTGTGAAATGTCGAGATACTCTTTGGTTTTCTGTGGATCCTGTATGGCGTTAAAATTCTTCAGGGCTTCTATCGCTACTCCAACTGTTGCGATTGGTGTCTTCAACTCATGTGTGATATTGCTGATCAGGTCATTTTTCATCTCCGCAAGTTTGTGTTGCCGTAGCAGATTACGGTATAGCAGGGCAAATGAAAGGATAGACAGACCTACCAGGAAAATAGAAAAAAGAATCGGCAGGGAGATCTTCCTCAACAGGAAAGGAAATGTATTTCCCAACTGAAGTGAGTATCCTTCAAAGCTTTCAAACGTAAACGGGCGGCGGGTAAAGCTAATATTGGTTTTACCTGTTTTACTCCCTGGTTCAGGAATGATCTTAAAACTTATATCAATATTTTGTTCCGCTAATTTTTTTGCAAAGGCGGTGTCAAGATCATTCACCCGCAGCGAATCATAGAAAAGCGAATCAACATTTATCCTAAAATTCTGGCCCTGGCTATTGTTGAAATAGATCGTGCTCACTTTCTTTTCTCTCCCAGCAAAGCTATCGGTGGGCATTGGTCTGTTCGTCCAGCTTCCGTGCTTCGATTTATCTAACTGCGCTGATGCATCTGCACCTACCATTACGATTTGTTCAAATGTAGATGAGCCGTTTGAGTCAATCGCGAGTTCCCGGGCTCGTGGCAGGTCTCTGTTCACCACTTTAACGGTCACCCCTTTTTGGCGACTGCTTGTATCGATCTGCAACTGTTCACTAAGTACATGAAGAACCCGGGTGGTCCTCGGCGCCGCGGAACGAAATTTAACCTCACCAGCCTGTGTGCTGTCTTCCATTACAAGTCTTAGCCGCTTGCGCAATTTAGCATCCTGTACTTCCCGTACCGTTTCGTAGAAAATGGCCTGGGCCTTTACCTCGAGCGCCTTCTTTTCACGGTAATAATTATCCCTGATCCAGTATACCTGGAAACCGGCAATGGCCAGCAAAACGGCCACCATCAAAATACCTTGTCCGCGGAGTTTTTTCATGTCCCGGTTACAAATGTAATCCAATGTTTAGCCCATTCACCAGCGTATTAACCTTTATTAACCTTAATACAAGGTGTGTTAACTACCTGCGCAGGTAAGGTATTATAGCTTAGCGCTAAAATAAAATCGCATGAAAAAAATAGTTCTTCCGGGCCTGGCATTGTTTGCATTCATGGTCGGCAACGCCCAACAAAAGGAGGGTAAAGTCATTTACCAGCGAACCGTACAAATGCAGATCCAAATGGCTGACGGTAGCGGTTCGGTACAGGAACTGCCTCGTACCCGTACTGATAAGTTTGAACTGAACTTTGCCGACGGAAAAATGATCTTTAAACAATTGGAAGACGAAATCCAGGATGATAACTTCAGTTCAGGAGGCATGATGATCCGCACTATAGGCGGTGGTGCCGACGATGCCACCTACTGCGATTTCGAGAATTCCCGCAAAGTGGAAGCACGTGAATTTTTTGAAAAAAAATTCCTGATCACCGATAGTCTGCGTCGTGGCAACTGGAAACTGACGGATGAAACTAAAACAATCCTGAATCATCTTTGCCGCAAAGCGACCACCGAACGGGTAGGTAAACGCATGATGATGAATATGGACAACGGCAAAATGGAAAGAAAAGAAGTATCGGACACATCCGTGATCGTTGCCTGGTTTACCACCGATATTCCTGTACCGGCCGGACCGGAAGTTCAGGGACAACTTCCCGGTCTGATCCTTGAGTTTCAATCCAATAATGGGCGTACGGTTTATACCGCCATGGAAATTTCTCCTAAAGCCGATAAAAAAGAGATCAAAGAACCGACAAAAGGGAAAAAACTATCTCCGGATGAGTTTACTGCCGAAAGAAACAAGATGCTGGATGAGATGCAGCGCAATAACCAGGGCGGCAATTTCAGGATACGAATGAACTGACCCGTTCTGCCAGTCAGGACAGCCAAACTGTTAAATTAGTTTTCAAAAAGATTGGGGTTTGACCAGCTTTAGTACCCCAATCTTTTTGTGAAAGCCGTAGTACCCGTTTATAACCATTAAACCTACGGCGGGTGAAAAGAACTTTAATGTGTACCACTAAGCTGCTACTATTCACTTACATCGCATACTCTCCTTTATAGTCCACCATTTATTCTGCACAGGGATATTAACCCTGGTATATCAGAAAAATAAGCTGTAAGTCTTACCATATCAAGCGGAGAGCTTTTATTTATTCTACGACAAACACATCTGCTCGGGCATCCTTCTGATCCCGGAAAGCAACTATGGAAAACTGATGGAACAGACGCTGGCACGATCAGGTTAAAAGAATTAAACCTGATCCCGGGACTGAGCGATTAACGGAACTATATACTTTTCAAATATTATCACTGGCGTAATACGGGTCGCATGGTAAGTAATGGACAATATGAACTTCACCGGGGAAGTATGGCGCTATCGAAGTTTCCAGGCTCGGCAGTGATATTTATTTATTGCACTTAAAGGGTGAATCGAAACAGGAAATGATCAAATTGACCAAGCATTGACAAGGCAGTTCCGAAGCTTTTATTTCCGTTTTACTGGCCGGTATTTGGCCCGGAACAGCTTTTTATCTCATAATAATTTGTCTGGAATTCCCACCGGAATTTCCCAATCCTGTCTTTGTAAGGTTATATGTAAAGCTCAGCAATGCAAACCGCCTGATAGTATTGACCCTGGAATCTTCAATATAATTCTGGTTGCTGGTCCGCGATATACCCACGTTCCTGTTCAGGATATCATTGACCCGCAGTTTCAACTCACCCCGGTTGAACCGCATCATTTGCTTGCTAAGCGATGCACCCCATAATGGTACTCTTGCATTAAACCCGTCGTTGAGCTGGTTGTTGACAGTATAAGTAAAGTCGGTACTTAAATAAAAACCTCCGGGCAGTTGCCAGTTGATATCGGTTTCATATACCTGGGAAAAATAGCTGGTGTTGAGGGCTGGCTGCAGGGAATATTTTGTCCGGTTAAAATTCGTTCCTGCGGTAAAGCTCAGCGAGAGCTTATCCGTGGGCTCGGATTCGATCGCGAGTCTTGGACCGGCACTGATAGTATTAATGGTATTTCCATGTCCATTGATAAACTGCTTGCCACGGTTGTATCCCATGTTTGAACCCAAACGAAGGCTGCCCTTCAGGAAACGCAGAGGAAGTCCGAGGCTGATATCACCCGAAAGATTATAAACACCATCCACATTTACAGGTTTGGTTTTCCTGATACCTGAGGCAAAAACGCTGTCCGAGTTTACAATCTTGTTATCGGTTCTGTTGAGATTGAAAAAAGCAAACAGGTTTTTATTCTTAAAAGGATTCACGCCCATATAGTTGATCTGTATATTATGGGTATACTCCTGCTTCAGGTCGGGGTTACCTTCCCTGATGTTGAGCCTGTCGCTGATATCAGGTACGGGCTGTAATTGTGAAGCCGAAGGCTGGTTGGTAAAGGCCCGATAGTTGAGCGTAAAATTTTTAAAACGGGTAAAATTATACTGGAACCGGGCCGTAGGTAAAAAATTGGAGAAGGTCTTCGTGATCACAGAATCCTTGACACCACTAATGATCTTCCCTTCCAGCTCAGCTTGTTGCCAGATTACGCCCAGGGCATAATTGTATTTCTTTTTTTGTGTGCGAACCCGGAAGCCGGCATTGACAAAACCATACTTATTCTCAAAGTCGTTGGTGAGTGAGTCATTGATCCTGTCATACTTACCATTTCCATCGTCATAGTCATACGTTATTTTTTGTGCCGTGTTACTGTTTTGGCTTTTACCCACACTGAACTCCATCAGCGATCGCTTAAACAAGGGTTCTGTATAGACCATACGTCCGGTATATCCACGCAGGTCCGATTCATTGATGATCTGCTGGTTAATTGTATCAACAAAACTACCACCGCCATTTCGTGCTAAAAACTCGGTGACAGACTTCAAACTGCCATCCGTCTCGCTATTATTTAATGAAGTTTGAAGATTCAGTGAAAAAGTGCGACCCCGGCGCCGGAACTTTTTCCGGAAAAGCAGGTCATTCCGGAAATTATAGCTCATACTGTTGCTCAATGAATGGTTATAACCATTGTTAGACATCTTGCCATCATTTCCCACCTGTTGATAATCGCTAAATACATCATTCGCTGTCTTCTGGTAACCCAGCGAGGGAGTGATCTTCAGGGAGTGAAATGTGTCGATGATATAGTCTATACCCAGGTTTAGGCGGTGACTGTTATTGCTATTATCACTCACCGAATTCTGCCGTTGGAAATACGAGGAGTCTGGCAATATGAATTGCCTTTCTAACTGTGATTCAATTTGGGGGTTGTAGTGATTGTAAAAGTAATTGCTGGTAAAATCTATTTTTTTACCTATGATATTATTGTAGTTGATGCCGCCTCCCCAAATGGTGCGGATGCCCCGGTTATTTCCACCTAATACACCTGCCATCGGGTTATCAGATGTGATCTGAATATTTACGTTCCCATTTCCTCCTCTCATCAACCTGCCAAGCTCGCCGGTAAAGTTCATCATATCCATAAAAGAAAAGCCCTCGGAATTGGTGTTATTGGCCATCCCGATGACCGACATCTGGCGGGCGCCTTTAAATGAATTCACATTGAACCGACCTTCAAAACGCTCGTCGGTGCCACCCCCGCCCATGATCTTTCCAAAGGCACCTTTCTTTTTATCCTTTTTCAGTTTCAGGTTGATGGTCTTTTCACTGTTGCCGTCGTCAAAACCGGTAAGCTGTGCCTGGTCGCTCATCTTGTCATACACCTGGACCTTATCAATGGCATCGGCAGGCAGGTTTTTGGTAGCCATTTTTGGATCATTGCCAAAAAATTCTTTTCCGTCCACCAGAACTTTATTTACCGTTTGCCCCTGGGCTTTCACCGTTCCATCCTTTCCCACTTCCACACCAGGCAATTTTTTCAAAAGCTGTTCCACGCTGGCATGGGGAGGTGTTTTAAATGATCCCGCATTGTATTGTACCGTATCACCTATGAGGGTCACCGGTGGAGCTTCGCTGCTCACCACTACTTCCTGCAGGACGGTTGTCCTGTCGTTCATAACAAGTCTGCCCAGGTCAACCTGCCGGTTGTTTTCATCTATAGTAAAATTCTTGCTGGTATTATGATACGCAACATGGGTAAGCAGGAGCCGGAATTCACCTGCCGGTATATTGTCAAGACTGAAACGACCCGCGTTATCGGTCATACCAAATGTTACCAGGGAGGAATCCTTTTTAGCCATCACCGTTATGGTGACATCGGCCACGGATCTTTTTGCAAGGGTATCATAAACCAGGCCTTTAACGGCGCCATTTCTCTGTGCAGCGGCCTGGAAACTCAAAACCAAAATAAGCAGGATGGAAGTATAAAATTGTCTCATAAACCGGTGGTTTTACCGGATACGAAAATATTCTTACTTCATTCCAGATACGGTTAATTTGGTTTGGATTAATGTTAACGAAAGTTAATAAAAGCCCACAGCCCGACCGACATACTATGGGCCTTTATCTTAACTACTCGACTATATCGCCCTGATCATCGTCATCGCGTTGGTGTTCGTAGATCAACACCCTTACTTTCCATTCCGGCATTTCATATTGCATGGAAATTTCAAGCCGCATTTTATAGGTATTGCGGTCGGGGTTTTCAAATTGAAGTGTGATGATGTTGAACTTTTTCTCTTCCACCGGCTGCACATATTTGCCGCCGAGATAAAAAGTTTCGCCATAGTCCATCTTTACACCAAGCTGGTTGAACTGGCGATACAGCGCCTGGAACTTTTGTTTTGCTTTTTCAAACTCATCCGTTGTAAGCATCAGGGCTTCCCAGCTGTACACCTTCCTGTTGTTAGCCGAATAACGGATGATGGAAGAAGTCTCAGCACCGCTTACTTTGAATGTGCAATCATAACTGGTCGACTGTGGATTTTCCTCGATCACTTCGCCACGCAGGCCGGTGAACTGGTGAGGGTATTCGCGTATCACCTTTCGAAGGTCGGCAGCCAGGGCATTGGCGCCGGGCAGTCTGAATTGGGCGTTGGACAGATTTGCGAACGTAGAAGTAACAAATAAAAGCAGTAGGAATTTTACTGTTTTTTTCATGAGTATGGATTAACGGGTTAATAAAGCCACAAATATTTATGAAAATCAGCAATTATTATATACTTTGGATGTGCTTTTTTCGTTATCCCATTATTAAACGCGTTCCGTATGAAGAATAAGAACATAGTGCACTCTCATGAAGAGGCAAAGATTTATCGGAGTTACTACAAACCTTCTTTCAATTTTTTCCGCCTGTTTAAATCCATATTGTCTGTTTTTATTTCAGGCTCATCGCCGGCAGCCGGCACTATGAGAAGGAAATAGTTTTTCTCTACTAACCCCTATTATATTAAATCCCCTTGTTACCATGCAAGGGGATTTTTTGATTTTAATAACAGCAGGATACTTAATTTCGACTAGCTGTACCTCGCCCTTCTATCCCACATTTTTAATTAATCGAACTTAAAGAGACTGTTATGCGTCACCTGCTCCCGGCAATTCTCCTATTTGTGTTTAGTACTAACACCGCCTGTGCTCAACCTGGCAAACTGGACGATCGCATCAGGGCGGTAGAAAATAATCTCGCGCCAGCGATAATCTTCGGCGATACATTACCGCAATTGAATATCCTTCAGCAAATGGAAAAATACGGTGTCACCGGATTAAGTGTTGCCGTCATCAAAGATTATAAACTGGATTGGGCCAAAGGTTTTGGCTGGGCCGATCGTGAAGAATCCCGCCGGGTAACCACCAATACAAGATTCCAGGCGGCATCGATCAGTAAAAGCATCAATGGCCTGGCTATCCTGAAATTGGCGCAACAGGGCAAACTGGACCTGGAAACTGATATCAACCAATATTTACGATCCTGGAAATTCCCTTATGATAGTTTATCGAAAGGGAAAAAGATTACGGTAGCCAATCTTCTGAGCCATACTGCCGGTCTATCCGTTCATGGTTTCCCAGGCTATGCCATCATGGAAGAACGCCCCAGCATTATTCAAATCCTCGATGGAACAAAGCCTGCCAACACAAAACCGATCCGATCACTTTTTGAACCCGGTTTGAAGTTTCAATACTCGGGTGGCGGCACTACGATCAGCCAGCTCCTGCTTACCGATATTACAGGAAAGAAATACGAGGACTTTATGGAATCGGAAGTATTAAAGCCGCTGGGCATGTCGAACAGTTCATTTGTGCAGCCGCCCGTTGCGGGCACCGAACTCGCCACTGCCTATACTGGTGGTAATGCGGTCAAGGGTAAGTATCATATTTACCCTGAGCAGGCTGCCGCCGGACTTTGGACTACTCCTACCGACTTAGCAAAATACATTATTGAAACGCAGCTTGCTTATAAAAACAAATCTTCCAAAGTGCTCAACCAGGCATTTACGCAAAAAAGACTGACACCTTATGTCGACAAGGACGCTGCGCTGGGTGTATTCATCGCCGGGAAAGGTGAAGACCGTTACTTCACACATAATGGAGGCAACGAAGGATTCACCTGTACCTCCTATGGCAGCCTGGAAGGCGGCAATGGTGTAGTGATCATGACCAATAGTGATCAATTCAGGATAATAAATGAAGTGGTGGCCAGCGTAGCCCGCGTTTATGGATGGAAAGAACTTTATAAACCCGTATTCCGTACCGTATATCAGCCAACGAAAGATACACTTGCCAAATACGTCGGCAATTACCTGTTGTTTAAAGACACGATCTCCATCAACTTCTGCGGTGAGAAACTATGCGTGCAGCAAAATGGTCAGCCGGCCACGGGTTATGAGGCTATCTTCATCAACGCAACAGAATTCACAGTAGCTGAGATCCCCAATGCCAGTATCAGGATGATCTTTAAAGATGATAAAGTCAGCTCCTTTGAGCTTACGCAGGGTGGTAAGTTTATTGCAAACAGGTTGGAATAATAGTCGCCGGCAACTTTAAAACGCCCACATGAAATAATAAAAACATGTCGGGTGCGATGATGCACCCGACAACCTAAATGATGTTATTGTAAAAAACTTTCTTCCAGGAATTTTACAATCCCTAGCTAAACAAGTATTCGACGTCCTCCCTGCTCAGGCTCTTCACGAATGATGTATCGTCGGCGATCAGTTCTTTAGCCAGCGATCTTTTCTTTTCCTGTAGTTGCAGTATCTTATCCTCGATGGTGTCGTGGCAGATCATGCGGTAGGCAAAAATATTCTTTGTCTGACCGATACGGTGTGTACGGTCTATCGCCTGTTGCTCCACGGCTGGATTCCACCAGGGATCCACGATGTACACATAATCCGCAGCAGTAAGGTTCAAACCTACACCACCTGCTTTGAGTGATATTAAAAACACTCGTACGGTATCATCATTCTGGAAACTTTGAATAGCTTTTTCACGGTCAGGTGCGGAAGTGCTGCCATCAAAATACTCATATTTCACACCCAACTCTTCCAGTTTAGCCCTGATCAACGCAAGCATGCCCAGGAATTGGGAAAACACCAGCGCCTTGTGATTGCTGATATTCTCGGTGATCTCACGCGCCAGCTCTTCGAGCTTGATTGAATGGTTTTCAAATTTTTCTTCTTCGTTCAAAATCGCGGGTGAATCACAGATCTGGCGCAGTTTCATCAGTCCCTGCAATATCGTTAGTTGTGATCGCTGAATACCCTGTTCCTGGATCGTGCCGAGGATCTTATCACGGTACTCGTTACGATATGCATCATAGATCCTTCGTTGTTCGTCTTCCATTTCGCACCAAAGTATCATTTCCTGTTTTTCAGGCAGGTCCTTGGCCACCTGCTCCTTGGTTCGTCTCAGAATAAAAGGATATAAAATTTTCCGGAGGTGCTCTTTACGGTCCTGCTCGCCAAATTTATCAATTGGGATAGCAAACTCCTGGCGGAAAAATTCCATTGTACCCAGCATACCCGGGTTCAGAAAATTCATCTGTGCGAATACATCAAAAGTATTATTCTGCAAAGGCGTACCACTCATGCATAAACGGTGCTTCGCATTCAGCAGGCTGGCGGCTTTTGTCACCTTGCTCGATGGATTTTTGATCGCCTGGCTTTCATCCAATACGACATAGTCAAAGTTCACGCTGAGCAAAAGCTTTATATCACTACGCAGGGTGCCATAGGTGGTAATGGTCACATTATGATCAACCATTTCCTCTTTTGACCTCGTACGCGTCGGTCCATGATGGATACGGTAGGTAAGTTCTGGCGTAAACTTCCTGATCTCATTCTCCCAGTTATAGATCAGCGTGGTGGGACAAACTACCAGGGCCTTCAGTCCGCCGTGTTCATGCCGGTAATGCTCCAGGAATGAAAGGGCCTGTACTGTCTTACCCAAACCCATATCATCCGCAAGGATTCCGCCCCACTTGATCTCTGTGAGATAATTCAGCCATTGAAATCCTGCTACCTGGTAAGGGCGTAGTATGGCCTGCAGCGATGACGGTGGTTCTACTTCCTTAATAGTATTGAACTGGCGCAGGTTCTCATATTTCTCTTCGAGATTCACGACCAGCTCTTCTTCATCACGCTCAGCATATAATTCATCAACAACACTTAAGTGAAAGCGTGAAAGCTTCAGGTTATTGGTATTACCTTCACCTACACGGAACAGCAGAGAGTATTTCTTCAGCCACTCATCGGGTAGTATTCCAAGTGTGCCGTCATTCAATTGTACAAACTGTTGCTTGTTTGCCAATGCTCTTTTCACTTCTGCCACCGTCACTTTCTGATCACCGAACAGGATATCAACTTTTGCGTCAAACCAGTCGGTGTTGCTGCTGATAAAGATCCTCGTTTGTGGTTTCGATGTATTGAACCGGAAATTCTTTAGCGCCTCGAAACCGAAAACTGGTGTTTTCATCTCCTTCATGGCATCGACAAACAGGAAGAACCAGTTATTCTTCAGTACATCGGTGCCTTTGAGCGCCAGGGAACCGCTTTCCTCGTTGACGATAAAGTTGGAATGCAGGCTCTGCAACCTCGCTATGAATGCATTTTCAACTTCGCGATTGCGATGTACTATTGTCACCTTATCGCCCTGTGGTATCACAATCTCATCCCTGTCTTTGGCTTTTGTTTCATATCCCTTGTATGAATAAGATGGCTGGAACACCAGGTAATCACCTTTTTCAATCAGGAATAATTTTACTTCAGGATCACCGTCCTTTATTTCCTGCACCAGGGATTTGTCAAAATCGATACGGTACTCCCGTGCGAGTGGTATCACAAAATCGTGCAGTTTCTTACTCCATTCATCCGCCGGTATTGTCATTTTACCATCTGGTAAAAACTGTTCTACGAGATGCACGATCTCGTTGCTGCTCCAGGTATATAGCTGGTGATTGTACAGGAATACAAGCGGACTATTACTTTCATTCTCGCCCAGGTCATACTCCATACCCGTAGTGCTGATCCGGCATGAAATGGTATAGTGTGAGTTCTTTTTAATATGAAACCGCGGCTGGGCAACTTCTTTTATTACCTGAAGAGGTTGAAGATTTGATGTTTTAAAGGGCTTGTTCTCTGGTAAAATAAAGAACAAAGCCGTTTCAGCCTGCTCGGTGCAAAGTTTTCGCAACCTTGGGAACAGGTATTCCGTCATTAGTTCTTTAGTTTCCGCAGGCAGATCATCCTCTTCCTGGTGAATGATATTTTCCCAGATGCCAGAAAATGGGGAGTTCTTGCTGATGTATTTATTAATATCGGTATCCTGCAGTTTTCTCACTACCGACAACAAATGGCGATCTTCCCCCGGCAGTTTATCTGTGTCAACAAAACGCGAGATATCCGGTTTTTCCACCTTGCCGGCAAAACCGTCATTGTTGTCATTCGGTTCGCCGATAACAATGTCGATGGTAAACCAGGGATATGTTTTCTTATTGAAATTAAAGACCACGCCGACTCTTTGTGCCGGTACTGCGGGTTCGCTTTCCTGCAATACCTGTGGTGCTTCGATCTCTTTTTCTCTTTGTGGAATAATAACGGGCCTGGCGGGAGCGGCAACTGGCGCCACTCTTTTTATACTCGAATCAAGCACCCGCAAAAAAGGTTTACCGTCCTTATAGGCAAATTCAAACTTTCCTTTCAGGTCATCATTCAGCGAATAACCGTATGCTTCGAGCAACTTGTTCTTATCCTTATCCCAATTGCGAATACTATCAAAATAATTTGCACCGTGTTTTTTATACAATTGGAGAAAGACAATCACTTTGGGCAGGCAGAGCAAATGCTCTTCATCCTCGTAGTCGGAGCTGGTATCAAAATTTCGCTCTTCATTTTTACGGATTATTACGGGATAAGTTTTCCCGTTCACGGTTACTGAAGCCTTTACCATTTCATTTTCGGCCTGCTCGATAATGGCTTTCTGTGTTTCAAGATATTTTTCTGCTTCCAGGAAAATATCAGAAGATGATAACAGTCGAAGCGTTTTGAGGTCGATGGTTTTCATCTTCGCCACGGTATGACGCTGGTCATACTTTATACCATCTGCCTGCAACTGGCCGCGATCCATCATTTCCTGCAACTGGAAAAGCGAAGCTGTCTCGTGGCGGCAGATATCCCCGATATTATAAGGACAGCTGCATCGCAACGATACATCCCTGGGGTCTTTGAACCGTTGTACATGAACTTTATAATAAGTGGAGTAGCTGTCATCTTTTACACGAAAGACGGCGGAGCCAAACAGATCGTCGTATTCCACCAGTTCCACGAAACCTAAAGAATGGATCTTTTTGCCACGACGGATCACTTCGTCAGTTCCATGGGTATACACATACTTTAAGAGATGAGGTAAGGCCATTCAGTTTTTCAATTTTTTTCAATCGTGCCGGCAAACCACTACGGGTTCGCCTGTCCAATTGTGAAAAGGACAATCGGCAAATCTAAAGCAAACTGCCGCTGATTTCCTGATAAAAAGGGGAATAAATAAATAAATTTTATACAGCCACCAAGCGGGAAAAATGAGCTATCTTTGAAGGTTTTTTCCTGCCGCAGGATTAGTTGCTGCCTGCTTTTTTTACAATGAGTTTTCCGTCCGCATATTCAGGTAGTACATTGGCGCCATCCCGGGTCAGGCAATAGCGAATATCTTTCTCCAGTCCGAATTTCATCAGGCGATGATAATGCGAAGCATCATTTTTTTTCATGAAAGCAAAAAGATCTTTTTTGCCGCTTTCATACATGCGCGAAGCGATATGAGAGGAGTCGCAATTGATTGAAAAATTTTTGCCGATCTCCGAAATAACAGCGCCCGCAAAAAGCATGTCCTCTATGTTTACCCGGTCTTTCCAGGCGGCACAACCCAGGATGACATTCTGATTCCTGGATACGAGGTGTTCGCAAACAGCGGAAAGGTTTGGAAACGATCCGGTGATGATCTCCTGCGCTCCTTTTTCCAAAGCCATATGCAATAACCTGGTGCCATTAGTCGTAGTCAGTACAAGGGTTCTGCCTTCAATAAATTCGCGGGGATATTCAAAAGGTGAATTGCCATATTCAAGGCCCTCGGCAATCTGCCCATCCCGTTCACCCGCAGTTATACCTTCGATCTGGCGACCGATCTCCATACACCGTGTCACGCTATCCACCGGGATCACGCAACGGGCACCATTGTAAAGCGCAGTGGCAATAGTGGAAGTGGCCCTGAGTACATCGATGATCACAACGATGCTATTGCTTACATCATACAAATTCAGGAGGGCCGGAGACAACGAAGTATGCAGGGTTGGCTTATTAATCATGCGGCGGCAAAAATACGGGAAGGATTATAAAAAGGTTAGGCTTCATTTTAGAGGGGCCGGGAAGTCGGGCTTGACAAAAGCGTTACCTGTTTAGGAACTTTCGCCATTTTTCACCCTCTGCAAACTCTTTGATCTGTTTATTTCTTTGCTCGATCAGGTTTTTCATATAACGATTCAGGTATACCCTCGAAACAAATTTCCCAAAAGAACCATATGGCGGCTCGAACTCCAGCAGGTCGATCATGATCGTACCATTATCGCAGGGCTTAAAATGGTGTTCGTGCCGCATTTTTTTGAAATCGCCTTTCAGTTGTTCGTCAACAAACATCGCCGGCTTTTTCATATCGGTAATTTCTGAACGAAGAAACCTGGTCTTGAATAAATGCCGGGCTTTCCAGGTCACGGTATCATTTTTCTCCATCAGGCCAAACCGGGTTCCTGCCACCGCTTCTTCTTTGTGTTTTGTCATCGTGTGTTTATGCATTTCGACACTCCGGGCAAGATCGAAGACCCGCTCCACAGGCGCTGCGATAAAAGTAGTCAGATGGATGGTGGGCATAAGCAATGTGAAAATTTTTAATCCGGAACGGCCAGATTGCACAAAAATCAAGCCTTTCCTTAATAATTAATCAGCATTTTAGCCATCAACGAAGAATCCGCGGTTTAAAGTATGCCGGTGATAAGGGATCAGGAAAATGGCATTTTTACCACTTTCGCCTTTAGTAATTTATCTCGTACACGTATGTATATTTCCGAATCAATCGCCCAATGGCCGGTACTCACATAACCCATACCGATGGCTTTAGAGAGGCTGGGTGATTGTGTGCCTGAGGTGACCACCCCGATCGGGGCACCCGTTTGATCCTGTATTTCGTAGCCATGACGTGGAATGCCCTTATCGATCATCTCAAAACCGACAAGTTTTCGGGTTACGCCATCAGCTTTCTGCTTTTCAAACAATGACTTGCTGGTAAATTCTTTGTTGAACTTAGTGATCCAGCCCAGTCCTGCCTCAAGTGGTGAGGTTTGGTCATCAATATCGTTTCCATACAGGCAGAATCCCATTTCCAGTCTCAGCGTATCACGGGCGCCAAGTCCGATAGGCTTGATCCCTGCCGCTGCACCCGCTTCAAAGATCGCGTCCCAGATCTTGTTGGCATCGTTGTCTTTATTTTCAAAATAAATCTCAACGCCGCCTGCGCCGGTATACCCTGTAGCGCTCACGAGTACATTCTTCACGCCGGCAAACTCACCTTTCATAAAAGTGTAATACTTCAGGTTGAGAATATCCATATCTGTCATTGGCTGCAGGATCCTGGTGGCATTCGGTCCCTGGATAGCCAGTAAACAGGTCTTGTCGGAAATATTATGCATTTCCACATTCCTGGTATTATGCTGACTGATCCAATTCCAGTCTTTTTCAATATTGGAAGCATTCACTACCAGCATGTACACATTGTTTTCTTCAATGCAATACACAAGAAGATCGTCTACAATGCCACCGGTGGTGTTGGGCAGACAGCTGTACTGTGCCTGGCCATTTTTTAATTTCGAAGCGTCGTTGGTGGTCACGCGTTGTATCAGGTCCAGGGCGTTTTCTCCTTTAAGAATAAACTCTCCCATATGACTTACATCAAAAACCCCTGCATTCTTACGTACGGCAGCGTGTTCATCATTTATACCTGTATAGCTGATGGGCATATTGTAACCGGCAAACTCCGCCATCTTCGCGCCCAGCGCGATATGCCTGTCAGTGAATGGAGTGTTCTTCATACGCTTGTTGTTAGGCCGCAAATGTAAGCGAAGCAATTGATTATTTTTCATTGGGTAACTTTGCTCTTTTTTATTATCATCCGTAAAAAAACCGAAAGATGGATCCATTTCTTGAACGAGTGTATTGGGGAAATACAGTATTATCTTACCTGATAGCCGCAGGTGGTATCATATTGGCCTGGCTGATATTGAAACTGGTAAAGAACCGGCTGATCATTTTTCTTAAAAACCTTACCCTGCGTACCACATCCAACCTGGATGATGTATTGGTTACTATTACCGAGAAATTCCTTATTCCCTATATCTACCTCTCCATCAATTATGGCATCATACACCAGTTAGTGCTTGCCCCAAGGGTAAGTCGAATACTGGATGTAGCCATGCTATTTATTTCAACCTGGTTTGGCATCAGGCTGATCAATTTTCTCATTCAGCATGCTGTAAGATCCTATATGGTTCGCCGTAATGAGCCACCTGAGCGGGCAAAACAACTGAATGGGATATTGATGGTGGTTAAAGCCCTGGTTTGGATTTTTGGTATCGTTTTGCTGATCGATAACCTGGGGTATAATGTCACAACGATTATTGCAGGTCTTGGTGTAGGTGGTATCGCGATCGCCCTTGCTGCACAGAATATTCTGAGTGACCTGTTCAGCTATCTTGTTATCTTTTTCGATAAACCCTTTGAGGTGGGCGATTTTATCACTACCAATGGCAATAGCGGAACAGTTGAAAAGATCGGAATAAAAACATCGCATGTAAGAAGTCCCGATGGGCAGCAATTGGTGATGCCCAACGCGGAGATGGTGAAATCGGTCATTCAAAACTTTAAGAGACTTGAACGGAGAAGAGTAGTGTTTAATATTGGCGTCGTTTATGGTACTCCGGCGGAAAAATTAAGGAGTATCCCCCAATGGATGAAGGAGATCATTTCCAATCAAAAGCTTGCCAAATTCGACCGGGCTCATTTCAAGTCTTTTGGTGACTCCAGTCTCAATTTTGAAATCGTTTACTTCATAGAGTCTGCAGATTATCTTATCTATATGGATACGCATCATGAAATAGGCCTGCGGATCCTGGAAAAATTTGAAAAAGAGAAAGTGGAGTTTGCTTTCCCAACACAAACACTCTTTGTGAACCGGGTGGATGAGGAAGACTCCCAGGTAAGCACACAGGACATACAATAAAAAACAAAAGGCCCGTTGCCGGTACCTTTTGCCTCGCCGACCTGTGTCGGACGTTCAACATCAACCAAGTTTAAATAAAACTCTTTATCAGGGAAAAAACAGGTGAGGGTGACGAAATAGAAGAATAATCATCTTTATCATCCATGCGTTCGGGTTGCACGGCTGCAGAGCGGCGGGCTTCCCTTTTTTGGCGTTCCAGTTCTTTGATCCTTCTTTCTGATTCACGGCGGCGCTCTTTCTCTTGCTCTATCTGCCTTTCAATTTCACCGGGGGTTTGCCCTGCTGGTATATGATCTTGCTGATACCTGTACTCACCATTTGACGGGGTAGATGGCACCGACGGATTAGAGCTACTTGTAAGCAGGCCATTGCCTGACATAGTGTAAACCACACCCGTGCGCCATTGCCTGCGTTCGTCATGATCAAAATCCCAGGCATTTCTTGGCCAGCGGCCTTTACGGCGTTTGAAAGATACATCGTTGAGCTTGGTTTCAATCGATTCATTGAATACGATCTGCTTGCCCACCGGTACGCCGATCTCGATCTCAATATGCTGGCCACGATATTTGCTTCCTTTATCGATGGCAAACCCATTGTCGAGGTCAAGCACACTGTCGCGATATACTACTTCATACTGAATCTTACTTGCTCTTGACCTGGCTTCGGATTCTGTTCTGCCCGAACTGTATCTTTTTACAATAACATAGTAAAGCGAATCGGGACTTTTATTAATATCGAATCTTACAAACGAAAGCTTCAGCGTGTCAGGCGAGAGATCCCAGCCTTCACCTTCATCATTGATCCAGCCAAAACTTCCGGTGTATTCCAACTCGGGTTTTGATACGGTGACAATCATTTTACCAGCAGCTGGCTGTGTAATATTTAAAGCTGAATCTACATGTTCGAATTCACGCACATCACGTGTAAGACTTGATGCCAGCAACATCACCGAAACCCATCCCAGGGTCCACAGGCCACCGAACACCCATCCCAGGTAACTATTACGCGAACGAACTCTTAATATCCTGCGGATAACCCAGGTGATAAACCCGATCAAAGGCACGCCGAGGAAAAAGATCAGGGTACCCCAGGCATACAATTGTTGCGAATTGCTGGTCCATAAAAAATTATTGATCGGCCACCAGGCAATGCCACCGAATATCAGCGCCATCAGTGCAACAAACAGCGCAAATGCGATGCTACCGGCGATGAAGAAAAAGAATGCTTTAACGATCACACCGATAGCATGTCCAAGGCCGCTGCCACCTCGGCGGGCTGTGTCACTGAACTCTGAAGCAAATGCACGACCCCTTGTATTTGCGAATTCGGATGCTTTGTTACTGAAATTCTGGGCAGATGTTTTTACATCTTCGCTCCAGGTTTTTACCCTGTCCTTCATCGTATCCATGCCTTCCTTCACGTTCTGGCGAATGGTATTAACATCCACCTTTTCCCCACGCATCTCCATTTTCTCATAAGGGCCCGACGCTTCGGGCAATACCATCCAGAGAATTACGTAGGTAAGAAAGAACGTACTACTTAGTGAGCCGAAAACAATATTGGGGAAGAAATGAAAACCATCCCACCAGGTAAATCCGTCGAGAATGCCGATCAGGATGCTCAGGATCAGGGGCGCCAGGAAGATCAGCCGGATATTAGTGCTTTTTGTATTAAAATAAGCTGCCAGGCCACCTGCCACACCAGCGATGATCTTGTCATCCGGATTACGATAGAGCCTTTTTCCCCTGAAACCATCTACATCTTTTTCGGGCAGGATGATCCACATTAAAATATAGATCAGGAAACCCAGGCCAAATCCACCAAAAGTGATGATGGCAAATAATATCCTTACAATGGCAGGATCTACATTGAGGTAAGCGGCGATCCCACTACAAACACCACCAATGAATTTGTCATTGCTGTCGCGGTAAAGTCTTTTCCTGGTCCTTTTTTCCTGGCTACTGTAATTCTGCTGTGTACCTGCGTTGGTGGCTTCGGTATTTTCTGCTGTCTCAGCATCAAAATCCTCGGGTCTTCCCATCGACGCAATGATCTCATCGATATCGGCATCGGTAACGCAGGCAGCGCCTTTGCGTACTTTCTCATTCATAAGCTCTGCGATACGACTTTCAATGTCATTGATGATCTCATCGCGACCTTCTTCATGAGAAAAATAACGGCGAAGACTTTCAATGTAAGCCTGCAATTTTTCGTAAGCCGAGTCCTCTATCGGGATCACGCGGCCACTCAGGTTTATGTTGATAATCTTTTTCATTTTGTAAAATTTATGGTTGAGTTGATCTGATTTCTCTGTGAATTATTTCTTTGCAAGCGCATTTACACCATTAGAAAGTTCTATCCAGGTTTGCTCCAGTTCTTTATAAAATGATTCGCCTTTTTCCGTCAGGGAAAAATATTTTCGGGGCGGACCGGAATTGCTTTCTACCCATCGATAAGTTAGCATCTCCGCATTCTTCAGCCTGGTAAGAAGTGGGTACAGCGTACCTTCCAGTATCTGCATGTTGGCGGCTTTCATTTCCTCCACAATATCACTGGGGTAGGCTTCTCCCCTCCGAATCACGGAAAGAATGCAAAATTCCAAAATTCCTTTCCGCATCTGGCTCTGTGTATTCTCGATATTCATATTACTTTATTTAAGAGGCCTGACAAACAGGCCCGCTGTTATCTTTTATTTTAATGGTCATAACTGACTACCCTTGTAATTTTCCAATGGTCATCTTTCTTTTGCCATATATGAACAAACTTGAAGATGGCACCATTCGAATTTTTATTGCTGGTGTGGTAAAAGCGGTGTGAACCGATCTGCATGGCGCCATAGCCGGGTATCGGAAATACTTCCAGGCTTTCTTTGATCAATTCTCTCCGCAGATCATCGCCACTGTCCTTAAGTGACTGGAGGAATTTAATAGTGTGGTCAAAACCTGTGAGACCACCTTTGTCATGAAAGAACTCCAGGTCCTTGCTGAAATAAAGTGCGAACCCATCTACGGTTCTTTTATTGAACGCATCAAAAACCACACTATCCAGCTTCGCGATCTCTTCAAATAATGCCGTTGCTTTTACCTCTTTTTCCGGTTGTGCAAACACCATTACCGAAATGAAGCTGAACATTATCGCTATGACTGATCCTTTATTCATATTTCTCAATACAAATCAAAGATACGGTGATATTTGGTACTATGCAACACAAAGTACCAAATTATTTCAGGTAATGGACATTAAACAGGATAGTCGAAAACGTATATTATATTATTTATCAGCTATTTATATTTTAAAAAATCTTTAAGCCCGGGATAAAGAAGTTTTGACCAGCGGTAAAATAGCCGGATAAATACCCTTTTTTCCCGGTTTTTATTAACCGCCTTCGCAGCTTCGGGAAGATTCAGGGTGCTATCTGTAATAAATTAATAAAACTGTAGGTACCAGCCTTGAGGCTGTAAAAGAATGAAAGGCTCATCATCCTTTTGAAATGGGTTGATTCCGTTGACAAATGAATCTACCTAAAGCCCCAATTAAAAAATTTCCACATAATTTCATGAAAAGACCCCAACGTATTCATGGTAAGAGGCAATGCCTTGTTAACTTTAGTATGAACTAATTGTTCACCTTCAAATAAGAAACGATGAAGACGATTGTAGTAGCCACAGATTTTTCTCCCGCAGCGCTTAATGCAACCAACTATGCTGCCGATATGGCCCTGGCCATAAACGCAAGACTTTTTCTCTTTCATGTTTACCAGCTGCCTTTGAGTGTATCCGACACACCCATCGTTTTGTTATCGGTTGAAGAGTTGAAGGAATCTGCTGAGACCAAACTGGCCCAATTGAAAAACGATATCGGGCATATTACTTCTGGTAAAGTGGAGATCCTTACTGAAGCACGTATGGGCAATCTGTCGGACGAGCTGGAGGACCTGTGCAGCACTCAACAGGCTTTCGTTGTGGTAATGGGTACCAAAGGACATTCAACTATGGAAAGAGTGTTGTTTGGAAGCAATACGCTATCTGTTATCAAACATATTACCTGGCCTGTTATTGGTGTACCACTTGGTAAAGAATATACACCCGGTATCAGGAAAATCGGGCTGGCCTGCGATTTTGAAGCCATCAAAGAGTCCACCCCGGTGCAGGAGATCAGGAATTTTGTAAAAACATTCAATGCTGAATTGCATGTGCTGAATGTGGACTATGAAAACCGGCATTTCAAACCAGAGACACCGATGCAGTCGGAATTATTGCACCGCGAACTTGAAGACATGAAACCAACTTATCACTACATTGAAAACCGGGATATCGAAGATGGCATCAATGAATTCGCGGAGACCAACAACCTCGACATCGTTATCACTATACCCAAAAAGCACAAACGCATTGGCGGGCTGTTTAAAAAAAGTTCTACCAAGCAACTGGTTTTTGAATCACATGTCCCTGTGATGTGTGTTCATGAATAGAACAAATTTAAAATTCCGCATTCTTTGGTGTGCGTGGAAACGGGATCACATCGCGGATATTATTCATTCCGGTTACAAACTGTACCATCCGCTCGAAGCCCAGTCCAAATCCTGCATGCGGCACGGTACCAAAACGCCTGGTATCGAGATACCACCAAAGTTCGTCGGCTGGAATATTTAATTCTTTCATACGGGCTTCCAGTTTGTCAAGTCTTTCCTCTCTTTGCGAACCGCCTACGATCTCTCCAATACCTGGTGCCAGGATATCCATGGCCGCTACGGTTTTACCGTCATCATTCTGCCGCATATAAAACGATTTGATCGCCGCGGGGTAATTGGTCAGTATGACCGGTTTTTGAAAATGTTTTTCTACAAGATACCTTTCATGTTCGCTTTGAAGATCCATGCCCCATCCCGTGATAGGAAACTGGAATTTCTTTTTCTTGTTGTGATTGCTTTCCCGCAAAATATCGATCGCTTCTGTATAAGTCAGCCTTTCAAAGTCGTTGTTCAACACAAACTCCAGCTTCTCGATCAGTCCCATGCCTGAACGTTTGTCTGCCGGCAGCTGTTTTTCTTCGTCGGCTAAACGCTGTGCGAGAAAAGCCAGGTCTTCGCGGTTCTGTTCCATCACATAGGCGATCAGGTATTTGATAAACTCTTCCGCGAGATTTGCGTTGTCCTCGAGATCATAAAAAGCCATTTCAGGTTCGATCATCCAGAACTCTGCGAGGTGCCGCGCTGTATTTGAATTCTCCGCACGGAATGTGGGACCGAATGTATAGATATCTGCAAATGCAGTAGCAGCCAGTTCGCCTTCCAGCTGACCACTAACGGTAAGATTGGTCGGGCGTCCAAAAAAATCCTCTTTGAAATCAATTGCGCCGTTCTCATCCCTGGGAATCGCATCAAGTGGCAGGGTTGTTACCCTGAACATTTCACCAGCACCTTCCGCATCACTGGCGGTGATGATAGGCGTATGCATATACAAAAAGCCCTTATCATTAAAAAATTTATGTACTGCAAACGCGAGTGCATGTCGCACGCGGAATACGGAACCAAAAGTATTGGTGCGAAAACGCAGGTGCGCGATCTCACGCAGGAATTCCAAAGAGTGTTTCTTGGGTTGAAGGGGATATTGTTCCGCATCACTGTCGCCCAGTATTTCAATACTCGCAGCCTCAAGATCCATCTTCTGCCCTTTACCCGGAGAAGGCACTACTTTTCCGGAAACCTTCAGCGCTGCTGAAATGGTTATTCTCTTCAACAGGCTGTCATCAAATTTGCCAAGACCGGCTACAACCTGGATATTATTATTAGTAGAACCATCATTCAGGGCGATAAACTGGTTGTTTCTAAAACTGCGTACCCAACCCATTACCACTACTTCCTGCCCCGTAGGTTCCTGGGTGAGCAATTCCTTTATTTTAATGCGCTTGTTAAACATATCGTCCGTTTAAGGACGGCAAAGATATAACTCATATAGGATGCATTTGTCATAATTTAAGCCTTAAATGCCTGTATCACTGCCTGGTTTACATCCATCTAAAGACCTGTTAAGCTTGTCTGCCCTGCTTCTAAAAATTTTTGTTTTTACCAAAAACAATGTATTATTGCATTGGAAAGAGGCTGATAAGTAACCTGTTCTCCTGTATTATTGGCTCATCAGAAACCTACCTATCCGTTCAAGTAAACTCAACTTTTTTCAAATTTTTCAGACTTAAGTGACCGAGTCACAGTGTCAAACTTCAAGATTTTTGTATGTACGATATTCTGCAATTGAACGATATGATCGTTCCTGAGCTTTTGGACATTGCCGAACAGCTCAATATCCCCAATGCCAAAAAACTCGACAAACAGGGACTTATCTATAAAATTCTCGACAACCAGGCCATTGCAGGCTCCAAAGGTGCAGGTACAGGCGAGGAAAAAAATAAAAGAAAAAGAATTATAAAAGCCAGCACAGCTAACTCAACCGAAGAAGCGGTGGTGGAAGAAAGTTCAACACCGGCACCTACAGAAAAAAAGGTAGTTAAGAAGGCCGGCGCCGGGCAAAGCAAAAAAGAAGAGAAACAACCCGCTAAAAAAGGACGCAAGAAATCAGAAGATAAAGAAGCGGCTGAACGTGTTGAAGAAGTAGCACCCGATATGGAGGAAACTGAATCCGCAGAAGCCGCACTCGAACAACCTGAACAACCCCTGAACCTCGGTCCAAACGCACCCGCTACTGCAGGTGATCTCAATCTTTCACCAAAACAACATCATCATAAGCGCGAGCAAAATTTCAATATTGAATTTGATGGTGTGATCCTTTCCGAAGGTGTACTTGAAATGATGCCCGATGGTTATGGATTTCTCCGCTCCTCCGATTATAATTACCTCTCATCACCCGATGATGTATACGTATCTCCTTCGCAGATCAAATTATTTGGCCTGAAGACCGGTGATACTGTTCATGGTGCGGTAAGACCACCCAAAGAAGGTGAAAAATATTTTGCTTTATTAAAAGTGGACACGATCAATGGTAAAGGACCCGATGAAGTTCGTGACCGTGTGCCTTTTGATTACCTGACACCCTTATTCCCATTCGAGAAACTTAACCTGTTCACGACACCATCTGACTATTCTACCCGTATCATGGATCTGTTCACTCCGATTGGTAAGGGACAGCGCGGACTGATAGTAGCCCAGCCAAAGACCGGTAAGACCATGCTGTTAAAAGCGGTGGCCAACGCGATCGCCGAAAACCATCCTGAATGTTACCTGATGGTTGTTTTGGTGGATGAGCGTCCTGAAGAGGTAACGGATATGGAACGCAGCGTAAAAGCGGAAGTGATTGCCTCCACTTTTGATGAGCCTGCTGAAAAGCACGTAAAGGTGTCAACAATTGCCCTGCAAAAAGCAAAACGTCTGGTTGAATGCGGACACGATGTTGTGATCCTGCTGGATTCCATCACTCGTCTTGCCCGTGCCCATAATACGGTTGCACCTTCCAGCGGTAAAGTATTATCCGGTGGTGTGGAAGCAAATGCGATGCAAAAGCCAAAACAATTCTTTGGCGCTGCCCGTAAAATTGAAAACGGTGGTTCACTCACCATCCTGGCTACTGCGCTGATCGATACCGGCAGTAAAATGGATGAGGTGATCTTTGAAGAGTTCAAGGGAACGGGTAATATGGAACTACAGCTCGACCGGAGACTCGCTAATAAACGTATCTATCCTGCTATTGACCTTACAGCTTCCTCTACACGTCGCGACGACCTGCTGTTGGAAAGAGATGTCTTACAGCGTATGAACCTGCTGCGTGTATTCCTCACCGATATGAATACGGAAGAAGCCATGCGGGAATTGCAAAACAGGATGAAGGGAACGAAGAGCAATGAAGAGTTCCTGGCTTCCATGAACCGCTAAGCGGGTTTTAGTAATTGGTAATTATTGTTGACTGGAGCAGATTTTTTATCACGTAGATACCTTTCGATGTGCTCGCCGTGCCCGCCGTGGTTTATAGTACTCCAGCGTTCCCCGGACAATAATAATTGGGATTCATTACTGTCGGGAATAATCTTTTGGGTTGTTGTCAAAACCTTTAACCCAGGCGGCACCTATGAGTTTTACTTTTACTGGCCGTAGTTAAAATGTATCGATGTGTCAGGAAACCACAGCGCACACTGCGGACACAGCGGAGTATTAGCATCTTGTCCTGTTATCCTTAGCATATTTTTTAACATGCAGACGCCTTCGCTGTGCTCGCCGTGCCCGCCGTGGTTTATAGTACTCCAGCGTTCCCCGGACAATAATAAGTGGGATGAAGTAATTTGGCTGGCTGGTGCAAATTTTCTCTGTATAGGCATAGCTATAGCTGGTTGAGAAACCGACCTGCCAGGATATCGTGATGAGGCCCAGGTTTGTATAAAACCTGCACAATCAAACCGGGGAATTTTCGTTTTATAAGCTGGCAAAACAATATCCTTTAACCAGACTGCGACGTTCCCGATGAGATTCCTGCAACTACTGCTCATTTTACTGTTTTTCCCCTTATTTTTTTATGCACAGACATCCCTGACAGGGTTGTGGGTGGGTACCCTGGATAATGACAGCGCTACCGTGAGGAAAGACCAGGCCTTTGAGATTGCCCTGACAGAATACCGGGGTAAGGTGTACGGGTATTCCCGTATGACATTTACTGTGAACGATACACTTTACTACATCATCAAAAGAGTAAAAGGAACGATCGATAACGAGATCTGTGAAGTAAAGGATGATGAGATCGTTCGTCACAATTTCCCCCGCCGGCCCGATAAAGGAGTTAAACTCATCAGCACTTTCCGTCGCAACCTGCAGGATAGTATCTGGAAACTGGATGGCGACTGGAAAACCACGGAAACAAAGCGGCATGGATATTATTCGATCTCGGGAAAAATAAGTTTAACCTCGGAACCCGATATCGCCAAATCGAAACTATTCCCGCATCTTGAAGAATTGGACCTGGCAAAGAATGTTGAGTTTTATGCCGAAGCTAAAAAGAAAGAAGCCAGTGCAGCAGACATAGCATATCAAAACGCAGTGGTAAAAGAAACCGTGCCCACCCGGCAGGCGGCGGCAGTAAAAAATGATACCCCCCGGCAGCCCCAACAAACCGTTTCTAATAAAACAATAAATAGTGAGGTAGCAAAAGCAACTGGTAGCGAGAAAAAGGAGCAGCCAAAACCAGCGCCCAGCCTGGAAGAATCGCTTGCCGCTACCAGCCTGAAAAATACTTCGACTCCTGTAAGTCAAATAATAGCGGATAAAAAGCAAATCGAAACCAGCAATGTACGGCCCGGGATAAAAAACCAGGTTTCCGTCAAAGAAACAAAACCGGTGATACCTGAAGAGCCCGCCAAAACAGAGACAAAAAAAATAGACCCTTCTGAGATGGCCAAGCTGGAACCTGAAAAAACCATAACACCAACACCTGTCACCAAACCCATAATTACAGCTTCATCGGCGGCGGTGTTTGTTGCCGAAAGAAGAATGGCGGCTCCACAAACGCTTACTTTTAAATCAGACAGTCTTATCATTAAGCTCTACGATAATGGAGAAATAGACGGTGATACCGTGAGTGTTTTATTAAATGGAGAGATATTGCTGGCCAAACAGGGACTTAAAGCTTCGGCCATCAAAAAAACGATTTATATCCAGCCAGGCCAGGATGAGCTCAACCTTGTACTCTATGCCGAGAACCTCGGAAAATACCCACCCAATACTGGCCTTTTGGTAGTAGATGATGGTGACGCGACCTACCAGGTTCGATTCAGCGCTGACTTCCAGCAAAACGCGGCCGTTATTTTCAGGCGAAAGAAGTAGCATGGGTGTCTTTCAAATTTTCGATTTAGCTGGTGATGTGCATTGTCATAGCAGGAGTGAAAACCTTATTACCTTAGTAACATAAATTGCTATAAAGGCACAACCTTATTAGCTTATTTTTCAGTAGATAAGGGAATAAGATGTTGGGGCTGTTCGACCTTATTACCTTAGTAACAAGCCTGTCAAAAACGAACTCAACCTTATTACCTTATGTCCCACTTAAGTGTCTTTTGGTAATGCTTCATGAGTTTTTCATACTCTTCGGAGAAGGTTTCCTTCCTGTGATGTAGTGGCTGCTGGAGTATATATTTGCAAACTTTATCTATGTCAGTCTTGGAGACAGAAAAAGCTGAAGCAGATTGTTGCCAGGCGAATACACCAGAGCTAAGCTTATTATCATTGATAAATTTTGCGCAGCTGTCTGCGATAATCGTTGCCAGTGCTTCTTCTGAAAACTTAGGAGAACGGGATACAAGCAAGTGAGCATGCTCAGGATTTGCATAAATGCTGTATAGTTTTGAATCATAGTTATTTACTATTCCAGTAATATACTTTTCTACCCTTTCCCGGCTCTTTTCAGGGATCGAGGGAATACGGTCCTGCGTTATCAAAATAAAATGGGTATAAAGGTTATTGTACTCAATTTTCATGGTGGCTTTTTAGAAGGTAGTAAGGTAATTTACCAGAGGCCTATTATTACTCTGGTAATAAGGTGAGCTATGCCGGGCAAGGTAAATGCCTCATCATTTTTTGTTTTTTTACCGCCCCCCGGGCCAATTTCATGAGAACTTTTATAGGTAATAAGGTAATTTACCAGAGGCCTATTGTTACTAAGGTAATAAGGTTGAGCCATGCCGGGCAAGGTAAATGCCTCATCATTTTTTGTTTTTTTACCGCCTCTGTAAGCTCCCCCGAACTTCGGCCAGCAAAAGTTAGAGTTAACAACAAATGAGTTTGTTAACTTTAAACTTTAAATACAATGAAGAAGCGTTTTACAGAAAGCCAGATAGTGGCAGCCATTAAGAAGCAGGAAACTGGTGTAGCCGTTAAAGATATCTGCCGAGAGGTCGGTATTAGCGAGCCCACTTTTTACAATTGGAAAGCCAAATATGGCGGTATGGAAGCCAGTGATGTTGCACGACTTAAAGAACTTGAGAAGGAGAATGCTGAATTGAAAAAGATGTTTGCAGAGATGAGTCTGGAGAACCGGGCGATGAAAAGCCTAATTGAAAAAAAGTTGTAACGCCCCAGGAGAAACGGGAAGCTGTTGATTTTTTAGTAAGGGATGAACAGCTAAGTAACCGAAAGGCGTGTAAACTGATGGGCATGTCCCGCACCAGCCATCAGTATAAAGCAAAACCCAAAGACGATACAGAATTACAGACGGCCTTAACCGGGCTGACCACAAAGCATGTTGCCATTGGTTTTTGGCAGTGCTGCTACCGGCTTTGGAACAAAGACTACCA
>JAFAEM010000034.1 GCA_023424015.1 Bacteroidota bacterium | reverse complement strand
CTGATACCCATTAGAAAGGGGCGAACTTTTGAACGGAAGAGAAAAAACCCACAGTCAAAAAGTAAGTTTAAAACCTTTACAAACTTCAAACCTGCGTATTAAATCCTTAACTTAATGACATTGCCCGTAGGGGTGACGGTTTGTTCAATTTGTTATGAAAATATATCATTACGTTGGTACAAAACGTCGTGCCTACGGCACTCAAAATACACCAGGGACACCCGGGGCTACCAAAACGCCGCCCCGCTGGGGCTGTGATCCGGAATGTTTTAAATTGGTAATTCAAACGGAAATTTTAATGGATGATAATGATTGTCGGTGTGATGTATTGTTGAATTCGTATTGAAATATTTATTCGAAAATGTTTTGAACATTACATTCTTACAAAACGTCGTGCCTACGGCACTCAAATCGCTATGGATTCGTTTGTTGCTACCAAAACGCCGCCCCGCTGGGGCTGTGATTCCAAAAAATTCGAATTGGCAATTCAATCAGGAATTTTAATGGATGATAATGATTGTCGGGATGGGAATAGAATTGTCAAATACAAAAACAAAGGAATCATTTAAGACCGAAAACACCAAAGTGCCGTAGGCACGTCGTTATGGTAGAATATAAATTGCCCCGGATAAATGAACCCTGTAGGGGTGACGTTTTGGTGGATTGGTTCTGAAAATGCTTGTTCGAAAAACGGTAAAACCCTTCTGGTGATCTTAAACGTCGTGCCGGCGAAACTCAAATTACCTCCGGGACGTTTGTGCTACTAAATAACCACGGCGGGCACAGCGAGCACTGCGAGCGATTACTTGTTCAAAACCCCAGCTATCTGTACGAGAACAACTTTACCCAAAATTCGCTGTGGCCGCCGTGTGCGTTGTGGTTTGGAATCACTTTTGAATTGATGAAAAAACTGTCAATCTATGATTTTACTCTCCCACCCGCTTCGCGATCTCAATCATACACCGCTGCAACGAAAGTTTTAAATTTTTGAAATCACTGCTATTGCATTGCAGCGCGATCGTCATCTTTTGTTGAGGGAAATAGGCCAGTTCGGTCAGGTATCCCGGGAAAAAACCACTATGGCCATACGAGGGTCCAAGGGGAGTAGACCTGATGATCACACCCAGGCCATATTTTGTATCAGCACCCAGTTTGGCTGGTATGGCCGATGATAGTAGCATCGTTGTATCAATGATACTGCCTCCATAGAGAAGCATACCCCATTTGGCCAGATCCGCCGTGGTGGAATAAAGTCCGCCGCCCGTCCATTCAAATTGCGGATTGATGATAAACTGCCCATCCTTATCAATCACTTTATCGCGCCCGCCAAATGCATTTGCATCGCCCGCATAACCCTGTGCTAGCCCCGGCAACAAGCGCCGGTCGGAGGGGCGCGTATTCAGCAACTGATGCGGTTTTAGTAGCTCTGCCTGGAGCAATTCATAATAAGGTCTACCGGTCAATTTTTCCAGTATCAGGCCGAGCAGGATATAATTGGTATCCGAATAATCCCAGCCCTGCCCCGCATCGAATGCGGCCTTTTCATCCAGTACATAACTGATCAGCTCTTCGGGTTTCCAAAATCTATCCGGGTCGGCGCTGAGGTCTTTTTGAAATGCCGGCTTGAATTCATATCTCATGATCCCGCTGCTATGGTTCATCAGCATTCTTAACGTAAGGTCAGCGGCATTGGGCAGACGGCTGAACCAGTCGTAATAGCCCAGGTAAGCCGAAACTCTTTGATCCAGGTCGAGCTTACCCTGCATGATCAATTTGATCGCAAGCGCCGAAACATAGGTTTTACCCACACTGCCCTGTAGCATCATGTCGTCAACAGAGAGGGGTATTTTTTTCTCTTTATCGTTGTATCCGGCAACAAGTACCAACGCGGGTTTATTTTCTTTTATCAGGGCAAGACTCAGTCCGGGGAACTGACCCGCCAACTGCAGCGAATCGAGCAGGGCCTGCATGCTCTTCGTTTGTCCAATAGCGGTACTCAATAACAGGAGTACGCAGGCCAACAAATAAACTTTGCGGAACATGCTTAAATTTTTGGAAAGATGCATCAAAAATCAACGGGTTGATGATCGCCTGAAACCGGAATCGGCCTTTTATAAAAATCCGGCACAAAACTGGCCTACTATAGAGGCGTGTTGAAAAGACCTGGTGTGGAAAGAATATTTTTCAAACTTAACAATCCATATTTTTCAAGCCGGGTCCTTTTCCTAATACATTTTATAACAGCTAGTTACACCTTCAAACTTAGTAGCTGACCTACCCTTATTAAACCCCCTGGCGCCCTAAAACAGGTACAACAACTTAGCAAAAAAACCGTTGGGCCGTTCCTATTCAATAGTTTCGTAAATTTACGGCCTGATTTTTGATGTAGCGCGGAATTTTTTTTTAATAAGCCCTATCCCTTAAACTGATTTTATAATATAATATGGCCCTTAGTCAGTCATTACAACAGAAATTATTACAGAAGCTATCGCCCCAGCAGATTCAATTGATGAAGCTGTTGCAGGTGCCGACTGCCAACCTGGAAATAAGAATAAAAGAGGAACTGGAGGAAAATCCTGCACTCGAACTGGATGAAGAGAAACACGAGGACGATAAAGATGAATTACAGGATGAGTTTAGCGAATCCGAAGATGCGGAATATGACGAGAAGAGCGGCAGCGAGGAAGAATACGGAAATCTCGATGTGAGCGAATACGTGCAGGACGGAGACGATGATGTAGCGGATTATAAGCTGAGGGATGATAACTACCCGGAAGAAGAGCAGAAACAGATCCCTTTTAAGACCGAGACCAGTTTTTATGATACCCTGCTTTTGCAATTGGGTCTGTTGAAGCTCGATGAAAAAGAACAAAAGATCGCCGAGCAGATCGTGGGTAGTATTGATGAAGACGGTTACCTGCGCAGGGAAACCTCCGCGATCGTGGATGACCTGGCCTTCCGCCAGAATGTAAATGCTACCGAGGAAGAAGTGGAATCCATGATCCAGCGCATCCAGCAGTTTGATCCGCCCGGCGTGGCGGCCCGCGACCTGCAGGAATGTTTGCTGCTGCAGCTGCAACGCCAGAAGAACGAAGGAAAAGATGTAGATACCGCGATACTCGCGATCCGCAAATATTTTGATGAGTTTACCAAAAAGCATTACGAAAAGATCCAGCGCGGGTTGAATATTGACGAATACCAGCTGAAGAAGGTAATGAACCAAATTGTAAAGCTCAATCCCAAACCAGGCGGAAATCTCGGCGGCATGAGTAAGGCCGAAAGTTATGTAGTGCCCGATTTTTTCATCTTCAACAACAATAACAAGCTTGAGCTTACCCTTAATTCACGCAATGCTCCCGAACTGAGGATAAGCGAAGGATACAGGGATATGATGAAGGAATACGACCGGGGTGCAAAAAAGGACAAACGCCAGAAGGAAGCGGTGATCTTCATCAAACAAAAAATTGACGCCGCCAAATGGTTTATCGATGCAATAAAGCAACGTCAGCATACCCTGCTCAGCACCATGACGGCTATCATGAATCACCAGCACGATTTTTTTCTCACCGGCGATGAGACCAACCTGCGACCGATGATCCTGAAAGATATTGCTGAAAAAACAGGACTGGATATATCTACCGTGAGCCGCGTGGCCAACAGCAAATTTGTGCAGACGGAATTTGGAACATACCGCTTGAAATTTTTCTTCAGTGAATCGCTGAGCACCGACAGTGGCGAAGAGGTATCGACCCGTGAGGTGAAAAAAATTCTCAGCAACCTGATCGAAGGGGAAAGTAAGAAACACCCGCTCAGCGATGAACGACTCACAGAATTGCTGCAGGAAAAAGGATATAATATCGCCCGCCGTACTGTTGCCAAATACCGTGAGCAACTCAATATACCTGTGGCTAGGTTAAGAAAGGAATTGTAAACGGCGCACCACTTTCGGGTATTGCCAGGGCTTTCGTTCAGATCCCTGTATAGCCTTCATTTTTATGAGCAGGTAACGCGACTTTTTAAGTGTAAACACTTGGTTGTTTCTCAATATCGAACATATCGCACATTGCTTGCAAAACATAGATAAATGTGGTATATTCAATATCACTACTTTCTATAGAACAGCTGCCTTTTATGATCAAAAGTTTATTAAACTCTTTTACCGCGTTTTTTCTCCTCAGTCTGTTGATGGCTGGTTGTCAGAAAAAGGATGCACCGCATGAAGAAGAGGAAATAATCGATGCTGTCATAATTGAACTACCCAATGGGCTACCGCCGTTTGAATGCACCGGAGGCGCCCCTGAATCAATTGCTACATTTTATGTCGACGAAATAGGAAATAGCGTTTGTCGTGCGCAAATTCAAAACCTTGGAATTACTTCAAACTCAGGCAGAGCGACTGGTATAATTATAAACAATCAGGCAGCCTATGATAAATATTTGACTTGCGCTGCAACAAAGCCAGTCATTGATTTTGAAAATTATTTCATTTTGGCTGGATTGTATCGTCATAGTAGTTGTGTCTCATTTAAACAGCATGAGGTAAAACTATGTGATGACAAACTGATTTTTAGAATTGACATGCTGAAAGGACTTTGTGCTGGCCCTAACAATGTTATTTTTTTAATGGTTGTAGTTGAAAAAATATATGAGGACAAGACAATAGTATTTGACATGCAGTTTTCAAACTAAATTGGTGAGCAGGGAATATATTTCGCAGTTCCCTATTTGCAAAACATAGACAGAAAGGGTATATTAAATAACTGTCTTTCAAAACAACTACCACTAATGATAAAAAATTTACTACACTCATTTACCGCATTTCTTCTCCTAAGCCTGATGATGACCGGTTGTCAGAAAAAGGGTGCACCGCATGAAGAAGAGGAAGAGCAAACAATTGATGCGGTTTTTATGGCGCTGGATGAAAATGCACCGCCAGTTGACTGTGGGGAGGGCGGTACACCCGTTCCTATTTTTTATACGGAGGAAATAGCCAATGGTTTCTGTCGTCTTGAGGTTCCGTTAGTCGACTCTGCTGCCAAATCGAAAAGAGGAATAGGTGCTGTTATTAAAAATAAGGCTGCATTTGATAAGTTTTTTACCTGTAGAGAAACTCGTCCGCCTATTGACTTTGACAATTATTTTGTACTTGCCGGGCTTTACACACATACAAGTAGTCCAGTCATATTGATACAAAAAGAAGTAAGTGTATGTAATAACAAGCTATTATTCAAAATGGAATTGGGAGCGGGAATCGCAGCTCATCCCGGAGGCATTTTCATCATGATAGCGATTGAACGGAAATATATCGATAAGGACGTACTGATTGATATGCGGATAGTTTAACGAAAAGCAATACTAGATCCGTTATTTTAAAACTTAGTGAATCCTTACAATCCAACATTCTAGAATCTTTTTAAGTACGGTGCATGAAGAATACATCCGTTCCCCTACTTGCTTTCATTTTATCTACTTCAATACACCAACTTCAAGCCCAAGAATACTACTATTGGGCAAATGATAAAAAAGTAGCTTTAGAGCTATTGCCAGAAAAAAATTTTATCGTAACGACCACCCCAAGCCAAGACAAATTGACGCAAAGCATGGCTATAAGTACGGCAGATATCACAGTATTTAGACAATTAGAAATTACAAAATCTATTGAAAATTCAGGTCGAACATCCGATAAACAGGATATTTTATATTGGGCACTGGTCAACCTTTTAATAAATCATCAAAATATCCAGTCTTCCGAAGTAGTTTATACCGCACCCTTTTTTATTGCAAATGGAAAAGAAGTAGGCTTATCCCACTTTTTTTATGTAAAACTACGCGAACAAGCCGATTACGTTATACTGGAAAAACTTGCCCTGGAAAACAGCGTAAAGATCGAAGGTCGTAGCAAATTTATGCCGCATTGGTATATTCTGTCCTGTACCAACAAGTCTGCCGGGAATGCTTTGGAAATGGCCAACCTGTTTTATGAAACAGGGTTGTTTTCGTCCTAACGGCAAACGCTGGACAACCGAAAAGTTCATTTAGAATTAACGCTTACAATGTCGTGGTTATAAAATTCGCCTGCCGTATCATTGCAAAATACCGAGAGCGGCTTAATATACACGTGGCCAGTTTGAGAAGGAATTGTAAACGGCACCACCAGTTTCGGGTATTGCCATGGCCTGGTTTTATATTTACATTTACGACATTAAACCTCGCTTATGCAAAACCTTCTCCCCGGCAGGATACTTCTCCTCGGCTGCCTGCTCCTTTGCCTGTACGCACAATCGCAGGATCCCAATGATACAGAATTTCGAAAAGGATGGGTCACTTACCTGAAACTCAACAATGGCGTGGTCACTAATTTTCATGCAGCGCCCGACTTATTTGCCGTCGGACTCCAGCTGAACCCGCAATACACGATCCTGCAACATAAATTACGCGTTGGCGCCAACGCGGGCTTTGTATATGCCAAAAAAAAATTTTCCGGGCTTATAGGTCCGTCGCTTGCCTTTAAGATAAAGTCGATCAACCTCGGTGAGCTGGCCGGGCTGGCCAACCTGCAACTGGTCGGCGAACATACCTGGGGCACAGAGGAGCAGAGGCTGGCGGGTTTGGGCATCGGGCTCGAACTGTTGCAAAAAGCATTACTGAGTTTTACAGCGCATCGCGATTATCATTTGAACAGTTGGTGGATACAGGCGCATATCGGTATCAGGCTGAATAAGAACAAATCAAAAACGCCGGTATTTAACCAGTAAACTAAAGAACTATGAAAAAAGCATTGGTCATAAGCGGCGGCGGTTCGAAAGGCGCATTTGCGGTGGGTGTGTATAAGCACCTGGTCGAAAACTTTGCCCTCGACTTCGATGTGCTGGTAGGCACCAGCACCGGTGCACTGATCGTTCCCCTGGCGGCATTGGGTAAAACAGACTTGCTCGAAGAATTATATACCACGCAAAAAACGGAGAACATCGTTATCAAAGACAATATCGGCAACCGGTTAAATAAAGATGCCATATTTGAGGTGACTCCTTTGTGGAATACGATCAACAAATACTACACTGACGCATTTTATGAAGAACTGATCGAATCGGGCAAAGAAATATTTTTAAATACTACCTGTCTTCAAACCGAAGAATTGGTGGTGTTCACAACCGTGCAGGAACCTATTCCATCCAAGTATTACGAAGTGCGAAGGCTGGAAAATGCGGAACATTTTCGAAGGGCTGTTCTCGCGTCGGCCTGTCAGCCGGTATTTATGACACCGGTAAAAGTAAACAAGCAGGTACCTGGTGAACCATTTCCCGATCACCAGTTTGTAGACGGAGGCGTGCGGGAATACGCGGGTGTACAGATGGCTATCGATAATGATGCAAAAGAGATCTTTACCATTTTACTGGCTTCTGATCAACCTGCGGAGGCGCCGGAATTTAAAACATTGTTCCCGATACTGGAGCGAACCATCAGCATCTTTACCACAGATGTCAGTAAGAATGACCTGGTGATCCCTTTTTTATACAACGAAGCCATCACCTATATAGATGCAGTAAAAAAGAAAATGAAAAGAGCCGGGGTTTCGAATGAGGATATACAGAATTGGTTTCACATCCGCGGCCGCGAAAATCCGTTTGAAGATAAGATCCCGCTGAAAATACATATCATCAAACCCAGCAAACCCCTGGGAGGCGGCGCGGGTGGTTTGATCTTCGATCCGGTCGAAATGAAAGGCATGCTGGCTATTGGTGAGCGACAGGCGAAAAACTTTATCGCCAGCCTTTCACCCGGTGATGTTGACTGGGCATGAATGCAAGTGAAACTTAGTAACACGCTTTACTAATATTATTCCCCGGCCAATTTATGTTTACGGATCGATGCCGTAATCTTTCTTTTCCAGGCATCAGGAACCGTGGAAGGGCAGGCGTTGCCTAATTCGAAAAACGATTAAATCATACCATTGGACCATACCGTCGTGCCTACGGCACTCAAATCGCTATGGATTCGTTTGTTGCTACCAAAACGCCGCCCCGCTGGGGCTGTGATCCCGGAAGATTCAAATCGGGAATTCAATTGTGAATTTTAGCATGCGACAATGATTGTCGGATGATCCCATCATTGCCAAATCCAAAGACAGAAGAATCGATTTAAGACCGAAAAC
>JAFAEM010000033.1 GCA_023424015.1 Bacteroidota bacterium | reverse complement strand
GCATTATTTTCTCCGTGCTCTCCGTGAAATCCTCTGTGTACTCCGTGTCCTTATTTTAGTCACCAAGGGCACGAAGTGCACACAAAGGACACGGCGACTTGCATTATTTTCTCCGTGCTCTCCGTGAAATCCTCTGTGTACTCCGTGTCCTGATTTTGGTCACGAAGGGCACGAAGTGCACACAAAGGGCACGGCGACTTGCATTATTTTCTCCGGGCTCTCCGTGAAATCCTCTGTGTACTCTGTGTCCTTATTTTGGTCACCAAGGGCACGAAGGAGACACGAAGGGCACGGCGACTCGCATTATTTTCTCCGTGCTCTCCGTGAAATCCTCTGTGTACTCCGTGTCCTTATTTTAGTCACCAAGGGCACGAAGTGCACACAAAGGGCACGGCGGATCAATGGTTTTGACAACAATCCAAAATTTTATTCCAGACAGCAATGACTCCCAAATACCAATTCCTAGCCCGCTAATACCACTTCCCCAATCACCCGTGGGTAATGCATGTGTTCAAGCTGGTGGATGCGCTGTGCGAGGGTATCGGCTGTGTCAGCAGGGAGGACGGGACAGCTCGCCTGGAAAATAATATCGCCATTGTCGTAATGACCGTCTACATAATGTATAGTGATGCCACTTTCTTTTTCACCGGCGGCCAGCACTGCTTCATGAACATGATGTCCGTACATTCCCTTGCCACCGTATTTTGGGAGCAGGGCCGGGTGAATATTGACGATCTTATTGGGAAAAGCTTCGATCAGTGGTTGTGGCAGTTTCCACAAAAAGCCCGCGAGAATGATAAAGTCTATGCCATGTTGTTGTAGAACGGGTAAATAAGTATCCCCCCTGAAAAATCTTTCCTTTTCGATGATTACGGATGGGATATTCTCCCTGTCAGCAATGGATAATACACCCGCACCCGGTTTGTTACAAATAATTAAGGCAACATCAACCTGCGTGGAATCCCGAAAATGGTCGATGATCTTTTGAGCATTTGAACCGGCACCGGAGGCGAAGATGGCCAGATGTATCCGATGTTTGGAGTCTCCTGTGTAATTAATTATTGATTTTTTCATCCACTACAGTGTTGGTCTCGATCCTTGTATTTGATCCTATATTCCCAATCCCCATTCTTCTTCCCATTTTTTTCAGGTATCCGGTAAAGAAGCGGAACTGGCCAAAGGGAATACTGATCAACAGGACGGCCATGGGCCAAATAAGTGTAACGATTAATATGTAAATAATTATCCATATGGCCCTTTGCTCAATATTGAGCAGGTTCATCACTAATTTGCCGACATAGCCTGTGAGGCTGCCGCCGATGGCAAATGTGCAAAGGATTAATATTACCTGGAGGCCATTGACCTTCCATTTTTTTTGAAGCCGGTCGAACATGAATGGATGAATGCCGTCACGTTTAGCAGGTAGCAGGTGACGGCGGTGCAAATGTGAGGAAAAACATTCATTCGGTTATTGATTTCAATTTTTATGAATGTTAAAGTGGCTGACGGTAATATGACAAACAATTTTGACAGAATATAAAAAATCACTATAAATCCGCTGAAATGCAAGCTGGTAGCGGGTTAAAATTTTTTTAAGGGTGTTGACCTTTTGTTAAGTTCGTAGCTTATTTTTGCAACCGGTTAGAGCTATTTATCCACATTTTTTCAGATCAATTGCGGCTATGATTCCTTGTAAACCAACGATCCAAAAACTGACTTTTCTCATACTCTCCCTGTTTGTATTTTCTGTTGTTACTGTTTCGGCCCAGGATGGAAAAGCCATATTTACGAGTAAGTGTGCCAGTTGTCACCATCCTGTAAAAGCCGGAACGGGTCCGGCGCTTGGTGGTATGGAAGAACGTCATAAATGGGCTGACCATAAAGAATTGCTGGCCTGGATCCAGAACCCCGGTGCCTATATGGCAAAGGATCCCTACACCCAGGGTTTGCTGGCACAATACAAATCCATGATGACCGGCTTCCCGGATTTTACACTCGAAGATGTGAACGCCGTAGTTAGTTATGTAAATCAGGAGTACACACGTTTAACCCAGCCAAAAGCTCCGGGCGATACTGCCGGAGCGGAAGCAGGCGGTGGTAACCAGAACTCTATCATATTTGGTATTATCTCTTTAATTCTTGCCATCATTGCACTGATATTAATGCAGGTGAACAGCAACCTGAAAAAAATGTCGGATGATGTGGAAGGTATTCAGCGTCCCGAGCCGGTTGCTTTCTATAAGAATAAGGTATATATCGCGATGGCCGCTATCCTATTATTTATAGTAGGCGGTTTTTATGTTACCAAAGGCGCGATCGGCCTGCAACGCCAAACAAATTATCAGCCCGAACAACCCATCTATTATTCCCATAAAGTACACGCCGGCATTAACCAGATCAATTGCCTTTACTGTCATGGTAATGCCTGGGATGGAAAGACAGCTGCGATACCTTCAGTGAATGTGTGTATGAACTGTCACAAAACGATCACGACTTATGAACAGGGGCCCAAGCTCTATGACAATAATGGTAAGGAAATAAATGGTACCGCGGAGATCGCCAAGTTGTTTAAATATGCGGGCTTTGATCCTCAAAATCCCAATGCATGGGATCCTTCGAAAGCAAAACCGATCGAATGGGTGAGGATCCACAATCTACCTGACCATGTTTATTTCAACCACTCACAGCACGTAAATGCGGGTAATGTACAATGTCAGACCTGCCATGGCGATATCCCTGAAATGCATGAAGTGAAGCAGGCATCTGAGCTGAGCATGGGATGGTGCGTGAATTGTCACCGTGAAACCAAGGTCAACTTCAATTACGATAGCACAAAAGGCAACCAGTTTTACAGCATATATGAGAAGTTCCATAATGATATCAAAGCTGGTAAAATGGACAGCGTAACCGTAAAAGATATCGGCGGCCTGGAGTGCCAGAAATGTCACTATTAAAGAAGCTATCAGTCGGGTGCTGATGATTAATCGAAGCATCAGTACCAGGATGGCCCGTTAGCAAGTAAGCAAATTATCGAATCAGCACATTAGCAATTATGAGTAAACAATACTGGCAAGGGTTCGGACAGCTCAATGACCCGGAAAATTTTCAAAAGAAGGAATCGGATGAATTTCGCGAGGAATTGCCTTTTGAAGACCTGGATGGTAAAGGGATACTTGATGCAAAAGCCCCACGCAGGGATTTCCTGAAATACCTTGGTTTTAGCACAGCAGCCGCTGCACTGGCAGCCAGCTGTAAAGTACCAGTTCGTAAGGCTATCCCATTCGCCAATAAACCCGAGAACATCCTTCCCGGCGAAGCAAAATATTACGCAACCACATATGTACAGGATGGCGATGCGATCCCGGTACTTGCCAAAGTGAGAGACGGTCGCCCCATCAAACTGGAAGGCAATACCCTTGCATCATTTACCAGGGGTGGTACATCCGCCCGCGCACAGGCTTCGGTGCTTGACCTGTACGATATGCATCGCATCACACACCCCAAAAGGAAAGTGGGCGATAAATATGAAGAAACGACTTACGAATTTGTTGATAAAACATTGAGCGAAGGACTGGCTGCGGCCGGCGGATCTGTGGTGATTCTGAGCAGCACCATCCACTCACCCTCTACCCGCCAGGTGATCACTGAATTTCTTGCAAAATATCCCGGCAGCCGGCATGTGCAGGTGGATGCGGATTCTTACAGTGGTATGCTGCTGGCAAATGAAGCGAGCGGTTTTGGCAGAAATATTCCCACTTACCGTTTCGATGCCGCAAAAGTGATCGTGAGCATCGGCGCGGATTTTTTGGGCAGCTGGCTCAACCCGGTTGAAAACGCAGTTGGTTATGGTAAGGGCCGCAAGATCGATGAGAGCAATCCCCAAATGAGTAAACACTACCAGTTCGAAGGTCACCTGAGCACCACAGGCGCCAGTGCCGACGAAAGGTTTACTCATCGTCCTTCGGAAACGGGTGCAGTTGCACTGGCACTACTTGCTGCCATCGACGGCTCCGTTAGTGCGCCGGCTATCGCCGATGCAAAATTGAAAGCCGGTATCACCAAAGTTGCGGAAGATCTTAAAAAGAATAACGGTGCCGCAGTGGTCGTTTCAGGCAGCAACGATGTAAATGTGCAGATCATCGTCAATGCGATCAATAACGCGATCGGCGCTTATGGCAGCACTATTGACTGGAGCGTAACTTCCAACTACCGCAAGGGTATTGATAAAGACCTGGTAGACCTGGTTGCCCAGATGGACGGCGGGCAGGTTGGCGCTTTGCTGATCGTTGGCGCAAATCCTGCTTACAGCTATTTCGATTCGGATAAGTTCAAAAACGCGCTGAAAAAAGTAAAACTTTCTGTTTCCTTTAGCGACAGGATGGACGAAACCACGGAACTGTGTAATTATATCATCCCTTCACATCATTACCTTGAAAGCTGGGGTGACGCCGAACCAAAATCAGGCGTGATCAGCTTTATTCAGCCCGCTATTTATCCTTTGTTTAAAACACGTCCCTACCAGACTTCACTATTGAAATGGGCTGGTAATACGACGGACTACGATACTTATTTTAAGAACTACTGGACCGGCAGACTGGGTTCGCCGGAGGCATTTGATAAGGCCTTACAGGATGGTGTGCTGGAGACAGCTCCCGCACAGGCATCAGCTGGTGGTTATAATGGCGGCGGAATAGCAACAGCTGCTTCAGCAATTGCATCCGCAAAGAAAGGCGGTACTGACGAAGTGGTATTGTACCAAAAAGTTTCTATCGGAAATGGCGTGGGCGCTGCCAATCCCTGGTTGCAGGAATTGCCCGATCCGATCTCTAAAGCCACCTGGGACAACTACGCTTTGATCTCCATGGCGAAGGCCAATGAGCTTGGTATCAAACTCGACAACGACTATGAGTATTATCCTCAAAAGCCGGTGATCAAACTGGCTGTAGGTAATAAAGAAGTGGAACTACCGATACTGGTTATCCCCGGTATGAATGCCAATACGATCGCCGTAGCGGTGGGTTATGGCCGAAATGAGGCGCTTGGGAAAACTGCAGCCGGTGTAGGAAAGAATGTATATCCTTTCGCTTCCTTTAATGGTACCACTTTCGACTATTTTGCTCCGGGTGTAACCGTTACCGATCAGAAAAGAAAGCAAAAGATCGCCCAGACGCAAATACATAATTCTTACGAGGGACGTGTGGAAGTGGTGAGAGAAACCACGCTGGCTACTTTCAAAAAGAATCCCAACGAGATCCTCGATTTCCGTAACAACCTGGTAGAAAAATATGCAAGTGCCACCGGTGACTACCGCAAGGAAGCTACCCTGTACGGCATGCATGATCAACCCGGTATCAAATGGGGCATGACGGTAGATATGAATGCCTGCTATGGTTGTGGCGCCTGTGTTATAGCCTGTCATACGGAAAATAACGTTCCTGTAGTAGGTAAGAGCGAGGTATTACGATATCATGATATGCACTGGTTGCGTATCGACCGCTACTTTGTCAGCGATGAGCATAATCCTGATGATCTGAAGGGAGTTGTATTTCAGCCCATGATGTGCCAGCATTGCGATAACGCTCCCTGTGAGAATGTTTGTCCCGTAGCTGCTACAAACCACAGTTCTGAAGGGATCAACCAGATGGCCTATAACCGTTGTATCGGTACAAGGTATTGTGCCAACAACTGTCCTTTCAAAGTACGTCGTTTCAACTGGGCTGATTATACCGGCGCGGATTCGTTCGCCAACAACCAAAATCAGCAGTTGGTCGGTAAACTAGATCCCGTTGTTCACCAGATGAATGATGAGCTGACAAGAATGGTATTGAACCCGGATGTAACCGTACGTTCACGTGGTGTGATGGAAAAATGTTCTTTCTGTATCCAGCGCACACAGGCAGCCAAACTAACTGCTAAAAAAGAAAATCGCGAGTTAAGAGATGGTGAAGCGCAAACAGCCTGCCAGCAGGCTTGTGCCGGCGACGCGATCGTATTTGGAAACGTTCATGATTCACAAAGCCAGGTGAGCAGGGTACGTCGCGACAACCCGCAAAGAAGTTTTTATGTGCTGGAGCAATTGCACGTATTGCCCAATGTGACCTATCTCGCCAAAGTGAGGAATACTGACGAGATCATCGAGAAAGGCGGACACCATGGAGAAGAAAAATTAGAGGGTTCCATTCCGGCTAAGACAGAAGCGGAACATCATTAATGAAGGAGAAAAACAGTTGATTAAATATTGATAAAGCGAGGGCCTCTGCCACAAGTGGAAGCTAAAGCTAAAAGTTAATTTAATATGTCATTACTCAGATACGAATCACAGGTTAGACCGGCACTGGTAGAAGGCGATAAGGATTATCACCAGGTGACAGAAGATATATGTCGCCCGGTGGAGGCCAAACCTTCCAAACTTTGGTGGATCGGTTTCATCATTTCCGTTGCCTTGCTGCTTTTTGGAGTGGTGTCGGTTACCATGGAAGTGATCTACGGTACAGGCCAGTGGAACCTGAATAAAACCATCGGCTGGGGCTGGGATATCACCAACTTCGTATGGTGGGTGGGTATCGGTCACGCCGGTACGCTGATCTCCGCGATCCTGTTGCTGTTTCGCCAGGGCTGGAGAACAGGTGTAAACCGCGCTGCTGAGGCGATGACAATTTTTGCGGTGATGTGTGCGGGACAATTTCCGATCTGGCATATGGGTCGTGTTTGGGACGCGTTCTTTGTATTGCCCTATCCAAATACCCGTGGTCCGTTGTGGGTCAACTTCAACTCGCCGCTTCTCTGGGACGTATTTGCGATCTCAACTTATTTCACCGTATCATTATTATTCTGGTATTCGGGTTTGCTTCCCGACCTGGCTACATTACGCGACCGCGCCAAATTGAAATGGAGAAAGATGTTCTATGGCGTTGCGGCCTTTGGATGGACAGGTTCTACTAAACACTGGCAAAGGCATGAAGCTCTTTCGCTGGTACTGGCTGGTCTGAGTACGCCGCTGGTACTTTCAGTACACACCATTGTATCCTTTGACTTCGCCACTTCGGTAGTACCCGGCTGGCATACGACTATCTTCCCTCCCTATTTCGTAGCTGGTGCGGTATTCTCCGGTTTTGCGATGGTGCAAACGCTGTTGCTGGTGACCCGGAAAGTATTGGCGCTGGAAGAATATATTACGATAGAACATATTGAGGTTATGAATAAGGTTATCATCCTCACGGGATCGATCGTGGGTATAGCCTATCTCACCGAATTGTTCATGGCCTGGTATAGCCATGTGGACTACGAGTGGTTTGCCTTTAAAGAAAACCGTGTAAACCTGAGCAGCCCTTATGGCTGGAGTTACTGGCTTATGATGGGATGTAACGTATTGTCACCACAGATCTTCTGGTTTAAGAAGATGAGAAGAAACCTGATCGTAACCTTCTTCATGAGTATACTGGTGAATATCGGTATGTGGTTCGAAAGGTTTGTGATCATCGTGACCTCTGTATACCGCGATTACCTGCCCAGTGCCTGGAGTACATATTATACGCCTACTATCTGGGAAGTTGGTTTTTACCTGGGTACATTCGGATTGTTCTTCACCTGTTATTTCCTATTCTCCAAGTTTTTCCCGGTTATCGCTATCGCTGAGATCAAGCATATCCTGAAAAAGAATGGCGACAGCTACAAAGAGAGAATGGATTCGGTTGAAGCCCAGCCGGTAGATGATTTTGCACATAAGCAACTGCACGATCATCATTAAGCTGCGAGCCTTGAGCTTCGAGCTGCGAGCTGGTACAACAAAAAAGAAATGAGATTGAGGTGGTTAGAACAAAGCTCATATTAAGAATAAAGGAAACGAAAAGCTGTAAGGATTAAGATGCAGCAGAACAAAATAAAGAAATATGAATTTGAGCGACGAGCTCGGCGCTCGAAGCTCACAGCTAAAAGCTAAACAAATGGGTGTAAAAAAATTTATTGTTGGCAACTTTTATGACGAGGAAGTATTGTTTCCCGCTGTAAAAAAAGTTCGTCGTGCCGGATACAAGATCCATGATGTATTTACGCCATTCCCGATCCACGGGTTGGACAAGGAAATGGGTTTGCGTGATACAAGTCTGCACGTGGCAGGATTCATTTACGGTATTACAGGCACCCTGACGGCTCTGGGTTTTATTACCTGGATGCTGACTGTTGACTGGCCTTTGAATATAGGTGGTAAACCTTTTTTCTCTCTGCCAGCCTGGATACCGATCATTTTTGAGCTGACAGTTTTGTTTGCATCCATCGGAATGGTATTAACCTTTTGCTGGCTTTGCCAACTGGCGCCGTTTGTAAAAAAGGATCATTTCAACCCACGGTCAACCGATGACACCTTCGTGATGGCACTGGAGTGCACCGATCAGACAAACGAGGCAGAAGCGGTTGCGTTTTTAACCAGCATCGGCGGACAGGATGTATCGGTTCAGTATAAAGAAACAGGATGGTGGCTGGGTCGGTATGACCAGGACACCAAAAGATTTGAAAGAAAAACAGAAGTAGCAGTTCATTGATCATATAATAATAGGAAATGAAAAGATATTCGATCATAACAGGATGTGTACTGGCTGTCGTATTAATAAGCTGCGACAATACAAGGCGTAATCCGGGCAGGGCATATATGCCGGATATGACCTATAGCCCGGCCTATGAAACTTACGCGCCGGCGCAGGAAAGGCTGAAAGCTTCCGGTGCTGCTGATGAAGCGCATTATACGGGTCAGCCTGTTGCAGGTACGATCGCAAGAGGTGAACAAATGCCTGTCCGCATGTCAGCGGATACTGTGGGCTACCGCATGTCGGCTTCTGTTAAGAATCCCCTGCCAGCCGCATCTATCAATATGAAAGAAGCGGAAAGATTGTACCTGGTGAATTGCGGGATCTGCCATGGTGCCAAACTTGATGGCAATGGCCCTCTTTATAACGGAGGCGCCGGGCCTTATACCGCTGCCCCAAAAAATCTGATGGGTGATGACATGAAACTGCTGTCGGAAGGGACGATGTTTCATGCGGTAACATATGGAAAGGGACAAATGGGTAGTTATGCATCGCAGTTGACAACAAAACAGCGTTGGGAAGTGATTGCTTATGTAAAGGCAAAGCAATTCCCGGCTGATGCGGCTGCTGCGGATACAACTGCAAAGCCAGCGGCTGCGCCGGATAGCGTGGCTGCTCCAACAACGAATTAAGATTTTGATCAAGAAAATAAATGAATGCTGATGTCAATCCGGGAAAATTTCATAGTGCCGAAAAGATATAACACGATATCCATTGCTTTGATGGTAGTGGGTGTACTGGCCATTATTGGTTTGTATGTCACGGCAGGTTCCAAAAGCGATCCGCAGTCACAGGCCCGGTTTTGGGGAAGCCTGTTGCAAAACGGCGTTTACTTTTTACTGACTGTAAATGCTGCCATGTTCTTTATCTGTGCCACTACCCTGGGATGGGGCGGTTTTCAATGGGCTTTCGCCCGTGTGTCGGAAGCTGTATCAGCCTGTGTTCCTGTGCTGAGTGTTATTTGCGGAGCTATCCTACTGGCCATCGCGTTTGGCGGTAACCACGAGATCTATCACTGGACCGATTCCGAACATGTAAAACATGATCCAACTTTATTACATAAGGCCGGCTTTTTGAATAAAGGATTTTTCGCTGTTGTCACAGTTCTCACCCTGGTTTTATGGAGCTTCCTGGGATGGAAAATGAGACAAAGAAGCCGCATGCTCGACAACCAGCCGCTGCGAACAAGGGAAGAGGGCAAAGCTTATATCTGGACTAACACCATCTGGGCAGCTTTATTCCTGGTTGTTTTTGCACTCACCGTTCTTTCTTCCATACCCTGGCTTTGGCTGATGAGCATCGATGCGCACTGGTATAGCACTATGTATAGCTGGTACACCTTTGCGAGCACCTTTGTTTCGGGCCTGGCAGTGATCACCATCTTTGTGATATTCCTGAAGAACAATGGTTACCTGGAATACACCAATAAGGAACACCTGCATGACCTGGGTAAGTTCCAGTTCGCATTCTCGATATTCTGGACCTATCTCTGGTTTTCACAGTTTATGCTGATCTGGTACGCGAATATTCCCGAGGAAACCGTTTACTTTAAACCAAGAGTGGAAGGTGAATTTTCTGGTGTGTTCTGGCTGATGTTTATCATCAACTTCCTCGCGCCTTTGTTGATATTTATGAGCAGGGATTCAAAAAGGAATTATTCCACCGTGGCATTTATGTCGGTACTGCTGATATTCGGTCACTGGCTCGACTTTTTCCAGATGGTATTCCCAAGCCCGACAAAAGGACATGTACCAATGATATTGTACGATCTGGGTATTGGGCTCGGTTTCGTAGGGTTAATTATGTTTGTGGTGGGCCGTTCATTGGCGAAATATCCATTGCTGGCGAAAAACCATCCTTTTATAAAAGAAAGTGTAATACACCATACCTGATAGGATTTAAAGGTCGCATCGCCTGGATTTGATAGGTAGTAACCGGCTAAACTTGAGAAACATTAAAGAATAATAACTGAATAACAGAATATGCAAACTTTTTTCATCATAGCGATATTGGTTCTGGGCTTCCTGGTGACGTTCCAGATAGCCAAGGCCAGTGAGTATGTAGCTATTATGCGTGGCGAGGAAAAGTCGAGGAAACAAACCAACAAGATCAATGGTTTCCTGATGCTGGTATTCCTGGCAGCCGGATTGTTCGGGGTGTATTGGTGCAATGAAACTTTAAAAGATAAGGTTTTGGGCGAGCCCAGTTCTGATCATGGTGTTCATATCGATACGATGATCTATATCACACTGGCGATAACAGGTGTCGTTTTGATCATTACCCAAATTTTGCTTTTCTGGTTCGCTTACAAATACCAGGAAAGAGAAGATCGCAAGGCTTACTACTACCCACACAACAACAAACTCGAACTTATCTGGACCGTGGTACCTGCAGTAGCATTGACTGTATTGGTTGGATTTGGGATTTACTACTGGTTTAAGATCACCGGTGACCCTCCCAAAAACGCGATGGACATAGAGATCGTAGGCAGCCAGTTTAAGTGGGAATACCGTTACCCGGGCAAGGATAAGATCATGGGTAAAAAATATTACAAGGAGATCAGTGATGCGAAATCAAATCCATTGGGACAATTATGGGACGATCCGGCCAACCACGATGATATCTATGTCAGTGGTGAGCCCATGCACCTGGTCGTTAATAAGCCGGTGCGATTGATCATTGGTGCCAAGGATGTAGTGCATAATGTTGGTCTGCCCCATTTCCGTATGAAGATGGACGCCGTACCCGGCACTCCAACCACGATGTGGTTCACTCCTACCAAGACTACCAAACAAATGATCGAGGAAACAGGTAATCCAAATTTCGTTTACGAAATAGCCTGCGACCAGATGTGCGGAAAAGGACATACAACAATGAGAGGAGAGATTATTGTAGAAACACAGGAGGAATTCGATACCTGGATGATCGGCAAAAAGCCTCAGTACCTGGTGGCAAACCCGGGTGGCTCTAAGCCGGCAACAGCTCCGGCTACAACTCCGGCACCTGATACAACCAGTACAGCCGGTGCGAAACCCCTGGCCAAAAGTGAACAGGCAAGCAATTAAAAAATTTAGACGGTGGTGAAACACTGTCAAAAAATAAAAGACTATGAGCGACGCAATGCATATACATACCGGAACCGCGGTAGCACATGGGGTTCATCACGATGAACACAACGGGCACGGGCACCACCATGAGTCATTTGTTACAAAGTATATCTTTAGCCAGGATCACAAAATGATAGCCAAACAGTTCCTGGTTACAGGTATTATCTGGGCGGTTATAGGGGGTTTGTTTTCGGTTATTTTTCGTCTGCAGTTAGGTTATCCCGATCAATCTTTCCCGATACTTGAAACCTTTTTCGGCCATTGGGCTAAAGGTGGTGTGATCCAGCCTGATTTTTACTACCAGTTGGTGACCATGCACGGTACCATCATGATATTTTTCGTCCTGACAGCCGGATTGAGTGGAACTTTTGCGAACCTGCTCATTCCTTTACAGATCGGAGCCAGGGATATGGCATCACCGTTCCTCAATATGCTGTCGTACTGGTTTTTCTTTATCGCCGGTATCGTAATGCTGGTTTCATTCTTTATTCAAACCGGTCCGGCCAGTGGAGGATGGACGATGTACCCGCCATTGAGTGCGCTGGGGCAGGCCAACGAGGGTTCCAAACTGGGTGCTGACCTTTGGCTTATCAGCATGGCCCTGTTCATAGTTTCGCAGTTGCTCGGCGGTCTGAACTATATTTCTACAATATTAAACATGCGTACCAAGGGCATGAGCATGACGCGTATGCCGCTTACAATCTGGGCGCTGTTCTTTACCGCCATTTTGGGTGTATTGTCATTCCCGGTACTGCTTTCAGGCGCGATCCTGTTGTTGTTTGATCGTAATATCGGCACCAGCTTCTACCTGAGTGATATCGTGGTAAGTGGTCAGGTATTACCCAATGAAGGGGGAAGTGCCATCCTGTACCAGCACTTATTCTGGTTCCTGGGTCACCCTGAAGTATATATCGTGATCCTGCCTACCATGGGTATCGTGTCAGAAGTACTGGCGATCAATTCGCGAAAACCCATCTTTGGTTATATGGCGATGATCGGCTCACTGTTCGCGATCTGCGTGCTGGCATTCCTGGTTTGGGCGCACCACATGTTTGTAACCGGTTTGAATCCATTCCTCGGTTCCATCTTCGTGTTACTCACCTTGCTGATCGCGGTTCCTTCGGCTATTAAAGTATTTAACTGGCTTACGACGATCTGGCGCGGAAGTATCCGCTTCACACCGGGTACCTTGTTTTCCATCGGTTTTGTAAGCTTGTTCATCTCCGGCGGTCTTACGGGTATCTGGGTAGGTAATTCAACTATTGATATACACCTGCATGATACAATGTTTGTGATCGCCCACTTCCATCTTGTAATGGGTGTGGCCGCATTCTTTGGCATGTTTGCCGGCATCTATCACTGGTTCCCGAAAATGTTCGGACGGTTTATGAACAACACACTCGCTTATATCCATTTCTGGGTGACGCTAGTCGGTTCATACCTCATCTTCTGGCCGATGCACTACCAGGGCATGGCAGGTATGCCACGTCGTTACCTCAACAAAGAGATCTGGCAGTCGTTCAACCAGTTTGGTGAATTGGATAAAATGATCACCGTGGTAACCATAGTTGTATTTGCTGTACAGCTGATGTTTGTATTCAATTTCTTCTATTCCATTTTCAAAGGAAGAAAAGTTACAACACCCAATCCGTGGAAAGCAACTACGTTGGAATGGACCACCAAGATCAACCCTGGTCATGGCAACTGGGAAGGAGAAATTCCCGAGATTCATCGCTGGGCTTATGATTATAGTAAGGATGGAAGAGACTTTATCCCGCAAACTGAACCGATTGGCGCGGGAGAGAGTAAGCACTGAGTAATTTGAAAATTTGAAAATGTGGGAATTTGGAAATGTTGCGGAGTGAATTGAGCGATGATGATGGGGATGAGATAACGCATTGAGGAAGGAGGTTGAATAAAATAGCGAAAGCTGTGATGAAAAGGATAAAAGACTATTTACAGTTGGTGAAGCTTTCGTTGAGTATCATGGTTGTGTTCAGCAGTGTGATTAGCTACTTACTGGTACCCGGTATTGGTGAAAAGTATGCGAACCCGCTGTTGATGTCAATATTGCTCTTTGTAGCTGGGATGTTGGTGACAGGCAGTGCCAATGCGATCAACCAGGTAGTAGAAAAGGATACCGATGCGATGATGAAACGGACCAGTAACAGACCCGTTGCTGCAGGCCGGATGAGCGTCAATCACGGATGGGCCTTTGCTATTTTAACCGGGGCGGCTGGCGTGCTGCTACTGGGTATTTACTTTAACTGGTTATCGGCAGGACTCGCAGCGTTTAGTTTATTTCTTTATGCGTTTATCTATACGCCGCTAAAGAAAGTGAGTTCGATCGCTGTATTGGTAGGTGCTTTTCCTGGTGCGTTACCCTGCCTGATCGGCTGGACTGCAGGCGATGGCCAACTGTCGCTCGGAGGCTGGGTGCTTTTTGGGATACAGTTTCTTTGGCAGTTCCCGCATTTTTGGGCTATTGCCTGGATAGCGCATAACGACTATTCAAAAGCCGGATTCAGGTTGCTGCCTTCTGATAAAGGGCCGACAAAATTCACCGCGCTTCAAACAGTGATCTATTCACTGTTGCTATTGCCGGTTACGTTGTTGCCTTTTTACACGGGAATGTGCAGTTATGGCGATATAAAAGGAATGATCGGTATCGGCCTGGTTATTTTGGCGAATGTGTTTATGCTTTCAAGAAGTGTGAACCTTTACCGAAAAATGGATACCGCCTCAGCACGTAAGGTGATGTTTGGAAGTTATTTGTACCTGCCGGTTGTATTGCTGGCGTTGTTGATGAGTAAAATATAATTAACAGAAATAATAAAAGTGAGATGGATGTAGTGATGAACAAGCAAAGCAAGAAAATTCATCCCCATAAGTTTACATTATGGGTGGCCATTGCGAGTATCCTGATGATGTTTGCGGGACTCACCAGTGCCTTTATCGTTAAAAGCAACCTGGCGGGCTGGCGCGATATCGAGGTACCGAAGATATTCTGGGTGTCAACCGCAGTAATTGCGGCCAGCAGCCTGACGATACAAATGGCGCTGCGGGCGTTTCGTCAGCGGGAGATGAGAAATTATCGACTGTTGATGTGTTTGACGCTGGTACTGGGAATTGTATTCGTGGTATTGCAATGGTTGGGGTTTATGGACCTGTGGGAACAGAATATCAGGTTTGCCGGCTCCTCAGGCGCAGGTCAATTCCTGTACGTGATCTTTGGACTGCATGCCCTTCACGTAGTAGGTGGGGTGATCGCTTTGATCTTTCTGTTTTTTAAAGCGTTCCTGGGTCATACAAAAATGTATAGCCCGGTACCGGTAGAAGTGGCGGCGATATACTGGCATTTTGTAGATATCCTTTGGATCTACCTGCTGGTGTTTTTTATTGTGATTGGTTAGAGCTTGGAGGGTTAAGGTGCTATCCTTAGAACTCCACTCAAGTACAATTTATAAATTAGGAATTTAATAAACATGGATACAACAGCTACAACGCATCGGACAAAATGGTGGAGCGGGGGCAAGAGTCCCTTCAACCTGGAGTATGGAAAGGTGATGATGTGGTATTTTTTGATGAGCGATGCTTTTACATTTGGCGCATTCCTGATATCGTATGGAACGATACGTTTCAGTCATAACTACTGGCCTGACCCGAACGTGGTGTTCAATGCGTTTCCGGGCGCCGGCCACGCCAATCTCCCTCTGGCTTTTGTGAGTGTGATGACCTTTATCCTCATCATCAGTTCCGTGACCATGGTACTTGCTGTGCATGCGGGACATAAAGGTGACAAACAGGGTGTGATAAAATGGCTGGGCTGGACAATCGTGGGCGGCCTCGCGTTTTTGAGCTGCCAGGCCTGGGAATGGCACCACCTGATCACCGGCGAACATGCAACGCTGATCGATGGTCAGATCCAATGGGTTGGTCAAACAACAAGAGTGAACCCCTGGGGTGAGTTGGCTTCTACTTCCGACCTGACCGCAGCGATTCAAAATTCATCGCAACATTCTTTGGCATTGCTGGTACAGGAACAGGATCATTCACAGGTATACGAACAGCTCATGGGTATGCCCAAAGAGAAGCTGATCAGTATGATCAATGCCAGCGATTTGCATATTCGTGAAAATGGACCCGTTGCATTTGGAGGATTTTTCTATGGTATTACAGGTTTTCACGGTTTCCACGTGTTTTCAGGGGTTGTCATCAACATCGTCATGCTGATCATGGCACAACAGGATGTGTTTAAAAGACGTGGCCACTACCTGATGATCGAGAAAGCTGGTTTGTACTGGCACTTTGTAGACCTGGTATGGGTATTTGTATTCCTGGTATTCTATCTGATCTAACGGAGTATTGAAGCCCGGCATTATAACTTTTAACTTTAGAACTTTTTAAATATGGATCCACACGCAGTTTCGTCCGAGATTTCCGTTCCACATGAACATCATTCGGATGCAGATTTTAAGAAAAGAGTAAAGAAGACGACAATTCTTCTTTCGATCATTACCGTTGTTGAACTGGGCATTGGTTTGCTTATTTATAATATGCATAAAGGTGAGAACCCCAGTGAATTACTCGTATTGATGTTCAAAGGAGTGGTGTGTATCCTTACACTGGCAAAAGCTTATTATATCGTAGCGGTATTTATGCACTTAGGTGACGAGATCCGCAATTTTATCATGACCATTGTGGTACCTTTGCTCCTGTTCATTTGGTTTATCATCGCTTTCCTAATGGATGGAAATTCGTTCAAAGATCTGCGTAACAAATTCGATCCTCACTTTAAGGAAAGAACGATGCCCAAGCAACACGAACCTGCAAAGAAGGCCCCTGAGCAACCACAGCCGGGAAGGCAGTAAGTATACGAAACGAATTATGTAGCCGGTCTTTGCAGTTTTTGTGGGACCGGTTTTTTTTTGGATACTTGATACTGGATACTTGATACTGGATACTGGATATTGGATGAGGAGATTGGTAGTTATTAAAACAGAATTGACTTGAACAAGAAAGCATTTTATGCCATACTACTTGCAGTAGCCCTGCCTTTGCTGGGTTATTTCTTTATAAAGCGCTTTGGTGAAACGGCGATCGTGATGCCTCCGCATTATTTTATGGATACCGTGATCACCAAAACGGTGAAAGGGAAGAAGATCCAGGATACAGTATGGCAAAAAATCCCGGACTTTTCGTTGGTAAATCAACAGGGCGATTCCGTGTCATGGGAAGATTTGCGGGGTAAAGTAGTGGTGGCGGATTTTTTCTTTACTCATTGCCCTACCATTTGCCCAAGGCTCACCACAAATATGAGATGGGTGCAACAATCCATCAATAATTCAAGAAGAGTTGGCGATAAAACCCCTGAGTTTATCCATTTTCTTTCCTTTAGTATCGATCCTGAGCGCGACTCGGTACCTCGCTTGAAACAATGGGCCGATCGGTTCCAGGTAAACCCCGGCCAGTGGTGGTTATTAACGGGCAATAAAAAGGAGATCTATGACCTGGCTATTAACGAAATGAAAATCGGTGTTGTGGACGGAGAGGGTGTGGATACCAGCTTTATTCATACCGATCATTTTGTACTGATCGATAGCAACCGGCATGTTCGTGGCTACTACCATGGGCTCGATACAACTTCCCTGAAGCAATTATCCAATGATATCATTTTCCTGAGTATGGAAAAGGATCCAAACAGGAAGTTTTTTCTGTCGGGCAAACTGGGTGTGATGGCTGTTGTATTTTTGATGGCTGTACTGGGGCTTGCGATCCTGTTTTATTTTCTCAGAAAAAAAGAAAAACATGCTGACACCGGTTTTAAAAAAGAATGACCGAAAAGCCTACTGGCTGATACTGAGTTTTTCGGTTATCGTATTCGCGGCCGTGGTATTGCTTAACAAGGTAAAGATTGAAGCCGATCTTGGATTTGATGTACACTTCTTTGCCTTGATCAATGCCATGATCAATAGCTGGGTAGCTATATTACTGGTACTTGCGCTGATCGCTGTTAAGAAAAAAAAGTACGAGACCCACAAAAAGCTGATGTTGGTGGCGATGGTGCTCTCGGTTTTATTCCTGATCAGCTATGTAAGTCATCACCTCCTGGCAGGTGAAACAAAGTTTGGTGACCTGGATGGCGATGGCATCGTGAGCGAGGCAGAAAAGGCCACAGTGGGATCAAAACGCATACTTTATTGGATCGTACTTGGTACACATATTCCCCTTGCCGGACTGATTCTTCCTTTTATTTTATTCTCTGCCTACAGGGCCCTGATCGGGGAATATCCGGAACATAAAAAATTAGCCCGCATTACCTGGCCAGTCTGGTTATATGTTGCTATCACCGGTGTAGTGGTGTACGCGATGATAAGTCCCTATTATAGCTAAGATAATTTGAATTTCTCCGTGCATTCCGTGTTTCCACCGTGTACTCTGTATCCAAATTTAATTTGACTGAGTAGCTGCGGATACAGGCATGGATATCTCTGACATGATCTCCGAAAAGATCTTATATGATTTCAAACGATCCTGGTGATCATAAGTATTGGTTACAACCATCAATTCATTTACCCGGGTGAGCGCCAGGAACGCTTCTGTTTTCTGCTTTACCGTTTCCTTACTTCCGGCGAAAGTATATTTCAGCATCTGTTGTACAGAAGGGTGATTCCAGAGTTCACGTAAGTCGCTTGTCATCTCAACAGGTTCCTGGAGATAATCGGGTTTGCCTGACAATACATTCAGGAACATGCGCAACAGGGAAGTGGAAATTTTCTCTGCTTCAGCATCAGTATCCGCCGCGATCACATTGATGCACGCGATGGCATACGGTTCCCTAAGATATGCGGAGGGCACAAATTCGTTGTAATAAATATTCAATGCTTCCATGAGCTGTCCGGTGGCAAAATGGCTGGCAAATGCATAGGGTCTTCCGGTACGGGCAGCAAGCCAGGCACTGTCCGTACTGGAGCCCAGAACATAGATCGGAATCTCAACTCCTTCTGCAAAAGGAACCCGCACTTTTGCGCCGGCATTATCTTTCGATAAATACTGTTCTATCTTTTTTATTTCATCGGGAAAATGATGAACGTAGGTCATACGGTCCGGACGGATGGCATGAGCCGTCTCAGGATCCGTACCAGGCGCGCGGCCCAGGCCGAGGTCAATACGACCCGGATACAATGTTGCGAGGGTGCCAAATTGTTCGGCGATAACAAGCGGCGAATGATTGGGCAACATGATCCCTCCAGATCCCACTCTTATCCGCTGTGTTCCGCTGGCAATATATCCGATAATAACCGGAGTAGCCGAGCTGGCAATGCTTAACATATTATGATGTTCCGCGTACCAGATCCGTTCATAACCGAGGGACTCGGCACGACGGGCAAGGTCCAGGCTTTTTTCAAAGGTCTGCGCCGGGCTACTTCCTTTAGAGACAGGTACCACATCCAGAATAGAGTAAGTTATTCTCTTTGAAACGTTGTCCATAATCATTATTAAACAATGCATAAAGCAAAATGTTCTGCCGCGGCAGTCCCGTTTGTGTTATGGTTTGTGTGTCGGGAAAAACTACATTTGGAAACAGATATATGGCGGCTACGAAAATCCATTAATCAAAATGTTAAAAGCATAAAACAGCATGGTGACACGCTACCTTTTTTTATTCATTTTTTCAGGTTTCCAGTACCTGTGTATGGCACAGGATACAACCACAAAGAAGAATGTTAAGTTTTATGGGAAAGAATATTTTTTGATCGAAGGAACGGCAATTCCGGAATCTGAGAAGGACAGTCCTTACGACCGGCTGCCTGCATCTTACAAAGAAAAGGTGCGACAACCCGTGTGGGATCTTTCGAAATGTGCTGCAGGCATCACCGCGCGGTTTAAAAGCAATTCAACCAGCCTTCAGTTGAAGTGGGAAGTATTGAACAATTTTAGCATGAACCATATGCCTGCCACAGGTATCAGGGGAGTCGACCTTTACTGTCGCGTTGGTGATACCTGGCAATATGTGAATACCGCAAAACCCGGTAAGAAACAAAGCGAAGCGCGGCTCGTAAGTAATATGACCACTGAGATGAGGGAGTATAAGCTTTTTTTACCCCTTTATGATGGAATAGTGAGCATCGAAATTGGTGTGGACGAAAATAGTGTGATCGAAAGATCATCACCCTCCCGGGATAAGCCCATCGTGTTCTATGGAACTAGCATTACCCAGGGTGGTTGCGCTTCCCGGCCTGGCATGGTGCATACCAGTATTATTTCAAGAAAGCTCAACCAGGAATGTATAAACCTTGGATTTAGTGGTAATGGAAGAATGGAAAAACCTATAGCGGAATTGATGGCAGATACGGATGCGGCGATGTATGTCGTGGATTGCGTACCAAATATGACCCAGGAGCATTTGAAGACAAACATGCTTCCTTTGGTAGAGATCATTCGCGCGAAGCGAAAGTCAACACCGATTGTTTTTGTAGAAGGAACTATCATGGAAAAATCATTCCTGGATGACAGCCTGAGAAAAGAATTGAATTATAAAAATGCCGTTCTCCGGCAACAGTTTCAACAGCTGGTTGAACGCGGTTACGTGAATATCTATTATATCGAAAGCAAGGGCGCGCTGGGTGATGATCACGAAGCTACCGTCGATGGGGTACACTTTACTGATCTTGGCTTTCTACGGTTTGCCGATTTCCTGATTGCCAGGTTCAGGTCCTTTAAGCTGGTAAAGTAAGCTCGATAGCAGTTATCGCATCACTATATTTTTTAGTGTGTTGTGGGAATGCTTTAAATTTATAAGGATAAATTTATCATGCAACGAAAAGAATTTATACGCCTGGGTGGTGTAGGGGCTTTAGGCCTTGCACTGGTTCCCGGTTCACTCCCCTCAATCAAACAGGCCTCTTTTAATACCGGTTCTGCTAAAATTGCCGTCCAGCTTTATTCAGTAAGAAAGGAAATTGAAAAGGATATCAAAGGCACGCTGCAGCGGATTCAAGCGATCGGGTTTGAAGCAGTAGAGACAGCTTTCTGGCCAAAACATATCTCCATCAAACAGGCGGCCGCACATATCAAAGATGCGGGACTTTCAATATGTTCCGCGCATGTTGAATTACCGATCGGTGCACAAAAGGAGTTGATGATTGAAGCAGCCAGGGAATTTGGCTGCACAAAAATGATCTGGCATGGCTGGCCTGAAGATATCCGGTATGCTTCGCTGGAGGGAACCAGGCAACTGGCAGCGATTTACAATGAGGTGAACAAGTTTGCAAAAGCCAATGGTCTTTCATTCGGGATCCACAACCACTGGTGGGAGTTCAGAAATAAAATTGGGAAGCGATTAGTGTATGAGGAATTGCTGAACCTGCTGGATCCGGATATATTTTTTGAGATCGACACTTATTGGGTAAAAGTTGCAGGACACGATCCTGCCGCTATTGTGAAGAAATTTGGTAAAAGAGCGCCGCTCCTTCATATCAAAGATGGCCCCGCTATATGGCGTGAATCACTTGCTGACGACAACCCGGACGCAATGGTAGCTGTAGGCAAGGGTACTCAGGATTTTCCTTCCATTATTAAAGCGGGTGGCGACAACACGCAGTGGTTGATCGTGGAAATGGACAAGACGGAGGGGGATGTGTTTGAGGCACTACAGGATAGCTATAATTACCTGGTAAAAGAAGGCCTGGGCAACGGCAGAAAACCTGTAAATGATTGACCCCAGGGATCTGATATTTCCCACACGAATAAAACCCACTTTTTTTAAACTTCAATTCAGGTAAGATGAAGGCCCTGGTCCTTGAGGATTACATGCAACTGGTATACAAGGAGGTACCCACACCGCAGCCTGGTCCGCATGATGTACTGGTAAAAGTGATGGCTGTCGGCATCTGCGGAAGCGATGTGCATGGCCTGGACGGCAGCACGGGGCGCAGAATACCGCCACTCATCATGGGACATGAGGCTTCCGGTATCGTTAAGCAGGTGGGTGAGGAAGTAATACAATGGAAAATAGGAGACAGGGTGACCTTTGATTCAACGATCTACAAACCTCAGGATTGGTATTCCCGCTGTGGAATGTATAATATTAGTGATGACAGGATGGTACTTGGCGTTTCAACACCGGAGTTCAAAAAAGACGGCGCTTTCGCAGAGTATGTTACGGTTCCAGAACATATTGTATATAGTATCCCTCCTAATGTAGGTTTTACAGAAGCGGCTCTCACCGAACCGGCGGCTGTCGCCCTTCATGCTATTAACCTGTCAGGTCTGCAGCCCCGTGATAGTGTCGCGGTGATTGGCGCAGGCATGGTGGGTATGTTTGTCATACAACTACTGAGAATAAAAGGCTGCAACAAGATCATAGCAGTAGATACAGATCCAGGCAAACTCAAATTGGCAATGCAGTCCGGGGCAAGCTATGGCTTCCGTCCTGATGACCCGGCATTGACAGATAGCATAAATATGCTTACAGAGAATCGGGGTGCCGATATCGCGATAGAAGTAGTCGGCGTGCAGGATTCGATTCATAAGGCAATTGACCTGTCGCGGAAAGGCGCTACCATTGTGCTGGTAGGTAACCTGTCGCCTGTGGTTGAATTGCCCTTGCAAAGAATAGTTACGCGTCAACTCAAACTCCAGGGCTCTTGCGCTATCAACGGCGAATATCCCGAGATCCTTCAGTTAATTTCAGAAGGTAAACTCGATGTGAAATCGATTCTCTCAGCTGAGTCACCACTGCAGGAAGGCGCCGAATGGTTTCAGCGATTATATAAAAAGGAAAAAGGCCTGATGAAGGTAATTTTAAAACCCTGATATGGATTCGATCATAAGAACGGCGATCATCGGCTGCGGCAAAATTGCACATCTCCACGCCAAAGCTTTAAAACAAATCCAGGAATGCCAGTTGGTGGCGGTACAAAGCCGCAACCATTTGCGTGCACAAAATTTTGCTGCGCAGTATGGGGCGAAAGCATATGAGAAGGTGGATGAAATGATCCGAAAGGAAAAGATAGATGCCGTCATCATCTGTACGCCACACCCCGAGCACCGCAATCCGGCGATAACAGCCATGGAAGCAGGGGCACATGTATTGGTCGAAAAACCGCTGGCCATTACCCTTGATGATTGCGATGCGATGATGGATACTGCTGCGCGACACAAAAAGATTTTAAGCGTGATCAGCCAGCGCAGGTTTTTACATCCTTCCCAGCGCATGAAGTCAGCCATTATGGATGGAAAGATCGGTAAGCCTGCCCTGGCTACTGTATTAATGCTCGGCTGGCGTGATGAAGCATACTACAAAAGCGATCCCTGGCGTGGCACCTGGGAAAAAGAAGGTGGTGGTGTGCTGGTTAACCAGGCGCCACATCAGCTCGACCTGGTGCAATGGTTTATGGACGATGAAATGGAGGAGTTGTACGCGGTTACTGAAAATATTAATCATCCCTATATAGAAGTGGAAGATACCGCGGTGGCCATATTAAAATTTAAGAACGGTGGCATCGCGAATATCCTCGTTAGTAATTCCCAGAAACCCGGAATATATGCCCGGGTACATGTGCATGGTTCCAATGGCGCGTCAGTTGGTGTACAAACTGATGGTGGTGCCATGTTTATTGCCGGTGTGCCATCTGTATTGGAACCCCCAAAAAACGATATCTGGACGATACCGGGCGAGGAATCCATGCCGGCGCAATGGGAGAAAGAGGACAGCGAATTTTTCAAAGCCATTGATCCCATCGGCTACTACCTGAAGATTCAGGATCGCGATTTTATCATGGCAATCCTGGAGGACCGGGAGCCTTTGGTTCCGGCAACGGAGGGAAGAAAGATCGTTGCACTTTTCAACGCCATTTATGAAAGCAGTAAAACCAAAAAGCCGGTTCGATTTTAATGAACCGGTGCATAACCTGATTCCGGTGCGGGCCTTACTTATTTTTTTCTTTCTTATTGTCCGCTTCTTCCTTTGATTCCTCGTCGTTCTTTTCGGAAGTTTCCTTTATTTCCTGTATGACCGATGAAACAGGGCCCTCCATGTTCTCCTGCGGATCGGTTTTGTGTAATGTTTTCGGGTCAGGCCTGGTCAGGTCATCTTTTTCCGGCTGACCATTCTTCTTGTCTTTAATTTTCTTACTCATCGCTGGTGTTTTCCTAATCATTGCAAATTCCAGGCCCCCGGTCCCGGCGTGACTGTTTCGGCATTCCGCGGGGTTGCCGAAGGGTGACGCTGTCTAAAAGTTTTGTTAAAGGGAAATTTTTTACCCAACCCTATTGAAGCACCGGAGGGTATTGAGGTAAATAAATCATTAACCAAACAAAACAAAAAGACAAATGAAAAAGCTGATTTACCTTATCCTCCTAAGCTTTTCGCTGATCGCATGTTCAAAAGACCGGCTTGACATTCCACCCAAATCGCCCGTTGAAAACCCCCAGGATCCTCCTCCCGGCGAGAATGAGACACCTGAAGACCCTGCTGAGCAGGTGCCGGCCATTAAGCTCCAGGTACGAATGAAGATTGGTGATGTAGTTTATGATAAGCTCCCCGTCGGGCTCTCACTTTTTAGCTGGGACAACCAGGGCCAGCAAAGCCTGTCTTATCACAGCCTGTCAGCCGGCATCAATGAGCTGACACTACCGGCCGACAAGCAGAAGTTCAGGTTTAAAGTCACCAAATGGGGCAGTGACATTGAGCTGAATGTGGATACCAAAGACATTGTAGCCGACAGTGTTTACGTGTTGCAGGCAACTAAGGAAGCCCGGAAACTAAAAACAGAATACGTTTATGTACTAAAGAACAACAACTACGTGGCCGAAACCAAGACTGATTATATTTATAATACAGATGGTAACCTCGACCAGGTGGTTCTCAACCGTAAGAAAAGCGATGGACGGCCATATGTGCACCAGGTCTCAAAATTTGAATACCAGGGAAAACAGGTGCAGCGGATATCGAGATACGATGAGGCTAACAAGCTCTACGGGTTTACCGCGTTTACTTACAGCAATGGGCTGATAACTGGTATCCATGATAACGAGGCAGGCGAGGAAACGATTGCAAAGCTTGAGCACTATTTCGAGCTTAGACATGAAGTGGTAATTAAATACACGTATCCCTCCCGGACCTATAGCAGACAATATTATATGTGGTTTGAGGACGGAAATTTAAGAGAGGGAAACAGTACTACCTCGCATCATAGCAGTGAATTGTCGAGGTACCGGTACGACCAGCTGGTGAACCCCTATGTGCATATGAACTGGCCTGATCTATACCTCACACGTAGTTCAAAAAATAATGTGAATGCGCTGGAGCAAAGTTTTGTAAATGACTATCCCGTAGCTGTACCTTCGAGTCATACATATACTTACGACAGTGAAGGGTATCCCAGGGAGTTGATCAGGACCTATAAAAGTGGGTTTACCGGGGAGTACCTGTATACTACCAAAACAGTTTTTGTTTATTGATAAATTCAACGTTTATGCGATTCATAGTAATAAGTATTATCACATTGTTGACATATTCCTGTACAGCGGTCAAGCTATCGGTACCCGAGCAGTTTAGCCAGCAGGCAACCCGCATGCAGGTGAAAGGTCTTAATGGCTGGATGATCAACCAGCAGCTGAGTTTTGGAAATTACCAGACCTCCACCGTAAAAAGAGGCTGGGATATGGGAAGTTCTTTCCAGCATACAAAATTCTTTATGAAACCGGAAGAGATGTTGCTAAGGGTATTTGAAATTGATACCGATAAGAAAAGTCTTTCCCAGCGAAACAAGTTTCAGTATACATTATACGACGGTCGGCTCGAGTCCGCCATTTTTGCTGCTGAGAAATTCAGTGAAAAACAGCTGGTGTATAAAAGCAGGAATCCCTGGATCGGTGATGCGAGTAAAACCAGGAGCTACGAGTATGCTTTTACAGCCGCAATACTACCAGCATTTGAACAAAATGCCAACCCCTGGTCGGTAGTAATGGCGAATAAGTATAATAGTGAAAACGACAAGTCACGGGGACTGTTTGAAAGACCCCAGGTTGAGATAGAAGGATATGCTACCAATGGCATGGAAACCATCAGCATCCGATCATTATTTGTTGATAAGGTTAAACAGAAGAATGGGAAGGACACCAAAGTGCTCGGCGGAAGTTTACTAACGGGGTATGAATTGAAGTGGGATGGAGCTGTGGTTGGTATTGTCGATATACTTGATAATAGCATCTGGATAGCAAATAACCTGGACGCAGAGGACAGGCTCATTGTTTCTTCCATCTCGTCTGCTATATTATTAAAGCGAATGCAGGATGTAGAAAAAGACAGGGATGAATTGGACGGCTAATAAATGGTTGTTGAGACAAACGATATCGATCAGTTAATCCAGGGATGCCTGGTGGGTGACAGAAAATCGCAGAAGTTGCTGTACCAGCAATTTTATGGGTTTGCCATGACGATTGCACTGCGGTATTCGCGGGATGAAATGGACGCTGCCGATATCATGAGCCACGCATTCGTAAAAATTTTTCGAAGCATCAAAAGCTTCGATAGCAATAAGGGCTCTTTGCATGCCTGGATCAAAAGAATTGTGATCAATGAAGGATTGGATCATATTAAGACCCGGACCAGGTTTAGTGAAAATGTAGAGATCGAAACAGTGGATGAACCAGCGATTAAGAATGAAGTGCTGGAGCAGATGGGAGCCGATGAGATCATGAAACTGGTGCAAAAGCTCCCACCTGCTACCCATGCTGTTTTTGTTTTGTATGCAGTGGAAGGCCATACACACAGGGAGATAGCCACAAAACTGGGAATCAGTGAAGGCACTTCCAAATGGCACCTGGGCGAGGCCCGGAAAACCTTACAAAAACAACTTATGCTGCTACATACCTGATGAATGAAAAGACTACATATGAATTAACGATCGCCCGCAAACTGGAGGAAATTCCGGTTCCGGATCTCTCGGAGCTGATATGGTCCCGGATTGAAAAGGAACTGGATAGTGATCCGGGTGATACTCCGGGTGATAAGAACCCTTCACCTTCTTCACCGCTTGGAGGGATTTTCCTGGGAGGCCTGGGTATCGTATTAGTAATTGCATTCCTCATAAATTTTTTTACCACTAAAAAGGAAAATACCTTCTCACCTGGTGATCCCATCGAGACACAACAACCCGCAACTATCCAGGAACCCGGCGCACAGGATATGGAAAACCCGGTTCCGTTTAACGGCCCGCCGCAAAATACCCCTATGATACCGGTTGATGAAATACCTGTGCAGGATACACCCGCAATTGTGCCCGTTGTCACAGACACGCCAACACTGGACCTGGGGCCGATAGTGGTGGATGTCGAAAAAGCACCCGCACCTGCAGCAGTGGATTCTGCCGGAAAAAAGAAAACGAGGGGCGTTACCGGCATTTCACCGGATGACTATAAGATCGTACCTAAAAAAGATAGTCTATAATAGAGGAGTTAACATTTTTGAAGGAAAAATAAAGCAACGCTAAATAAAAGAGGATTGTCAGAGGTGAAAAGTCAAATACAATGAAACCTCTAATTATCCTTTTATCCATCCTTGTCCTTACTGCCGGCTCCTGTTCAAAAGAAAAAAAATCATACCGCTATTTTGAAGTAGGGTTTAATGGCGATGCTGCCGACTGGCGGGATAGTTCCTTTGTGGTAGCAACTGCAGACCGTTTTCTTATTAATAAGATCATGGACGAGTTAGACAAACCGGTTGCCGGAAGAAAGATACTCATGGGAAAGATCATTTCCGGCAATGGGGGGTATAATAAAAATGCATCGCACAATTTCAACTGGCGTTACCAGGAAGATGAGTGGGAACTGGTAGACTTAAGTGCTGAGATTTACGATGGCCGCCCTCATAGCGATCTCGATCTGAATCCTGACTACTGGCTAAATGTAATGAAACGTTTCTCACCCTGGGGTTCTTATATTAAAAGAGAGATTATAAAAGAATAGATACCAGGCATTTCCGGCAAGCAGTGTTGTTGCAAAAATCATTTTCATTTACCGTTCATCACAGTGATTCAGTATACTAGTGTTTTGATGCAGCTTACTCATTTAAGATGCAGATGACTGAGTGCTTCTAGGACGCGAATGATACCCACGCTAGATTTGCGCCTCAGAGATCATTAATCATTAAACCAAATCAAAAGAAAATGAAAAAGTTATTTTTACTCGCCATTCTGTTTGCAGCAGCATTTGCAGGCGAAGCTCAGGTGCGTTTCGGCGCTAAAGCAGGTATCAACATTGCCAACATTACCGGTAAAGATGTGGACGGTTACCGTTCCAAAACCGGTTTACATTTTGGCGCTCTTGCCAATCTTTCTCTCACTTCCCAGTTAAGTGTACAGGGTGAAATGCTGTATTCCTCGCAGGGAGCCCGTTGGGACGACGACAATGAGAAGACAACATTAAATTATTTCCAGATCCCGCTGTTGGTGAAATATAATATAGCCCGCGGTTTCTATGCGGAGGCAGGACCCCAGATCGGTTTTCTGTTGAAAGCGGAAGACGATAACGAAGGTGATGTATCTGACATCAAGGAGTACCTGGAAACCACAGATATTTCCCTTGCTATTGGCGCAGGTTACCAGGTCAATTCAAATATAGGTGTGTATGCGAGATACAATGCAGGGCTGACCAAATTTTACGAAACAGAGAAGAATAGTGTGTTCCAGCTTGGATTGAGCTACACATTTGGAAAAGACAGGAAATAACAGTTTTTAGTTAGACCGGAATTACAGGAAGGGGATGCTGATCAATCGACGGTAACCCCTTCCTGATCTTTGATCGTAACAGATCGTTAAGTTGCTTATGATGACTTAAGCAAATATTTTTTGAGCAAATCAATGCCTTTCTTTATTTCTTCACGTCCGCTTGATTCGATACCATACCAGCCCCTGTATCCGGAATCCCTGCTAAGCTGGATCATCTTTGCTGTTTGTGCTTCGGTGGGCTGATTGCGATACGACATGCCTTTGGCATAGGGCAAAGTTTTTTGCAGGTACACATAATTATCAAAATCCGCCATGGGACTTCGCCAGTCGGGGTAAGTGCCAAACAAAGGATCATTTACTTCTTTCATCAGTGAAACCATCCAGTCAGGATCATTGGATACCCCGCCATGATTTTCAATGACAATTTGAATTCCGGATGGCCTGGCATAGTTCAACAACATCTGGTATGATTCAGTGGCCCATTTTAACGCTTCTTTTTTATCAGCATTTTTGGGTCCGCGACAGTTGGTGCGCACGGCACGACAACCGAGATAATGCGCAATGTCCACCCATTTGCGGTGATTGATCTCAAATTGCTTCCTGCCCTGGCTGGTCGATTCCGCTCCGTCGCCTTCATCATCGACCATGATCAGTACCATTGTCACACCATGCGTGGCGGCGTTTTGTTTTAGTTTTTTTAAGTACCCTTCGGTTGGCACTTCAAAAAGTGTATTTACAAATTCGATCCCATTCAGGCCAAAATCCTCACGTGCCACTTTTGGGAAATCAAGATTTTTCCATTTGCCGGCTCGTATTTCCTCGACCAGCGCCCATTGAGCGAGGGATATATCATCCTTTGTTTGTGTTGCTGTCATCATTGTATTTGATTGATAAATTAATCCTGGAGCTATGATGCCCGCGGCACCTAGTACACCCGAGTTTTCCAAAAATTTTCTGCGATTCATGTTTTTAGTTTTCGGTTTCAAGTAACTACATTTCCCATCCTTTCCTGTATTCCCTGGATAAAAACTTATTGGCCTCCGGCAGGTTGGTGATCTTCATATTTTGCGAATCGTACTGGATGCGTTTTTTGGCGCGGAGTGCTACGGCACCAAGTAAAATGGTTTCTGTAACGGCCTGTGCGTTCAAAAAGCTACCTGGTGATTGCGTATTATTTTTGAAAGCATTAATCCAGGCTTCTTCTCCCTGTGTGATCATTTCCTTATAATTGGGCTGATCATTCTCAGTTACACCCAATAGCCTGGGATTTTCATTACGGAACCCTCCTAATATCTTTCCTTTATCGCCCACAAACATCATCCCTTCCGAGGGCAGGGATTCGTCGCCCAGTTCATCTGGCGCATTAGGTCTCATGCCGCCATCATACCAAAAAAGATCAAACGCAGGTAGTTGTTCCTGCTTTGGAAATTTAAACCTGATGATACAGGAATAAGGGAAAGCGACGTCATTGTTCACAGAACGACTCACGTTGTTTTCAACGATGCGATTGGTGGTACCGTAGGCTTCGGCAGAATATGGCGCTGTATTTATACCGAGTTCGAGGAACATGGGCCATAAACTGTAATGTCCCATATCTGCGATGCTTCCGCCTCCGAAATCATACCAGCCGCGGAATACATTGTGCGTATAATTGGGGTGATAAGGACGATCCGGTACAGGTCCCAGCCAAAGATCCCAGTCGAACCCAGCTGGAACTGGAACCGTTTCGGTGGGATTTGCCGTCCATTGCGGCCATACAGGTCGATATGACCAATTATGAATCTCCCGCAATTTGCCGATCCGTCCTTCGCCGATCCATTGCTTCACCCGATCATTACCGCTTCTTTTACTCCATGCCAGCAGGTGTGTGCTCACACCAGTTTGCCTGGCGGTATCCAGCACCTGGCGTGCTTCATACATCCGGTTGGCAATGGGTTTATGAATCACTACGTGTTTTCCTTTTTTCATGGCAGCGACGGAAATGTATCCATGCAAGTGATCAGGCGTCATCACTTTTACCGCATCAATATTTTTTTCTTTGTCGAGCAATTCGCGGAAATCTGTATAAGCATTGCAGCCTTTAAAAGTTTTTCCATCCCGTTTGCTATAATATTTTTCTACGAGTTCTTTGCCAATATCGCGGCCACCGGGTATGCCCTGGTAGGAAGCACCCCAATTTGCATCACCCAGTGTCTTTCGGATACCATCACGGATACCGTTGGGTGACCAGTCGATATAATTGGTGCTTAGTTTGTTGGGATCACAAACCGCGGTGATGCGGATGTCCGGGCTCGTGATCAGCTCACACATTTCACGTAACCCCTGTGTGCCGCAGCCGATATATGCCAGGTTGATCTGGTCACTGGGTGCTGTAAATCCCGGTCCTCCCAATACATGACGGGGAAGAATGGTAAAGCCCAGTGAGGCAGTTGCTGCGGTGCTGATAAATTTGCGTCGATTGATAGGAGATCCTGGTTTCATTGCCTTTTGATTTGCCTTGTGATAGAAAAAGGTGGTGTATAAATTTAAGGTTAAAAATCATCCAAAGATTGATTGGCGGCAGAAAGCTATTCTTCAAAGCTGGCTCTGATCTTTTGTATGAGTGAACTGACCAGGATGTTAAGATTATTATCAGAGATAGCAGGAAGATCATACTCAAATTGTTCAGCTTTAGTAAGAGCTTCAGACAAACTGAATTCATTTTGATCCATAGAAAAGGCGAATTTTTTCTCCTGCAGGAATTGCCCCAGGTATTGTTGCTCGGTTTGTCCGGGTGTTGGGATAAGGATGGATTTTTTTTGTAAAACGGCCAGGTCCATTATGGTAGAGTAACCACTGCGGCAAATGACCCATTCAGCTTTTTCCATTTCAGCATTGTACTCAGAAGCTTCGAGATGATTGTAGAAAATAATATCGTTGGTGGAAGGAATAATGTTTTGTTCACCAGGCAGCCCCCTGGCAATTACAGCAGTTCCATGATAATGAGGGATATCACGTATTACAATTTCTTCGAGAAGGCTTCTTTGTGGTTCGGGCCCCGATAAGGAAATAAAAAGATGCCCTTTTTTTATTTCGGCACCAGTCCGCTTTAGTCGGGATAGAATTCCAGCATAATGGACGGGGATGTTGGGTAAACTTTTGGGATGCGAAAGCGAACCTGCCAGTCCGTTATCATCACTTTTGTCAGGGATCCAGCATTCATTGAAACGACGGATATATTGGTAGTTTCTTTTCTGCAGCAGATCTTCGGAAATCTTACCTAAAGGCGATTTGATACGCAGCTGGTGAGTCATGAAGATCGAAATGATATCCGGGGACCATAAACCAAAGCGATTGTCTGAAATAACCGCGTTAAAGCCATGCCTGTCGATCATTTTCTTCAACCAATGATTTTCATTGCGGATGGTTTTGAGAATTACAGGTATCTGGCGCAGAATCGAAAACAGGAGACCCCAACGAGTCCGGCTATATTTGATACGATATCCCTTTAGCGGCAGGTATTGGAGCCGGGGAAATTCTTTTTTAAGTAAATCTACCTGCATGCCCTGTCCGGCTATCCAGACCTCGGCGCCCTGGCGGATCAATTCATAAATCACAGGTATACAACGGGTAGTGTGACCCAGCCCCCAATCGAGCGGCGCAACCAGCACACGACAAACGTTTGCGTTTTTTACGATGGGGTTCAAACTCATGTTAATATTTCTGCGTTTTCAGGGAAAAGCATACTATTTTGTTTCTAAAATAGTTTTAATTTAGAAATCCAAATTATGAAGAACATTAATAAGATAACACTGTTACTTTTGCTCTCGGGAGTGATCATACTTACCGCCTGCAATCGTAACTATTATTCCGGATCTGGCAAAGGCAGTAATTGCGGTTGTCCGAGTCACAAAGGAATGTCGGGTTATTAAAAAATGCTTGTGCGATGAAAATGCCAAACAGGGATCTGTTAGTACTCTTAAAAAGTGAGTTCATGAGCCAGCAGGCAATTGAGCAGGAAGTAGAATGTTTGAACGATCTGCTGCGCAGAACGGAATCGGATGATCAGTTTTGTATCGCTCATGAATTAGTCGATCGCAACCGGATCACTTCCAACCCCAGGAAAATATTAAAGGCGATCCGGTTTACGGAACTGAAACAATTCCGGTTTCTCATCAATAAAAACTAAACTGAATTTTATAAAATAAAAAAGGAAGAATCAGTTCTTCCTTTTTTATTTATGCCTTCGCCGATTTAAACTTCAGGCAGGAACAATTTTTTTCAAAGCGCTTCTTAATGCTGCAATCATCTCGTCGATCTCATCTTTCTTACAGGTGCCCACACTCAGCCTGTACCATGCTGAATCTTTACTGGCACCAAATGCATAAAAAGGCACCACGGCAAGTCTTGCTTCCGAAAGAATATAAGAAGTGACATCATTTTGATCGTTCAGCTCTTTACCATCACTGGTTTTTCGCCCTGCGAGATCAATCCTGATGGTGAGATAAATAGCTGCTTCCGGGGCAATAGCGTCTACTGGCAGGCCTTCATTTTTCAAATCCATGAATGCGTTATAAATACGACGTAACCGTTCTTCGATCTCCGCTTTGAAGTGATCAAGATATTTTTTTATCGCGTCGGTATCACGGAGATAACGGGCTACTGCTTTTTGCTCAGCCATAGGGGCCCAGGCACCGATATGCGTGAGTATTGCTTTCATTTTGCTAAGGATCACCGGTGGGCCCAGGCTCCATCCCACACGCACACCCGTAGCGGCAAACACTTTGCTGATCGCATCGATATAGATCGTGTACTGGCGCATTTCCGGGCGAAGCGAAACAGGATCGACATGCCGGATGTCTCCATAGGTCAGGTGCCAGTACATCTGGTCATACATCAGGTATAACTTTTTTTCGTGCTCACCCCTTCGCTGGTTTTCTTCCAGCACCAGGTCGCAGATCGCTTCAAGGTCTTCTTTTTTAAAAGTAGTACCAGTAGGATTTTGTGGTGAGCAAAGTGCGATCAGGGATGCCCCGCTGATATGGGGTTTTATATCATTAGCGGAGGGCATGAAGTTATTTTCAGGCTTTGCTTCCACCACCACATGTTCTCCACCTACGAAATGGGTATAGTGATTATTGTTCCAGCTGGGAACCGCATAGATCACCTTATCGCCTTTATCACAGATAGCGCGAAATACGGCATAGATGAGTGGCCGGCCTCCTGATGCAACTAATACTTCATCAAGTCCATATTCCAGGCCTTCCGTTTGTTTAATAAATGAAAGTATCGATTCCCGCAGATCATTGTTACCTTCTGCAGCCGGGTAATTGGTAAAATGCTGGCGATATGCATCTACGATGGCATTTTCAAGTTCCCGTGGAATCGGAAAGATCGAAGGATCAAAATCTCCAACCGTAAAATTATAGATGCGTTCACCCTGGCGTATTTTTTCCCTGATCTCACCACCCAGCTTTACAATTTCGGAGCCAATTAGTGTTTCGGATAGATGCGACAATTTCATAACGCAAAAGTAAGCGCTACGGGATGAATAAAAGAAACCGCCTATAATGAATCACGGTATTCAGGGCTTGTCATTATACTTTTTCTCGGCTTCTTTTGCCTTCTCAAAGTCAAGCACTACGCCGTTGATACAATACCTTAAGCCGGTGGGAGGCGGACCGTCGTCGAATACGTGCCCAAGATGTGATTTACAGCGGCCGCACTGCACTTCGGTTCTCACCATGCCATGAGAGTTATCGGGTGTGTAGATGATACTGCCTTTCTTGATTGGTTCATAAAAACTTGGCCAGCCGCAGCCGCTTTCAAATTTTGTGTCACTTCTGAACAATGCATTACCACATACCGCGCAATAGTAAGTACCCTTGTCGGTTAAAGTTTCATAAGGGCTGGTCCAGGGACGCTCAGTTCCTTTTTCTCTCGCGATATAATATACATCACGGGGCAAAACAGACTGCCATTCTTTATCGCTGATATCTAATTTAGAGGTATCCGTCCTGGAATACAGCGGATGTTTTTTTGTTGTGCTGTCCATAATTCCTGTTTTTGATTGTGGGCTGTTCGACTGTGAAAAACCGCAATGTTGAAACAACGTAGCGATCAGTAGGACCAGTATCGCGTGGAATTTTGTCATACCTTAAGTATAACAAAGTTACGATAAGCTTGTTTGTTTGGGGCGTTTTGGAACAAAGCTGCGGGACTTAACAAAACATTATCCCTGGCCGATAATGCCCTCTTCGGGCAAGGATAATTAATCACACTACATTATATTTGCCCCTCATCGAAATTAAATAGCGATAATGTTTAATTTAATCCTGTTTGGCCCTCCCGGTAGCGGCAAAGGCACACAATCAGAAAAATTGATTGAAAAGTACGGGTTGGTCCATCTGTCTACAGGTGATTTGTTGCGGAGAGAACGTAAGCTGAAAACCCCGCTCGGTGTTGAAGCCCAACAATTTATAGATCGCGGCCAACTCGTCCCCGACGAAGTGGTCATCGGCATGATCAGTTCGGCGCTTGATGAAAATGCCAATGCAAGGGGTTTTCTATTCGACGGCTTTCCCCGAACCGTTGCCCAGGCTGAAGCACTTGATAAGCTACTAGACCTAAAAAAATCCGAGATCGCCCTGGTTCTTTTTCTCGAAGTAAATGAAGAAGAGCTGATAAAAAGACTGATCCACCGCGGTAAAACTTCCGGTCGCTCGGATGATGCCGACGAGAGTATCCAGCGTAAAAGACAGGAGGTTTACAAAAATGAAACTCTTCCGGTAGCGGGGTATTATGCAAAATCCAAGAAGGTTGTCAATGTAGACGGGATCGGCGATATAGATGAAATTTTTACAAGGCTTTGCGCCCAGATCGATAAAAAGCTGAAGTGATGGCATTTTTATCAGGGTTATAATCCTGCCGGCGTACTTGCTTCCACTTTATTGCAGCACTGATGCCATATGAGTTTTGAAAAGGAAAATTTTCTGCGTACAAAACTGGTCCGTTACCTTCAACAGCTGGATCCGGCTACTCCTCCACGCTGGGGGAAAATGAATGTGCAGCAAATGATAGAACATCTGACCATAGAAGGAGTAATGGTCGCCAATGGTCAGCGGGTTTACGATACTATCAATACTCCCCCGGAAAAATTGCAACGCGTACGCGAATTCCTGATGAGCGACCGGCCATTGAAAGAAAATACAAGACACCCGTTATTACCCGAAGAGCCCCCACCCCTGCGATATAAAACGGTGCAGGCAGCTATTGGATCTTTGCACGAAGAATTGATCAGGTTTTTTGAAGTGTTTGAAAAAGATCATCGGCTAACCACACGTCACCCCATTTTTGGCGATCTTGACTTCGAACAAAATGTGCAGCTACTGCACAAACATGCCCTGCATCATCTTCGGCAGTTTGGTGTGATGCCGCTTGATGCTTAGAATTTATTTCTCAAAACGGAATCTGCTTTTTCCAGGCCATTCAGGATCGATTCTTTCACTTTCGACACCTTTATTTTTTCAGACTTCAGGTATTCTATCCTTTGATCGAGCTGATTGATTGCGGAATCAATATTAAATTCTTCCATCCATTTGTTCATCGCGAATTCGGCATAGCTGAGATCTTTTTGCAGACTGTCAAGTTTTATTCGCAAGGGTTCTGCTGACTGTTGTGCTTTAGCCGGTAAGTTTTTGATGGAATCGAGCAGACGGCGGGTGGTTTGTTCGGCGCGGGTGAGCCTGCCCATCTTTGCCATGCCTACATCATGTCCATTCATTACATCTTTGTAAAGACTGTCGGCAAGTTTCGCTTCGGGACTTTTTTGCTTTGAACCGTCGCCGCTGCAGGAGATCAATGCCAGGGCCAGGCCAGTCAATACAACGATGCTTATTCTTTTCATAACGATATGCAATTTATGTTTGGGCAAAGATAAGCGGCTGCGCTTATTCAAACCGGCCTTTATGTTAGCCGGATGATTTCAACTAAATTCGCCAATGAAAGAACCGATTGCTTCTATGGAAAAATTACAAAATTATATTACCGGTCAATGGATCACCGGTGATGGGGACGGGCAGTTGTTGTATAATGCTGTGACAGGCGAACCCATCGCTGCTGCTACGACAAAAGGCCTGGATTTTAAATCTATCGTTGAATACGGACGAAACACCGGGAACCCCGCACTACGCAAAATGAGTTTCCGGGAACGTGGTAATATGTTAAAAGCGCTGGCGCTGCACCTGCGTGACCATCTCGATGAATTTTATCGTATCAGTTATCAAACCGGGGCCACTAAAGCAGATAGCTGGGTGGATATCGAGGGGGGTATCGGTAATTTATTTGCCAATGCTTCGCTTCGCCGCAAGTTTCCCGATGATCCATTTTGCATTGATGGGGAGTCGCATAATCTTAGTAAACACAACACTTTTATGGGCACCCATATACTGGTGCCCAAAGAAGGAGTAGCCATTCATATTAATGCCTTCAATTTTCCTGTATGGGGCATGCTGGAAAAGATCGCGGTAAATTTGCTTGCCGGTGTTCCGGCGATAGTGAAGCCGGCTACTATCACATCCTATTTGACTGCTGCTGTAGTAAGAAGGATCATCGGGTCGGGTATTCTCCCCGAGGGCGCACTGCAATTGGTATGTGGTAGTGCAGGTGATCTTCTGGATCATGTCGGTTCACAGGATGTAGTAACGTTTACCGGCTCTGCATCTACGGGATTGAAACTGCGATCCCATCCACAAATTTTGAGTGAGTCAGTGCCCTTTAATATGGAAGCCGATTCTCTGAACTGCATAGTATTGGGTCCTGATGTGGCGCCAGGTATGCCCGAGTGGGAAATTTTTATCAGGGAAGTAAGGAAGGAAATGACGACAAAGGCGGGACAGAAATGCACAGCCGTTAGAAGGATTTTTGCTCCTGCCGATAAAATGGATGATGTATGGAAATCACTTGCGACTTCATTGTCACAAACTACCATTGGCAATCCATTAAATGAGAAAGTGAGAATGGGAGCCCTGGCCGGGCAGGAACAGCGGACCGAAGTGAAGAACCAGGTTCAAAAATTACTGGCTGCTTCGAAGATCATATATGGTTCACTCGACAGTGTCGATGTATTGGATGCTGATCCCAACAAGGGTGCATTTATGTCGCCTTTGTTATTATTGAATGAAGATCCATTTCGTTCTGAAGCCGTGCATGAGGTAGAAGCATTTGGTCCTGTGAGCACGATTATGCCTTATAAAAATATGGACGAGGCGATCACCCTTAGTAAAATGGGGAAGGGCTCATTGTGTACCTCGATCGTAACGGGTGATGATAAGATCGCGAAACAATATGTGCTCGGTGCTGCCACGCATCATGGAAGGATACTGGTTTTAAATGTTGATTGTGCCAAAGAAAGCACAGGCCACGGATCTCCTTTGCCGCTGCTGGTACATGGAGGACCCGGAAGGGCAGGCGGCGGTGAAGAAATGGGTGGTGTACGTGGCGTGAGGCATTATATGCAACGCGTGGCCATACAGGGGTCGCCGACCACGATCACAGCCATCACCAATGTGTACCAGCCCCATGCGAAAGGCAAGGACCCGGGACAGCATCCTTTCAGGAAGTACTTCGAAGAACTGAAGATAGGTGACCAGATAGTGACAGAAAAGCGACTCGTTACTTCAGAGGATATCGACCGCTTTGCAGACCTGACGGGCGACCATTTTTACGCGCATATCAAAACCACTAATTTTACAGACACGATGTTTGAGCGCCAGGTGGCTCATGGTTATTTTATCATGAGCGCCGCGGCAGGGTTGTTTGTTGACAGTTATGAGAAGAACCCGGTTCTGCTTAACTATGGGATCGATGAACTGAGGTTTACGAAACCAGTTTATCCCGGCGCCGAGATCCATATCCGTTTTACCTGTAAGGAAAAGCTATCACAGGATAAAAAGCCGGATGATGAAAACGATATTCCCAAAGGAATTGTGAAATGGCTTGTGGAGATACTGGATGATACCGAGGAGCCCACGGTAGGTGTGGCTACAATATTAACCATGGTAAAACGAAAAGACAGTTAGTATGCTGACGGAAATAAAAGAAGGGTATGTGAAGTCTGAACTTCACAGGGGTATTGCCACTATCGAATTCTTCCACCCGCAAAGTAATTCTTTGCCGGGGCGAATGCTCGAAGAACTGGCGAACGCCATACATAGCGCAGGTAATGATAGTGAAGCAAAGCTGATCGTCATACGTTCAGCAGGTGAGAAAGCTTTTTGCGCAGGCGCTTCTTTCGATGAACTCAAAGCCATTCAGACGAAGGAGCAGGGTCTTCATTTTTTCAGCGGATTCGCGCATGTGATCAATGCCATGCGCAATTGCCCGAAGTTTATCATTGGCAGAATACACGGGAAATGTGTAGGAGGCGGTGTGGGGATCGCGGCAGCGGTAGATTATGCCATCGCCATGGAAGCTGTTGAAATAAAGCTTAGCGAACTTAACATTGGAATCGGTCCTTTTGTAATAGGACCAGCTGTAGAACGTAAGATCGGTGTATCGGCATTTAGCCAGTTGGCGATCGACGCTTCTATGTGGCGCAGCGGCGACTGGGCAAGGCGAAAAGGTTTATTTGCAGAATTGCATCCTACCGTAGAAGGCATGGATGAATCGATCGACAGGTTAGCTTCCACGCTGATACAATCAAGTCCACAGGCTATGGCGGAAATGAAGAAGATCTTCTGGGCAGGGACGGCGCACTGGGATAAAATGCTGTTGGAGCGTGCCGCCATCAGCGGTGAGCTGGTACTAAGTGAATTCACTAGAAATGCACTCGAAAAGTTTAAAAAATAATATTGAAACGTTTCACGCCGATAATTTTCAATGGCTCTGTGATCAGCTTGCAAAAAAGGATAAGGCTCTGGGTTCAATTATCGAAACTTACGGATACCCTCCCATGTGGACCAGGTCGCCCGGTTTTGCCACACTCATACATATCATTCTCGAACAACAGGTATCTCTGGCATCTGCGAAAGCCGCTTTTATAAAATTAAAAGAGAGACTTGTAGAAATTACTCCAGCTGGTTTACTTGCATTAACTGATGAAGAAATGAGGGCCTGTTATTTCAGCCGGCAGAAAATGGTCTATGCCAGGCATCTTGCGCAAGCAATTCAGGAAAATGATTTGAACCTGGTTGACATGTCGGGTCTTCCCGATGAGCATGTAAGGTTCGCGTTGAAGCGTATCAAAGGTATCGGTGACTGGACTGCTGATATATATTTAATATTTGCTTTGCAAAGAACCAATGTTTTTCCCATAGGCGACCTTGCCATGGTCAATGCTTTTAAAGAGGTGAAGAAATTAGATGATGGCATATCTAAGGAAGAGTTGAACAATTTGTCGGAGATTTGGTCACCTCATCGCTCCATTGCTACGATAATTTTGTGGCATTATTATATTAAAAAGAGAGGATTAATAGTATAACCTTAGCTAATGTTAGGGGTTTATATTCATTTTATCATATGCATGTGTATAAGCATATAGATTTTTGTTTGTTGATACCCTGCTACAACAATCTCAAGGGCCTGCTCGTCTCACTTGATTCAGTTGAGTACAGCGCCGGCCAATATCTAATTGTTGTAGTGGATGACGGTAGTAGTGAGACTTTGCTCGCTGAAAAGATTAAGGGAAGTTTGAACAAAGGAAAACCCTTAGTAGTTTTAACTAATGATAAAAATGTAGGAATTACTGCATCATTAAATAAAGGATTAACCTGGATCAATGAATATACTGATGCAGAATTTATAGCAAGACTTGATTGCGGTGATACATGCGCAGCAGACAGGTTTGATAAACAAGTCCGTTTTATGCGCATAAACCCGCAAATTGTACTGACGGGAACCTGGTGCTTATTTGAGAATAAAGAAACAGGTGAAAGTTATTCATACAAAACTCCATTGAAACATAAGGACATAGTCAGGGAAATGCATTTTAGAAATGTGTTTATTCACCCGACAGTGATGTTTCGTAATGAGATGTTAAAAGTAGCGGGTTATTATCCCGTTCAATTCGACTTTGCTGAAGACTACGCATTTTTCTGGACATTGATAAATAGGGGAGAAACAGCCATCATTGATGAGTTTTTGGTAACCACAGAAATCAGCAAAACAGGGCTGTCGTATAAAAATAGGGGTAAACAATTAGTCGCACGAGCCCGGGTAACTCGAGTGTTTGGCAAGAGTATTGTATTAGAATTCGCTGCATATATGAGACTTTTACTGTTGTTTATTCTTCCTAAACAGATAATTTTGCGACTCAAGAAATGGAGGAGATAGGCAAGTGCAACGTTTTGTCTTCCTCTATTGTCAATCGACTGCTGCCTACTATATTATGAGTTGGTTATTTGTTTAAGAAACCGAAAACCGAATTCACCACTGACATTGTTAATAAAAAACTAATGTGTCGCCATAGTCTTACCGGCTGGTGGTGATAAGCATCTATTTATGGTTATAATTCACATAGTTGAGCCTTTTGCTTCCGGTATCGCGGTCTTCGTAAAGTCGCTTGCTGAGGCTATGCCTGATGATACCCATATCGTGGTGCATGGTGAACGGAAAGAAGAGATGACCGCGGAGGAAGTGAAGAAAAAATTCCCCAGGCAAAACGTTCGTTTTATACGTTGGGCAAGTGTGCAGCGATCGATCAACCCTATTCGTGATTTCATAGCACTCACAGAACTATATAAAATCTTGAAAAGACTGAAGGCGAGTAAGCTGGCTGATGCCGTTCATCTTCACTCTTCGAAAAGCGGGTTGCTTGGACGTGTGGCCTGCCGCCTGGCTGGAATCTCAAACGTATTTTACACACCTAATGGTGCGCCATTTTTATCAACACAAAATCGCATTACAAGATATTTCTACAAATGGATAGAAAAGTTGGGCAACCTTGTTGGTGGTAATGTTGTTTGCTGCTCGGTTTCTGAATTAAAAGAATACATGAAGCTGGGCATTAACGCAAGTTATGTTAACAATGGCATCAGCATCAGCAATCAGAAAACGGTAACTGCAAAAAAAGCTGGTGACAAATTCAGGATTGTTACCAGTGGCCGGATTGAAAAGCAAAAGGATCCGCTGCTGTTTAACACGATTGCGTCCTATTTCCAGGATATGGATCAGATAGAGTTTGTATGGATAGGTGACGGTCGTTTTAGGGATTCCTTTACATCAAGCAATATTGTTGTAACAGGCTGGCTCGAAAATCAGGATGTGCATCGCTATGTATCCACCTCTGATATTTATATTTCAACCTCTAAATATGAAGGATTGTCATTTGCTGTGCTTGAAGCCCTGGCTTTAAAGAAGCCGGTATTGCTCAGCAACTGCACCGGCAATACAGATATCGTGAAGAAAGGAATCAATGGCGATTTGTTTGATACGGCACATGAAGCCATCATTAAGATCTTGCAGTATTATAATAATCGTGAAATGCTGGATGTAATGGGTAATTATTCTGAGGAAATATGCAGAGCAGAGTTTGATGTGAATCAAAATTATAAAATGTATCGTTCGCTTTACGCGGGATCAGGTCCAATAACAAGACAGACTGCTATGTGGAGCTTTGGATAAAAATCACGTCTATGAAAAATTCAATGATATTCAAACCGGAGTCATTTACTGAAGGAGGCAAGATCGATGAATTGCAGCAGATGCTGGAGTCGATGGAAAATAAACTGGATGCTGAGATCCTTGCCAAGCAAAACACCATCGAAAGACAGGAACAGGAGATTCAACGCCTGCATCTGTTGATCGAGGGAAAGGATAAGATTATACTGGAAACCGGTGAAAAGCTGGCTGAATGCCAAAATAGTAATAATGGAAACCGGCAATTGATCAATAAGCTACTCAACGATATTGAAAGACTGAACCAGGATATCGACTGGTATAAACGAACATACGAGAAAAGAACTTTTGCGGGTATGATGAAGCAAAGGTTATTCAATAGAAAGTAATCAGCCATTATTAACGAAATCAGTAAGCTTATTTTGAAATACAGTGAACTGATGCATAAGATCCGCAGGAACTTGTTCACCATTAAAATGGAACCAGCGCCCATGACAGGCATTAATATATATGAAACACCGGCAATTATACAAATCTCTCCACCGGCTGAAAATAACTCTGACAGTTACAGGGATGGTGTAAGTCGCGCTATGGGGTTTTTCAAGACTGATATGTCTATCAATAATACCCCGGTGCGTGCTGTAGCTTTTAAAGACCAGTATATCGAACCACGTTGGGGTTTTGTGTTTGAAAGCCCGGAAAGTTATATTCAGCAATCAGCCTACCTGAAACCGGAAACCTTATTACGCGATATTGCAGACAGGAATTTGAGTGAAGCCATAACTCTCCCCGAAGGGAACACATATTTTATGGCGTATAATCACGATTACGCGAATTATTATCACTGGACATTGCAATGCCTTCCCTCCCTTTGTCTTTTTGCTGCTTTAAAAAATTTAAATAGTGATTTGAAGTTATTGCTTCCCTCCAACCTGCCAGGTTTTGCGAAGCAATATCTCGATATGCTGGGCATTGACATGGGCGCCGATGTTCATTTACTGCCATTGCAGGACAAACTTTTCTTTGCAAAGCAATTACTCTATCCCTCATTTCTTGGCGGCGAGTTTTCGTTTAATGTGTCGCCGGTGATGCTAGGGTACCTTGATTGCCTGTACAAAAGGAAAATAGGCAATAACGCACATAATGTTGAAAACAGCGGAAAGAAGCGGATACTTTATTGCGCCAGGCTCGATAGTTCAAATCGAAGAATAATTAATGAACCGGAAGTCATCAATTTCCTGGAAGTGAATTTTGAGGCCGAGATATTTTTAAGCACAGGGAAATCGGTCGCAGAGCAGGCGCAGAAATTTAATAGCGCGGACATACTTATTTCTCCGCATGGAGCAGGTATGTCTAACCTGGTTTATTGCAGACCAGGGACCACGATCATTGAAATAATGCCCGATAAGTATATCAATCCCTGCTTTGCCACACTGGCACTGGCTAAAGGATGTAACTACCACCCTTTTAGTTTTCCAACCAGGACTTTTGATGGACACCAGCACAATTACGAATGGGAAATAGATATTTCACAATTAAAAGATATCCTAAGTAAGAATATAGACTAAAAACCGAAAAAGCCACCACACTATGTTTTCGAGAAAGATACAAGCAACATTATTGCCCAACAGCGCAATGATCATGAAGGAGACGGACGGACGACCGGTCTATCACTCTCATGATAATGATCCATTCTTCCAGATCATTACGGAAGATAAGATCATAAAGGCCGGTTGGTATATTTTCAGTTATTCTATCCGGCTCAATTCCGGAAGCATTGTATTGCCCAAGATATACTATGATTTCGGGCATGGCTATTCCGAACAACATCACTGGAAGTTATTTTACTCGGGGTCCGAAATTTTCGGCCTGGTGAAAGTGCCCTGGTCCTGTTACAGACTGCGATTCGACGTTTCTGAAAAGAATATTGAATTCGAGTCTGATAAATTTTCACTGAGGCGTGTAAATAAACTTCATAGTCTCCTACACCTGATCTATATATTGAAAAAGCTCGGGATCAGCCGTAAGAAATTTCTGAATGAACTGATCAGCCAGAAGTCGAATTTCCAGAGAAAGCAGTTGATACGATCTGTGTCTGATGGAAGTTATTTAAACCTGGACTATCATAAATTGTCGGATAAGCCGGCTATGCAGCTGCCCGACGCCGAAGCATTGTATGAAGCCGAGATGCGAACCTACAGTGTGGTCAAACGGGAGAAGATCTCGGCGCTTTCAGTGGTCCGGCAACAGGTCCGCCAATGGAATACCGGGCATATCCCCGGGCGCCCAACCGTGGATATCATTGTGCCAGTATACAATGGCCTGGAGTATATACAAAAGCTGGTACCACAGATCCTAGAGCGCAGCGATCTGCCCTTTAACTTGTTTATCATAGATGATTGCAGTCCCGATACACGGGTATTTGATTACCTAATGCAGGTACAAAGGGAAAACAGCCACGTAAGGGTTCTCCGTAATGAAGTGAATATCGGGTTCACGCGGACGGTTAACAGACTGATCGCCGGTTGTGAAAACGGGATCATCGTTTTACTGAATAGCGATATCGAGGTTCCATCCAACTGGTTGTCGAGGCTGATTCACCCAATGATGGTTGACCCGACCATTGGCACCATCACACCCATGTCAAACTGCGCAACGATCTGCAGTTTTCCCCGGATGGGAGACAATGAGATCCTTGCCGGTTATGATGTGGAAGGGATGAATGCCGTTTTAACTCCACTGGAAACATTATACGAGGATATACCCACAGGCGTAGGCTTCTGCCTGGTGATCAATAAGAAAATGATCGAAAAGGCCGGTTCGCTGAATGAAGAAGCATTTCCCCGCGGCTATGGTGAAGAAGTGGATCTTTGTTTCCGCGGCAGAAAAAAAGGTTTTAGAAGTGTACTGAATATGGGCTTGTATGTTTATCACAAACATGGAGGCAGTTTTACCAGTACCGAGAAGTTGCAGCTGATGAGAGAAAACCAGCAAAAGCTGGAAGAGATACATACCGACTTCACTCCCGTCGTACAAAAATATTTCCGGGAGAATATTTTTATTTTATTTAAAGTTGTTTACCTGCTTAAGCTGGCAAAGAACGATGGAAGAAAGCTTGTACTGTTCCTGGATCATGACCTTGGAGGAGGCACTAATACCTATTCAAAGAATTACCAGGAGGATTTTTCTTCACCTGTATATATCAATGGGCATTACATAAATCCCAACAACAATACCGAGAAACAAATCCTGTTTTCAATTCGATATAAGAATTTTTCGATCAGGTTCCTGGTTGAGGATCTTGGTGTTTTACTGGATCTATTGGATGAATACGAGTTGGTGCCCGATAAGTTTATTTTAAATAATCTCGTAAGTTATGCCGGCATAGATCATTTAATTGAAACAACAATAGCATTTAAGAAAAAGCATGGTCAACGTGTGTTTTTAAAGGTAATGTGCCATGATTTTTACCCGGTATGCCCCAATTTTTTACTTTTTAGAGATAATAAAGAGTTCTGTGGCGTACCTGAAGATCTCTCGATCTGCAGAAACTGTCTCAGCAATATTTCCAACAGCATCGACTCCCGGCTGATACCAGAAAATTTTACATCGCTCCCTGAATGGCGCGAAAACTGGAAGCCTCTACTGACCGAATATGCTGACCAGGTGGTGATGTTCAGCGAATCTACCCGAAAGATATTTTTGAAAGTATGGCCTGAATTGGAAGATAGATCAGTTGTAAAACCACACGCCATAAAGAAGCTAAGGAAGTATACTGAACAGGTGATCTATGTAGGGATTTTAGGCAGCATCCATTCGGTGGCTAAAGGGGCAAAATTTGTGCATGATCTCGCTATCTACATCAATCAACATAAGCTACGCCATATTAAACTTATCAGTTTCGGCGGCGTTCATCCGCTCTACGATCATGATTCTATTGTTAAGACGGGTCCTTATACTTTCGATGATATTCATCAGAAACTGAAGTTGAATAAGATCGATGTTATCCTGATCCCATCGGTTTGCTCAGAGACATTTTCATTCACCACCCGGGAAGCCATAGAGACTGGTATACCTACGGCCTGTTTCCCCATTGGCGGGCAATATGACCAGGTAAAGCATTATGATAAGGGTATTATAGTTGATGATTTCAGGCCAGAGTCCTTTGTACATGCCATTGAGGAACATTTTAAAATTCAAGAGTATGAAGAAGTACCGATGCGCAATCCTGTATCATAACTACTATAGTCTAAGCGGCCTGGATGATATGCGGCAAAGGATTGGCAGGATGAAGAACCATAATATCCTTTTACTGGCAAGTATGCCCGATAAATTTTCCGCCGATCCATCATTAACCGAAAGCGAGGACGAAAAGATACTCTTTACAACCAACCTGGGTAAGGATATTGGAGGCAAATTGCTCCTGATCGACCTGGTATTGAAGTTGTATGCCGATATTCCTTACCTTATCCTGTTGCACGATAAGCGGAGCTACCAGAAATATTCCGGTGGATTCGAAAAAGAGAAGCTTTTCAGGATCATCGAGCCATCCAATTTTGATCGCATACTTGACAAATTTGATTCCGATACAACAACCGGTATAGTATGTCACAATGGATCCGTAAGAAGTGAGTATGACTCTTCTACGAAAAGTTTTGACACGACAAACGCGGCTCTTCTGCAGTCGTTGCAGGCCCAATATGACATAAAGCCAAAGGACTATTCCTTTGTTGCAGGCACCATGTTTTGGGTTCGCACTTCAATATTTGCAGATTTTTTTGGGAAATATTCACCCGCGGCCATACGATCGACACTTGAAAAAGGGAATGTGCTTGATGCCAGTGGCGGCACAGTCACACACACATGGGAAAGACTGCTAAGCTGGATCGCTTCCGCAAGAGGATATAAAATTCAGGGGATTTGATGATGAACAGGTTTTTCATATCGACCCCTGCGCACCAGATTTCATTGCGTTTACAAGATCCCGGCGATTCGTTAAGCCCAGTCATGCTCCTGGCAATCGACATGCAGGACAGGCAACAGGTAGATAACATCACACGCATATGTTTTTCCGGGGATGTAACCGCCCGGTTTGTGATCTGCCTGAGAAATCTGGATCATGATATTCCGGGCGTTTTGAACGAGGTGTTGGTGCTGCTTTCTCACAGAAAGTATTTCCGGGTTTTCAACCAACCGGTTGTCTTTCTGGAATGTAATGGAAGTTTTGACAACCATAGTAGCATGTTGAAAGAATTCCTGGATAAGCAGGGATTCGAACAACCCCGGATATCCGGTGTAAGCAATGAAGTGTTCAATAGCGACAATTTTATAGCAGCTCACCTGGCAGGCACAGGGCAAAAGGTAGTGAACGAACTGGTTGAATTTGAAGAATATTATACCGACTACCTGGGCTCACAGTTCGACTCTGACGATTATTTCATAATACAACCAGGCGCTGTTCCGGTCGATCATTTTCTCAGACGGATGAAATCCCTGGTCGATTTATTTCGGTCAGAACATCCCTACGAGGCTGATTTGATTAAAAGACTGGTCCATAGCAGCGATACAGCTTTGATACAAACATTGAAGAATAAATCGCTTGAGTCGGAAATAAAAGTAATGGACGAGCTGGCCCGTCTGCGATCGGGCAATAAAGAGTTGGAAGATATCCTTGAGTTTTATCACCGGGAGTACGAGGTGCTCCCGCTTTGGTATAAGCGAGTGGGGCATATTTTAAAAGTTATAATGGGAAAAAGAAGTTTTAAGTCTCTATTCAGTGATAAAAAGCAACGATAATATCAGCTACTGGTTGTTGACAACAGAGTACCCACCCCAGCATGGAGGTGGTATCAGTACTTATTGTGAGGCTACAGCCCGTATGCTTATCAGTCGCGGCTGCCGGGTGCTTATTGTCACACCTGGAGATGTTCACGATTTTACGATCTCTCAACAGGAAGGTATTGAGGTGGTTCGCTTCAATGTACAGGATAATGGAACCGAAGCTTACCTCGGTCATTGCGGAAGGGTAAGCTATGGGTTTTTGGAGGTCATAAAAAAGCTGATCAGCCTTAGAGGAAAACCAGATATTATTGAGGCCCAGGATTACGAAGGCATCGCTTACTACCTGCTTCAGGCACGTCACCTGAAGGATCCGGTTGTACAAGGAATTCCCATCGTCATCACGTTACATTCACCCGCGTTTTTGTATTGGGAGTATAATAAGGTTCCAACCTACCGGTTCCCGGAGTTCTGGACCTGTGAGATGGAGAAGCATTCGATAATAGCTGCCGATCACTTAATATCACCATCAGCTTTTTTGAAAACGACGATCGAGGACATATTAAAGGTTCCGCTTACCCCCACGACGGTCATACCAAATCCGTATACGCTTCCACCGGTACCGGATAGGAAAACCTCCATTCAAAAAGGTAAGATCGTGTACTATGGGAAATTGTCTGTGCAAAAAGGAAGCTTAGTATTGCTTGAATATTTTAAAGAATTATGGGATGAAGGTTCAGAAAACCAGCTGCATGTTGTGGGTGGAACTGATATTGTTTATCATATCGAAAAGCAAACGATCGGCGATATCGTCAGGCGGAAATATAGTGAGTATATAAAGAGAGGCCTTTTGCAACTGCATGGTAAGGTGGAGCCAAAGCAAGCCTGGCAACATGTAGAAGACGCGCATGTGATCGTATTCCCCAGTATTGTTGATAACCTTCCTTACGCAGTCATTGAGATGATGAGCCTGGGTAAGGTTGTATTGGCATCGGTACAGGGTGGTCAACGCGAGATCATTACCGATGGAGAAGACGGGTTTCTTTTTGACCACTCAATTGTGGGACATTTTAAAAAACGGTTGAACGAGGTTTTATCTTTTGATGAGCAAAGACTGAAAAGTATCGGCGCTAAAGCCAGGGCTACCGTGGAATCAAAGTTTTCCTTCGACCGCATTTTTAAGGAGAAGTATGCAGTTATAAGATGTTTGCAAAATAAGGTGGTTCATGCCAAAACTGAATTCCCGTTTTTATACCAGGAGCAGCGGGAAGAAATTCATCTTTCCGGAGAGGAGCATTTGTTATCAGTGGTCATACCTTTTTACAATATGGGCACCATGGTCAGGGAGGCGATTGAATCGGTGAAGGCTAATGGACTTAATAAAGAGATCATTGTAGTAAACGATGGTAGTACCGATCCAGAAAGTCTTGGCATCCTGGTGGCGCTCAGAGAAGAGGGGATAAAGGTGATAGATAAAAAAAATGAAGGCCTCGCCAGGGCAAGAAATGATGGGGCCCGTATCGCAAAGGGGCGATACCTGGCTTTCCTGGATGCCGATGATAAAGTGAGTCCCAATTACTACCGTCGTGCCATAGAGGTTCTAAGGGCATACGACAATGTGTATTTCGTGGGTGCCTGGGTGCAATATTTTGAGGACTCCAGGAAGCTTTGGCCCTCCTTCACGCCCCAGCCACCATACCTTTTAGTACACAATCCGGTCAATAGTAGTAGCCTCGTGTATAAAACGGCTGCTTTTTTGCAAGCTGGTCTTAATGACCCCAGGTTGGAGTATGGACTCGAGGACTATGATAGTGTCATTAGCATGATGTCGAGGGGATATAACGGGGTCGCGTTGCCGGAGGTCCAGTTTTTCTATCGTGTTAGAAAGAATTCAATGTTCAGAAAATTGAACACAACCAAACTGATCAATGCTTATCAATATATAACCGGCAAACACCAGTCATATTTTTCAAAATATTCAACCGGGGTTATCAACCTGTTGAATGCGAACGGGCCCGGGTATTATTTTGATAACCCAACCGAGGAAATGGAGGTGGTTTCAAAAGTGAAACAAAATGGGCGCTTAACCGGAATGGCAGTTTCATTTATTAAATCCAGGCCCTGGCTAAAAAGTATTGTATTGAGAACTCTTGCGTGGGTAAAAAAATAAAATAGATGATTTTAAGTAGTATTTATAGGAACTGGGCCTTGCAAAGCAACAAGTTTGAACGGATCTTCCTATTGGCAAAGATCGAGTTTAAGCTGAGGTATTATGAGAATCAGCTCGGTCTTATCTGGGCGGTCTTAAAGCCACTGATGGAACTGGGTATCTATTTCGTAGTGTTTAAAACGATTATGAAACAAGATGTCCCTGCTTTTGCCTCTTTTCTTTTTATCGGGTTGATCTTTTACAATTTTTTTCTTGAAAGTACCAGCGGTACTATACAGATTCTACGCACGAAGAAATACCTGTATGAGTACAGCAATATGAATAAGATCGAAATCTATCTTTCCACCCTGTTCAGCAATTCTATCGGCTTTTTATTTAATCTCTGTGTGTTCTTTATTTTTTATCTCTTTTTTGAGCCGGGTGACACGAATGTCACCTGGCGTGCCTTGTATCTAATCCCGTTGTACATAAATATTTTCCTGGTGTCCCTGGGCTTTTCAATGATCCTGTCGACTACATTTATTTATGCGAAGGACATACACCAGATCTGGATGGTTTTTACAAACCTGTTCTTTTTTGTGTCACCCATCTTCTACCGGCTCAGTACATTCCGCGAAAGTGTGCCAGGCGCAGATTATATCAATCCTTTCGCTGGTATTATCATCAATGCGAGAAAAGTGGTGATGGACAATGTGGACCCGGAATGGGACCTGTTCGCATTTGATTTCGGTTATGCCTTAATAATATTCCTGATAGGGCTTTTATTGTTAAATAAATTCGGCGCGAAGGCTGCGGAAAAATTATGATCATGGATGAGAGTTTATCAATTGTTGCAAAGAATATCAGTAAGACTTTTCACATTAGTGAAGACAGCCACAATACGGTCAAACACCGGCTGTTCAATCTGTTCAATCCACCGCGACGCAAGAAAGTTGAAGCGGTGAAGATGATGTCGCTTGAAGTGAAAAGGGGAGAGTGCATTGGGTTTATAGGTCGCAATGGCTGCGGCAAGTCCACGCTTGTGAAATTATTAAGCGGTGTGTATCCGACCGATACCGGTTATCTCAAGATCAATGGATCGACCATGCTGATGAACCTGGGTGTAGGTATGAGCCATGAATTGACGGCGCGGGAGAATATTTATGTATCCGGTTCAGTGCTCGGACTGAAGATAAAGCAGGTCGATGCTATTTTCGATAAGATCATTGATTTTGCGGAGCTGGATGGTTTCGTGGATACCAAGATCAAGTTCTTCTCTTCGGGTATGGCGGCAAGGCTGGGCTTTTCAATCGCCGTCAATGCGGGTGCAGATATCATGTTTCTTGATGAAATATTCGCGGTAGGTGATATGAAGTTCCAGGAGAAGGCGATCAGGGTATTTGAAAGTTCATGGATTGAGGGAAAGACCGTGATATTGATCAGTCATAGTATGGATGTAATAAGAAAATATTGCAATCGGACAGCCTTTATGAAAAATGGGGCGATTGAATATATGGGAGATACTGAAAAGGCAATCGAATTATATACGGCGGCTAATCAGTAGCGTGAGGAATTATCAACAGTTCTTTGTTTATGGCTTACCATGATGAATGTGATGAAAAAGGCGAATAGGATGGCGCCGAGGCTCCTGTCGAAATAATTTTCAGTAATCATGGCAAGGGCGAGTGTGAGAACGATCAGCATACCCAGCCCATCGCGGTTGCGAAATGCCAGGACGATGGGTATCAGGATCCATCCTAATAAAAAAAGTAAAAGTCCTGCAACACCCATGCTATAAAGGATGTCAAGGTAGTTGTTATGGACGTTTTTATTGGTGCTGATGGCGAACTGAAATTGTTTTTGGCGATAGACCCGGAATAATTCATCCTTTTTATCACCGAGGCCAACACCGGCGAGGGGGTGCTCCTGGAACAGCTGCCAGCCGCATTGCCAGGCGGCCAGGCGGAAATTGGCGCCGTTCCACTGATCAGGTGTTAATTCGCCCGCGTAGTGACTTTCTTTGGCCTGACTTTGGAAGTCAAATTGGGTGTAGGCAAGCTCCCTGAAACGATTGATGGTCTGAGGGAACAATTTCAGGATGAGAAAGCCCACAATGATCATGCCTGCCAACAGGGTAGCGCCCTCGAGATATTTTTTCTTTTTTAACATAAAATAAAAAGAAAAAAACAGGACAGAACTGTATAGTATCAGCATCATGTTGCGACTGGCCAGTAAGTAACTGATGATGAATAAAAACCCAATGGCCACCACCAACCAAAGCTTCCGCTTTCGCGAAAGTGATGAGAAGAACACATGGTAAGCAAATACATAGATGGAGATGTTGACTAACAATGAAGTGTAAATGGATTGTTGACCGATAAACAAGGTCAATGCATCGTTGTAAAGCCAGACAGAATCATTGGTTTGCTGATAACGTGCCATAGCCAGTAAAAGACTGGTTAGACAGGCCAGGGTTACAATGATGGAGCAACCGAGTAGTATCCTGTTACGTTGCTCTTTACGAAAGCCGATCAGTCCAAGGCTGATGGGGAATAAAAATAAAGGGAGGCGTAACTGTACCGCACGTGCTCCATCCGATTTGTTTTCGGATAACAGCCAGCTTATGAGCATCATGATGGCAAAGGCCAGCATGAACCAAACATATTTTCGTTCTTTAAAAAGGTTAAGCTTTTGCGCAGGAGTATTGAAAAGCATCGCAACAAGTACAAGAAGGCCCATAGTAAAAACCTTCATAGCCACGGCGAAAGAAAAAAATAAAGAAGCGATGAACAAGTATATACAAACTGCAAAAATATTTTCCCTTTTCATGGAGAGCGATTGTTCCGGCAAAGGTAGTAGCTGAATATCCCTGAGGATAAAAATGTTTTAAGTGTGAAAATGAAAACTAAACAGACTATGGAATTACTATCGGTTGTTATTATAACCTATAACGAAGAGAAAAATATTGGGAGGTGCCTGGATTCTGTAAAAGATGTGGCTGATGAGATTGTTGTGCTTGATTCATATTCCACCGATGCAACGGTTCAGATCGCGGAATCAAAAGGAGCTACCGTGTATCGCCAGAAATTTGCCGGATATATTTCCCAGAAAAATAAAGCGCTTGAGCTGGCAACTCACCACTATGTGTTGAGCCTAGATGCTGACGAAGCGCTGGATGAAACACTAAAGATGTCTATCTTAAAAGCGAAAGAAGGATTTGCTTTCTGGGCTTATAAAATGAACAGGTGTGCAAACTACAGGGGTTCATTTATACGTCATGGCAGCTGGTATCCGGAAGCCAAGGTGCGGTTATTCGACAGGCGATTTCTGCGCTGGGGTGGTTTTGATCCACATGATCGGGTGATTGTGCCTTCCAATGTAGCTGTCTGCCCGCTGAAAGGTGATCTGCTTCACTATATCTGCGAATCAGTGGATGAGCATAAAAAAAGAAACGATAATTTTTCAACGATTGCAGCCCGCTCGCTTTACCGTTTGGGTAAGAAAACAAACTGGTTAAAGATTGTGGCGAGCCCAACCTGGTCATTCCTGTATGCTTATTTATTTCGTGCAGGTTTCCTAAATGGTTACAACGGCCTTATGATCGCATACCACCAGGCGCGCTATCATTTTTTGAAATACGCCAAGCTGTATTCGCTGCAAAAAAGTAAAACAGAGATTCCCCGGGCTGCCAGTTTAAATATTCAACCCGCCACAAACACTGAGCGTCTGACCCGTGATGTAGGCGCCCATGTCTGATGCCAGGAACAGGCAGCTATTCGCGATTTCTTCGGCGCTGGCAAACCGGCCGAGGGGGATTCCTGCTTTGTATTTCTCTCCCGCGTCACCTTCCTTGAGGTAACTGGTCATATCGGTTTCAACAAAACCCGGGGCAATAGCATTGCAACGAATGTTGCGGCTTCCCAGTTCTTTCGCTACACTTTTGGTAAAGCCAATGATGCCGGCCTTACTGGCTGCATAGCTGCTTTGACCGGCATTCCCCATTTCCCCGATTACTGAGCTCATATTGATGATCGCTCCATTGCGTGATTTCATCATAGGTTTGATCACCTGCTTGGTCATATAAAACACGCTATTGAGGTTCACCCTGATCACTTCATCCCACTGTTCGGCCGTCATACGCAACAAAAGGTTGTCTTTTGATATGCCGGCATTATTTACGCAGATATCAACAGTTTCGAATTCTTTGAGTACATCATTTACAAAAGCTTCACATTGGGCAAAATCACCAGCATTACTTTTATAGCTTTTGGCTTTTACACCCAAAGCCTTTAATTTCCCTTCCAGGGCTGCTGCTTTTTCAGCACTGCCATCGCTTACATAGGTAAATGCGATATGTGCACCATGTTCAGCGAACTTTAAAGCGATGGCTTCTCCAATTCCGCGGGCAGCGCCGGTAATGATAGCAACTTTATTGTCTAATAATTTCATATCTCGTGTTTAGATTGTTGGCAAAAAAACTGAATTATTGCATTGAAAGAATTTCTTCGAGGTATTTTCTTTCATTATTTAGTCTCGGTACTTTATGCTGGCCGCCCAGTTTACCTTTCAGGTTAAGCCAGGCATTGAATGTTCCTTTACGCAACGAATGAAGTACAGGCAAACGCAGGGCAATATCCTTATGCCGCTTTGCTTCATAATCGCTATTGATATTTTGCAGGGCTGCGTCCAGTTCGCGGGTAAATCTTTCCAGGCTGTCTGGTTCCTTTTCAAATTCCACCAGCCATTCATGTGCTCCATTCGAGGAATCGGAAAAATATACAGGCGCCGCTGTATAGTCGTTCACGATGGCGCCGGTTAGTTCACAGGCGATCGCAATAGCCTTATCTGAATTGTCAACGATCACTTCTTCGCCAAAGGCGTTGATATAATGTTTCAATCTCCCGGACACCCTGACCCGGAAAGGCTCCAGCGAAGTAAACTGCAGGGTATCGCCCACGATATACCTCCACAATCCCCCATTGGTGCTAATGACAAGGGCATAGTTTTTCCCTTTTTCCACATCCTGCAGGCTCACGGTTTGAGGATGTTTTTTCCCATATTCCGTTACCGGCATAAATTCCATGAAAATGCCGTGATCGGTAAACAGTAGCATACCATCATCGCCGGGATTTTCCTGCGCCGCGAAGAAGCCTTCGCTGGCATTGTACATTTCGAGATAGTTGATAGGCCTGCCTATCAGTTTTTGAAATTGCTCCCGATATGGTGTGAAGGACACACCGCCATGCATATATAGCTCCAGGGAAGGCCATACTTCGGAGATATTTTTTTTACCTGTGATCTCGAGAATTCGTTTGAACAACACAAGGGTCCAGGTAGGTACTCCCGAAATTGATGTTACATTTTCTTTGATCGTGCTATTAGCCAGCTTTTCTATTTTACTTTCCCATTCGTCCATTAGCGCGATACTGAGGTCCGGTGTACGAAGCCAGTGCCCCCAAAACGGCGTGTTCTGTAGCAATACCGCGCTCAGGTCACCGTATTGAGCGTCTGTATTCATGGGATTGATATTGTGACTGCCACCTAAAACCAATCCCTTGCCGGTAAGCAGCGCCGATTCGGGGTTGTAATTATAATATAGCGTCAACACGTCTTTGGCTCCTTTAAAATGACAGTCTTCCAGGCTCTCTTCACTGATCGGAATGAATTTGCTTTTATCGCTGGTAGTACCACTGCTTTTTGCAAACCAGTAAATCGGTGTATTCCAAAGTATATTCTGTTCGCCTTTCATGATCCTTTCTATATAAGGCTTCAGGTCCTCGTATTCATGTACAGGAACAGCCTGTTTGAAGGCCCTTACATTAAAAAGTTCATGGAAATTGTACTTACGTCCAAACTCGGTGTACTGCGCCGAAGTGACGAGGTCCTGCAATACTTCCCGTTGGGCATCCAGGGGGTTATTTTTCCAGGCCTCAATGCGCCAGAACCTCATTCTGGCCAATGATGATATGGCGGGACTGAGCAGACTCATGACCGGCAAGATAAAGAGAAATTGGGTTAAATGACCCCGCGCTCGCCCCTTGCTTCCTCGTGCAGATAGTCTTTTCTTTTCAATTCAAAATTCCTGCCCAGGTATAATTTTCTTACCTGTTCATCAGCGGCCAGTTCTTCCGCTGTACCATGCTTGAATATCTTTCCGTCGATAAGCAGATAGGCACGATCACAGATGGAAAGGGTTTCTGTTACGTTGTGATCGGTAATAAGGATACCGATGTTCTTATATTTTAATTTGGCAACAATGGCCTGGATATCTTCCACCGCTATCGGGTCGATCCCGGCGAAGGGTTCATCCAGCAAGATAAAACGCGGATCCACCGCAAGGGCACGCGCGATTTCGGTACGCCTTCTTTCACCACCACTTAAAACATCGCCATGGCTTTTACGTACATGGTGCAACCTGAATTCATCCAGTAATGATTCAAGTTTATCTTTTTGCTGTGACTTGGGAAGATTGGTCATTTCCAGCACGGCGGAGATATTGTCTTCCACGCTCAGTTTCCTGAATACTGATGCTTCCTGCGGGAGATAGCCGACACCCATCTGCGCTCTTTTATACATCGGCAGGGAAGTGATCTTCTCATCATTCAAAAAAACATCGCCTTCATCGGGCCGGACCAAACCGACTACCTGGTAGAAAGAAGTGGTTTTACCAGCTCCATTAGGACCAAGCAAACCAACGATCTCGCCCTGGTTCACTTCAAATGAAACATGGTTAACGACCGTTCGGCTGCCATATCGCTTTACCAGGTTTTGCGCAGATATTCTTGTCGACATAGAGGCAAATTTAGGTTTAAATGTTTAACGCCCTGGCTGATAGTTGTTAAATGAGATCGTTAGTATCCGGGTTTGGGTTTTGGGAAAGACGGGTCCGGCGGCAAATTCCAAATTCCTTTTTCCATTAGCTTTGCACCCCAATGAAAGTAATCGACCATATTAAGTCTGCGAAAGATACACTGATCTCCTTTGAGGTGCTACCACCCCTGAAAGGTAAAGGCATCGAAGCGTTGTATAAGCACCTGGATCCGCTGATGGAGCTCAAACCGGCATATATTAATGTTACATATCACCGTAGTGAACATGTTTATAAAAAGCGGAGTGATGGAAGTTTTGAGAAAGTGATCGTGCGTAAAAGACCCGGTACGGAAAGTATCTGCGCCGCTATCATGAATAAATATGATGTCGACACCGTACCGCATTTGATCTGTGGTGGATTCAGCGTGAATGAAACCGAGGATGCCCTGCTCAACCTCCAATACCTTGGCATTGATAATGTACTGGTACTTCGTGGTGATGCTGCAAAGAATGAAACAAGTTTTGAACCCGAACCGGACGGGCACCAATATGCAAGTGATCTTTTAAAGCAGGTAGTCAATCTCAATGCGGGGATTTATCTCGAAGAAGATCTTAAAGCAACCAATAAAACCACTTTTTGTATCGGGGTAGCCGGTTATCCCGAAAAGCATTTTGAAGCGCCTAATATGCAAACCGACCTGCATTACCTGAAGGCCAAGGTTGATGGTGGTGCGGACTATATCGTGACACAAATGTTTTTTGATAACGAGAAGTATTATTCGTTTGTAAAAGCCTGCCGCAATGAGGGCATCACCGTTCCGATAATTCCAGGTTTAAAACCCATATACAGCAAGAAGCAATTGACAGTTTTGCCCAAGACCTTTCATATCGATCTGCCTGCCGACCTGGCCAACGAAGTCCTTAAGTGTAAGACAGATGATGATGTTGTAAAAGTCGGTGAGGAATGGCTGCTTCATCAGTCAAAGGATTTGAAGAAAAATGGCGTGCCGGTACTCCATTACTATACCCTGGGCAAACCCATGATGGTTGCCAATGTTGTAAAAAATTTATAAGCCCAGGACAATTATGCTTAACGTGAGATAGAAGCCAATACGTCTTTTTTGATCACCACAGGATATTTCTTTTTCAGTTCGCTGATCCATTCCTTTTCCAACTGTTCCTGGTAATCATTCATCACCAGTCCTTTTGCTTCATTAAAAGTTCTTGGTTCAGCCTGCGCATATACTTTGACGATATAAGCAAATGAAGCTGTATTGTCTGTTTTGTTTTCGGCAATACTCGTGATGGCGCCGTCCTTTGGAGTACCCTGTCCCAGGCCAGGAATTAAGGTCCATTCATACCGCGCGGAATCCGCCACTACTTTTTCTCCTTCCGCCTCAATTGCCGATCTCCATGCTGCCGGATCTTTTTTTAATTTATCAGACAGGGTTTTGGCCACAGAAGCGTCGGCACAAAAGAATATGACGGCATCAGCGCTTTGTTTCCAATTATAATTTTTTTTGTTTTTTTCATACAAAGCGAGTAAGGCCGTTGTATCTGCTTGTGCTTTGTTCCAGACTTCCTTTTGCATGATCTCGAAGAAAAGATTTCCATCACGAAACTCATCCATCTGGTAGCGGAACTCATCATTAAAAGTCTCAAGGTGATCGCGGTAGTACTGGTACATCACCTGTTTACCGAATTCATCCATTAGCACGGGATATGACTTAATACCACTACGGTCTGGTTTATGACGATTAGCCTGTGCGTAATTGATCCAGTCTTGTGTGCGGATCGTTGTATCACCAACGGTAAATAATGGCGATTGATAATTCAGTTCTTTGCCGATACCCAGGGGCATGCGATCGAAAATGCTGTCGGTGAATGCCCATAATGCTTCGTTCCGGAAGGCGGCTTTTTTGAAACCGGCCTTATTTTTCACTGCCATGTAGATAAAATCCTTCGATGTTTTCCATCGGTCATCAGTTTGCACTTTGCGCTGGAGTTCGTTATTGTTGGCCCGATCGGTTGAATTGGTGACCACCGGGGTTGCAAAAATTTTCTTTACGATATGATATCCGTGCGAGGTTGCAAATGGCTTACCAACGGTCCCATCTTTTAGGCCCCAGGCGATTTTTTCAAAAACCGGATCAAATTGTCCAACTGTAATTTCAGGTACATTCCCATCTACAGCTGCGCTGATATAGTCATTACTGTACGTGGCAGCCAGTTTGCCAAAATCATCACCCGCCAGTATTCTCTGGTAAAGTGAATCAGCCAGACCTGCGATCTTTTTCTTACCCTGCTCATCCACACCGGGAGGAAAGGCCAGCAGAATCTGTTGCAGTTTTATTTTTCCAAGCGCTTTTCTTTCGCCAAGATTTTTGAAGATATGATAACCTGCATTGGATGTGTAGGCCTTTGAATGTTTACCAACCGGTGTTGAATAAACAATATTTTCAAATTCATAAGGCAGGGTGAACACGGTGATATAGTTCAGATCCCCTTTATTAGTTTTTGCCGAGGGATCATCGGAGAGTTCCTGCGCTACTGTGAGAAAATCCTCCTTTTTGGCCAGTCGTTTTTCGACCTGGGCGAGCTTTTCGCGGGCCGATGCGGTATCTGGCTTTCCGGCAGCGTTTTTAAAGGAAATAAAAATATGAGCGGCATGGATATCTTTCTGGCTGCGTTGAAATGCTTCCCGTGTCAGTCTGTTGACGGCCTCGGGGTCACTCATATAATTTTCAATAACCTGGTTGCGGAGGTTCGTGATCTCATTCTTTATATGTGGGAGTGTGTCGTATCCCCTGTCGTAGGCATCCCTGATCTTGAGCCTTGAATTGATGTAAAGGTCAAGGTATTCCCCGATAGCTTTATTTTTTTCTGAGGCGCTAAACTGGTTGTTTTTATTAAACGCTTTGAGAAAATCCTTTGCATCCGCTTCATACTTGCCGTAAGTGAAAAGTGTTTGTGAAAAAGCACTGCAAATGGTGCAGGAGAAAACTAAAGCAGTCAGCCATTTCATAGTCGTTGAATTTTCGGTTGCTTGTAATAACGAATTTATATGGTGGTTGGTATGATTTAGATTTTAAAATTGAAGATTCGTTTGTGAAAACTCGTTGCTTATGGCGATTTCAGCTTCAATGTCAGGATATCATCTGTTTGCTGCCAGGTGAGCTTTTTGGCTACAATGCGTTTATCCTTATCCAGCAGGTAAACGGTTGGCACTACCTGCGCGTCGTATAGCTGGGTATAACCCGGAATGCCGGCATCCACCCGCTTTTTTTCTTCTTCACTGGAATAATACACATTGATCCAGCCATCAAGCTTGTGCTTGTGGAGTATTTCGAACCATTCTTTCCTGGAGCCTTCGGTTTCCTTGGCCACGGCGAATATTTTTACGCCTTCTTTTTTCCATTTATGCTGATACATTGAATCCAGTACCGGTACCAGTTCCTTGCAGTGTCCACAGGTTGGGTCCCAAAAGCATACGATGGTATATGGCGCCGATTCAGCATATAGCGAACGTATCTTCCCGGAAGTATCCGGTAGCGAGATATTCTCGGCCGGGTTGCCCATGATATTGGCCATTAAATTATAAGCCCGCTCGGTAATGATCTTTTTGCCCTGGGGCGTAAGCCAGTCGTATTCTTTTTGCGCAAAATATTTCTGGAACAAATGAACGAATACGGCATCCTCCCACATATATTTCATGTTGAGGTAACGGTTCACAAATTTTACCAGCAGGTACCTGGTCATTTCACGACTGGCACTCGCATATCCAAGCATCCAGTCAATTTCCCTGATCACGGAATCGGGATGCTGATACACCAGGGTATTATAATATTTATCAAGTCTTTCTTCAAATAATGAAGCGGGTGTCCGGGTGATCCGGTCATCCCAGAAATTGAGACCATTCCAGTAGTTATCCTTGAAATAGCGATATGCAAATGTAGAATCGTATTTGCCGCCGGGTTGTTTTTCGGCAGGTGGAATTTTCGGATCTTCCATCAAATGCATCAGTACGCTGAGAATATTATCCGGGTTTTTTGCGATGAAGTCGCGGCGATAAGCAGAAACCTGTTCAGATGTTTTTTTTAGCAGCTCCGCAATTTTTGTTGAATCGGAGGGATTGGCAGCTTCTCTTAAAGCCTTATTCCCTACTTCCATAGCACGACCTTTTTCATTCATGAATTTCTGATACTCGATGAAGAGGTCGTTATCCGTTGAACCGGTAAATTTTTTTGTATTGGGATCAAGGGTATCCGCTGCGAGAGAAAAATGCTGGTCTTTATCAATCAGTACCTCAAGATACCTGTCTTTGCTGGGATAAACTACCAGGTAGATGCCGCCCCCAAGTTCCTGGGACCCTTTGAATACAGCTTCACTTTTGTCGTTCAGTTTTGCTGAATCCACTACAGGATATTGCTTACCCGAATAGTGACCCAGGTAGATATATTCGTTTTTGAAAGGTTTCAGCGTGACCTTTATTTCATAGCCTGTTTGCGCGTAAACTCCCAGGAAGCAAAAAAGAAAAGGAACCAGTATTATTTTTTTCATGAGTCAGAGTAATCCGTAAAGTTATTGAAAGCTGGAAAAGATAAAAGTAACCGGGCAATCATTTTACGCTTTGTCTCAACGTTTTGCCGTGTAGTAGATGGATTGCGGGGCTAAAACCGTTGCTTTAATAAAAAAATCAGAAATATCGGGGCCAGGGAACGCCCTTTAAGCGAGGGGGGTTAGTTTTGCGGCCGTGAGGCGAAAAAAAACAAGAATCATTTTAGAGAAGGTCCTGGTCGAAGACTATGCGGCCGAGGGAAAATCACTGGCCAAACTGGATGGGAAGGTCATTTTCATCGAAGGCGGAGTGCCTGGAGATATTGTTGATATTCAATTAGGTAAGAACAAAAAGGACTGGGCAGAGGGGCGTGTTATGCGGTTTCATTCCTATTCTCCTGACCGTGTCAGCCCGTTTTGCCAGCATTTTGGGGTTTGCGGCGGTTGCCAGTGGCAGATGTTGCCATATGATAAACAATTGATATACAAGCAAAAGCAGGTAAGGGATAATCTTCAGCGGATCGGGAAGATCAGCCTTCCTGAAATTCGACCCATCCTGGGCGCTCTTGAAACCCGGTACTACCGCAATAAGATTGAATACACATTCGGGACCAAAGAATTCCTGCCCGAGTCAGCCTTTAGGAAACATTTGGCGGAAAAAGAATCTGTTGTCACGGAACATGTCGGGGGCTCTGAGGAGTCGTTGACTGATGGCTCAAAAGAAGTTCGGAAAGGAATAGCTGGTTTTCACGCGCGGGGGTTTTTTGATAAGATCGTCGATATACAATCATGTTACCTGCAGGCCGAACCAACGAATGAGATCAGGCTGGAAGTGAAGCGTTTCGCTATTGAGCAAGGCTATTCTTTTTATGATATACGCAATCATGAAGGGTTTTTGAGAAATATGCAGGTCAGACTCTGTACCACGGGTGAGCTGATGGTCAATATTGTTGTGGGAGAAAAGCAGGATCAGAAAATAAAGGGGTTGCTGGACCACCTGCTACAAAAATTTCCGGCAATTACTACCCTGCTGTATACTATTAATACCAAAAAGAATGATAGTCTCTTTGACCTGGAGCCGGTTGTTTACTACGGTAAAGGTTATGTGATCGAAAATTTGGAAGATTTCAAGTTCAAGATCGGGCCAAAATCATTTTTTCAAACCAATACCCGGCAGGCTGAGCGATTGTACCGGGCCGCACGCGAGATGGCCGAACTCACTGGTAAGGAAACTGTTTATGATCTGTATTGTGGAACGGGCAGCATCGGGATATTTGTGAGCAGGCATGCTAAAAAGATCGTTGGGGTGGAATTGATAGAGGCTGCTATCGCCGACGCCAAAGAGAATGCGGCGTTGAACAATTTAAGCGATACGGCGTTTTTTGCAGGTGATGTGATCGACATCTGCAACGATGACTTCTTTGCGATACATGGCAAACCGGATGTGATCATTACAGATCCGCCACGTGCGGGTATGCATGAAAAGTTGGTAAGAAAGATCCTGGACATAGCGGCGCCCGTAGTAGTGTACGTGAGCTGCAACCCGGCTACACAGGCCAGGGATCTGAACTGGCTCGATGAGAAGTATGAGGTAACCGCCATTCAACCCGTTGACATGTTTCCCCATACATTACATATTGAAAACGTAGTACAATTGAAGCTGAAAGCCTGACGGGTGGTTAAAATAAAAGTATTTTTGTTTTTATGAGTGATTTCCGATTTACAAGACCTAACAGATTTCCCCCTGTCATAAAAAACCTGATCATTATTAATGTCCTGGTTTTTATCGCGCAGTCTACACTAGGCGGAGGTACCAACAGGATCGAGAATCTTTTCGCGTTGCATGATGTTCATTCGATCTTTTTCGAACCACACCAGTTGCTGACGCATATGTTTATGCATGGCAACCTCACGCATCTTTTATTTAATATGTTAGCCCTGTGGATGTTTGGAAGTATGCTTGAGAATTACTGGGGAGCAAAACGATTTTTACAATTTTACCTGATATCGGGACTCGGTGCCGCGGTATTGCACCTGGTCGTCCTGTACTTCGAAATGGAACCCATCGTGCAGGCTGTAAAGGCATTGCCAGCACACCAGCAACTGGAGTATATTGAATCGCCGTTGTATAAAGTAAATATCGCGACTGTGGGCGCATCGGGAGCTGTTTTTGGATGCCTGGCGGCATTTGGCTATCTTTTTCCTAATTCCCTCATTTACGTATATTTTCTTTTCCCGATTAAAGCCAAGTGGTTTGTGATCCTTTATGGTGCGCTCGAATTATCACTGGCGGTACAAAACTCGGCGGGCGACAATGTTGCCCATTTCGCACACCTCGGAGGCGCAATTACCGGCTTTATTATTGTCTGGATCTGGAACAAAACCAACCGGAAAACGTTGTATTAACTGTGAGAAAGCTATGGCGTACCACGAACAACAATACAGAAGACGACTCTCGCTTGCCCAGGCCAACAATGCCCTGATCGTACTGATAGCGATCAACCTGATCATCTTTGTGATCCTGGCGTTTCTGTTCGCAGTATTTCACCTGCGAAATGAAAGCGCCGCTGAGGCCAGGCACCTGTACGACACAAATATTCTCAGCCAGTTTGCCCTTTCTGCCGATCTCAGTAAAATAGCTGAAAAGCCCTGGACCGTTTTCACCCATATGTTTACCCACGAAAGTGTATGGCACCTGCTGGGAAATATGCTGTGGCTCTGGGTATTTGGTTATATATTCCTCGACCTTACCGGCAACCGCAAGATCATTCCCCTGTATTTATATGGAGCTCTGGCAGGAGCCCTCGCATTTGTGCTGGCTTATAATTTTCTCCCGGGATTAAAATCTTCCCTGCCCTTTATCAAAGCCGTGGGCGCATCAGCCGGCGTGATGGCGATCGCTGCAGGCGTTACCACCATTTCACCAGGATACCGCATCTTTCCCATGCTTTTTGGGGGCATTCCTGTCTGGGTATTAATGGCTGTATACCTGCTCATCGACCTGGCCAGTATCCCCCTTAGCAATCCCGGTGGTCATATCGCTCACCTGGTGGGCGCCCTGACAGGCTTCCTGTTTATTTACTTTTTCAGGAAGGGTTATGACTGGAGTGAATGGATGAATAATTTTTTCGACTGGATCACCAACCTGTTTAATCCCGATAAACCTAAAGCGGGTAAAAACATCAAACAGGAACTTTTCTACAAATCCGATAAACAGCCTTATCACAAGACACCTAATATCACCGAGCAAAGGGTGAATGAGATTCTCGACAAGATCAGTCAAAAAGGGTTTAGCAGCCTGTCGGATGAAGAAAAGGAAATTCTGAAGCGCGCCAGCCAGGAGTAAAGAGAAGGGCGGGCAAACCTGAGAGTTAACGTAACACTAGCATCGTTTTTTGTAATTTGCGTGAATGGCAAGCAAGCTCCGCATTTTTACCAAACGCGTCCTTGTTTTAATCAATTACGGGGTCGTTTTTGTGTTTTTGCTCGCCTGTCTTGCGCCATATCTGGATCCACAATCCTGGTGGTTCATCTCATTTCTCGGCATGTTATTCCCATTTCTTTTATTGGCTGTTGCCGGATTTTTTGCCTGGTGGTTATTTGTAAAAAGAAAGTACGCCTGGATCTCGGCTATAGCACTACTACTTGGTATCAAAAGCATCAGTGTTTTTTACGCTTTCAATTTTCCCCGTGGCTTTAAAAAGGAAAAAGACCCCAATTCAATCCGAATTGCTACCTGGAATGTTGCGCGTTTTATTGAAATGAAAAAAAACAACAACAAGGGCAGCCAAACCCGTAAGAAGATGCTGGCGGAAATAAAGCAGGTGAACGCGGATATTATCTGCCTTCAGGAATTTTTTCATTCATACGACTCCGCTTTTTACCAAAACCTCGATTACATACGCGATAGCCTGAAGTATCCTTATCATTACTATTCGCACGATATTGATGGCGACAAGCATTTTACAGGCAATGCCATCTTTTCCCGGTTTCCTATCATCGACAGCGGACTGATCCGATACCCACGCCCTACGCTGCCTGAGGCCCTCATGCACGCGGATATCCGACTTAGAAATCGTATCATCAGGGTATACACCACCCACCTGCAATCGCTCCAGCTGGGGAAAACAGATTATGAACGCATCGAAAGGATCAAGGGTGGGGATGAAGGACTGGTCAGTAATTCAAAAACAATTTTCTCCAAGGTCAAAAAAGGGGTCGTCAACCGGAAAATACAAACCGATATTATCAAGCAGGTATTGGGAGATAGCCCGTACCCGGTCATTTTTTGCGGCGACCTGAATGATATTCCCAACTCGTATACCTACTTCAAGATAAGGGGCGAGATGCAGGATGCTTTTTTGAAAAAAGGATTTGGGATCGGGCGAACATTTTCGGCCATCTCACCTACCCTGCGTATCGACTTTATATTTGCGGACCGGCGGTTCCGTATAAACCAGTTCAGGCGAATTGCTAAAAATTATTCCGACCACTACATGCTGGTTTCGGATATCGAGTTAAAAACCATGACTAACAGGGCGCGGTAAAGATTTAGGTAATGGGTCCTCATGCGTTGGCAATCTTTTCCACCGTCCTTCTGCCCGGCCCAAAAAGCAATCGGAATACGGCCATTTATAACAGATAAACAACCCTTTATTTCGCTATTTTTGCCGCACTTTTTATCTATAATATGCGTGAGCTGAAAGTTTATAATTCGCTGACCAGGTCAAAAGAGGTCTTTCAACCCATCACCCCGGGACATGTGGGTCTATATGTGTGCGGACCAACGGTTAGCGGTGAAAGCCATCTCGGCCATGCCCGACCCTATATCACTTTTGATGTGATCTACCGCTACCTTACCCACCTGGGTTATAAGGTCAGGTATGTTCGCAATATCACCGACGCCGGACATTTCGAAGAGGAAGGAAGGGAGGCGGAAGATAAGATCTCAAAAAAGGCTGTACTGGAGAAACTGGAACCCATGGAACTGGTTCAGAAATATACCAACCTGTTTCATTGGGCCATGCAACAATTCAATACCCTGCCTCCCTCTATCGAGCCTACGGCAACTGGTCATATCGTGGAGCAGATCGGCATGATCGAGAAGATCATTGAAGCCGGCTTTGCCTATGTGGTGAATGGCTCGGTATATTTTGATGTAAGAAAATATGCTGCATCACATGATTATGGTAAACTCAGCGGTCGCGTGATCGATGATCTGCTGGAAACCACCCGCGAACTGGAAGGCCAGGAAGAAAAAAGAAATAAAGCTGATTTCGCGTTGTGGAAAAACGCCGCACCCGAACATATCATGCGCTGGCAAAGCCCCTGGGGGATTGGATTTCCTGGCTGGCATATCGAGTGCTCTGCCATGGCTACAAAATACCTGGGTGCCCAGTTTGATATTCATGGCGGCGGGATGGACCTGTTGTTTCCCCACCATGAAAGCGAGATCGCGCAAAGCACGATCTGCAACCACAAGCCACCAGTACGTTACTGGATACATAATAACATGATCACCATCAACGGCAGGAAGATGGGAAAAAGCTACAACAACCAGATCAAGTTGACGGAGATGTTTAGCGGTACCCATCCCCTCCTGGAGAAGGCTTATCACCCGATGGTGATCCGGTTTTTTATCCTGCAAACACATTACAGGAGCACACTCGATTTTAGCAATGAGGCATTGATCGCGGCAGAAAAGGGATTAAAGAGGTTGTGGGAAGCGTATGAAAGCCTGATGAAATTACCAGTTAATGAATCACACGCCACTGCCGGTGATCCTGAGCTTGACTCGAAAGTGGTAAGGCTTATCGGGGAGATGGACGAGTTTATGAGCGACGATTTCAGCACTGCGCGGGTAATGGCTAATATGTTTGAGCTGGTACCCATTATCAATTCACTTCGCGACAAAATAATTCCTTTGTCTACCCTTTCAAAAGCAAGTTTGGAATTGTTGCAAAAGGAATTCAGGTTGTATATCGAAGATATTCTTGGCCTGCAAAGTTTTTCGGAGGCGGACAACGAGAAACTGCAGGGCGTAATGCAACTGCTCATCGATATTCGTAAAGAAGCGAAGGCCAGGAAAGATTTTTTGACCTCCGATAAAATACGAAATCAACTCGCAAGGCTTGGTATCATGCTCAAAGACGAAAAAGGGGGAGAGACGAGCTGGAGTGTTGAGTCTGTATAGGTTTCCGGCACTCAGTTGACCGGCCTGGTGGCTCTCACCATTTCTCTTTTGCCAGGGGGGCCTGCAAGTTTTTCAACCCTAAACCCCGCAGCCTGCATGGTTCTTCTCACATCACCCTTGCTGCAATAGGTAACGAGTATACCACCTGGTTCCATCCAGCTATAAACATGCTCAAAGATCTCACTGGTCCATAGTTCGGGTTGTGCAGATGGGGCAAAAGCGTCAAAGTAAACAAGGTGTGCCGGTTGCTGCATGACAAGCTCAATTAAACTGGCCTGACATTTTTTTAAGGTAAACCGGTTGATGACAGGTATTTCTTTCTCCCATTCACATTCGTGCATTTTTTTGAATACCGTTTGCAGGTCAGGCCTGTTTAGCTGTTGGCAATAATTCAAACCGGCAACTTCTGCGATTGATAGAGGAAATTTTTCGACGGAAGTATAATGAATATGCTGCTGCGTTTGTTCTGTTTCAGCAAGTGTCAGCAGGGCATTTAAACCAGTGCCAAAGCCCATTTCAAAGATGCGGATAGTTTCATCGTGACGATGAGTAATGGCTTGTAGCCCGGCCCTAATAAAAACATGCAGTGATTCCTGGATAGCGCCATGATTCGAGTGGTAGGTAACCTGCATTTCGGGAATGGCAATGGTATGCGACCCGTCTTTTGTTATAATGATCGATCTTTCCACTCATCAAAATTCTGATTTTATTCCCGCATTTATTTTGGTTACGGTTTAATTTAGTATTCTATGCAGTATATCGAACACCTCTCAAAAGACCGCAGGCTGAAAAAGCTGTTGAATGATGAAAGTTTTACACTAAAAAGAAAGAAGAATATTTGTATCTATCTCTGTGCTTCGATCATGAGCCAGCAACTTTCTACTAAAGTGGCAACAGTGATTTACGGCAGGTTTCTCAATTTATATGGGGGTAAGGAGCCTACACCACAGCAAATACTTGATACGCCATTTGAAACTTTGAGGGGTATCGGGCTTTCGAATGCCAAAGCTAATTATGTGAAAAATGTTGCCCGTTTTGAAATAGACTACGGCATGGACCATAAGCGGCTGCACAAGATGAGCAACGGGGAAGTGATCGAATACCTCACACAGATAAAAGGGGTTGGCAGGTGGACTGTTGAGATGCTTTTGATGTTTGCGCTCGGACGTGAAGATGTTTTTGCCATCGATGATCTCGGCATTCAGAATGCCATGATCCGGCTTTATCGTCTCGACCGGACGGATAAAAAGAAATTTCGTGAGGATATATTGCGGATCTCTTCCAAATGGGCGCCTTACCGGACCTATGCCTGTAAGCATTTGTGGGCATGGAAGGACAATGCACCGGTGGAGGTAAAGAAGAAGAAATAACCAGGAGATTAGTCATAGCAGAGATTGTAAAGAAGACATTTTTGAATGGGTTACGAACCGAATCAAGTCGTGTTAAAGGGAATCAATAATCTTTCTTGTCGGGTGATCAAATGATCCAATTTAAAGACAAAAGAAGACCGAAGACACCAAAGTGCCGTAGGCACGACGTTATGGTAGAAAATGACGTAACAAAAAATATAAATCCTGTAGGGATGACGTTTTGGTGAATTGTTAATGTAAATATTTATTCCAAAATGTTTTGAACATTGCAAAACGTCGTGCCTACGGCACTCAAATCCCAACGGGGTTCGTTTGTAGCTACCATAACGCCGCCCCGCTGGGGCTGTGCTCCCGGAAGATTCAAATCGGGAATTCAATTGTTAATTTTAAGCATGCGACAATGATTGTCGGATGATCCCATCATTGCCAAATCCAAAGACAGAAGAATCGATTTAAGACCGAAAACACCCAAAGTGCCATAGGCACGACGTTATGGTAGAAAATGACGTAACAAAAAATATAAATTCTGTAGGGATGACGTTTTGGTGAATTGTTAATGTAAATATTAATTCCAAAATGTTTTGAACATTGCAAAACGTCGTGCCTACGGCACTCAAATCCCAACGGGGTTCGTTTGTTGCTACCAAAACGCCGTTCCTATGGGGCTGTGATCCCGGAAGATTCAAATCGGGAATTCAATTGTGAATTTTAGCATGCGACAATGATTGTCGGATGATCCCATCATTGCCAAATCCAAAGACAGAAGAATCGATTTAAGACCGAAAAC
>JAFAEM010000009.1 GCA_023424015.1 Bacteroidota bacterium | reverse complement strand
ACTCACCACTCACGCCTCACGCCTCACGCCTCACGACTCACGACTCACGACTCCCCACTCATCACCAGGCCACAAAAATAAGCATTACCCTTACTAAAGAGATTGATTTACCTTTGCACAAATTATTAGGTCTCCATGAAGAAAGTTTTGGCTATACTTGGTATCCTGGTCGTAATACTCGCGGCTTTTTTATGGTATACATTTAAGGGAGGAAAAAAACGTGTAAAAGGACCCAAACCGGTCGCGCTGGCAGTAAGTCAGCACAGCCCCGCATTCAATGAATCCGTTCAGGGTCTGCTCGATGCTTACTTTGGGCTTTCCGAAGCATTTGTAAAATGGGATACAGCAGCGGTCACGAACCAGGGTGCAGCGTTGAAGACTGCGCTGGACAGTCTGAAGATCGACGAACTGAAAGCGGATACCACGGGTATTTATGAATCAGCCCTGGACCCATTAGCCAATGCCAGGAATGAAGCTTCCAATATTTTAGCCAATCCATCCATCGACGAAAAGCGCGTAGCGTTCAACAGCCTTTCGGAAAACCTGCGATTGCTGTTTATTATCGTGAGATATGACCAGGGAAAATTGTACTGGCAGGAATGTCCCATGGCTTTTGATGATGAGCGACCCGGCTACTGGCTAAGCAAAACAGATGCGGTCCGAAACCCTTATCTCGGTACCAGCCATCCGAAATATAAAGATGGTATGCTAAATTGTGGTGGTCCCAGGGACACGATCAATTTTATGCAACCCGCTACGCCGGGTATGTAAACTTTAAAACGTTCATCATGGCAAAAACAAAACATGCCACTGTGGATGAATACATCGCCGCGGCACCAAAAGAAGCGCAGGCTCACCTGCGTGAGATACGTGCGCTGCTAAAAAAAGTTGCGCCTAAAGCCACCGAAACTATCAAATGGGGATCGCCCGTGCTGGAAGAGAATCGTATTCTCTTTTCATTTACCGCACATAAGTCGCACCTGAATTTCATGCCCACACGTACTACACTCGAGCCATTTAAGAAAGAACTCACAGATTATAAAACCGGCAGGGATACTATCCAATTTCCTTACGACAAACCACTTCCCAAACAGCTGATCCGTAAGATCGCCAGCTACCGCGTGAAAGATGTAAGGGAGAATGGGGCGTTGTGGATGAATTGATCCCGATAGCTATCGGGATGAAAATTTGAGAATTTGTCCGAAGGACCCTGTGGGAAAATTGGTTGTTACCGCGGGGGGGCGTAGATAAATCTTACCAAAGCATTCTTCTTATCGTCTGAAGCCAGGTAAACCTGGTACCTTTTATTATTAGCATTCACGATCATCAGCGCGGTATTGGGTGGAATGGAACCCAGGTTCTCACCAACCATTACCATTTCCTGGCGGGGCTTGTTAAAATCGATCCGGACATAGATTGTGATAGGTTTGGTGGACAGCACCTGGTTTGATACCACCGTAGTGCCATCTACATAAACCGAGATCGTATCCCCATCGATCACGCCATTATCATAAAAGTCCAGTCGTATACTGCCCGTATCAACAAAGATCTCTTTTACCAGGTCCAGTTTTCTTTCAATCAATACGGGTGGTACTTCCGGTTTGAACGCGGGAGTTTGTATACGTGTCAAAACAATCGTACCGGCCGGACAATTACTTTTTCCATCCATCGTCCTGCCCGTCCAGGATCCCCGTAGTTGTTCCTCACGTCCATCCGTATGGAAGGTGAGGGTGTATTTTTTTATACAGGGTATGCAATCGGGCGGAATTCGAAATATCGACACTTTGTTTTCAGCAATGGTCATTGATTTGGTGACCGTGTCCAGCGTACCTTCAAATTCTTCTTTTACATAGTTGGTAGTATCGGAATAGTGATAAGAACTGCCACGGATCTTCGTGCCCTCTGTCTGCAACTGGAATTCGATATTGTAAACCGGGAAACAGCCACCAGGTTCCATGACCAGCCGTCCTTTCCAGAAGCCGTTGATGTCCTGCGCCTGCGCACAAAATGCCGACTGGATAAAAATGTATAAAACGATTATACTGCGCATTCAGGAATGAAAATAGGGGAAAAACGCGGAGCTGCTATAGAATTTACAGTAACGGCAAAGAAAATTTTTGTCAATTGGGTTTCCTGTATTTAAATCTGACCACCGCATTATTTTGTTCAGACGAAGTGATGCGTACCTGGAACCGCTGGTCTCCTGCTTCCACGATCATCAGGGAAGTATTCGGCGGTATGCGTCCCAGGTTCTCTGCAACCATCGTCAGCTCCTGGTCTTCGCCATCTTCCATCGTGAAATTTAATTTGATCGGGCTGGCTGATAAACGCTTATGTGATAATACCAGCTTGTTATTCAGGAAAACTGAAATCGTATCATCATCAATCTCCCCATTGTCATAAAGTTTTACTGTAACATTCGGATCGGTCACAACCAGCGACTGCGCCAGTTTGTTTTCCCTTGTTTTTAAAATCTCCGGTGTAACAATCACCGGTTTTATGGGAATTTTTGTGATCTCGGGTGCCTTGACTACCGTATCTTTTTTCTCGTCCACCGGAGCCGGTGTCGGAGTTTTGGCGACAGGTTTTTTCTCTGGTGTTTTTTTAGGCTCTGTTTTCTTCGCAACAGGCGGATTTGCTGGTTTGTCAGCGGGTTTTCTTGCAACCGGTGGTTTAGTATTGGACTTTGGCCTTAATGCAGGTTCGATGTAAAATTCCGAAGTGGTCACTTTTCGAAGAAAGACTTTGCCGCCACCACAGTCACCCCATTCAAAAGGATTGGGTCCTTCGGTCACTTCCTGTTTGCCCAGGTAGGTACCCTCCAGGAACTCCTCATTTCCCGAACGGCTATAGTGAAGATTATAATTCATGATACATGTACCGCCGCCACCGTAGCTTTTTACCTCCACGGTTTTGATCTCCCGGATCCGGAAATTTTTAGAAGAACCGATATAGTTGCCGGTCATGGTGGCCTTGCCATAAAAACGGATATCATCCTGCCAGGAATAAGATACCCCTGACACCGCATAGCTTTTATTGTTTTGGATAACCTGGAATTCCAGGCGGTACTGGTAACCATTGTCTGCGATAAAGTAACCGCGCCAGATACCGGTTACGCCCTGGGAAAATGAAGTAAAGCCAAAAGCGCAGAGTGATAATAAAAGAAGAAACCTGCTCTTTGTAAGGATTCGTTCCATGTGGTTTCAAAACTAACGAATTAGTTCGTATTGGTTTATTGTACTCCGGCAAGAGTTTGTTAATTTTGCACACTTTGAAAGGCCGCCGCTCACCTGTTGCAGGTGGCCATTTTTTCTGAAGCATTTTTGTTTTTTAAAAATTTTGAACACTACCGGTGACAGGTAACCGGTAACTGGTTTATAAAATGAATATCAATATCAAGTTTCCTGACGGCGCGGTGCGACAATACGAGAAAGGTATTTCGGCTTTGGAAATTGCAAAGTCCATTTCGGAAGGCCTGGCCAGAAAGGTTCTGGCTGCCAATGTTAACGGCGCTGTTTGGGACGCCACCCGTCCGATAGAGTCCGATGCCAGTTTGAACCTGCTGACCTGGAATGATAAAGAAGGTAAAACAACTTTCTGGCATTCATCGGCACACCTGATGGCGGAGGCTGTGGAAGAAGTTTTTCCCGGTGTAAAATTCTGGGTGGGTCCGGCGACGGAAAATCCACAGGGCTTCTATTACGATATGGACCTGGGCGATCGGAAATTATCAGAGCAGGACCTGGAAGTCCTGGAGAAAAAGATGAACGAACTGGCACGAAAAAATAATCCCTATGTCAGGAAAGAAATTTCGAAGCCGGAAGCGATCAAATATTTTACCGAAAAGAAGGATGAGTATAAACTGGACCTGATCAGTGGACTGGCTGATGGGGAGATCACTTTTTATACACAGGGTCATTTTACAGATCTCTGCCGGGGACCTCATATTCCCAATACGGGTTTTATCAAGGCGGTTAAACTCACAAATATCGCCGGTGCATACTGGAAAGGTGATGAAAAAAACAAACAACTTACCCGGGTGTACGGAGTGAGCTTCCCCTCGCAGAAAGAACTGGATGAACACCTGGCGCTTTTGGAAGAGGCAAAGAAAAGAGATCACCGTAAACTAGGCAGGGAACTTGGCATTTACACTATGGATGATGATGTGGGCCAGGGCCTGATCATGTGGTTACCCAACGGCACCGTGGTCATTGAGGAACTGGAAAAACTTGCCAGGGAAACCGAGCATGCAGCCGGTTATAAAAGAGTAGTGACCCCGCATATCGCGAAAGAAAGTATGTATCTCACAAGCGGTCACCTTCCTTATTATGCAGATAGCATGTACCCGCCGATGGAACTGGAAGGGGAGAAGTACTACCTGAAATCGATGAACTGCCCGCACCATCACAAAATATTCGCGGCCGAGCCCAAGAGTTACCGGGATCTGCCTTACCGGATCGCCGAGTATGGTACGGTATATCGCTACGAGCAAAGCGGCGAATTATTTGGCCTGATGCGGGTTCGTTGTCTGCATATGAACGACGCGCATATTTATTGCACCAAGGAGCAATTCAATGACGAGTTTCGCGCGGTGAATGATATGTACCTGAAGTATTTCAAAATTTTTGGTATCGACAAATACGTAATGCGCCTCTCGCTGCATTCACCCGATAAGCTTGGCATTAAATATGTGAATGAACCGGAGCTCTGGAAGGAAACCGAAACCATGGTAAGGAATGTGCTGACGGAATCCAATATACCTTTTGTTGAGGTGCAGGACGAAGCGGCATTCTATGGACCCAAGATCGATGTCCAGATATTTAGTGCAATTGGCAGGGAGTTCACGCTGGCAACCAACCAGGTGGATTTTTCACAGGGAAGAAGTTTTAACCTGGAATATACCGACGCCTCCAATAAGTCCAACACGCCATTGATCATTCACCGCGCTCCACTGGGTACGCACGAGCGGTTCATTGGGTTTTTACTGGAGCAATATGCCGGAAAATTCCCGACCTGGCTGGCACCCACACAGGTGAAGGTGTTGCCGATCAGCGACAAGTTTTTGGATTATGCCAAAACCGTATCGCAAACCCTGAAAAAAGCTGATATTCGTGCAGAAGTGGACGATCGCCAGGAGAAGATCGGTAAGAAGATCAGGGATACAGAGCTGATGAAAGTGCCCTATATGCTGGTAGTGGGAGAGAAGGAAATGAACGAAAGCCAGGTATCGGTTCGAAGGCAGGGTAAAGGTGACCTGGGCACAAAATCTGTAGAGTTGTTTTTAACAGAAATAGTGGATGAAATAAAGGAGCGAAGAGCAGAATAAATTGTATTTTCAATGTCCTCAGATCCTGACTGAGGCTAAATAATAAAATCAAAGTATAAAACCTTTCTACAGGAGAAAGGGCTCACTTAAAAAAAGTAAATGGCAGTACCACAAAAACCCGGCGGCGGGTTCAACAGGCCACAAGGTGGCGGAGGATTCAAACCAGGTGGCGGATTCAACAAAGGCGGTTTCAACCGAAATAAATTCGGTCCTCGAAGGGAAGCCGAACATCGTATCAATCATTTTATCAGGGTTCCACAAGTGCGTCTCGTTGGCGACAATGTAGAAGTGGGTATTTATCCTACCCAGGAAGCGCTGCGTATGGCACAGGAACAGGAACTTGATCTGGTAGAGATCTCTCCAAATGTAGATCCACCGGTGTGCAAGATCATCGACTATAATAAATTCCTATACGATAAGAAGAAGAAGGAAAAGGAGATGAAGGCGAAGAGCAAAGTCTCGGAAGTAAAGGAGATTCGTTTTACTCCCAATACAGACGATCATGACTTTGACTTCAAAGCCAAACACGCGGAAGCGTTTTTAAAAGATGGCAATAAAGTGAAAGCCTATGTACAATTTAAAGGACGGGCCATCCAGTTCCAGGACAGGGGACAATTATTGCTGCTGAAATTTGCTGAGCGACTGGCGGAAGTTGGCGTGCTGGAAAGTATGCCCAAACTCGAAGGAAGAAGAATGCTGGCCATGTTTGCGCCAAAAGGAAAGAAGAAAGCAGAGAAAGCTGAGAAGCAGGCACAGTGATGCTGATTAAAAAATAAATTGATATATCAACCCGGCAAGTGCCGGGTTTTTTAGTGAGTGAGTGATATATAATCGAAATACAATTTGATGGTTTGCAATCCATATTTAATTGCGACCGTTTATACAAAAAAATATAAGTCCTATTTCCTGATGGTTCCTTTCCGTATCTTACACCGCTTAATTTCGTAAACACCACAAATAACAATTACATGCACCCATTCTTTAGCCGAATTGTTGTAGGCGCGATTGCTGTTACCACAACACTTTTTGTAGATGCACAACCCCGCAGCGACTCCAGCCGGTCAGCAGGACCAGTCGCAGGAAGATCCAGCGGACCAAAGCCATTTAAAGAAATCATCACCAACAAGGCAACAACCGACCGCGGTTTGTTCTCTGTTCATAAGGTAGATGACAAATATTTTTTCGAGATCGGAGATACCATCTTCGGAAGAGAACTTCTGGTGGTGAATCGAATTTCTAAAGCGGCAGCCGGCATGCGTAACGGTTTCTTTGGTTATGCAGGCGACCAGGTAGGTCAGAATGTGATCAGGTTTGAAAGAGGACCCAATAACAAAATTTTCCTTCGCAATGTCTCCTTTGCCGAGTATTCCAAAGATTCAACATCGCCTATGTTTACTGCGGTCAACAAGTCAAACGTTCAGCCTATCGCGGCATCCTTTGACATCAAATCGCTGGCAACCGACTCAACAGGTTACGTGATCGATGTTACAGATTATGTGAACAGCGACAACGATGTATTGTTTTTCAACAACCAGTTGAAATCAAGCATGCGGATCGGTTCGCAGCAATCAGACAAATCTTATATCGACAATATCCGGTCGTACCCCTTGAATATCGAGATCTCGACTGTAAAGACCTATGGTCGCTCGCCCGCACCTGCTGGCGGTGGCGGACAGGGTGGTGGTCCAAGACCAGCTTCAGGAAATATTACTGTCGAAATGAACAGTTCAATTGTACTGTTGCCTAAAACACCCATGAAGCCTCGTTATTTTGATCCAAGGGTTGGATATTTCACGGTAGGTTATACTGATTTTGACGCCAACCCCCAGGGTGTTGAAGCGGTAAGATTAGTTAAGAGGTGGAGGCTTGAGCCTCGCGATGAGGACATGGAAAAATACAAGCGTGGCGAGCTGGTTGAACCAAAAAAGCCCATTATATTTTATATCGATCCCACTACACCCAAAGCATGGGTGCCTTACCTGATACAGGGTGTTAACGACTGGCAGGTTTCATTTGAAAAAGCCGGATTTAAAAATGCGATCATGGGTAAGATAGCGCCCACCAAAGAAGAAGATCCCGAGTGGAGCCTGGAAGATGCACGTTACTCTGCGATCGTTTACAAACCATCTGATGTTGCCAACGCCAGCGGCCCCAGCATCAGCGATCCCCGTAGCGGTGAGATCATGGAAAGCCATATCAACTGGTACCACAATGTAATGGAACTTCTCCATCGTTGGTATTTCATCCAGTGTGCTCCCAATGATCCCACAGCCCGGAAAATGACTTTCGACAATGAACTGATGGGTCAGCTGATCCGTTTTGTTTCTTCGCACGAAGTAGGTCATACACTCGGTTTACGTCATAACTATGGTTCCAGCTCCACTGTGCCGGTTGAAAAACTGCGTGACAAAAAATGGGTGGAGGCAAATGGACATACGCCCTCGATCATGGACTATGCCCGTTTCAACTATGTGGCGCAACCAGAAGATAAAATCAGCCGTGAAGGATTGTTCCCCCGAATCGGCGACTACGACAACTGGGCGATCGAGTGGGGTTATAAATTATTCCCGCAGATAGCCGATGAAGAAAAAGAAAAAGAGCATCTCAATAAATGGGTGATCGAAAGGCTGAAAGACAACCGTCTCTGGTTTGGTACCGAAACCAACCCCGATGATCCCCGTTCACAACGTGAGCAGGTAGGTGACGATGGTATGAAAGGCGCGATGTATGGAATTAAAAACCTGCAGCGTATCGTTCCCAACCTGGAAGAATGGACCAAAGTGCCTAATAAGGATTATACCAGTCTTCGTAATATGTACAACCAGCTCACTAACCAGTTTTCATTGTACCTGAGCCATGTTTCTAAATACGTTGGCGGTGTGATGGAAACACCTAAAATGGTTGAGGAAAGCGGAGCGGTTTATGAAACCGTAGCAAAGGCAAAACAAAAAGAGGCAGTTGAATTTCTCAATAAAAACCTGTTTGCCACACCGACCTGGTTAATCGACAACAATATTTATTCAAAGACCGGGATCAACGGTATTAGCACGGTCGGCGGTTTGCAGGACGCGGTGTTGAACAGGTTGCTGGCAACCCGTAATCTTTCCAAGCTCATCGACGCCGAAGCCCTGAAAGGAAACAGCGCGTACACTATCACTGAGCTTTTTGCAGATCTTAAAAAAGGTATCTGGTCTGAGCTGCCATCGCGTTCGAAGATCGATGTATACCGGAGAAACCTGCAAAAATCTTATGTAAGCGTCCTGGATGGACTGCTCAATCCTCCTAAATCAGGTGGTGGTTCGGGTATTGTCATTATGGTGTTGGGTGGAAGCTCAACACTAAGTGCTGAAAAATCAGATGTGCACAGTGTCGTGCGGGCCCATTTAACTTCCCTTCGGAATGAAGCACGGACTGCTGCCGCGGCCACAGCCGATCCCATGAGCAAGTATCACCTGCAGGATATCGTGACCAGGATCGATAATGCGTTGAATCCCAAGTGATAATCGGAATTAACGCAATTTCACCGATAAAAGTGGGAGCTTTATAAAGGCTCCCACTTTATTTTTGTCAATACTTTGCCACTAAAGCCTGCTACATTATCTTTGCAGCCCCAAATCCCCGACGGTCATCAACGACAAACGCGGGTTGGGTATTTCCTGAAGAGGTTCGACAAGGATCCCCCGGTGGGGAACGCCTCGAGGGTCTAAAATTTAATACTGGGTAAAATGCCTAAAGTAAAAACAAATTCCAGTGCCAAGAAGCGATTCAAAGTAACGGCAACTGGTAAGATCATGCATCAAAAGAGCTTCAAACGTCACATCCTGACAAAAAAATCAAAAAAGCGCAAACGCAACCTGAGGCTGGATGGCACTGTCTCCAAAACACATGTTGATTTTGTGAAACGTCTTTTAAGGATGAAGTAAGTCCCTGCCGCAACTGGGTATTAACTCAATCGCTGGTATCACTCCAAACGCTATTCTTTTAAAATTTAAACTCTTTTAGATATGCCTCGTTCAAAAAATGCAGTAGCCTCCAAGGCCCGCCGCAAAAAAATATTAAAACAAGCCAAAGGTTTCTATGGCAAACGTAAAAATGTACTGACGGTTGCCAAAAACGTGGTGGAAAAAGGTATGACCTATATGTATGTAGGTCGTAAATTGAAGAAAAGGGAATACCGCAGCCTGTGGATCGCCCGTATCAATGCCGCCGTACGTGAAGAAGGTCTCACTTATTCGGAATTCATCAACAAACTCCGCAAGGGTGGAATTGATCTGGACCGCAAAGTGCTGGCCGACCTGGCTATGAACAATCCTGAAACTTTCAAAAGCCTTATTGCACAGGTCAAGTAAGTTTTTGGTAAATAATGAATCAGCCGCCCTCCGGGCGGCTTTTTTTTCCCACCTCAATAACATTGCCGGCTACACTTGAGATAAATTATTTTGGCGTCAAAATATCTCCAATATTCTACTTTTGTCCCGTTAAAAAAATTAAGCGACAATTATCACCACGACACCTAAATGACAAACTCTTACCAGGATCTCGTACAGCAGACCTTTAACTTTCCCCAGGAAGGTTTTGAAGTGAAGAATGGCTACCTCCAATACAACGGGGTAGACATTAAAGGCCTGATCGACAAATACGGTACCCCGTTAAAGATCAGTTTTCTTCCCAAGATCAGCATGCAGATACAAAAGGCGAAAACAATGTTTGCCAATGCGTTTAAAAAACACAAATATGAAGGCAAATATTTTTATTGCTACTGTACCAAGAGTTCGCATTTTTCTTTCGTGGTTGAACAGGCGCTAAAAAACGAGATCCATCTTGAAACCTCTTATGCCTACGATATCGATATTATCAAGAAATTGTATGAAAAAAAGAAGATCACCAAGGATATTCATATCGTATGTAATGGTTATAAACAAAAAGAATATACGCGTCGTATTGCCAGCCTGATCAATAGCGGGTTTTCCAACGTGATCCCGGTACTGGACAATAAAGAAGAATTAAAGGAATATGCAAAAACCGTAAGGGCGCCTTTCAAACTCGGCATCCGGGTGGCAGCGGAAGAGGAACCGAGTTTCCCATTTTATACTTCCCGGCTGGGTATCCGCGCCAAAGATATCCTGGAGTTTTATGTCGACAGGATTGAAGGATATGAAAGCAAGTTCCAGTTGAAGATGTTGCATATTTTCCTGAACAAAGGTATCAAGGACGATATCTATTACTGGAGTGAACTGAATAAGATCATCAATCTCTATTGCCAGTTGAAAAAGATCTGCCCCGAACTGGATTCTATCAATATAGGTGGCGGATTCCCGATCAAGCACTCACTGGGCTTTGAATATGACTACCAGTTTATGATCAATGAGATCGTACGCAATATAAAAGTGGCGTGTAAAAAAGCGAAAGTTCCCATGCCAAATATCTTCACTGAATTTGGAAGCTATACGGTGGGTGAAAGCATGGCGCATATTTACAGTGTGATAGGGGAGAAGGTACAGAACGACCGTGAAACCTGGTATATGATCGACTCCTCATTCATCACGACTTTACCCGATACCTGGGGGATCGGTGAAAAATTCCTGATGCTGCCTGTTAATAAATGGGACCAGGATTACCAGCGTGTTGTGCTGGGAGGTATCACCTGCGACAGTCATGACTACTACGACTCAGAAGAACATATCAACGAGGTCTTTCTTCCGAAAATAAATAATGGCGAGCCACTTTATGTCGGATTCTTCCATACCGGCGCCTACCAGGACCAGATCAGCGGTTATGGTGGCATCAAGCACTGCCTGATACCATCACCCAAACATGTACTGCTGGATTATGACCGCAATGGGAAGATCGTGGACTGGTTATATGCCAAACAGCAAACCGCGCAGAGCATGCTCAAGATATTAGGGTACGGGAAGTGATTTCCTGGTGTAATTGGGACCCTATAGATTCTGAGTTAAGAACCAGTGAATTCTTGGCTTTTTCTTAATATTGGTTTTTAGGCGGCTTTATGTCAGCCTGTTTAGGGGCGGTCTAATTATGACCGCCTCTAATTTTAGGTAGCTTCTATGACTTTTTACTTTTAGGGAGGCTTCGCTTCATTTTTCCTGGAGACTGTTTTCTTTGCTGGCCGTAGTTCAAATATCCCGATGTGTCAGGAAACCACAGCGCACACAGCGGAGTAGTAGCATCATGTTCTGTTCTCCATAGCAGATTTTTTAACACGTAGACGCCTTTCACTGTGCTCGCCGCGCCCGCCGTGGTTTATAGTACACCAGCGTTTCCCGGACAATAATGATCCCTAATTCCTAATTCCAATCTCCCAGGAATTCTACCGTCTCTTGTAATACCTCTTATGTCCCTGCTTCCAACTATTATACTGGTGCCGGTTATACCGCACTTTGTTGATATGAGAGCGGTCGAGGTAATAGCGGTTGTCGTAACCGCGCCAGTAAGTATAACCAAGTGGACTGCGATAATAGTATCGGCCATCTGGATACCTGTTAATGACCATCCCGGGAGAAGAATGAATGACAAGAGAAAAACTACTTCTCGCTGGTGGGTACGGCTCACCATAAACGGTATGGCGGCCCGAACCGCAGCTTGCAAGCAAGACCACTGTTGCTGCCATTAATACCATTGGTACAAATTGCATTCTTTTCATAATGGATTATTTTATTTTGAGACGGCAAACGTTTGTTCAGAATTGCTTAATTCTTGTTAAGGTGAAAAATGCAGGTGCAATTTCAGGTCGCTTTAACAAGAGGGAGCAGATTTGTTAAACAAACCTTTATTCAAAGAAATTTCTTCAAAATGAAAATAATTTTTACAACAGTGAGCTTGGTCCTTCTCAGTTTTATCGCAAACGCGCAACAGGCGGAAGATTCAATCAGGACAACCATTATTAACCTGTTTACGGCCATGAAGAATGGCGATGCGAGTTTGGCCAGGTCAGTGTTTTCCGATAGCGCCTTATTGCAAACCCTTTCACGTGATAAGGAGGGAAAAACGATCGTGCGAACTGAAAACGCAGCGGATTTTGTACAACTCGTTGGATCCTTAAAGAAAGATTCAGCTGATGAAAGGATCAGTTTTGAAACCATCAGGGTCGATGGTCCGCTGGCAATTGTATGGACGCCTTACCATTTCTATTACAACGGCCGGTTCAGTCATTGCGGTGTCAACTCGTTCCAGCTTGTGCGTTTCGAAGGCGTCTGGAAGATCCAGTACCTGATCGATACCAGAAGGAGACAAGGGTGTAATCCCTGACCCGGACTAAATAGTATCAGTGTTTCGAATGAATTTATTTCTTCCTGTTCAGCCGGTACTTCTTTTGTACTTTTTTGCTGTTGAAATAATCGTTGAGTTCTTTTTCAGAAACATCCAGCGCCATTTCTACCGGAACTTCCACCAGTTGTACTCTTACCTGGCGGAGTTCTTCACGAAGCTTATTGGTCTTCCTGGTAATATCGGGATCGCGCTCGCCGATGATCTTGTTGTCTTCCACCATATAGTTGAGGCGCTTGATGGCCGACCGGATCACCGAAGCCTGGTTTTGTTCCACCGATTTGTTCGGCGCAGTCGCTTCTTTGATCGGGGTAAGTGCTACACCTACGCTTGGTAAGACTTTACCTGTGTTTTGTGACGACTTGCTGGAAGATGTATTCAGGATCGTTCCGGTCAGTGCTGAACTGGCGGCGGTAAGATCAAAACCGGTTCTTGCTCTTTTAGTGCTCCTGATCTGTTTATCCAGCTGGTAAAACACGTATTGCAGCTGCATCACATAATAATTAATACTGCTTACAACTGATGCGTGTTCCTGTACCGCAAATGGGTAATTCAAAGCGTCCTTCACGATTACCTTAACAACTGCCGTATCCCTGACTTTGAATTTTGTATTACCGATAAAGCTGAGCAAGACTGTTTTTTGTTTGCCCGTATCATTTTCAGAAACAAAATCGAAAGGCGGGGTCCAGGAGAATACATCATCACACTGCTTTACCATGGTATAGTTGCTGATCGGGATGTTGCTGCTGAACATGATATCATCAATGGGGAAATTCCCCGCTTCGCAAACCACGCCAAACTGAACCGGCTTGCCTTCTTCCACAGTCAGGGTATTTGAGACGGTGAATTTGACTTTTGGCTGGATGATCTCGGTATTGTAAAAGACCAGGGTGATACTCGTATCAATATTATCCGAAGGGTCGGAGAGGTTCTGTACGCCCAGCTTGATCTTGTATTCGTGATCATATTTAAGCTTACCCGAAAGGAAAAATGAACGGTCAGCTTTAAAGGTGAGCAGTCCATCCTTGCTGATCTTCATGCCTACGGGTGAATTGCGCAGGAACCAATAATATTCTTTTTCATCTTTGTTGATCATGTGCTGGTATGATAAGGTAGAATCCACCTGCACCGTAAAAAAGGGATTCAGGTTGGTGATCCGAAGGGGCGTATCAACTATGACAGGCTGCACAATAGGCGGGATTGTATCGTCGACCTGGCTGAAAGCTTTCACAGATACAATCGTAAGGAGCCATAAACAAAGCCTTAGTTTCCTCATGCCCTGATTTTTTTTGTGGTGTAAAAAAGTGACGCAAAACTAACTCATTTAGTTGTAAAATATTGCCCCACAGCAGCAACACATATAAGGGTATAAAATGAAACCCCGCCGTGGAAACGGCAGGGTGTAAACCAAAACCAACTGCTTATGAGAAAATCTTAAAATTTATATTTCGCTTACTGTATGCTAATTTGTTTAACTGCTGGTTTGACTTCTGCCTTCCTGGGAAGGTTTAATGTTAAAACACCATTAACATATTTAGCATCGATATTCGATCCGTCAATATTTTCATCCAGTGTAAAAGATCTTTTGAATGAGCTGTAGCTGTATTCGCTACGAATCGTTTTCTCATTCTCTTCCTTTGTCTCATTTTTCTTTTCAGCCGAAATGGTGAGCAGGTCACGATCCAGGCTGACATTGAAATCTGATTTTTCGAACCCGGGGGCCACCACTTCTACGGTGTAACCTTTTTCGGTTTCTTTAATGTTTACCGGCGTAAAGCCATTTGATCTTTTGCCGTTTTTATACATGACGGGGAAATCAGCAAAGAAGTCATCAACAAAATTGTTAAAGCTGCGGTCCAACGGCTTGCGGTTAAAATTTACGAGTGTCATAATCTATTGTTTTTTTATTTTAATTTCAATTACACCCTCAGTCTTTCAAATGACATACCACCCAAAAATTGGTGTCAATACGTTAGATCAATTCCAAGCAATCTGACATAATTGCATTATTGGGTGAATTAAACTGCCATAATTGCTTATTTTTAAGCCAGATAAACTTTTTATCTAAATTTGCGTTTTTAAAAAAAATACCTGTATGTATCCTGAAGAAATAGTTATTCCGATGAAAGAAGAGCTGACCGACAATGGCTTTACAGAGCTGTTGACGGCTGCAGATGTTGATGCTCAATTGGCCAGGGAAGGCACTACGCTGGTGATGGTTAATTCGGTTTGCGGCTGTTCTGCCGGTTCAGCACGGCCTGCTGTGCTGATGGCCGTTGCCAATGCAAAGGAGAAGCCTGATTATGTGACCACCAGTTTTGCCGGGTTTGATATTGAAGCGGTAAAAAGGCTTCGTGAGCGCCTGGCTCCTTATCCGCCATCCTCGCCCGCCATTGCGCTTTTTAAGAATGGCCAACTCGTTCATTTTATCGAACGCCATATGATCGAAGGAAGATCGGCGCAGGTCATCGCACAAAACCTGATCGGTGCTTTTGAAGAGTATTGCAATTAAAAAAGATTAAAGAATCCGCTTGAATAGCTTTCTTATTCCAGAGAAAGCTATTTTTATTTTCAGGAAGCTTATATTTTCCATTGTATATTCGCCTGCTTAAAACCAAATCAACGGCCGATGTATCCTAATCTTTATTTTGCTTTTAAAGACCTTTTTGGTGTTGAATGGCCATTCCTTCGTTTTGTCAATTCATTTGGTTTTTTTGTTGCCATCTCATTTGTTCTTGCTGCCATTGTGCTGGCTGCTGAGCTGAAAAGAAAAAGCAGCGACGGGTTGCTCAAGCCCACCGAAATGCAGGTAATGGTAGGCAGTCCGGCTACCGCCACCGAACTGATCCTGAATTTTCTACTGGGCTTTTTGCTCGGATTTAAAATACTGGCGCTGTTCATTATGGACAGCTCGGCTACGGAAGACCCCCAGGCATTTATATTCTCAACCATCGGCAGCTGGCCCGCTGGTATACTCGTCGGTTTGTTGTTTGCCGGACTGAAATGGTATGAAAAGAACAAGCAGAAACTACCCAAACCGGAGAAGAGGACCGTGCGGATCTGGCCACAGGACAGGGTAGGAGAAATGACTGTATTGGCGCTTGTATTTGGACTGGTAGGCGCCAAGGTTTTCGATATTTTTGAGAACTGGAGTGATTTTCTGAAACATCCCTCTTCCTACCTGCTCTCACCCTCAGGGCTTACTTTTTACGGGGGATTGATTTGTGCTGCTATTGCGATCTGGGTCTATGCCCGTAAACATAATATCGGTCTCTGGCATCTCAACGATGCCGCGGCACCGGCTCTGATGCTGGCCTATGCCACAGGCCGGATAGGTTGCCAGGTTGCCGGAGACGGTGACTGGGGTGTTGCCAATCACAGCCCCAAACCCTTTTCATGGCTGCCCGACTGGATGTGGGCCTATAAATACCCTCACAACGTCAACGAAGTAGACACCAAAATCCCCGGCTGCGTTGGTAAATACTGTTATGAGCTGGGTGAGGCTGCCTGGCCTACGCCTTTTTATGAAACGATCGTCTGCCTCATCCTTTTTGGCATACTCTGGTCGCTAAGGAAAAAGCTGAAAACTCCTGGGACATTGTTTGCTCTATACCTGATGTTCAATGGGATCGAGCGGTTTTTTATTGAAAAGATCCGGGTCAATACCCGCCTCAACCTGTTCGGATTCCAGCCCACCCAGGCCGAAGTGATCTCCACCCTGCTGTTTTTAACCGGCCTGTTCCTATGGTTTTACCTGAAGAAAAAGGAGCGTGACCCGAAATCCACATCGGCCGGGCCGGACCAGGGGGCCAAATAATTTTTTTGATTTCGGGTCGCCGGGCCGGAATGCCCGTCCATCAAGCATTTCCCCAAAAATCCGTTGCCAGGGAAACGATTGCATTGAATTGAAATTTAGTTAATTATTCACAGGCACTATGAGATTCGGCCATTGAGACTTACCTTTGCAAATAGATCGCTCGGTCCCCTTTATTAACTGCATTTTACAATATTCTTTAAACCACGATCGGAACTAATTGTTTAATACATAAACAACTTACTTTACTATGAGGCAACTCAAAATTGCTACCCAGATCACGAACCGGGATTCCCAGGCGGTTGAAAAATACCTGCAGGAAATTTCAAAAATTTCTATGATCACGCCTGAGGAAGAAACAACCCTGGCTCAACGGATCAAAATGGGGGATCAAAAGGCGTTGGACAAACTCGTTCAGGCCAACTTAAGATTTGTTGTCTCTGTGGCCAAGCAGTATCAGCACCAGGGCTTATCATTGAGCGATTTGATCAATGAAGGAAACCTCGGTTTGATAAAGGCCGCCCAGCGATTTGACGAAACAAAAGGTTTTAAATTTATCTCTTACGCGGTTTGGTGGATCCGTCAGTCTATCCTGCAGGCTTTGGCTGAACAAGGCCGCCTGGTACGTTTACCGCAAAACAAAATCGGAACTTACAATAAAGCCAATAAAGCCTATATGGCTTTCGAACAGGAGCACGAAAGAGAGCCTTCGACCGAAGAACTGGCTGAGTTGCTTGAAATGAGCGAAACCGAGATCAACAATATTTTCCAAAGCAATACCCGTCACACCTCACTCGACGCACCTGTACACGAAGCGGAAGATGTGGCAATGGGTGACCTGCTGGAAGGTGGTGATGATACCGACGATGATGTAATGAAGGACTCACTGAGAAATGAGATCCGTCGCGTATTAAAATCATTAAGCCCCAGGGAAGCTGAGATAGTTAATGCATATTTTGGTCTCGATGGCGAACAGGGTGTTACCATCGAACAGATCGGTCAGAAATATGATCTAACCAAGGAACGCATTCGCCAGATCAAGGAAAGGGCTATCAAGCGTCTTCAAAAGGCCCGCTACAGCAGTGCATTAAAAGCATATTTGGGATAATCAGTTTAGTTAAATAACTCGTCTCCCACGAGGGAGAAGATTGGTGGGTTTATTTACAAAAAGCAGCTCCGGTTGGCCTCAGGCTATTGGAGCTGTTTTCTTTTATAGTTTTTACACATGCTTTCCAGACTACTGCTACATTAAAACCCGGTAAGCGATTTACCGTTATTTTTGACGACTTAAAATTTTCAACACAGAATGGCGAATGATACAATTGAAAGAGTTAAATGCCTGATCATCGGATCAGGACCGGCAGGATACACAGCGGCAATCTATGCATCAAGGGCCAACCTGAACCCGGTCCTCTACCAGGGACTGCAACCAGGTGGTCAACTTACTATCACCACAGAGGTCGAGAACTATCCTGGTTATCCTGATGGTGTGCAGGGACCCGAGATGATGGTTGATTTTGAAAAGCAGGCAAAAAGGATGGGTGCAGATATTCGCTATGGCATCGCCACCAGGGTTGACTTTTCCGGGCGTCCGCTCAAGGTTCAGTTCGATGAGGAAAAATGGATCGAAGCAGAATCTGTGATCATCTCAACAGGTGCATCTGCAAAATGGCTTGGCCTCGAAAGTGAACAACGTCTCAATGGTTTTGGGGTTAGCGCCTGCGCAGTCTGTGACGGGTTTTTCTTCCGCGGAAAAGAAGTGGCCATCGTAGGTGCGGGAGATACCGCCGCAGAGGAAGCCCTCTATCTTTCCAAACTTTGTACGACAGTGCATATGTTTATAAGAAAAGATCATATGCGTGCCAGTAAAGTAATGCAGGAGCGCGTGTTGAATACGCCTAATATCAAAGTATACTGGAACACCGAAACAGATGAAATTCTCGGCGATAAAGCCGTGACTGGCGTTAGAATAAAAAACAACGTGACGGGTGAAACGCAACAGATACCCGTCAATGGCTTTTTCGTAGCGATCGGGCACCAGCCCAATTCGGAAATTTTCCGTGGGTTTGTCGATATGGATGATGCCGGGTATATTCGTACCGTTCCCGGTTCTACCAGGACAAATGTGCCTGGTGTATTTGCATCGGGTGATGTGCAGGATAAGATCTACAGGCAGGCCGTAACAGCAGCCGGAAGCGGTTGTATGGCAGCACTCGACGCGGAACGTTACCTGGGGGATATCGGCGTGCATTAGAAATAAAACCCTAATTTATTATTCAAATCGAGGTATCATCATGTCCAGCCAGTTTACCATCTCTCTGAATAACCTCCGGTTCCGCGCCTATCATGGTTTATATCCTGCGGAAAGGCAAAAGGGGAATGATTTTGTGGTGAATATGGAAGTAAGCTACACACCCAAACAGGCCATCATTACGCAACTGGAAGATACTATCGATTATGCAGCCCTGTTTGAAATAATCAATACAAACATGCAGGACCCTGTTGACCTGCTGGAAACACTGGTGCAACGTATCGCGCAATCTGTTCATGAGCGCTATAGCGAAGTGAGACAGATAACTGTTTCAGTCGAAAAACTGAATCCGCCAATCGACAAATTCACCGGCAGTGCTGCTGTGCGCTACTCTACCGCGTATTGATAAGCATGCTTTTTACACGTAAAAAGGCCAGGGCCGTTCAAAATAGCCTGCAAAAACTACAATAAGTATTTTTGCCTATCATTGCAACTAATAAAGTAATAGTGAAACAGGTTTATAACATAGCTTCCGGAAGGGAAGGGGATTCCGCCCAACAGGTGTTATCGATCAGGATCGGGGAAAGACATTTCGGTTTTTCGGTTAGTTCGGTGAATGCCGGAGAATTGTTTACACTGAACTGGTACACCGAGGTGGACATGAATGCGACGACGCTGAATGATATCTTCTGGAAACATTCCGAACTCCGCGCCAGCTACCGGCATGTATTTATCTGCTACGATTACCCGCAAAGCGTGATGATACCCCTGAACCAGTATAAGCAGGATGATGCCCGGCTGATGTTACAAACCATGTTTGGCATCAGCGGAAAAGACGCTGTAGTGAATGAACCGGTATCGGGCTGGCAGATCTATAACGTATTTGCAGTGCCGAAAGATGTTTATGACTGGGTAAACGAACATTATCCTTCCTGCAATTACTGGCATACCTATACTATTGGCATAAAGAACGCAGTGGTCACCGATTTTGAAGGTTCACTGGCTGCTGATTTTCGCACCGATGATTTTTCACTGGTAGCTACCAGGGGTAGCAAATTGCTGCTCACACAAACTTTTCCTTACACCACGCCGGCTGATTTTATTTATTATTTACTGGATGCATGCCGCCAGTTTTCATTTTCCCAGGAAACGGTTCGTGTTTACCTGTCGGGACTGGTCGACAAAGAATCCAGCCTTTACAAAGAACTCTACCAGTATTTTCTTCATGTCCGTTTCCGCGAACCTGAATGGAAAGTATCAGGTTTAGAAGAACAGCAATACCCGGCCCATTTCTTTACATCCCTTAATGACCTTGCGAAATGCGCATCATAGGAGGCGAACATGGCGGCAGGAAATTCAATCCGCCCTCGAAAATGCCCTATACCCGGCCCACCACCGACATAGCCAAAGAGGGTCTGTTCAATATGATCCAGCATAAACTGGATATCGAAGAGTTAAAAACCCTTGATTTATTTGGCGGCACCGGCAGTATCAGTTATGAACTTGCATCGCGGGGTGCCCGTGATCTTACCATCGTGGAGAAAGATGCAGCCATGCACGCGTTTATAAAAAAGACCAGCCAGGAACTCCACATTGAGAACTTAAAAGTGGTAAGGATGGATGTATTTAAATTTATCGAACAATGCACGGAAAAGTTTGATTTTATTTTTGCCGGTCCGCCTTATGCCCTGGCCACGATTGATCGTTTGCCGGAGTTGGTATTTGAAAAGCAATTGCTGGAACCAGGTGGATGGTTTGTGCTGGAGCATACCCCGCGCAACAATTACAAGAATTTTCTTTTTTATAGATCGGAGCGAAACTACGGGACTACTATTTTTTCCATTTTTATAAATCCCCATGAAGAAAACGGAACTAAGGAAGATCTACCGTGAACGGCGGATGGAGCTTTCGGAGAAAGAAAGGATAAAGATGGATGATTTTTTACTCATCCGTTTTCAGTCTGCCGATATCCCATTTATCGACGCGCTAATGACTTACTGGCCAATCGAGGAAAATAACGAGCCTAATACGCATTTATTTACAGAATTTCTAAAGTTCAGAAACCCGGAACTAAAGACCTGCTATCCGGTATCCGATTTTGTTACCGGTATTATGCGTGCGGCAGCAACGGACATAGACACGCCATTTACTAAAACTGAATTGAATATTTACGAGCCGCAGAGTACGGATTTTGTACCGGCCAACGAAATCGACCTGGTATTTGTGCCGCTACTGGCGTTTGATAAAGAAGGGTATCGTGTGGGGTATGGCAAAGGCTTTTATGATAAATGGCTGGAAGGCTGTCGCGAGGATTGTATCAAGGTAGGATTCAGTTATTTTGAACCGGTGGATCGCATCGACGGACTCCACGAATTTGACCTACCTTTAGACCTTTGTATCACACCGCAAAACGTGTATGTCTTCTAATTTCTTTCTCAAGTCTTTCCGGATTCTTTTACTTCCATTTGCGTTGCTGTACTGGCTGGCGGTGGCGATCCGCAACTGGCTTTATAATAAGAACATACTTCAAAGCACTTCATTTGGGCTGCCTTTGATCTGCGTTGGAAATCTTTCTGTAGGTGGTACAGGCAAGTCACCGATGGTGGAATACCTGGTGGAGTTATTGAAGGATCATTTCAAAGTCGCTACTTTAAGCCGGGGCTATAAAAGACGTACCCGGGGATATGCGCTCGCCGACGAAAATTCCACAGCCCTTGAGATCGGTGATGAACCCATGCAGTTTCACAGTAAATTTCCGGAGCTAGCCGTGGCCGTGGGCGAGGAACGGCTGATTGCGATCCCGCTACTGCTGCACGACCGGCCCGAAACTGAAGTGATCATACTAGATGATGCATTTCAGCACCGCGCTGTTAAAGCGGGCCTTAATATTCTGCTGACGGATTATAGCAATCTTTTTACCCGCGATTTTTATTTACCTACAGGTGATCTGCGCGACCTCAAATCGGAATACAAGCGGGCGGAAGTGATCGTGGTGACCAAATGCCCCGCGGATCTTTCTGTCATGGAGAAAGAAAAAATTATTCGTGAAATAGATCCGGTCGATAAGCAGTCGATCTTTTTTACATCAGTGAAATATGGCCAGCCTTACCATATTTTAAATCGAAGCACGTTGCCTGTCACCGGCGACAAGGAGATCCTGCTCGTTACCGGTATTGCCAATCCGAGGTCACTGATGTCAATGCTTGAAGCCTCGAGCAAGACTTACTATATGCTCCAATATCCTGATCACCGCATTTTCACCATTGATGATCTCAAGGAAATAAAAAAGAGGTTTGCGGCTATCGAGTCGGTTGATAAAATTATTCTTACAACTGAGAAAGATGCTGTACGTTTAGTGAAATTCAATACAGAAATCGCTGACTGGCCTTTGTACATCATTCCTGTCCGGCATCATTTTTTGTATGAAGAAGGTGGAAGATTCGACCAGTTGGTTACCGGGTTTATCCGAAAATTTGGACCGGCAGAGAAAAACTAGACTATGGGTAAAAAAAACACTTCGAAGAAAAAGCATAAATACATTGCTGCAGACAACGGTAAAACGGTAAAGGGGAAGCTGGATATTACCCGCTCGGGAATGGGTTTTGTAATCGTGCCCGAACAGGAAACGGATGTCTTGATCCGCCCCTCGGATTTTAATACCGCTATGCATGGTGACCTGGTTCGGGTAAAGATCAAAAACGGTTTCGGACGTCGCATGCAGGGCGAGATCGTTGAAGTACTCGAAAGAAAGCAAACCGAATTCATTGGACGAATTCAATTGAATAAGGATTTTGCCTTCTTTGTCATGGATTCCAACAAACCCATGCCCGATATCTATATTCCCCTGCAAAGTATCAATGGTGCCAAAGACAGTGACCGCGTAGTAGCCAGACTGGTCCGATGGGAAAAAGCTGATAAGCGTCCCGTAGGTGAGGTCGTAAGTGTACTGGATGCTGAAAACACCAATGATGCAGCCATGAAAGAAATATTGCTTGAAAATGGCTTCCCGCTTGAATTTCCCGATGATGCGCTTGAAGTTGCCGCCCGTATACCCGAAACGATAACAGAACAGGAGATAAAGAACAGGAGAGATGTGAGGGATATGCTCACTTTTACAATTGACCCTGTAGACGCAAAGGATTTTGACGATGCCATTTCCGTCCGCAAAATAAAGGAAGGTCTTTACGAGATCGGTGTGCATATAGCCGATGTCAGTCATTATGTGGAGCCGGATAACCCACTCGATAAAGCTGCATACCAAAAAGCCACATCCGTTTACCTGCCCGACAGGGTGAATCCGATGTTGCCCGAACATATTTCCAATGTACTCTGTTCTTTGCGCCCCAATGAGGATAAACTCACATTCTCTGCCATTTTTGAGATCAATTCAAAAGCGGAAGTGAAGCAATACTGGCTGGGTCGGACGATCATGCATTCCAATCGCCGGTTTACATACGAGGAGGCGCAGGAGATCATCGAAACAAAAACTGGCGACCATGCGGAAGAGATCTTATTGCTGAATGAGCTTGCACAGAAAATGCGCAAGCGCAGGTTCAACAAAGGGGCTATAAATTTTTCATCACAGGAAGTACGGTTCAGGCTGGATGAGAAAGGCGATCCGGTTGGTATTCTGATAAAAGAAAGCAAGGAGTCGCACCAGCTGATCGAGGAATTCATGCTGTTGGCTAATCGCTATGTAGCAGAACATATCTCAAAGATCAGGGTAAAGGGTAAGCCTTTGCCTTTTCCATACAGGATACACGATACACCTGATGAAGAGAAATTATTACCGTTTATTGCTTTTGCCAATAAATTCGGTCATAAGTTCGACGCGTCCTCACCCCAGGCAATCGCTGCTTCTTTTAACCAGCTGCTGAGCGATGTACATGGACGGCCTGAGCAGCATGTGCTGGAGCAGCTGGGCATCAGGACCATGGCCAAAGCCAAATACACGATTGAAAATGTCGGCCACTATGGATTGGGCTTTGAACATTATTGTCATTTTACTTCACCTATTCGTCGCTATCCCGACGTGATGGTACACCGTATATTGCAGGAAGTGCTGAATAAGGAATTTATTGTTGATAAGAAGCTCGAGGAAAAATGCAAGCACTGCAGCGACCGGGAAAGGGCGGCGATGGAAGCTGAGCGATCCGCCAATAAATACAAACAGGTGCAATACATGCGCAATTACCTTGGTGAAGATTTTGATGGCGTGATCAGCGGGGTGGCCAGCTTTGGATTCTGGGTAGAGACAGTGGAGCATAAATGCGAGGGCCTGGTAAGTGTGAATAGTTTGCTGGAATATGATGAGTTTCGCCATATCGAATCCGACTACGCACTGGTAGGGATGAGGAGTGGTAAGAAATTTCGTATGGGTGATAAAGTCAGGATAAAAGTGGCGGGCGCCAACCTTGCTAAACGCCAGCTTGATTACGAATGGGTACTTGGTGCCGACAGCCAGGCTGATGAACAGGATATAGCGTTTGCAAAAAAGGGCAAAAGAAAAAGAAAACGGTAATTCAAAGACTTATTTTTGAGCATGCATTCATTTGAGCAATTGTCACAACAATTTGCAGGATATTTCAATCAACCTCATTTCCCGGCCGTACCGGCAACGCTTTACGAAGCATGTGATTATTTTCTGAAAATGGGCGGCAAACGTGTACGGCCGGTGCTTTGCCTGATGGGCAATGAATTGTTTGACGAGATCAAACCAGATGCCTGGGAAGTGGCAACCGCGATTGAACTATTCCACAATTTTACCCTCATCCACGACGACATGATGGACAAGGCCCCGCTGCGAAGGGGCAGGGAAACGATCCATAAAAAATTCGGTGAAAGCACCGCGATACTTGCGGGAGATGTGATGCAGGTAGCAGCTTATGAACGCCTGAATAAAATCCATCCATCTTTTCTGCACCAGATACTTGGCCTGTTTAATAAAACAGCCCGGCAGGTTTGTGAAGGTCAGCAGTATGATATGGACTTTGAAAAAAAGGAGACGGTAGGACATGACGAATATTTGCAGATGATCGAACTAAAGACTTCGGTATTACTTGCCGCTGGATTAAAGATGGGCGCCATACTAGGAGGTGCAGGGGAAAGAAATCAAAACCTGATCTATGAGTTTGGACGCAAACTGGGCCTGGCATTCCAGGTGCAGGACGATTATCTCGACGCCTTTGGTGATCCGGATAAGTTTGGTAAACAGGTAGGTGGAGATATCATGGCGAATAAAAAAACATTTTTGTTGATCCATGCCTGGGAAACCGCGAACGATACACAGAAAAACAAGCTGCGGGATCTTTTACAAAACACTTCGGGCGACAAGGTGCAAAAAGTGCTGAAACTGTTCCGGGATTGCGGTATCGATGACTGGGCGCTGCAGTTAAAGAACAGGTTTCTCGATGAAGCCTTTCAACATTTAGAAGATGTCGCGGTACTATCGGTTCGCAAAGAGCCATTGAAGCAACTGGCGCTTTTTCTGGTTCAGCGGGAGCATTGATGAGGCGCTGTAAATCATAGCTGCCTAAACCATATTTTTTCCTATTTTAAGGTCTTCAAACCAACTAACGATGGCAAATTCCCTGTTTCGGAAAAAATCAATTGAATCTATTAAGGCGGATTATGATAAAAGGCAGGGCGAAGGTGGCGGACTGAGGAAAGTGCTGGGTGTTAGAGACCTGACATTCCTGGGAATCGCCGCAGTGATAGGAGCCGGAATATTTTCCACGATTGGGAAAGCCGCTTATGATGGTGGCCCCGGGATTTCTATACTGTTTATTATTACGGCCATTACCTGCGGTTTCTCTGCCCTTTGCTATGCGGAGTTTGCCAGCAGGGTACCTGTTGCCGGAAGCGCTTACACTTATTCCTATGTCACCTTTGGTGAGGTCATCGCGTGGATCATCGGATGGGCGCTGATCCTTGAATATGCAATTGGTAACATCGTGGTAGCGATCTCCTGGAGCAGTTATTTTAATAACCTGCTGGAAAATGTATTTAATATACACCTGCCTGACTGGATGCTGGTGGATCCCCAGACCGCGTATAGCGCGTTTTCGACGGCCACAAAGGAGATTGCGGCAGGTACAGTCACAGATCCGAAATTGCTGGCTGACTATCAATTTGCCATCGAGGCGTATAACAGTGCACCAACGATTGGCGGCAGTCCTGTATTTTTTAATTTACCTGCTTTCATTGTAGTGGGACTGATCACCTGGCTGGCCTATATCGGCATTCAGGAGAGTAAGCAGTCTGCCAATTTTATGGTGATCTTTAAGGTAGCCGTCATCATATTCGTGATCATCGCCGGAGCTTTTTATGTCGATACCAATAACTGGCAGCCGTTTATGCCTAATAGGTTTGAAGGTGTACTAAAAGGAGTATCGGCTGTGTTTTACGCCTATATCGGGTTTGATGCTATTTCTACTACCGCCGAAGAATGTAAAAATCCGCAGCGAGATATGCCGCGTGGAATGATTTATTCATTGGTGATATGTACTGTTTTATATATCCTCATTGCCCTGGTGCTAACGGGTATGGAAAGATCTGCCGCATTCAGGGATGTGAACGATCCACTGGCATTTGTGTTTGAACAACGTGCTCCCTGGATTGAAAAGATCGTGTCTGTAAGTGCCGTTGTAGCTACAACTTCGGTATTGCTTGTATTTCAGCTTGGACAGCCAAGGATATGGATGAGTATGAGCCGCGACGGGCTACTGCCAAAGATCTTTCAAAAGATCCATCCGCGTTACCAGACTCCTTCATTTGCCACTATACTTACAGGTATCATTGTTGGTGTAGGGGCGCTGTTGCTGCAAAGCGACCTGGTTACCGATCTGACCAGTATCGGGACCTTGTTTGCATTTGTATTGGTTTCGGGAGGTGTGTTGTTGTTACCACCCAGGCCAAAAGAAGCGGGTAAATTCCGCCTGCCTTATATCAACGGCAAATTCATCATACCGATTTTTTACCTCGTATTCGTGTTCCTGTTCCGTAACCGCCTTATCGATTCCGTTACTAACCTGACAAATGAAGGCTACCAGGAAATATTGTTCCTAGTATTTATTATTGTTGCAGCGATTCTCACTGTTCTCACTGTACTGCGCAATTATTCCCTGATACCAATTATGGGAGTATTGTCCTGCCTCTACCTGATGATCGAAATTCCTGCCGTCAGCTGGTTATGGTTTTTTGCATGGATGGCTCTTGGACTTGTGATCTATTTTCTTTATGGCTATAGAAACAGTAGGCTGGCACGTGGGTCGGAGTAAACAGGGATTAGGAATTGGGATCATTGTTGTCCGGGAACGCTGGTGTGCTATAAACCACGGCGGGCACGGAGAACATTGCGAAAGGCGTCTATGCTTTGAAAAATTTGCTTTGGCGAACAAAACATGATGAAAATACTACGCCGTGTCCGCAGTGTGCGCTGTGTTTACTTACCCCTCGTGTCATGTGAACTACGAGCAGCAAATAGAATAGTCTAAGGGAAAAATGAAGCAAGGCCCCTATACAAGTAAAAGTCGTAGAAACCGTACGGGTCAATGGTTTTAACAACAAACCAAAATTTTATTCTGGACAGCAATGATTTGTAATTAGGGCCCGCGCGACTTGCTATCTTTGCTGTATGAAGTACCAGGTAGGTGATACCGTGATCATATTACATTCGGAAGAAGAGGGCCAGATCGTGGATTTTATCAACGATAAAATGGCGATGGTTGAGGTAAAGGGTGTGCGATTCCCGGTATATATGGATCAGATTGATTTTCCCTATTTCAAGCGGTTTACAGAAAAAAAAACGGCACCTGCTAACCGTTCAAAAAAATATATCGACAACCTGAAAAAGGAAAAGCCGGCCCCCGTTGAAAAAGTAGTGGATGGCGTATGGCTTACTTTTTTACCGGTGATGGACACGGACGAGTTTGGCGACCTGGTGGTTGAAGAATTAAAACTGCACCTGGTAAACCATACCGAAAGAGGTTATCAATTTAAGTACCGCCAAATATTTTTTGGTGAAACAGAGTTTGAGTTAAAGAACAGGGTCAATCCCTTCGAGGATTTTTACCTTCACGATATCCCTTTTGCCGACATGAACGACAATCCCTCGTTCGAGTTCGAATTTTCTCTATTGCAACCAGAAAAAGGGAAAGCTGATTACTATGAAGCTTCTCTCAAGCTAAAAGCAAAGCAGCTGTTCGCCAGGATCGAAGAAGTGAAGCAAAACAACCTGGCTACTTTCAGACACAAGCTATTCGACGAATATCCCGATAAACAAATAGAGGATCGACTTGAATTGGGTAAACTGGCAGCGCGGGGTTATAAAATATACAACGCTAAAGAAACGCGTCAGCACCTGGAATCACCGCGCAGTGTGATTGATCTCCATATTGAAAAACTAACCGATAACTGGGCATCCATGAGCAACTACGAGATCCTGGGTCTGCAGTTGAAAACCTTCGAAAAGTATTACGACCTTGCACTGGCGCATATGCAGCCTTCGCTCATAGTTGTACATGGATTGGGGACGGGAAAATTGCGGGATGAAATACATGATCTGTTGCGCCATCGAAGAGAAGTGAAATCCTTCGTCAATCAATACCATCCGCAATTTGGATGGGGCGCAACGGAAATCTACTTTCAGTATTGAATAACCAGATAAGGACGTTTCAGGAAGATCTTTAAATGATCCTCGATAGCTGACCAGCAATAATTCAGATTACAGGTGTACGATCTTACGATTGCGTGCAGCTTTGATCGTGTTGATCAGCTTTTGTGCCTGCTGACGTTGTTGTGAGAGTGTTTTTAAAGTGATATCAGTATCGGGGATGCCAGCCTGTTTGTTTTCCTTAAGCTCCTTTTCAAGATTTGCGAGTTCGGCAACAGCCACTGAATAAACTTTCTGCAGGCTGTCAAGTTTTATTTCAGCCATGGCCCTGTTCAATTGAGAATTGACCTGATTCCAGTTTATCTTTTCATAAGCCAGTTTCAACTGGTCTTCGAGTTTTTCCCAGTCCATTTTGGTGATTTGCGCGTTGTACTCGGCTTTGAGTTTTTCCTTTTCAACTGAAGTCATCGCATCGGCGATACTTTTCTCCATCAGTTTCCAATGATCTTCCGCCATCACCTTTTGTGAAGCTTTCATCGCTTCCTGAACTTGTTTTTCCTGTTCGGGTTCGAGTTCGGGAATTATCTTTTCGGATGCAGTCACATAATTATAAGTCCATGCTGGTGCCGGAGCAGGAGGGGCGGGAGGGGTAGGCAAACCGAACTCAGCCGGTTCATTCTGCTGCGCCGCTTGATTTGCCAGGTCAGCCTTAGGAAGATCTGCAACGGGCTTCGGGTCACCAGGCCTGTTTGTAATGCTTTCCTTTCCTGTTTCAACCAATATATCTTCAACTGCTTCTGGTTTCGCCGGTTCTCTCACTATTCTTTGATCGCCTGTTGGAGAGAACAGGTGAAATGGAACGCTCAGGTCCGTCAACAAGCCGGGTCTTAAGTTTGATTCACCTGGTTTGCTCAACAAAAGCAATGCGTTAATACCCACAAAACATAAAAGGGCGGCGGCGATTCCAGCCAGCCTCTGGAAAGAAAATGTTTGCTGCTTGCGGATGCCCAGGATCGACTCAATCCTTGACAGCAGGTCTTTTTTTGAACCCATGGAAGCCGCGACAGCCAGGGTTTGTACAGGATGGGCCGCTTTCTCCAGGGTGAGCAGCGCGCTGGCATAGCCATGCGGTTCATACTGGAACTGCAATACGAGCTCATCACAATTCTTTTCTCTTTCTGATTCTATGATCTTTGCAAATGCTTTTACAAATGGGTTGAAGTAAAGTAGAGATTGTATCGCTTTTGAGATCAGGTTGATCAGAAAATCAAAACGCCTGATATGTGAAAGTTCATGCAGGAGCACAGCTTCCACCTGCTGGGGGCTAAGATGATTAACAGCAGCTACGGGGAGCAGGATGATTGGTTTGAAATAACCGATCGTTACAGGTGAGTTCACCAGTTCGGAAAGCCAGACATGCACAGGCTTTTTGATCCCCATATGCGCTGCCATATTCTGCACAAAGATTCGCCACTCAACATCTGCTTTCATCAGACCCTGGCTGCGGATCACCTGTACATAGCGGTAATTCCTGATAAAATTCAGGATGGGTGCTATCAATAATAAAAGGTAGACCAGGGATGCGATGGGCAGGAATTTTTGTAATCCGGAATTGACCGCTTCATTGCCTGTTACGGATACAAATGCATGGTAACTCTGTTGCACAGCTGCGGCATCAGATAAGGTGATGAGTAAAGTAAGAAGAAACCAGGCAAACCCGGTAAATAACATGGTGGTTGCCAGTAAGCTCTTTTTGGAAGAGCTGGTATTTTTAAAACCCGAAATGATTAATTGATAGACCACCCACAGTAAAGCCATCTGCCACAGGCTGTTCAATACAGCCCATCCCAATGCCTGCAGAAAATTTGATTGCCCGATCGCAAACATGCGTTAGTGTTTTTTCAGATCATCTAATAGCGCCTGTATCCTTTCCAGTTCAGCGGGGCTTGCTTTATGCTCGCCGAGTGCCTGGATCACAAGTTGGGTAGGGGATCCGCCAAAAAGACTGTCGATCATCTTTCCCAGTAAATGTTTTTGTGTTTTCTCCTTGTTCACAGCGGCCTGGTACACATGGGTACGCATAGAATCATCTCTTTTCACCAATCCTTTCTCATTCATGATCTGCATCAGCTTGAGTGTAGTGGTATAGCCCACATCTTTTGTTGCTGCCAAACTTTCGTGTACTTCCCTTACAGTAGCAAGTCCTTTTGTCCAAAGGATCTGCAGAATTTCCAATTCACTTTCAGTGGGTCTTATACTTCTGATTGTTGACATGGGTGTTAAGTTTTGCAGGTCGAATATACGACTAATTTCGTATAGACCAAACCCTCTAACGATATTTAGTTTTTTTTAACGTTGGTTAACTCATTAGGTAAGAGCGTCTATTTGCCTCAGGTCTGTCCAGTGGCTTCCAGTGTATGATACGTTTGTGGCCCGAAAAGGTTACAAAAAAATAGCCCCACTGTAGAAACAGCGGGACTATGTGATAATGGTTCTGATTAAGCTCGTAAATATACTATTTATATTGAACCGTATTATTTTTTGCCAGGGTTGCTTTTGGCTGGGCTTTAATTACCTTCTCTTCCTGTCGCTCATTTTCTTTACTATTCGACGCAGTCTCATCGCTGCTGCTCATTTGCGCCAGGGTGGGGGCGATAACCAGGGAAACGATTGACATTAACTTGATCAGGATGTTCATTGAAGGTCCTGATGTATCCTTGAAGGGGTCACCGACAGTATCACCTGTCACCGAGGCCTTGTGTGGCTCAGATTTTTTGTAATACATTTCACCATTGATCTCAACGCCTTTTTCAAAAGATTTTTTGGCGTTATCCCAGGCTCCACCAGCATTGTTCTGGAACATTCCCATCAGTACACCACTTACGGTAGCGCCTGCCAGGAATCCACCCAGTGCCTCGGCACCCAGTCCGGGAGCGAAACCGATAATAAGGGGCGAGATGATCGCGATAGCTCCGGGCAACATCATCTTTTTGATCGACGCTTTGGTAGAGATAGCCACGCATTTATCATATTCCGGCTTACCGGTTCCTTCCATAATTCCTGGTATGGTTTTAAACTGGCGACGCACTTCTTCCACCATAGCCATGGCCGCCTGGCCCACGGCACGAATGGCAAGTGAAGAGAAAATAAACGGTATCATGGCGCCTACAAAAAGACAGGCGAGAACATTTGCTTTATAAATATCAATACCAGTAATGCCAGCCACACCAACGAATGCCGCAAATAATGCCAGTGCGGTGAGCGCTGCGGAGGCGATTGCAAATCCTTTACCGGTGGCAGCCGTGGTATTGCCCACAGCATCCAATACGTCGGTTTTTTCCCTTACATCAGAAGGAAGTTCACTCATTTCAGCAATACCACCGGCATTGTCGGCAATTGGGCCGAAAGCGTCGATAGCAAGCTGCATCGCAGTTGTTGCCATCATCCCTGCAGCAGCGATCGCCACACCATATAAACCCGCACACTCATAAGAACCCCAGATACCGCCGGCAAGTACCAGGATCGGAAGGAAAGTCGATTCCATGCCGATCGCTAAACCGCCAATGACATTGGTAGCATGACCGGTTGAAGACTGGCGAATGATCGAGAGTACCGGGCGTTTGCCCATGGCAGTATAATATTCGGTGATAATGCTCATCAGTGCACCAACCAACAGACCTACACCTATGGCACCCATTACACCCCATTTGGTAAACAGGGTACCTCGCAGTTCCATCGTTTCAGGCAACAACCAGTAAACCAGGACGCCAGCAGCGATAGCTGTTAAGATGATAGATCCCCAGTTACCCATATTAAGGGCCTTTTGTACGGTACTGGTATTAATGCCTGCAGACTCGCTGATGCGAACAAAGAAGGTTCCGATTATTGAGAACAGGATACCTACGCCAGCGATCAGCATGGGAAGTACCACCGGTGAAAATCCACCTAAAGTATCGGGGTCAATAGTAATAGTTTGCTGTCCCAGTACGATCGTTGCCAGTACGGTAGCTACATAAGAACCAAAAAGGTCGGCTCCCATACCAGCCACATCGCCTACATTGTCGCCCACGTTGTCGGCAATGGTCGCGGGGTTGCGGGGATCATCCTCGGGGATACCTGCTTCAACTTTACCCACCAGGTCAGCACCTACGTCGGCTGCCTTTGTATAAATACCGCCGCCCACACGGGCAAAAAGGGCGATGGATTCAGCTCCAAGTGAAAAACCGGTCAATACCTCGATCGTGCGAAGCATCTCATCGGAATCAACTGCAGAGCCAGGCGCGAAAATTTGTTTTAATACGATATACAAGCCACCCAGACCAAGCACTGCCAGACCTGCAACACCAACACCCATCACAGCGCCGCCTGTAAATGAGACGTTCAACGCTTTGCTCAAACTTGTGCGGGCTGCCTGTGCCGTGCGTACATTAGCTTTGGTGGCCGCCTTCATACCGATATATCCAGCCAGGGCGCTAAGTACTGCACCAACAGCAAAGGCCAGGGCGATAGACCAGTGTGAATGGGGGTTGGCCTGAGCCATTACCGCTAGCAGAATGCCCACGATCACAACAAAATATCCCAACACTTTCCATTCGGCCTTTAAAAAAGCCATGGCACCTTCAGCAATATAATTGCTGATCTCTTTCATACGGTCCGTTCCCGCGTCCTGCCTGCCCACCCAGTTGAATTTAACGAGGGTATAAAGCAGGCCGATGATACCCATGACGGGGACGAGATAGATCAAATTGTCCATAAGCGTAGCTTCTAAGTATTTAATCCGAAACTAAGATTCGGAGGACGGCAAAGATAGTAGTTAGGCCAATATTTCAAAACATATTTGAATCAATGATTTAGCTTGGGAAACCCGGCCCCGTCCCTTGTTATTGACACGTAATGAGGAACTTGTTCCACTCCCATACCCATTTTTCCTTATTTAATGATTAAAAACCCGCGACGGCTAAGCACTAATCGCTATGGCATTCTCCTTGCAAATAGCAGTGTATGAGGAAAATAATTATACTCGCATCGATCCTATTACCGGGAATACAGGGTATAACCCAGGTAATTACGGACAGTGTTAGCTACAACGACACGATTGATCGTATTGTACCAGCTACCGTGGTCATAGAAAAAAGCACAGAGGTATATAAACTAAAGCCGGCTTCGGATATCCCAGTCACGGCCATCGGAACGGGTTGGAGTCTTTATGCTTTCTCCAGGATATATAGTAAGGACAGGTCCCCGGTTGAAAAGATCCTGAGTCTCGATAAGAATAATATTCCGTCCTTCGACCGGCGTGGCGCCAGCGTATATCATTCGAAAGCGGACAATGTCGGGGATATGCTTTTCTATTCCTCCATGCCTTTACCGGTCATCCTGATGCTGGACAAGGAGATCAGAAAAGATGGGTTGAAGATCGCTTTGCTGTATCTCGAATCCATGTCAATAACAGGACTGCTTTATACAGGCTCAGTCTATCTCAACGACCGCTTTCGTCCCTATGCCTATAACCCGGATGTGCCTATGGACAGGCGTACCCGGGGAGGCGCTAAAAATTCGTTTTTTGCCGGGCATGTGGCACTGGTCGGCACATCCACTTTCTTTATAGCTAAAGTGCTGAACGATTATCATCCGGACTCAAAGGCAAAATGGATACCTTTTACACTTGCCGGGATCGCTACCGGCACCACGGCATGGGCTCGTTACCGGGGCGGACAGCATTTTATTTCTGATATCGCGCTTGGCGCTTTAGTAGGGGTATTGTCCGGAATTCTCGTTCCTCATGTACACAAAAACAAAGACCTGAGTGAGAGAAGACTGTCTTTCACAAGCTCCTACCTTGGTAGCACGCCGCAGTTTGGGATCACGTATAAGCTGATGAAATAGTAGTTGAATTGTTGTTGAATATTGTTGAATATTGTTGAATGTTGTTGAAATGGTTTAATTGTAGTTTGTCTCTACAACTATTAAACCATCATTCAACCATATTAAACAATTATTCAACAGTCCCTACAACAATTAAACCATCATTCAACCATATTAAACAATTATTCAACCGTCTCTATTTAAAGAATAAGCCATGTACATTAATAAAGGCTTCGCCGAGGGAGTCCACGATATCACCTGCGGTCATCGCTTCCATCGACAGCCGCTCAGCAGCCATGTTGCCGGCGAAACCATGCAGGTACACGCCCAGGATGGCAGTTTCCAACGGACTATAGGATTGAGCCAGCAATGCCGTTAGGACTCCTGTAAGGACATCACCACTTCCGCCGGTTGCCATACCTGCATTTCCCGTAGAGTTGAAATACCCCGCTCCGCCGGGTGTGGCAATAAAAGTGTAGTGACCTTTCAATACAATCACCAAACCGTACTGTTTGGCCATTTCCAGCGCCAGTTCGATCCTGTCAAATTCTGTGGCTGTTTCTCCAAACAATCTTTCGAATTCTTTTGGATGAGGTGTAAGGATCGAACCGGCAGGAATGATATTCAATAATTCTTTTTGCGAAGCAATAATATTTAGTGCATCGGCATCGATGACCCATGGTTTTTTATACCTGCCCTGCAGATCTGTGAGTATGGATCGGGTTTCAGATGCCTTGCCAATACCAGGTCCGATCCCCAGGGCGTCGTATGGGTCCAGTGATTCTTCCAGCCCGGTTACAAATGACGAATTGAAATCCGTACTGACCATGGCTTCGGGCACGGCAGTTTGCAGGATATCATAACCGCATCCGGGCACATGACAGGTAAGCCGGCCTACGCCGCTACGCAAACAGGCCCGCGCAGATAAAATCGCTGCGCCAATCTTGCCATAACTACCGGCGATTATTAAGGCGTGACCGAACTCACCCTTGTGACTGAAACGGCTCCGGGGTTTATAGATTTCACGGGCGAAGGATTGGTCCACGAGTTCAAACCTGCTGTTGCCAGCCTCGTAATAATCTGTATGCAATCCAATATCAAGAATATGTACTTCGCCGATACAGTTCCTGTTCTCCGCAACCAGGTATGCCAGTTTATAGGTTTGAAAAGCCAGGGTATGATCTGCTTCAATCACTGTATTCCCTTTCGATGAGCGGTCGGTAAATAGACCGCTGGGAATATCAATTGAAATGATAGTGCAACCAGACCTGTTGATGTGCTGAACCAGGCTGGCTGTTACTCCTTCGATACCGCGGTTCAGACCTGAACCAAATAGCGCGTCGATCACAATTTCATCTTCATGCAGCACCTGGAATTGATCTTCGGATTGTATAAAACGAATGACGATCTCCGGGTGCCGGTGCAGGCGTGCCAGGTTGACCTGGAAATCATCGGTGCCCTTATGACCAAATTCAAGTATATGCACCGTCACCTGCGCGTTCATAGTGGAAAGCATACGGGCAATCGCCAGGCCATCGCCACCATTGTTGCCCTTACCGCAAAAAATATGAATGGACTGATGGATAAAATTATTTCTCTCCAGCCAGTCCACGCATTTACCCGCGGCCCGCTCCATCAGGTCGATTGAAGTGATCGGTTCGTGGGCAATAGTATACTGATCCCATTCCCGTAGCTGTTCGGCTGAAAATAATTTCATACCCTTAAAGTTGCGAAACTATTTCCAAATGCCAGCGTGACTTTATCACTTTTGAGTTCCGTACTGTACTCTTATGGCCGAAGCAAGTTCATTATTAGGTATTACATCGTATCTTTTAGAAACCGTCAAAATATGGTTGACTTAACACTAGATTTACATTTTCCAATTTCAAATCTGTTTCTCTCTGCATAGAGACTTCAATACTGGCAAAAATTGATAACACTATAGGTGATTTCATTTTGCTTTGGTTTTGGTATGAGACGATCCCGATTTTCGTTACAGTTTTCGAAAGCTGTGTTTTAGAAGGTAGTCCGCTATCTGCCTGCCCATTTCTTCCCCGTCGAATGCGCCTTTTCTGAAATACCAGCCTGCGTGCACCTTGCCCAAAGAATTATCTTTCGCGGCTTTGGAGAGACTGGTATAATGAATAGTCTGGCCAGGCAGGCCGGCACTGCTCAGTTCAACCGATATACCGTCTGAGCGGAATATCGACTGTAGGATTGCGGTGGTAGCACCTCCATACATGGCAAATGCTGAAGGGTATTCGGGGACCGGCGGTGATACAAAATGGCCTGCAGGGTTGGCCGGATTATTTACTTCGATAAGGAAAGGGGTCCAGGCAGGGTCGGGGAGAGTCGACGGATTGCCATCATTTGCTCCCTCATGAATAGCCGTCTCAGGTCGCCAGGAATAGAAATGGTACTTCGCGTCCATGGCAGAATTAAGACCGTCGGCCATGGCTGTATTGATCAATGCAAAAACGCGTGCGGTTTCCCAGGCATCTGTTTTTTTTCCTTCCAGGATTTTCCGGGCAAGTTCATTCCAGATAATGGACGGCCGGTTTTCAGACCAGAACCTGGCCAGTAGCTCTTCACCTGGCGTCCTGGTGGAAATGTCTCGGCCGCCTTTTGATTTAATTTCATCATAATCCTGGGCATACTCTGCTGAACTAACCTCATACGGTCCCTCCGGCCTGAACTGGCTATTTGTTTTTATTACAAAAGGTTTTACCACAGCACCCCAATTAGGGATAAAACGCATGTCCAGCAAATTTGTGTGCCGGTAAGCACCTGGGGTAGTACCGTCAGGTGGGTTAGGAGAGGCCGGTATTATTTGTGTGAACCCATCGTTGGCGCGGTTTGCTATTATTGCTTCCGCAGCCGATCGCCCCAGCAACTTTCCCGCTTCCTTGGCATTGCCGTCAGGAATGATGCCCAGGGAACTGTCATACCAATTGTCAACCGGGAAAGTCCCCTGCAGGTTAAGGCCTTTGATGGCCCAGTATGCGGCACTGGCGACCGCGGCGGAAGAAGATGCGGACTTATTGGGCTTATTCAGAACGAATCGTTCATACCGGGGTTTGATATTGTTGAGAGCATCATGAACTGCTATTTCAATGATCGCGAAATACCGGCTTCTGTCAGGTTGTCGCATAGGAGCACCCAGTACAGTAGCTGCCTTTTGATTCCAGTATAAAACCATTGCTTTATCAACCTGTATACCCGGATCATGACTGCCCTGCCAGGGAAAGTCGAGACCAACCCTGCGACAAGAGGGGATAAATATGGTAAGAACGAGGATAAGGACAACAACCGCCAGGTAAAGTTTATTGTATTTCATGTTTGATGATTTTGAGTTGAACATTTATTTCACCAAATCTAGGTGCCGAAGGGAGCGTATTTTTTTAAAAGCGACAGCCGGTCAACCCTGTGCGTCATAAGCAGATTATAGCGGGACAAGCAAAACATTCCGGCAATTTGTTCTTCGGTCGCAGGGAAACGCTGTTAATCGTGAAAAAGCAATATGGGCTAACTAAGTCATGGGGAACACAAGAGAGACCCACAATGATCCTATGTTATGTGTTCCAAAAAATAACTACTATGGAAAGCAAAACATGTCGCAGGTGTGCACCATAGATCCTTAACCAATGGATATTTTTAGTTACGTCCACAAGGGATCCATTCTGTAGTCGCGAAAAATTTCTCAGGTTGTTTATCAATATTGCACTTTTATAGCGGAGGACAAATCCCAGTGAGGCACGAGTTGTGTATATATCACCATTTTACCAACTTGTAGTTCGAAATAGTATTCATGAGGGAGTTGCTCATCAAACATGTGTATGGGATATACGAGATCCCATCCTGCCCGGGTTCTTGCAAAAACCTTCAGACCTTTTCCAGGACTAAATAATTGAGGGGAGTAAAGAGTGGCGGTGCTGCCCATCGGCGAAACCCAGACAAGGTCAGTAAATATTACTTCTTTTGAGTTGTTTAATGTGTCGGGTTTGACAGTAATTTTCATCGACTCAATTTGTGTCTCGCCGATATGGTCGGTTGCCAATATTTCGAAATGGTACACACCTTCCTGTAATCCGGTAACCGGGGTTCTTAAAGAAAACCTGTTTGTAATCGTTACGTTTGATGGACCGGAGATTTTCCTCCATTCTACAGAGCGAAAATTATTATTACTTCCATTTGTAACGCCTGCCCCCAGCATCGCCCAGTTATAGGGTAACGTGATAGTGGTATCAGATAGCGGACCGATCTGCGGAGTAATATAACTACCAGGAGGCAATAGCGATGGGAGGCTACCTGGGGTTTCCAGGTTTTTCCTGCATCCGGTTGAGGAAATTAAAATTAGTGTCGAAACCAGGCAAATTGTGAAAGGACGCATAATTCAGGATTTTACGAAGTATTGTTTTCAAGAAATTATTCTCGGCAAGGCCAAAAATAATACATGGCAATACCGGTTCACGGAAAATGCGACCGCTGCTTTTATGGTCTCTGCATAAAGCGTGATTGTTGCGATGTACGACTGGAAGGCGATATTGACGCGCTTATCTGGGACAAACGTCTTTAGTCGTACAGATCTGGCCAGTTATCGCATTTGAAAGGGTTGAAACATTTTATATCGCTGGAAAAATTAACTTTAGATACGCCGGATTATGCAACTCAGGGAATTTATTTTATCAGAACGAAAGTCGGATCGCCTTAAACGCCATTTACTCTTTTGGCTTATCTGGGGATTTTATTTTGCGTTTGTGCACGCTTTTAACCCGATGTTAAAGCCGGAGCTGAATTATTTCGCCAGGGTGCCCTTTACGACCGTTGAGAGTTTTCTCCTCTTACTACCACAAACAATATTGGTTTATCCCTTACTCTATTTTGTGCTGCCCCGGTATGTGTTTAAGGACAAATATATGCCTGCCATACTCTGGAGCCTGGTCTTTCTTTCGCTTATGCTTGTGATGAACACATTCATGATCACGCGTGTGAATGCTAAAGTTATTAATTTCCTGCTTCCGGAACACCTGCTGCTGGGTACGGCAAGGCCACAGGAGCAGTCTTTTTTTATGGGTATACTGGGAAGTATGAAGGGAGCACTTTCCGGAGCAGCCCTGGCAGCCTGTGTAAAAATGGTAAAACACTATTACACGGAACAAAATCAGAAATGGCGATTGCAGAAAGAGAATACCGAAACCCAGTTACAACTGCTCACGGCCCAGGTACATCCGCATTTTTTGTTTAATACACTAAATAATATTTATTCAAAAGCCCAAACTGAATCGCCCGGTACTGCTTCAATGATCATGGAGCTTTCGCATATACTTCGTTATGTGCTGGATGAGGGCAGGGTGGCTAAGGTTCCGCTGGAGCATGAATTGCAGATGGTCAGGGATTATATCAATCTCGAGAAAATGCGTTACGATGAAAAACTGGACCTTCATCTTTCACTTCCTTCCGATACCGATAATCTATATATAGCGCCTTTATTATTACTGCCATTTGTTGAGAACTGTTTCAAACATGGTGCGAGTAAGATGTTGAGAAATCCATGGATCAGCGTAAAAATGGAATTGCAGGGGGATTCTTTAATTGTGAAGATCATCAATGGCAGAAAGGATCAGGTCGATGGAAATTTGGGTTATCGCAGGGGTACCGGTATACAAAATGTAAAACAGCGCCTGGACCTGTTGTATCGCGATAAATACGAGCTAGAGATTGTTGATGACCGGGAAGTGTTTATTGTTAACCTCCGGATGGAGCTTGTCAGAATACCCCAGATAGCTGTAGCTACCCAAACCACAAATGAATATGCCTGAATCTGAAAACGACATACGAAAATGTCTTATCGTCGACGACGAACCAATGGCCCGGGATGTGCTTCGCCGCTATATTGAAAAGCTTCCGGCGCTGGAGTTGGTTGGAGAGTGCAGCAATGCGATAGATGCGCTAATGTTTCTTCAAAAGCATTCGGTAGACATTATGTTTCTCGATATCCGCATGCCCGAACTGCTGGGAACGGATTTTGTACGATCCCTGCATTCCCCGGTTAAAGTAATTTTCACCACCGCCTATAAAGAATATGCGCTTGATGGATTTGAGCTGGATGCCGTGGACTACCTGCTAAAGCCGATCCGGTTTGATCGTTTCCTCAAGGCGGTTAATAAAGCGTTCCCCAAGACTGTCGACAGGAACGAGCCTGAGCCGGAAAGCGGGGATAAAAAACCCGGAGCCGATTTTATTTACCTCCGCGTGGATCGGAAACTTGTTAAAATTATTCTCTCAGATGTATTGTATATTGAAAGTGCGCGTGATTATGTAAAATTGTTTACAACCGATAAGTCTTATATTACCCGGCAAACCATTTCCTCCATCGAAGCGATGCTGAGCGGAAAAGATTTCATCCGCATTCACCGTTCGTATATCATCTCTGTCGCGAAGATCAGGTCATTCAATCATGAAATTGTGGAGATCGGTAACAAGGAATTGCCAATCGGTAAACTATATCGAAACAGTTTTGTGAAACAGGCGCAATAGACAGTCATTTCGGAAAGCTCAATCTCACTACATTGCAGATATCATTTAATCAAACCTCGTATCTGCATCCAATCGAAAAAGCGAGCCATCCAGGTATGACTGATGCCTGCGCTGAGCCCGTGACCACCCATGGAATAGAGATGCATTTCCACGCTTCCCCCTGATTCGGTCCATTTTTGGTAGAGGTCAAGATGATTTTTTGAGGAAAGTAGAACATCATCGGTCGCACCGGCGATAAACATCGGTGGAAGCTGCATACCGGTCTGAATGGATACCGGTTCAGCAGGACTGCCATAGATGACTGCCGCGAATGCTGGTTTATATTCAATAACCGAATCACTGGCCAGGTGTGTTGCAAGTGACCCCCCCGCTGAAAATCCCATCAACCCGATCTTCCGTTTATCCAAACTGTAAGCGTCTGCATTATCCATGACCCATCGCAGTGCCGCGTGGGCATCATCCTGCGCCAGCTTTTTTACTGGCGCGGCAACCTCGAGAAATCGTTGCCTGTCCTGTAGCACGGCCATCATTTCCTGCCAGGGATTATCGGTAAACAATGGCGCAAGTCTGTATTTGAGTATAAATACCGTAATGCCTTTTTTAATTAAAGCTTCCGCAATTTTGTAGCCTTCCTTTTCAATATTCAACACATGGAATGCGCCACCGGGGCAAACGATCACGCTGGTTCCATTCGCAGAATCGGGTCTATACATCAGCAGGGATGATGCCGTCACATTGTAAATAATATGCGCGTTGAAAGGGGTACTGACAAAATATGTCTTTTCACCAACTTCATTTGCCGTGTTTGCTTTTGACGCGGACAGCAATGGAATGACTTTTTCCTGCGCCATAACTCCTGAAAACAAGAAAAGCAGTAAAGGAAAGTAGGGAAGGAATTTCATTGCAGGTGAGTTTATGTGGTTTGTGTCTAACAAAATTAACACAGACCCGGTGAAATCGGTCCTTGCCTGTCTTAGACTAATTTTGTTTGTCGCATAAACAACGCTGCTCGTCGCAGGAAGTCTTTCAAAATTGATTTGACAAAGGTTTCCGGGATTATCTTTATGTAGATCCTTCCCTGATAAAACTTTTCCCCACCATTACAGTCAAAAACACCGCTTATGAAAAAAATATATCTACTACTTGTCATGCTGGTGTTTTATAAGGTCTACAGTCAACAGACCGGTTCTCTTTCAGGGACAATAAAGAGTAGTTCCGACGAAGAGGTGATAGCCGGGGCAACAATTGCCGTGAAAGGATTGAAACTATCAACACTTACAGATGTAAAAGGCCGCTTTGAAATAACAGGTCTCGCGGCTGGGACTTATAAAGTTTTAATAACGCATGTAGGATACGAGTTGCTGGAGCTTTCTGTAATGGTGATCGCGAACCAGGAACTAAAACTTTCCGCTATGCTGAATCGCGACGAAAGGATAGGATCTGAGGTTGTGATAACGGCATCGCGGCGACCGGAAAAAATCACCAATGCACCCGCTTCCATTCAGGTGCTTACAACCCGCGACTTCGATCGGTTTGCCGGATCCAATGTCAATGAAATGGTCGCCACCATACAGGGAGTCGAGTACACCCGTACTGGAATTGAAGGGATCACTTTTAATTCGAGGGGATTTAATAGCGCTTTTAATAATAAAACGCTTCAACTGGTTGATGGTCGCATCAGCATGGCGGCACTGAGTGGCAGCCTGCCCATATTCAACAACGGCACTTATATGAAGAACGATCTCGAGAAGATAGAGATCGTGTTGGGACCCCAAACCGCTTTATATGGACCTAATGCACACAATGCAGTTTTTAATGTAATTACAAAAGACCCCAGGAAATATCCGGGAACAATTGCTTCCCAGAGTGCCGGAAATCATTACCAGTTTAGCAGCAGGCTTCGGCACGCGGAAGTGATCAACAAACGCTGGGCTTTTAAGTTATCGGGGGAATATTCCGTGAGTGAAGACTTTGAGTTTACCGACAGCGTTTATGCCGGTGGTGGTCCATTCGGCCCTGTGGTAGCGATTCCCGAGCGCAATGTAGATCGCGGTATCAGGCATATACGGGGAGAGGCGGGAGTATTTTACAGCATCAGCCCGGTGACAGACCTGATCATTTCAGGAGGTGGAAGTAATAATAATTTTTTACAGGTTACGACCGGAGGCAGAAACCAGATGCGCGGTCTTACCTATGGCTTTTTGCAGGCGAGGCTGGTGAATCCCAGGTTTTATGTTACGGTCTATAATACCTGGGGAAATATTGGCTCATCGTACCCCATACAAATGTATACGCGTGACTACTGGAATAGGACAACTGGTGGTTTTCCACGTATGTCACCTGACAGTGCGGAGGTTCTCGCACGAGGAGCAAGATTCAGGGAAGCCAGCCAGCGGCTGAATACGGAGGCGCAGTATAACCACGAGTTGAGAAAGCATGGATTGTTTTTAGTGGCCGGTGTCAATTTTCAGGATGAACGTCCCAATGGTTATGGATTAAGCCTGGTTGACAGCTTTCATCGTATTCGCATTAGCCAGTATGGCGCTGTTGTGCAACTTGAAAAAACACTGGCAAAACATTGGCGATTGATCGGGGCCGCACGTGTGGATCATCACAGTAATTTCGGCAGTTTCGTCGCCCCCAAATTTACCCTGTCGAGAAGCCTGGGAGAGGGCAGTATGCGACTGAGCTGGGCGAAAGCTTACTCCATGCCCAGCATACAAAATCAGTATGCCGGTATCAATCGTATTTTATTTGGGAACGGAGGTGAGGGCATTGAATACATTCCAAACAATTCACGTATTGACGAGATTGCCACCAGGAAGCGAACCCCTGCGCTCAAGCCGGAGGAAGTCAATACATGGGAGATCGGCTATAAGGGCTTTCTAACCGGGAAACTTTTCCTGGATATCAACTACTACAATGGAGAAAGCAAAAATTTTATCAGCCCGGCGCTCTCAACCGGGGGAAGGGTTCTGACCGTAAATGGGATTGCAGTGACGCATAATAGGAATCTAGCGGGAAATGTGTCCAATGATACCCTGCGTGGCGCCTCTTTCCTCACCTTTTTTAATTATGGTCGGGTGCGTGCTTACGGACTTGACGCAGGTCTTAGGTATACGTTCAATTCATGGTTCAGTGTGTCGCTCAAATATTCCTGGTTTGATTCCGATATCACCAAAGGGCACCCGGGCAATGATGCCAATAAAGATGATATAGTGTCACCCGAAGAGAAAAGTCTGAACGCGCCAAATCATCGGGGCGTGATTGGGGTGTACGTTCAGAATTTGTGTAAGAAAAAACTTACCCTGCAATTATATTCCCGCCTGGTTGAGCGATACGATTTCTATAGTGGTAGTCTTGTAGGAACAGCTACAGGGCGTCATTCCAGAACAGCCCCTAAAAATTATGACTGGGGTCCGTTAGGCGGGTTTGTAAGCTTTGATCTTAACGGAACTTACTTATTTAATAGCAGGGTTTCGGCCAACCTTGGAGTAACCAATATTTTTAACACCAGGCAGATTGAGTTTGTATCATCACCTTCTATAGGAAGACTGATTATGGCTGAAATAAAGATTAGCTTACCAGGAGGGAAGAAGTCTGGTTTAAAATAAAAGGTCTTCGGAAGCTTTTCAATTTTCTAATTGCCCGCTTTTACGGCCAGCATATTGCTCACGCGTTCATTATCGTTTTCTTCCTCATCATTGCCACCGTTCTGGTCATAATCGCCGAAGATATCGTAGGCTTTACGTGCGACACGGTAGATATTGCTGTTGTACCGGTTGCCGAGAATAACTATCGTAACCTTTTCATCAACCAGGCGTGCAAATGCGGCGTTGAAACCATGCCAGCGGCCGAAATGATAGATCACTTTTTTTCCGTTGGGGAAATTCAGCATTCTCCAGCCCAGGCCATAGTTGTGCAGGGATGGCCGTTCATTGCTGTTAGGCTGGAAAGCAGAATCGATCATTACCTGGTTAAGGAATTGGGATGTATAGAGCGCCTGGTCCCATTTTAAAAGATCACGCGGTGTGGAATAAATGTTTTTATCGCCCGCGGTTCCTTCCATCATATCATTGGCCCAATAAGCGCCGTTGTGCTGAAAGGAAGGGCAAAGACTGTCTAACTCAGTGACGCCCGCCACATAGGTGTTTGTCATTTGCAGCGGATCAAACACGTTTTGCTTCATATAAGAAGCGAAGGTCTGGCCCGATACCCGTTCGATGATCAGCGCAAGCAGTACATAGTTTGTATTGCTATAGCTAAACCTGCGGTCGGGCGCATAACTGCGGTTTGGCTTTTTAGTGTACAGGTAGTCCAAAACATCTTCGTTGGTTATGCAGGAGTCGCGGTATTCACGGGCTTCAGACATAAAATAGATATAGTTGGGCAAGCCACTGCGATGATTGAGCAGCTGGCGAACCGTAACACCTTTATATTCCAGGCCTGGGAAAAATTTCTGGATAGAATCATCCAGTGATAACCTGTTTTCCTGCGCGAGTCTGAGCACGGCCATGGCGGTCATGGTCTTGCCAGATGAGGCAATATGTAGAGAAGTACTATCAGTCAGGGGGTCTTTTTTCCGCAGGTCAGCAAAACCCGCATATTTCTCATAAATGACAGCTCCATCCCTGGCCACCAGGATGCTACCGTTGAAACCTCTTTTTAGGAGTTTCGCATCAAATAATGCTGTTAATTCCCGGTGAAAGCGGCGAAATTCCTGCTTGTCTATTAGTTTGGGAGTAGGGGGGTAGTACTGCAACGAATCTTCCGGAACAACTGAGGTTTTCGAAGATGCCTCATTACAACTATAGCTAATGACTAAAAGGATGATTATGTTCAGGATGGTTTTCAATGGAGTACCAGTTTAAATCAAAAATAGGATATGCAGAAATGGAGCCAAACTGGCTATTTTCCACAAGTGCCAATTTATGTTAATAACGTGAGAGTTATATTTGCAGTATGTCAAACAAAGAAAAAACAAGCTATCCAAAAGAAAAAATACGTATACTATTCCTGGAAAATATCAGTGACCTGGCGGTAAAAAACTTTCAAAGGCAGGGATATACCCAGGTAGAAAAAATAACCAGGGCTTTAACCGAAGAAGAACTCATTAAAGAAGTCAGTAATGTTCATATTCTAGGCATTCGCTCCAAATCGCAGATCACTTCAAAAGTGCTGGATGCAGCCAGGAAATTACAGGCGATCGGCTGCTTTTGTATTGGCGTAAACCAGGTTGATCTTAAAGCTGCGACAAAACACGGGGTGGTTGTTTTCAATGCGCCATATTCCAATACAAGATCAGTTGCAGAACTCGTGATCGGTTTATCCATCATGCTTATCCGGCGTATTCCTGATAAAAATAAAGCTGCCCATGATGGCATCTGGATGAAAGATTCGAAGGGCAGCTATGAGCTTCGTGGAAAAACATTGGGTATCATCGGCTATGGCAATATCGGCAGCCAGGTAAGTGTGCTGGCAGAAGCCATGGGTATGAAAGTTATTTTTTATGATGTGGAAACCAAGTTGCCCCTGGGTAATGCGACCGATGGAAAGACATTAAAGGAAGTTTTGAGCAAAGCGGATGTAGTGACCCTTCATGTACCCGAGACCAGCCAGACCAAAAACCTGATCAATAAGAACACGCTTAAATATTTTAAGAAAGGATCGATCCTGATCAACTATGCAAGAGGTGAGGTGGTGGACCTGGCAGCCCTGCGGAAATTTATTGAAGATGGCATCATCAGTGGCGCTGCGATCGATGTATTCCCCTGGGAGCCTGAAAAGAATGGCGATCGTTTTCAAACACCTTTGCAGGACCTGCCCAACGTGATCCTGACACCACATATCGGGGGATCTACGGAAGAAGCGCAGCAAAATATTGGAGAGGATGTCAGCGTAAAACTGTTCAACTATCTTGAAAAAGGGATCACTTTCGGGTCGCATACCGTACCAGCCCTGGCTTTGCCGCCACAGGAAGGCTCGCACCGTATTTTGCATATACATAAAAATGTTCCCGGCGTACTGTCGGCGATCAATACCACGCTTTCCAAAAACAATATCAATATCGTGGGACAATACTTAAAGACCAATGATGATATTGGCTACGTGGTGCTGGATGTCGACAAGCAACTTTCAAATAAAGCCCTTCAGTTAATAAAGGATGTAAAAGAAACGATCAAGGTGAGACTTGTATATTGACCGTTTCTCCATACTTATGCAGTCGTCTTTTTCAGCCGCCGGAGTATCTTTTTCGCCCGGCTGTGAAAGGCGGCTGTTTCGTATTTCCAGCGCTCTTCAATAACAATTTGAAGCTCAGATTTTATTTCAGGATAATGTTTAGATAGATTTTCTAAAATCGTCAAAGCGAATGCTTTAGCGGCTACTTTTTCAGTGGGTGATATGATGCAGTCAAAGCAATAATTCATCACCGTTCCGTGATAACGGCGAGGGATTTCCATGTCCTGCATCAGGCGGAGACTATTACGTTTGACTGCGTCATGAATGCCGGGTTTCTGGAGATTTTCCAGCAACTTGGGAAAATGCTTTTTGACCAGGCCGGGGTGTTGGATAACGGCATTGCAAAGCGGCCAGGCTGCTCTTTGGTTCATTCGATGATCTCCGCGAAGGAATATGTCAAAAAGCTTGTCAAATCGTTCCTGGGAATGACCGACCCAATTCACGATGGTATCACAGTTGGCCCTTGTATGTTCTTTCAGAATTTGTGTGTGCAGGTTCATAGCCTGCAAATAAATAACTTTAGCCACAAAAAAATGATGACTCTTTTACGAATGATCTTCGTTGTTGTAAGCATAGCCTGGCTGATGGGTTGTGGCGTAAGAAAGCATTCTGGAGTTTCATTGGTAGTACAGACGGATTTTGGCGAAAAAGACGGGGCGGTAGCCGCCATGAAGGGCGTAGCAAAGGAAGTGGACGCAACATTAGATATTGTAGACCTCACACACGAGATTCCAGCATTTAATATATGGGAAGCGGGTTACCGCCTTAGTCAGGTGGTTCCATACTGGCCGGCCAATACGGTATTTGTATCTGTAGTGGATCCGGGTGTGGGTACAAGCCGCAGATCAATCGTCGTCAGGACAAAAAAGGATCATTATATCGTAACACCCGACAATGGCACCATCACTTTGCTGGCGGCGCTGGAAGGCATTGGAGAAGTACGCGAGATCGATGAGCGTGTCAACCGCAGGCCTGGTTCAGATAGTTCTTTTACATTTCATGGCCGCGACGTTTATATGTACACGGCTGCGAGACTGGCTTCCGGAAAGATCCGGTTTGACCAGCTGGGCCCGGTTCTGAAAAGCGGTCTGCAAACCATTTCGTACCAGGCACCGGTACTTGACGAGAATGGCTTAACAGGCAATATACCTGTGCTGGATCCGCAATACGGCAATGTATGGACCAATATACCGGACAGTTTTGTTAGGCGTGCCGGGATCCGGAATGGTGATTCGGTGCTGGTAAATATCTCATATCGTGATTCTGTAGTTTATTCCGGCAAGCTTGCTTTTGTAAATACGTTTGGTGATGTGGCCAACGGTCAGCCGCTGGCTTACCTGAACAGCCTGATGAATTTTTCGCTGGCGATAAATATGGGAAATTTTGCTGACCAGTTCCGCGTACTATCAGGACCTGACTGGACGATCCATATAGAAAAATGACTTACGCCGATAAGCCATGGACATAGCCAGGCGCATGTCATTATTAATGATCCTTTGATGATTTAAAGGTACAAATTTTTCCTATAATTTATATTATGTTAAATGAGGCACCGGGACTGGGTTTTAGATAAAGCCCACTCCGCTGGCGTGAGAACTACAACACGCCCCTTCTTGTTTCTATCTCATAGAACAATCACTTATTTTAAAACTTCAGCAATAGGTTTTCCGATCGAACCATTCGGTTCCTGGATCCGCAGCAGGGCACACACAGTCGGTGCAATATCCGACATGTTATAGGTCTGGTTTGATCTTCCATGTTTGATGCCCCAACCCATAAAGAGCAGAGGAATGTGCACATCATAGCGGCCCATGGTGCCATGCGTCGTACCAGTCGATCCGCCACCAGACCAGCCCGGCTTTTGTACGATCTGGATCACACCACTCCTTTCCGGGTGATACCCGTTAATGATGCGAGAGCGATAATATTCCGGGATATTGGCAACCTGTATATGATCCATGTCGATCGCATAGGCGATGCCCGGTTGTTTCTTTAAAAATTCAATGATCTTATTCTTTATTTCAGTTTCATTAAGATTATTATTGGCAATCGCGGCTTTGTTAAGTGAAACCTGGTTATTGTAAAAATTAGCGACCACACCCTTTACTCCATATTCCTTTTCAAAGCGTTCGTTCAGCGTGCGAATACTGGCTGAAGAACCAATCAGCCCTGCATAGATCTTGTTATCGGTCATGAATGTGATGTTGTTGATGGCGGCATGATCTGCACTCAGAAATACACTGTAGTTTCCTTTGCCGATTTTCTTGTCAAGATAAGTGAAGAAGATTGCAAGATCCCGGTCAAGACGCAGGTAAGTATCTTCCACCTCGATAGAATTCGGACCGAACTGATGACCAACATAGTCGGTTGCAGAAAGACTTACAGCAAGAAAATCGGTTATCTCACCGGCGCCAAGGCGTTCCTGCTCTATTGCTGTTTTTGCCAGCTCTAGCAAAACCGTGTTGCCATAAGGCGTACTCGTGAGCACACCATAGCCTTTTGAAATCATACCGGATGTTTTGACCGGGAAAGTCGGCGTTTCAGCGCCGGCAAATTTTCCTTCATAGCGGGTGTTGTCAGGTGTACTTTGCTTATAGGATTCAATTGGGTAAAGTGTGTTCCAATCCTGCTTCAAATAATATTCAGGAAGCTTTTTGTCATTGAACGCATTTAACCAGGCGGGCAACTCGTTCATGTAATAAGTGCTCGTTATATATTTACCTGAACTTCCGTCGTACCAGTAAGCTGCATTGGCTGTACGCCCACCGGGAAGTATAGCACCACGGTCTTTTTGTGAGACAGAAATTGTTTTGGAACGAAAATTTGTAGCCAAACGCAGTTCGTCTGTCATGGTTGTGACGAGCAGGTTTACAGGGGATGCCTTACCGAGTCCTGTATTAGTGCTTCCAATTGTGGATGCAGTCGAGTCCCCTACACAGTTTATGTCAATACCAGCATCCTGGAAACTGATCGTGTTACCTGTGATTCCATGTAGCGCAGGTACGGAACCGGTATAAACAGTAGCATGCCCTATCGCAGTGACGCTGGCACTGTAATCAATATATGTGTTCTCACAGGTGAAACCCTCGTTCAGCATCCGTTTAAAACCGCCATTACCGTAACGATCATAATAACGATACAGGTAATCCCATCGCATCTGATCGACCATGATACCAACCATCAGCTTCGGACGGGGTAATGCAGTCTGTGGCTTTGCTGTTTGGGAATAACCGGTTAAACAAAAAAAGATACAAAGGGCGTTGATAATGTGTTTACATTTCATTTCGACTGGTGTTTCTGGATTAAATATTAAAAGTTGAATGCGTGCTTCATTTTATCAAAGATGGTATTGTTATGATTGATTCCCATAAAAGCTTCCGCACCCGGTCCATAAGCAAAAACCGGCACCGTCACTGCTGTATGACCTTTTGTTGAAAACTTCCCTTCGATCTTACCACCCAGTGATCCTCCGGTCAGAGTCAAACCACCGGTTTCATGATCGCCCGTGTGTTTCCATCTTTATCTGGGAACTCGAGCACTTTCCCTATGGTATTATCAAAATCAATCTTTTCATTGATCACGACATCAAGATTATTACCGTGACCGCCATCGTCAATCTTTGAACCTTCGATCATCAGGAAAAATCCTTTTTTATTTTGCTTCAGGATATCGATAGCTGTCAACGCCGTCCTGGTTAACTGGACTCCCCTCTCCTGTGCTGGTGTTTCGTTTAAGAAAACAGCCAGCTTCCCGCTTTTAATACCGGTGATCCCGTCAATATTTGACGACACCTGGTAGCCTTTCTTGTGCAGTTTAATACCCATATTGATTTGAAGCAAAGCGGTGTTGAATATGTTAACTATGTGGGGCCACGGAAAACATCGTCGGATAAAATTGCCAGCTTCCTGAAAATGTCGGATACGCTTCATCCCGGTCATACCTACCTGTTTGTCGGTCATCCCGGCATCTATAATGAAGAACTTCAGGCTATTCATCACTTCGGGTATGAAGATGTCGCGACAGACCGGCAGGGCGTCACAGATACATGGACCAACCCGACAGTTAAAAAAAGCATTCAGGAAAGAAATATTCTACTCATCAGTTACAGCGATCTCAGGAATAATCAATAAAACAACCGGCAGTCTTTCGTGAACTTCCACTTTTACTAGTTTAGGCGAATGAAATATCGCGATTGGACAAATGAAGATTCTGGATTATTAAAGAAATTTTTAAAATACTGGCTCAATTATTGGCTATACTACTTTACAATTAAATCCAACACCTATAACTTTAAGTATAAACCTGTTACATGAATAAAAGTGGCCCAATCATCATTATTGAGGACGATCCGGATGACCTGGATATTTTTGACGAAGTATTTAAAGAACTGAATGTTCCCAATGAAGTAATCTATTTCAGGGACGGGGTCGCCGCCCTTGAATACCTGACGCTATCCAATGAGCAGGCGTTTATCATTATCTCTGATATAAACCTGCCCAAACTAAGCGGCTTTGCCCTGCGTGAAAAAATTCATAATAACGAGCAGCTCAGGCTGAAATGTATACCCTACCTGTTTTTCACCACGGCAGCAGACCAGCGCAGTATCATTGACGCCTATTCTAACTCAATCCAGGGTTTTTTTACCAAGCCTTCCAGCTATTCCGACCTGGTACGGGTGTTACATAATATTATTGAGTACTGGAAAGATTGCCATTCTCCCAACGCTGTACCACAATCATAGTACAGCAGCGATTTTTACGATATTTTAGCTCCAATTTTTGGGGACCCTGTCCTGCTACCCGAAAAATTATCCGGCATCATTATAAAAATCTGGGGGAATATATTAATTTAGTCGTCTCACTAGCCCTCACGCTCCAGATATCCCACGAATTTCCCCGGTTTTTTTATTGACACGGCTCGCTTTTAGTGCCGTCAACATTACTGTTATGACGCCCGAACTCAAAATTGCCTGTGAAGTGGTCTTCCAGGAGCACAAAGCTGCAGTCACGCCCATTGCATGGAATCGTGATGTATTCCGGGGACGCCTGTCCACCGGCATGTCAGAAAAGGCAAAAGAAACCCTGGTGGAAAAAAAAGTTATATATTTTCCCAACCCGGCTAAAAAGAATTTTACAGTACTGAACCCCCTGGCTGCCCCCGCTTCTACATATATGGAAGCGGAAGATATGGTGATGAAACCCGTGCCGGCCATTGCAGGTTTTGAATATGAGCACAAACAAAAAGAAAGTACCATTTACAACCTGGACGAACGCTCTGCTTACCAACACAACGGTACCACCAACTCCGTTACGGCCTATCTCGCCCGTTCTGTAAATGCTCCCCGGCTGGTCTCCATCACCGGCAAAGCCGAAGCGATCCAGCAACACCTTCCCAAATGGTATCAAAAGCCATTATTAGTTTATATAGTCTGGCCCCTGCTCGCCGCTCTTGCGGGAGGCGTTATTGCTTACCTGATCGGTGAAGCTTATACGGGTTTGATGTTTGACCTGAAGAAATAATCTGACTCGCAGGGTCAAAAAAGGAATTGGTAATTCGGAATAAGTTATTTGGGTGATTCCCAAATTCCCGCATGGTCTGCGGCCTAATTCCAAATTACCAATCACCAATTCCCTAAGAATCTATCGTATGCTCGAGTACAGATCCCCCCATTTTTTAGCTTCAGCTGTATACTTAGCTACTTCGGCGGGTTTGCCTTTTGCCTGTTCTTTTTTGAAGTTATAAATGTCTTCCAGGAAGCCGGCGGCTTTCTTATATTGTTGCTTATCGCTGCCGTTGAGGTTAGCAAGACCTTTTTTCTCAAAGATCGCTGCTGCTTTTTCATACGGTTCTCTACCTGCTTCCAGGTACTCGGCGTATTTCTTATCGGTTTTTTTGAGGCCTTCAGCTTTCAGCATTACGAAGTAGTCGCCGATGACCAGGTAAGGCAGTTGCTCGTCGGGTTTTGCTTCACCCGCTGCGTTGAAAGCCGCCACCATTCTTTTTTCCAGTTCCTCAGCATTAGCCGGGGGCACCGCGCCTTCCACTTTTGAATTGAGCGTGTCATAGATCACCTGGCCAATAGACAGGTTCGCTTTATAATCCTTTGGATCTTTTGCCAGTACTTCCTCGAGTGATTTCAGTTTGGAATTGAAATCAGATTCAAGACCTACCGCGAAATCAGTTTTATCATATGTGAAGAATTCGCTTTGCGGATACAACTCTTTACCCAGGGCCTTATACTTTTCAAAGTTGTTCATATCCTTCTTTGTAAAGTAATGTGTAACCAGGAAACGATAAATACTTTCATAGTTGGTGCCGGCCAGTTTGGCATCGGCCAGGCGGCTATAGTATTTTGCCGCTTCGTCTTTTTGATTGCTGCTCTCTGCTGTGATACCAGCCAGGATCACCACGTTGGTATCAAGATTCGAGTTAAGTAATTTCTGCTGCGACAATATGGAAGAATAGCCATCAACCTTTTTAAAGGTCTCGAAAGCTTCTGTCCATTTTTTTTCTTCGTATTGTTTATAACCTACACCAAAAAGGTTGCTGTAGATGCGTACCGGTGCATTCTGGTAAACGGGATCTTTCATCAGTTCGCCAGATGGTTCCATTTCCTGGTATTTCTTAAATGCGGCTTCTGACTCGTTACGATAATTTTCGGCTTCCGGTGTATTCTGGACCGCGCTATCGGCCGCCAGCGCTGAGTACACGGCAGCTTTTAAAATAAAAGCTTCAGGTTTGCTTGCGAACTTTGAATTTGTCATACGTTTGTCAATGTCTTCTTTGGCCTTTTTCGTTTGACCAAGGAGAAGATAGCTCTTGATATCATCGTAGCTCTGTGCTTTTACGATGACTGCAAGCACCAACGTCATTAAGAAGAGAGCGGTCTTTTTCATATGTTTATTTGTTATTGTTTTTTGTCACTCCCAGCCTGCTGGGCCGGAGTGAACTTTTCGTGTGTGTTTTTTAATCCTGTTCGGGCGTTTTATTTTCTTCCGGGTTTCCGTCAGTAGATGGATTTTCTGTTGCATCGGTTGCGTCACCTGCATCATTCGTCGCTTCTGCAACATGTCCATTGCCGTTGCCATTTACCTCCTGGTCGTCGAGCTGGGTGATAGCGGCGATCTCATCTCCTTCGTCAAGCCGGATCAGTTTGACACCCTGGGTAGCCCTGCCCTGCTCGCTGATATCAGCTACTTTCATCCGGATGGTGACACCACTCTTGCAGGTGATCATCAGGTCCTGGGTTTCATCCACGGCCAGCAGTCCAACCAGTTTCCCGGTCTTTTCAGTGATGCTGATCGTCTTTACGCCTTTGCCACCACGGTTGGTATAGCGGTATTCATCCACTTTTGTTCTTTTACCAAATCCTTTTTCACTCACCACCAAAACGGTCTTCGCAGCATCTGTTTCAGGATTTACACAAATCATACCAACAACCTCATCATTATTGTCATCAACCTCAATACCAGCCACACCGATCGCGCCACGTCCTGTTGCTCTAACTTTTTCTTCAGAGAAACGGATCGCCCGGCCACTTTTCACACCCATCATGATCTCACAGTTTCCATCGGTCATCTTTGCTTCGAGCAACTCATCACCCTCGATGATATTGATCGCGTTGACACCTGTCAGGCGTGGGCGGCTGAACTCCTGGAGTTCGGTTTTTTTGACAATTCCCTTCTTGGTACAAAGTACGATATTATGTGATTTAACAAATGCTTCATCTTTCAGATCCCTGACGTCGATGATGGCGCGGATCTTATCATCGGATGGGATTTGTATCAGGTTTTGGATAGCACGACCCTTGCTTGCCTTCTCTCCTTCCGGCACCTGGTATACATTCAGCCAGTAACACCGGCCTTTTTCTGTGAAGAATAAAAGTGTATGATGTGATGAGGCCACAAAAAGGTGTTCGATAAAATCCTCTTCGCGTGTTCTTCCACCGATCACTCCGCGTCCTCCTCTTCGTTGCGCCCGGTATTCTTCGGCAGGTGTGCGTTTGATATAACCTAAATGAGATATGGTGATCACTACGTCTTCTTCCTTGATCAGGTCTTTAAGACTCATCTCATCGTCGAGGTAAGTGATCTCAGTTCTCCTGGCGTCACCAAATTTTTCTTTTACTTCGCGCAGTTCGGTTTTGATGATATCGAAACGCATGCTTTCATTTGCCAGTACTTCCTGCAGGTGCGCGATCAGTTTCATTAATTCGTCGAATTCTTCCTTGATCTTTTCACGTTCCATGCCGGTGAGACGCTGCAGTCGCAGTTCCAGGATCGCTTTTGCCTGTATCTCATCCAGACCCCAGCCTGCATTTACCAGGTTATCTTTCGCGATATCCGGTGTGGCTGAAGCACGGATCAGCGCGATCACTTCGTCGAGGTGATCCAGGGCGATCAGGTATCCTTTGAGTATATGGGCTCTTTTCTCTGCTTCCCGGAGTTCATATTGTGTACGACGCACCACTACTTCGTGCCTGAATTCGATGAACTCGCTGATCATATCTTTCAGGCTCAGCGTACGTGGCCTGCCTTTCACGATTGCCACATTGTTGATACCGTAAGACGTTTGCAGGTCGGTATGCTTGTAAAGCTGGTTTACGATCAGGTTGGCTACGCCATCACGTTTCAGATCGATCACGATCCGCGTACCTTCTTTATTGTTTGATTCATTGTTGACATGCGCCACACCTTCAATCACCTTGTCATTGACCAGTACACCGATCCTGTTGGTGAGTTCGTCACGATTGACCTGGTAAGGTACCTGGGTGATGATAATTTGCTCGCGACCGCTTGGTTTGGTGTCGATATGTAATTTGCCACGCAGCACTACCCTTCCGCGACCGGTTTGCATGGCCGCTTTCACACCGTCCATACCGTGGATGATACCACCGGTTGGAAAATCTGGTGCCTGCACATGCTGCATCAATTCTTCCACGGTGATCTCGCGATTGTCGATATACGCGATACAGCCATCCACAACCTCTGTCAGGTTATGGGGCATGATATTGGTGGCCATGCCGACAGCGATACCGCTTGATCCGTTGATCAGCAGGTAAGGCAATCGCGTTGGCAATATGCTCGGTTCTTTTTCTGAATCGTCAAAGTTGAGTTGAAAGTCGACTGTGTCTTTGTCAAGGTCTTCAAGCATGTACTCCGCAACCTTTTCCAGCCTCACCTCGGTATAACGCATGGCCGCCGGACCATCACCGTCTTCATTACCAAAGTTACCCTGACCATCCACCATCGTGTACCGCATATTCCATGGCTGTGCCATCCTTGCCATAGCGTGATATACCGACATGTCACCATGCGGATGATATTTACCAAGCACCTCACCTACGAGACGTGCAGATTTTTTATATGGCCTGTTGGATCGCAAACCCAGTTCATTCATCGCATATAGGATTCGGCGGTGAACAGGTTTTAAACCGTCCCTGATATCTGGCAGGGCACGTCCAACTATTACCGACATCGAATAATCGATGTAAGCGGTCTTCATTTGCTCTTCTATATTGACCGGAATGATCCGGTTAATATCATTCGTTTCCTGTGGCTCCAAATTGTCTTCCATGTGCTATTTTTAGCACCCTTTCGGGGCTGTTAATTTCTTTAATAAGTCGTTATGTCTAAAGGGCTTTTAAAGGCTCGCAAATCTACTTTTTTTGGCTGTCATAACCTGACAAAACATGTTGTTTTTTACCTTATTTTTCCACTCTTTGTGGATATTAATGAAACTGTTAGAAATGGCTATTTATAACAAGGCTTTGGCAGTTGCCGGCATAAATTTTCCGTTATTTAGTGCATTCAAACTGAACAATCCAGATGACCAGTTATTTACTTCTTCGGGATAACAGGGAAAGTGGTCCGTTTACTTTCGACGAGCTACGCTCCACAGGGTTAAAACCCTATGACCTGATCTGGGTGCAGGGCAGAAGCGCCGCCTGGCGTTATCCTAGTGAGATCGAAGAATTGAAGGAGTTTGCTCCGGTTGTCGAAGAACAACCCTTTGACAGGTTTTTCAAAAAAAACACAGCAGAAACAAGCCGGGCGGACATTACACCAGATATCGCTCCCGAACATAGCAAATACGTTCCCCCTGCTGCAAAAGCAGAGCCGGCGATCACACCCAAAAGATCGGTTTTTGTAACACTTCCGGGGGACAGAAAGGCCACTCTTAAAAAAGAAATTTCGCCGGCGAGGCAGTCTCCCCCGCCACCGCCTTCACCCATAGTGGATATTACCGAAACCCCGGTAGAAGCAGAGATCAAATACTCTCAGCCGTTGGATGAGATCAAGGAAAGATATGTAAAGACATTACTGGAAAGAAAAGACAGGAAGAACAGGAAGGGATTGGTAAAAGCTATTGTAAAAAAAGCAGCTGTTGTAGCAGGGTTGATCATGATCGGTGTACTGGCAGGGTTTATCATACGCTCCAAGCCCGGAAATAATGATAGTACCCTGGCTATACCAGAAATAATAAACACGTCGGCTTCGCTATCCAACAAAGCTGTCAACGAAACAGAAGTAAACAACGAAACTGAGCAGGCAGACCTGGATGTTGCGAAAAATAATAACCCTATGCCGCCCACGAATGATGGCAACAGTGGTGCAACAATGTCCGTCATGGAAGATCGACCAGCCCCGGTAAAGATCCGTAAGGAAACGATGATGATCGTGCCGAAAAGAAAGGAAGCTTATCGCAATACCTCATTTGACAATAGCTCAGGTCCGGGTTTATCGGTAAACCCGATAACGGGCGAGCGCGAACACAGGGTAAGAGGCGTGGAAGAAAAGAGAATTTTGACGGATGAAAAACCGGCTGTTAATAATACGCTGCGAAACCTTGTTTCAGTATCGAGCAACGATTATAAGCGTGTTGCCTTTGGTGGTATACGCAATCTTTTTCTGACGGTGAGTAACAAATCAGCTGTGGAACTGGATCATGTCGTGGTAGAGTTGCAATATCTCAAGCCCAGTGAGGAACCCCTCAGAACAGAACATATCAGTTTCAAATCCATCGCACCAAACGGATCCGCTACCGTGCGTGTAGCTGATACCAACCGGGGTATAAAGGTCAGCTACCGCATCATCAATATTAAGGCCAGTGATGAAGTGGCTTTGTCTTCAGGACAGTAGTTTTTTCAGGGAATTTGTAATTGGTACCCGATAGATATAGGGTTAGGAACTAAGGTCCAATAGCAAAAAAGCTTAGGGATTAGTTCCACTTTCAAAACAAAATTGGGAATCAGGGGAAACTCCACCCAATTCCCAATTACTAACCCGTTGGCTATCGGGTTCTAATCCCCGCATAGTTACTTTCCAAGTGTAATAAACAACCCCACCTGTATCACACTATTTTTGAAGTCAGGATCAATATTTTCTGAGGGTTCAAAATCTCCCACTTTGGACAGTCCGACCAGGTACCGGGCGCCTAAACCGAGACCACCCTTGGTTTGAAAACCAAGGCCTGCAGCAGCTGACAGATCCAGTCCCTTGGCAAAATCTTCAATCGATTCATCTGTAACGTTCTCGCTTATTTTGAAGCCTACCTGTGGGCCCACCTCGAAGAAAAAGCCACTGCCTGAACCAAACTTCAACATCACAGGCACGGTCACATAAGTCACCTTCCAATCGTAGCTGCGGTTGGCGCTATCGATCCGCGCCCCTTGTGTAGACACCAGCAACTCGGGTTGTAGAGATAATCCCCCAAAAGCAAAATTTAAAAAGCCGCCTCCATGAAATCCAACGATTGCTTTTTTCTTCACTGCATCGAAATTACCGCCGGTAAAATTGGTAATATTGGCGCCTGCCTTTATCCCTGCAGAGAAGTCCTGCGCGATCCCTGCAGATGCGATCATTAATGTAATCAGTAGAAACGGAATTGATTTTTTCATAATTAAGCCGATTTAAAGTTTAAAATGATTCTGACAATACTAGCATGGGTCAAATAAAATGCCAATAGGGTTACACTGATCTATATATTTGCTGGATGAAGCAAATACTATTATTTGGTGCAGGCAAATCAGCGACCGTTCTGATTGACTATCTGCTGGCAAACGCGGAGAAAGAAAATTGGAGGCTGACTCTCGCCGATGCCAACCTTCAAACGGCGATGGACAAGATAAAAAATTCTCCCTTCGGCCAGCCTGTTGCGTTTGACGTGACCGACAAAGAAGCACGAGGGAGGTTTATCAACGAAGCGGATATTGTTATCTCCATGATGCCGGCTGCGCTGCATGGAGAGATAGCGAAAGACTGTGTCGAGTATGGCAAAAACCTGCTTACTGCTTCATACATTGAAGACAATATCCGTAGCCTCGCAACCACTATCGCGGAAAAAGGATTGTTGTTTATTTGCGAGATGGGCCTTGATCCCGGTATCGATCATATGAGCGCGATGAGACTGATCGATGAGATCCACGCAAAAGCAGGACGTATAAAAACTTTTAAATCACACTGCGGTGGTTTAGTTGCCCCCGAAAGTGATGATAATCCCTGGCATTACAAGATCAGCTGGAATCCCAGAAATGTAGTACTGGCAGGTAAGGCCGGCGCCGTATTTAGAAAAGACGGGGAGACTTTTAATATTCCATATGAACAGGTATTTGAGAACAACGAGTTGGTCAATATTCCGGGTCTTGATCCTCTTGCCTGTTACCCCAACCGTGATTCGTTATCGTATATCCCCGTCTATGGATTGGAAGAATCTTCTACTTTTATCCGTACAACTTTAAGGTATCCATCTTTTTGCAAAGCCTGGTATTGTATCGTAAAAGCCAACCTGACCGATGAAAGTAGATCATCGGGTGTGATCGCTGACAAGCATATCACCTATAATGAATGGACCTGTAAAAGTGTTGAAGTTTTTACCGGATATAAAAGTGTCGAAGGTTTTGTTTCCTATTATGCAGGCGATGATGCGAAGCAGGTGCTTGATCTGTTTGAGAACCTCGGGCTGTTGAGCGAAGAACCAATCCCACTTACCTCTACCTGCTCAGCGGATGTATTACAATTTGCCCTGGAAAATAGACTCAGGTTATTACCTCATGACCGGGATATGATCGTTATGTTGCATGAACTGGAGTATGAACTGAACGGGAGTATGCATCAAACCCGCAGTTCGCTGATCGTAAAAGGTGAAAATAATTTGCAAACAGCGATGGCGAAGACCGTAGGTCTGCCACTTGGTATTGCGGCTAAATTTATTCTAAACGGCCGGATCAGTTGCACCGGGCTACATATTCCGACGATAAAAGAGATTTATGAACCGGTATTGGAAGAACTTTCTTTGCAGGGCGTACGATTTGTAGAGGAAGAAAGTTATTAATTGACTGTTCGCAATAATTTTTGTAATTCCACCAGCCCTTCCGTCGCGGGTTTTTCAATGCAGACGGTGTTTTGAAAATTACCGGTGAACGGCAATTTTTTATCGATGACATACCTGGGAGTAAATTGCGAAACATAGTTTACCAGTCCGGCCGCAGGATATACAACCAGCGAAGTGCCCACTACCACAAATATATCAGCCGATGATACCAGGGGTATAGCGGCCTCTATCATTGGAACTGGTTCTTCAAACCAGACGATGTTTGGACGCAGTGGGTGACCATCAGCTGCTTTTTCACCCAGTTTCATATCACCGCGGATCTCGTAGATAAGGTTATGATCTATTTCGCTCCGCATCTGGAATATTTCGCCGTGAAGGTGCATGACACGCGTAGAGCCGGCACGTTCGTGCAGGTCATCGATGTTTTGTGTGATGATAGTAACATCGAAATCCTGCTCCAGCTGTGCCAGGCCGATATGGGCCGCGTTGGGTTTTGCCTGCGCCACATCCCGGCGTCGCATATTATAAAAATCGAGTACGAGCTGGGGATTCTTTTTCCATGCCCGTGGCGTCGCTACTTCAGTTACATCGTAACCTTCCCAAAGCCCGTCGCTGTCACGAAACGTTCGCAAACCACTTTCAGCACTAATCCCTGCTCCAGTTAATACCACTAGACTTTTCTTCGACATTATTTACTTTTTGCCACAAATTACAGGAAAATTAAGCCACGAATTACACGAATCACACGAATAGAGGCTACTAATTGTACAGATTTATATAGGTCAAATTTTAGAACAATCCTTACAAAAAACTTTGACCAATAGGAGATCAATACATGTATTCCGTGGGCAATTAAACCCTCTCTTTACCAAATGTTCTTAAGTGAAAATTCTAAGTCCTCTGTGTAAATCTGTGTAATCCCTGGCTATCATTCGTGTGATTCGTGCAATTCGTGGCCAAAAAATATCTTCTGTGTAATCCGTGTAATCCGTGGCTAACTAATTTTTGAAGGGAGCAGGAAATTATTTCTCTCCAGCCATCTCCATAATGATCTTCCACTCATCATCAGTAACAGGTTGTACAGAGAGGCGGCCCAGGCGTACGAGGGCCATATTGGCAAGTCGCTTATCGGCTTTTACCTGTGCGAGCGTAACAGGTCTCTTTAATTTTTTATATGCTTTGAGGTCAACGGCCACCCATGCATCATTGTCAGTGCTGGGGTCCTGGTATGCTTCTTTTGCCACTTTAGCGATGCCAACGATGGCCGTGCCTTCATTGCTATGGTAAAACAACACCTCATCCCCTTTCTTCATTCCACGCAGATGAAGACGAGCAGCGTAGTTGCGCACGCCATCCCAAACAGTTTGCCTGTCCTTTACCAGTTGATCGTAGCTATAAACAGAAGGTTCAGATTTTGCCAGCCAGTATGCCATTCTTTTAGAATTTGGGATTTCAAAAATAAGCGTTCTTCAGCGACCAGCACTGTCTTGAGGTATGATCCATTACCAACCCGTCGCCAAAACATCCGCGAGGTGCATCGCTTTTAAGTTGTATCCTTTATGTGCGATATATCCCTGCAGATGCATCAGGCAGGAAAGATCGGTGGAAATAAGATATTGCGCACCGGTGGCGAGTGCATTTTCCACCTTCTGCTCACCCATACCAATGGAGATAGCTTCAAACTTAACAGCGAAAGTCCCACCAAAACCACAGCAGGTTTCTACATCATTCATTTCAACTATTTCAAGTCCTTTTACATGCGATAAGAGTCGGCGCGGTTCTGTTTTGATTTTGCATTCCCGCAAACCCGCACAGCTATCATGATAAGTGGCTTTGCCCTGAAGTTCAGCGCCAAATTTTTCGATCTGGAGTACTTTCACCAGGAACTCGGAAAATTCAAAGATGCGTTTACCGATATCCGCCACCTCATGATGCAGGGATGAATTTTGAAAAAGTTTGTTGTAATAATTACGTACAAAACCCACACAGCTGGCGCTTGGTGCCACGATATAATCGCTACCGCTAAAATCCTTTAAAAACTTCGTGCATACGGCTTTCGACTCATCCCAGAACCCCGCATTAAAAGCAGGCTGGCCACAGCAGGTTTGGTTATCGTTATAATTGACAGTACAACCGGCTTTTTCCAGCACCCTGATCATATTGAAGGCTGTATCGGGGAATAACTGATCTACAAAGCAGGGAATAAAAATCTGAACATTCATGTTCGGTTTGCTTGGACTTGAGTTGCTTATTTTTTAAATGATCGTTGAAGGGATATCATCTTCAGCGCTGTGATTCCAGCTTCTTCACCTTTATGGCCGTGTTTGCCGCCGATCCGCTCACGGGCCTGCTCCTCGTTGTCTACCGTTAGTACACCAAAGATAACGGGTACAGGCAGGCTGAGGTTCAGCTGCAACACACCATCGGTTACGGCTTTACATACATAATCAAAATGCGGCGTATCACCACGCACAACGCAGCCCAGCGCGATAAACGCATCCGGTTTCTGCGCGGGCTCGGCTGCCTCCCAAAAACTCCGGATTGCAAATGGTATCTCCACTGCACCCGGAACGGTGATGGTGATGATCTTTTTTACTTCATGTTTTTCCAGGCTGTCAATGGCGCCATTTTCCAGTTCGCCAACAATTGCGGCATTCCATTCAGTTTTCACCAAAACGATACAGGCATCCTGAATATTCAGGATGCCTGTATCGACCTGTAGTACTTTGCTGTTAGCAATATCAGCCATAAAATTAATTCACATTGTAAACACCCAATTGCGCCAGGTAATTATCGGCTTCAAAGCCCTGCTGTGTTCTTGGGAATTTTTCCTTCAGTTCTTTATACAAAGCGATCGCTTCTTTCTGATCTTTCATGACACGGTCGGCGAGGTATGCCGCCAGGAACAGTGCTTCTGCCGAGCTGGCCTGATCTTCCTCAAAATGACGACCGGCTTTTTTATAGTAGTCCAGTGCATCCGCGTTTTTACCAAGGTCAGCTGAAGCATCACCCAGGAGTTTGTAAGCTCTTTGCTGGATCTGTTTCGCATCACTATTGAAATCCTTCAGGTACTTTATAGCGTTTGCATTGTCATCAAGCTTGATATAGCAGCTGCCTGCATAGAAATGAGCCAGGTTCGCCGCATCCGTTCCGCTATAACGGCTGATGATCCGAAGAAAACCCGGATTTTGTCCGTCCCCGTTCAATGCCAGGTTCACCGAGTCTTTGCGGTAATATTCTTCTGCCTTGAACATGGCGTCGGCCGCTTTTTCTTCTTTGGGTTTTTGAATCAGATTTTTATAAACAAAAAAACCGCCTACCAGCAGGATAAGCGCGGTACCAACGCCCAGTATGATCTTGCTATACCGGCTCCAAAAGTCTTTTGCTTTCACTACCACGTCCTCAGCCGGCTGAGTTTCCGTCACATTTTTCTTTTCTGACATAATTGTTGATGTGCTTGTTTTAGTTTTTTATAAACGCTGCGTTTCCAGGAGTGATCTTACAGCTTTAGTCGATTATAAAGGGATAGTTCTGGTCAACATAAACATCCTTCAATACTTCATCGTCATCAGGCCATGGACTTTCTTCTGCAAATTTTACAGAATGGGCTACAGTGTCGTCAATTCTCTTATCAATAATGGCCAGCTCTTCTTCGGTAGCCATTTTATTGTCGAGGATAGTATTACGTACCACCAGGATGGGGTCTTTAGACTTGTACTCATCCACTTCTTCCTTGGTACGGTACTTCTGCGGGTCACTGATCGAGTGACCTTTGTAGCGATAGGTTTTAATTTCCAGTAATGTCGGGCCGCCTTTTTCCCTGGCTCTCTTCACCGCGCGGGCCACTCCTTCATGCACCGTTTCAGGTTTCATGCCATCGATCACATCGGCGGGCATTTCATAACCATCGGCCAGTTTGTAGATATCCACTACGTTTGAAGTACGTTCTACCGAGGTACCCATGGCGTAGTTGTTGTTTTCGCAAATAAAAATAACCGGCAGTTTCCACAACATGGCCAGGTTAAAAGTCTCGTGCAGTATACCCTGCCTCGCCGCGCCATCGCCGAAAAAGCAAAGCACCACATTATCCGTTCCGCGGTAATTTTCTGCAAATGCGAGCCCGGCGCCGGTACCTATTTGCGCGCCTACGATGCCATGGCCGCCATAAAAGTTTTCCTTTTTCCCAAAGAAGTGCATACTGCCGCCTTTGCCTTTGGCACAACCGGTAGCCTTACCGTATAATTCTGCCATGCAGCTGTCCACAGTAACGCCTTTGGCAATGGCCAGCCCGTGGTCACGATACGCGGTGATGAACAGGTCCTCGGGTTTGGTGGCGGTCATACAACCCGCGGCAATCGCTTCCTGCCCGATATAGGCATGGAAAAAACCACGGATCTTGCCTTCCATTTTATACTTCTCCTCCGCCATCAATTCAAACTGGCGGATTAGCTGCATCAACTCGTACCAATACAGGTAAGTTTCTTTGGAAAATTTGGTAGCCAATGGGTAAAAAATTTGAGGTGCAAAAATAAGGGAAAGTTGCAAGGATTTGAAATCCCGCATTTTAAACTTTTTAACCCTATTTTCCCGCTACTTATCTTGCAGAACCGAATGCTTTACCTAGAGTCGATATCGATATTCCAGTTTAAGAATTATACCAACCGGGTTTTCCCTTTTTCGGAGCGGATAGTGGGTATTTGCGGAAATAACGGGGTTGGTAAAACCAACCTGCTTGACGCTATTCATTATCTGTGTTTTACAAAAAGCTATTTTTCCCGGGTTGATGCCAATAGTGTTCAGCAGGGTCGCACAGGTTTTCGAATCGAAGGTCGTTTTAATCTGAACGGCAAACCAGAGAAGACGATTTGTATCCTGCGGGAGTCGGGTAAAAAAGAGTTTTCGGTAGATGAACAGCCGTATGATAAGTTTTCGCAACATATAGGTCGCTATCCCTGTGTGGTGATCGCCCCCGACGATGCGCAACTTATCACAGGAGGCAGCGAGGAAAGGCGGAAATTCCTGGATGCCATGCTTTCGCAACTTGATGAAGACTATTTACGGCACCTGATCAGTTATACCAAAGTGCTGCAGCAAAGAAATGCGCTGCTTAAAGCATTTGCCGAGTCCGGCAACCGGAACCTTTCCCTGCTGGATGTACTGGATGGACAGCTGACCGGGCCGGGAGAATATATCTTCAACAAGCGAAAGGAGTTCCTGATTTCTTTTCTTCCCATGGTCAAACATCTTTATTTTGACATTGCGAGGCAACAGGAAGATATCAGTCTGCTGTATGAAAGTGAATTGCTCCAAACACAATTTAATGAACTTCTCACCGCGTCGCGTCAGCGCGATTGCCTGGCGCAACGCACTACAGCGGGGGTGCACCGCGATAATATAGAGATCAATCTGAATGGGCAGCCCTTCCGCAGCATTGCTTCGCAGGGTCAGCGTAAGAGTTTACTATTTGCCCTCAAGCTGGCGGAAATGGAAGTCCTGAAAAAAGAAAAAGGATTCGCTCCCCTGCTTTTGCTTGATGACGTATTTGAAAAACTTGATGAGGACCGGATCAGCAACCTCCTAAAGAAGGTTTGTGTGGAATGCGAAGGCCAGGTTTTTATAACCGACACCAATGAGCAGCGACTGCGAGTCCATCTCGATGCAATCGACGTAAAGTACCAGTTAATGATGCTTTAAGTATTTGAGTTTATGCAAGCCTTGAAAATATTGACACAGCCGTCATTTCTCATCCCCAATGAATACCTTTGAGCCATGGGTGAATATTCAATCGGTTCGGCTATCCAGCATTTCCTAAATCAGAGCCGTATTAAGGGAGATATCCAGGCGATGCAGATTGATGATGCGTGGGAACAGATCATGGGAAAAACCATTGCACGTTATACAGACAAACTGCAGATATTTGGCGACAAGCTTTTTATTACAACAAGTGTGGCACCCTTAAAACAGGAACTCATTTACCAGAAAGAAAAGATCATTCAACGGGTAAATGAGGCCCTGGGACAAAAAGTCATTCGTGAAGTGGTGATTCAATAAGAGTACACCAGGTTCTTATCTTCTACATCAAATATCTTTAACCGGTGATTGACGGCTTCCTGTATGATATCATCGGATGAAACCACTCCAAGGAAATTGTGATCTTTGAATACCGGTACATAACGTACATTAAACCTTTTCATCAGTCGCATGCAGTCCTCCACCGTATCTGTTGCGTCGGCAGCGGGAAAACGTGTATTCATTAGCTGGTTCACCTTAGTAAGGGTGATCGAGCGATTGTTGAAAATTGTTTTGGTGGCGATGTCATGCTCCGTAAGCAGCCCCAGGTATCTTTCATCATCATCCATCACGATCAGGTAGTCAGTATTCTGGCAACTCATCCTGCACAGCGCATCACTAATCGTACAGTTAGGAGAAATCTTGTTGAAGTGAGATTGCTTCTTGGCGAGTAAGACTGTGACGTTTTCCATAAATAAAGGTTTATTGGTTTAATACAATTGGTTTTATTCATGGGTACGTGGAGGAGACAACTTGCCTGCCATTTAAAGTTACGATCCTGACAAACAACAATGTTGAGGGAAAATACGCTTTTTGAGCGTGTTGAAAATACTCCACTAACCCGCTTTTTGAATGCAAAAAGTGTACCCCGTTTTTTGTTTTTCAGGGCTCCAGGAGGCTAAATCGGTTTACCGGTTGAAAGTTTATTTTTTGTTGTCATAAAACCTAAGGCAGTGTCTTTCCCGGTGTATCGGTTCGGAATTTTTCCATTCCTTTTCTGTCCTGCAGGGTCACAAAACAGGTTTTCAGATCTTTATCGCCAAAAACCAGGTTGCTTACATTTTTCCCCTTCAGTTCTACTTCGGTGATTAATTTCCCCTCCTGCGAAAAAATGGCTACTGTACCCTTGCCGTATCGTGTGACATACAGGTTGCCACCGGCGTCGGTTTTCATACCGTCAAGACCGTGGTCTTCAAACGACGTGAAAAGTCGCTGGTTTGAAATATTACCATCCCGGTCCACATCAAAGGCCCAGACTTTTTTCTGCGTGCTTTCGTTGAGGTATAATGTTTTTTCATCGGGACTTAAGCAGATACCGTTGGTGGTGCCCATTTCCCCTTTTAGCAATACCGCCTGCTTGTCTGTACCGATCTTCCACAACTGTCCCTTATTATTTTTCCAGTCCGGGTCACTGGCGAAAACAACGCCGCTTTTGTTGATACAGATATCATTGGGCTGGTTGAAACGATCATCGTGGCAGTAAACACTAACTTCTTTTGTACTGGTGTTTACTTCGAGTACATTGTGACCTGTAAAGTCAGCAATAAGCATATTACCAGCGGCATTGAACTGGATGCTGTTGCCCGTACTGCCCTCGGGCAGATTTACAAACAATTCCACTTCACCGTTGGGCTTTACATGCCCAATTGTACCATCTTTTTGAAAGTTTACTACGAAGAGGTTGCCGTTCTTATCAACCGCCGGTCCTTCGATATTAGTCGAAAAAAGATTCCCGGCAGTGTGATCCGCTGCTTTGAACAAACTTTCTTCAAATGCTTTGGAAGTATTCATATTGCCTGAACAGGATACAAGCGTTATGCCTGAAATAACAATTGCTTTTTTCATGCTGAAAATTATTGAATGCGGACACGAGGGTCCACTACCCCGTACAGGATATCCGCTAGTATATTGATTAGAATAAAAAAGGTAGCCGATATTAAAACGGAGCCCATCACGACGGGGTAATCCAGTTTTTCCAACGCATCGACTGTTACTTTCCCGATGCCCTGCCAGCCAAAAATATACTCGACAAAGAAAGCGCCGGCCAGCAGTTCAGCAAACCAGCCGGTAATGGCGGTGATGACAGGATTCAACGCGTTACGCAATCCATGTTTCCAGATCACTCTCCGTTTGCTGAGGCCTTTCGCATAGGCTGTTCGTATATAATCCTGGTCAAGTACATCAAGCATGGCACTGCGGGTTAGTTGTGTGATAATTGCCAACGGACGTATCCCCAGTGTCACAGCAGGAAGGATCAGGTTTTGCAGTGAAAGTTTTTTTTGTCCCGTCACCTCGTCGATTTCAAACCAGCTGCCGGAAATATGCAGGCCCGTCCAGTCGCTGAGCACGAATCCAAACACGTACGCAATGATGATACCCATAAAGAATGACGGTGCGGAAATGCCCACGATACTCGAAAAAATGGCGGATGTATCCACCCAGGTATTTTGTTTTACCGCGGCAATCACGCCAAGCGGAATGCCAAGTGCCACGGCAATGACCATTGCAGCAATGGCGAGGATCAGCGTGCCTGGCAGCGCCTGCATGAGTATGGTACCCACATCGCGTCGGCTTTGATAGGATTTGCGTAAGTATGGAACTTTGATTCCAAACTTTGTGTCGCCGCCAATAAATATGCCTTTGAGCGGTCGTGATTCAATTTCAGATTTGCTATGTACACAGATTGGAGATACGTCGTTTAGATAAAAAACAAACTGTTTCCATTTGGGCTGATCGAGATAAAGTTCCTTCCTGATATTGGCCTGGGTGGCGGAGTCGCCGGTTTGTCCCATGATCAGCCGTGTAGGATCGCCAAATCCCTGGAACAACACAAATACCAGAACGATCACACCGGCAAGTACAAGAATACCGTAGAATAATTTTTTGGCGATGTATCTAAGCATGCCGGATCAAGGGTTTAGGGTGTCAAGCTGAATAGTATCCTGAGGTGGTGGTGTTGTCCTTAGCTGCACTGGTAGAGCATTAATACGATCTACAATGATATCGGCCCGTTTATAACCTTCCTTCTCAATGATGGTACCTTCTTTCAATAAATAAAAACAGGGATTGGTGCGTGCAGCGGTGCGAATAGCAGTGTAGTCACATACGAATACAGGGATATTGGCAAAAGACGTAGATGCGAAATGGCTTACCGCCTCATCCCTCCTGCTGGTAACCGCATATACTGGAATATTCTTAGCGTTTGCTGTTTCATATATTTTTCCCAGCTCATCCTGCCAGTCGGAAAAGGGCTTGTCAAAGTTTTCACAAAACACAATCACAGCGTAGGGATCTGATAAAACAATAGATGTTGAATCTTCGTCCGTAATGCCAGTCAGCGCAAATCCTTTGATCGCGGGTTCCGCGTTACCCTTTCGGATAAGTTTATCGGTGCGACTGACATAATTATAATTATCAAGATCTGCTGGCAGTTCGGCAGGTGCAAATTCAAACTGCTGTCCATCTTTCTCATACACGAAACGAATCGCGAAACTATCTGGTAAAGCTCCCGGGGGGGGCTTCATTTTTTCGGAAATGTTATTTCCTTTTTTATAAGGCAGGCAGTCTACCACCGGCAGGTATGTAAGCGCATACCATTGAATTCCGAAACTGAATACCGTTACGATCCCCATTAGCAATGCGCTTACTTTCCCTGTAAAGACAGGTTTGATACGATGGCGCTGCCAGAAAATAAAACCGATTAATATGGTCAGCACAACATCTTTGAGGAACGAAGTTTTGGAACTGATCGGCAGGCAGTCGCCGAAACAGCCACAGTTGGTAGGTTTACCCGTAACATAAGTATAACCTGTAAGAAAAGTAAAAAACAGGATCAGCAGCAACAGCAGCCAGCTAAAAAGCCTGATCCGCCAACCGATCAGCAGGGCAAAACCAGCGATGATCTCAAAGGCGTTCATTAGTATCGATGAGGCCAGCGAAATTGGATTTAGCTGGGTTAAATGCCAGATCTCAAAGAACTCCTGCATTTTGTAGCTCAATCCATGCGGATCGTTAGCCTTCACCAACCCGGAAAAGATAAAAAGCAGTCCCACAACAATGCGGGAAAAAGTTAGTAAGACATTCATAAAACAAGTTTATCCGGTATCAAATATCCAGCATCGGCCTCACCCCCAAACCCCTCTCCTAAGGAGAGGGGAGCCAGAAACCTCCAGCATCCAGGACCGGCCTCACCCCCAACCCCTCTCCTAAGGAGAGGGGAGCTAGAAACATCCAGCATCCAGTATCAAGTATCTAGTATCCAGGACCGGCCTCACTCCCAACCCCTCTCCCAAGGAGAGGGGAGCCAGAAACATCCAGCATCCAGCATCCAGCATCCAGTATCCAGTATCCAGCATCTAGTATCCAGCATCCAGTATCAACGCAAAAACACTGTAATTAATGATATCATGATAATTCGCATCAATCCCCTCACTGGCAAGCGTTTTACCTTCATTGAGCAGGATCTGGCGAATGCGTTGCAGTTTCATCAGGATCAGGTCGACAAAACTTTCCTGGCTCATACTGCGCCAGGCTTCGCCATAGTCATGGTTTTTATTTTCCATCAGTTCCTTACTCACTTTTATATGATGGTCGTACAGGGATGAAACTCTGTCAAGTTCAAGTTCCTCCGGAGTGTCTTTAGGCAGGCTGAGCTGGATAAGACCGATTATCGCGTAATTGATGATGCCCCTGAATTCGGCGGAGATATCTTCGGCCACCCGTTGTTGTTTTTTTTCCTGTATGGTGCGGATCCGCTGCGCTTTGATAAATATCTGGTCAACGATTGAGATCGTCCGCAGTACTCTCCAGGCGGTACCATAATCCTTTGCTTTTTTCAGGAATATCTCCTTGCAGGAAGCGATGACACTGTCGTATTCTAAATTGGTGTTCGTCATGTTAGCCGGTTCGGTCGTACTGATCATAAATGCGCTTGTTCTTACCTTAGCTTCAAAAATAAAGAAACAAAGCTTAATGTTTACGCTCAATTGTAAGGGCCGGCTACTCGTTGTTGATAAGCCGTTGGTAATGGGGATCATTAATACTACACCCGACTCGTTTTATGAGCCCAGCAGGAAACAGGCTATAGATGGATTGCTGCAACAGGCAGAACTGATGATTAATGATGGCGCGGCCATCCTTGATATCGGCGGACAAAGCACAAGGCCTGGCAGTGAGCCGGTAGACGAAGTTGAAGAATTGAAAAGAGTGATCCCTGCGATTGAGGCAATATCAGGGAGATTCAGGGATGTTATCATATCGATCGATACATACCATGCAACTGTGGCCAGTAAAGCTATTGAGGCGGGAGCTTCCATCATCAATGACATCAGTGCAGGAAGTATGGATGCAGAGATGATTGCAACGGCCGCCAACTTAAAAGTTCCTTATATGCTCATGCATATGCAGGGAACTCCCAGGAATATGCAACAGTCGCCATATTATGAAAATGTAACACGTGAGGTGTTGGACTTTTTTATTGCCAAAACGGACGAACTCAGGAAGGCAGGTGTCAATGATATCATCATCGACCCAGGATTTGGTTTTGGAAAAACCATAGCTCACAATTTTGAACTCCTGCGAAACCTCGGCCTTTTTAATATGCTGAATTGCCCCCTGCTGGTCGGCATTTCAAGAAAATCTACAATTTGCAAAACACTGAACGTCACACCCGACCAGGCCCTCAACGGAACTACTGTTTTAAATACTGTGGGTCTTATGAATGGCGCGTCGATCTTAAGAGTGCATGATGTAAAGGAGGCTGTGCAGGCAGTTCAGTTGATTACAGCCGTTAACGAGGTTATGTAGGATTGCATACAAAAAACAAAAGCACCTACTATAATGTAGATGCTTTCTCTCTCTTTCACCAAGACGTTTTAATCATGCCTTAATGGGGGTTCTTCAGTAATTCAAAGGATTGGACAGGTATTTTAGTACGGGGTAGTGTCAAATTTTGACAGTTTTCACAGTGCTAACTCTTATGGATCTTGGACTAAAAACGGGGCCTTAAACACTGTCCACAAAAAAGCCGCCTTTTTTCAAAGGCGGCACAAAGTTGCAACATTATTTTCATATCACAATCGATACAGGATTGAGTTGTATCAATTTCTTGGAGCTCTTTATCTTGAATTTGACGTTGGCGTATCTGAAACTTTCAGCAATTCAATATCAAACTTCAAGGCCTCAAATGGTTTGAAAGGTGAACCCTGAGGAGGATTTTTGCCATATGCCCTGAACCCGGGGATATACAGTGTGCCTTTGCCACCTTCCTTAAACAACCTCATTCCTTCATCCCAGCCACTGATAACCCTGCCCTGACCTAATTGGAATTCAAATGAACTTTCCTGGAAGAGGCTGTCAGTATCGAGTAATTTACCTGCGTATTTAACGGTTACATATTTTCCCGAATCAGCCTGCGGACCTGTGCCCTGCTGATGGATCTGAACAAAAGTTCCTTTCCCGGTTTTTTGCGCGCTGATATTATTTTTCTTCAGGTAATCCTCCATTTGCTGAACACCTTTTGCCGCCTCACCAGATTTTTCCATCTCCAGGTCTTCTTTGTCTCTCATATCCTGCATCTCCTGTCGCATTTTGGCCGCCTGCTCTTCCTGTTCTTTCATCATACGTGGACGATCCCTTTCCGTTTCCGCAGTCATATCAACCTGGTACAGGCTATCATTTTTTATAATATCTAACACTTTGAAAGATGTTGTCAGTCGGTCGCTTCTCTTCATAAAAGGCGGTACTTCCGGCATAATTCCTTTTTTGATCAGCGAATCGATCAATACAACAGTGATCACGCTATCCCCTTTCCTTAACAAGTGAAAGATCTCACCCGGATTGTAGCTTTCGTTTGGGCCGGCAGAAACTTTTACATAAGCAGGCATTTTGCCAAAACTTGTTTGAAGCACCGAGTCATTCAGTTTCTGGGTGAAATGAAGTTTCAGGTATTCGCCTTCTTTTACAGTAGAGTCCTTGGCATTTGAAGAGATGATCTTGTAAAGCATCCCGCTTTTTGTTTTCTGGTAATTTATATTGTTGCATGAACTTACCAGGGCCATGCTTGCGATCAGCACAATGGAAACAAAGATTGGTTTCATTTTAAGTGTTTATTGTAATAAAGTTTTATTTGCTTTTACAGCTTCTTTAAATTTCTGTACAGTAACTTCCAGCGGATCCATGCTCCGGCCACCGGAAGCGTTAAAATGTCCCCCGCCTTCAAAATATTTTCGCGCGAAGGCATTGCAGTCAAAATCTCCCTTGCTCCGGAAACTCCATTTTCTTTCCTCATCACGGTCTATCACAAGTCCCACCAATTTTATGCCCTGAATAGATTGTGGGAAATTGACAAGCCCCTCGGTGTCTCCCGTTTTTATGTAATATTTAAGCAGGTCATTTTTAGGTATCGCTACCAGCGCGGTATTGTATTCATATAGCACTTCCATGCGATGCAGCAGTACATGACCTGTAAACCTGAGTTTATTCTCCAGGAAATTATCAAACAGGTTTTCATGAACTTTGGAATGTTCCAGCCCCTTTGATTTAAGATCCGCAACCAGCAGGTGTACACCCGCATGAGCGGAAGGAAAGCGAAAGGAACCTGTATCAGATACCACGCCTGCATATATACACTCCCCGATGCCTTCATCGATCCTGTCGCTATGTCCCGATGCAACGATCAGGTCATAGATCATTTCGCAGGTTGAACTTTTAGAAGTATCGCTGATGCCATAATCGAAAGAAGGTGAATCAGGTTCGCGGTGATGGTCTATCAGAATTTTTACGCAATTCGCTTCCTGGAGCTTTCCTGCAAGATGTCTTGTGCGATGAAAAATGTTGAAGTCGAGGCAGAATAACCAGTCAGCTTCATCCAACGCCTGTTCTGCTTTGGCCCTGCTGGCCTCAAAGTCGATCACTTCCTCGCAACCCGGCATCCAGTTGAGCCATTTAGCCCAGTTGGTTGGTGAGATCACGGTCACCTGGTGACCAAGCTGTTTTAAAAAACGCGCCAGGCCCAGTGAAGCGCCCATCGCATCGGCGTCGGGTTTCTGGTGCATTGTGATAATCGTCTTGCGCGGTTGTGGCAAAAGTGGAAATATATCCTGGATGGGTTTCATAAAAGCGGTTGCGAAGATAAGGGAATAGACGGGATAATAGTCGTTAGTGGAGAGTCGGTAGTCGGGAGTCTGATACGGAGAATATTCATTAACATTCTAACCATAAATTGGCGATCAGGAATTAGCAACTCACTCACTCTTTCCCTATTTTTGCGGCCCAAAAGCAATAATAATGAGCAACAGGACATTTACAATGATCAAACCGGATGCGATGAAGAACGGCCATGCTGGCCTTATCCTGGACAGGATCATTAAGGAAGGTTATAGGATCGTAGCGCTGAAACTGACAAAACTCAGTGCCGAGAAGGCAGGAGAATTTTATGCTGTACACAAGGAAAGACCTTTTTACGGAGAATTGGTGGAGTTTATGAGCAGCGGCCCCATCATTGCGGCGATACTGGAAAAAGACAATGCCGTAACTGAATTCCGTAACCTGATCGGTGCCACCAATCCTGCCCAGGCTGCCGAAGGAACCATTCGTAAATTATTTGCCACTTCGCTTGGAGAAAATGCGATTCATGGCAGCGATAGCGACGAGAATGCCAAAATTGAAGGCGATTTTTTCTTTTCTGTTTTGGAAAGAGTTTGATGTGGCAGTAGTAAATTGCTGAAAACTTTAGCATATGCATCCCAGGATTATGGTGCTGCTGGTAATGATCTTATTTACCACAGCGGGCTATGCCCAGAAAAATTTTTCCTATACGCCCGAAAAGCCCAGGCCTGGTGATGTGATTGAGTTCACATACGAATCTTCCGGCGACCTTGCCGGCAGTATGGAACCTGTAGAGGGGATCGCCTATGGACTGGGTAGCAATGGCCGCAGCGCTATTGACCTGGTATTAAAACGTAAGGGTTATAAATATACCGGGACCATTACTACCGATACCTCTCAAAATTTTATCTACCTGGCATTTTTCGTCGACCGGAAGTTTGACAACAATAGTGACGAAGGTTATTTTATCCATTTGTATGATGGAGACAAAATAGCAGAAGGAAGCTATGCGGGTCTTTCCCAGTTTTACCAACTTTTTGCTCCCGGTGCAGGTGTTGCCAGGAGCAACGAAAAAGCTCTGACCATGATCCAGGAGGAAATGGAAAACTACCCCGCAAGCCGTAAACAACATGTACCCGCTTATTTAAAACTGCTCATGACTTTGAAAAAGCCTGATGCCAGTGCGACCGTTCAAAAAGAGATTGAACAGGCGCTCAAAAACGGCCTGGTGAGTGAATCCGATTACACGGCACTGGAGGAATTGTACACCATTGCAAAGTTGCCTGAACAAACCAGATTGATCAATGGGCTTAAAAAGGAAAAATTTCCAAATGGTAGTTGGGTTATAGGAGAATTCATTAAAAAATTTAATGCCGAAGCTGACCCCTCACGAAAAAAAGAATTACTTGCCGGGATAAAACAAAAGATCGATACAGATAGTGCCTGGTCAGGCCAGCGCAAAAATTTTACCAGTTACCAGCTATCTTATTTAAATAGTTATATCGCCAAAAAAGACTGGGCTGGTTACAAAGACGCAGTTGCTGAAGCTGGTATCACCAGTAAAGATCAGTTGGCGAGCCAATACAACAATGCTGCGTGGCGTATCCAGGAGTCAGGAGAAAATCTTGACCTGGCCGAAGAGTTGTCTGAATTTGCCGTCCTGCATGCAAAAGCGGAAACTAAGAAGCCCAGTGCTGCCCGACCTTCGAATCTGACTGAAAAACAGTGGCAACGCCAGCGCGAAAATACCTACGCTATGTATGCAGATACCTATGGTATGGTAATGTATAAACAGGGTAAGTTCAAAAAGGCATTGCCTTTTGCAAAGGATGCGATGCTGCATTGGAAAGCTGAAGTCCCGGATTATAATACTACATACGCGTTATTAGCCGAGAAGGCCCTACCCGCCAGGCAATATAAAAAGGAGTTGGAACAGTTTGTTGTAAACGGAAAAGCGGGTAGTGAGATAAAGGAAATATTGAAGCGTTTGTACAAAAAAGAACACAAGGACCCTGAAGGTTTCAATACTTATTTTGCCACACTCGAACAGGCAAGCTACCTAAAAATGCTTGAAGAGCTGCGTAAGTCCATGCTCAGCGAAGTTGCTCCTTCCTTTGCGCTGCTCGACCTGGATGGAAAAGAAGTCAGTGCCAGCTCGCTGAAAGGTAAAGTAGTGGTCGTCGATTTCTGGGCTACCTGGTGCGGTCCCTGCAAAGCAAGTTTCCCGGGAATGCAAAAGATGGTATCAAAATATAAAGACAAGGACGATGTCAGGTTCATCTTTGTTGATACCTGGGAGAGAGTGGAAAACAAAGAGAAAAACGCAGCTGATTTTATTGCCGGCAATAAATATAGTTTTCATGTACTGATGGACAACGACAACAAGGTTGTGGAAGATTTTAAAGTGGAAGGTATACCTACAAAGTTTGTCATTGATAAAGACGGCCTGATCCGTTTTAAATCAGTAGGCTTTGATGGAAGTGATGACAAACTGGTAAAAGAACTCACTGCCATGATTGAAATGGCCGCCGATCCCACCAGGAAAGCATTTTGAATGACAAATTTACTTGATTTGTAAGTCGCCCGTGTAAAAACAGGTGATCCCGGAAACTTTGTGCGCAACCCAATTCCAAATCACCAATTATCAATCATTGCTATCCGGAATAAAATCTGTGCTTGCCATGCCCTCGGTGGTTCATAGTGCACCAGAATTCCCCGGACAATAATGATTACAAATCCCCCAATTAAATTTCCCGGTTCACTCTCATTACATTCTTCACCGGCGTAACCTTATAACCGGCCTGCCGTAATAAATTGATACAACCTTCTTTTCCCGGTAAGTGTCCTGCTCCTACCGCAATGAGTAATGGTTTGGCGGGCATCAGGTCTTTTAGTTTTTCAACCCAGTTTCGGTTGCGGTTGTGCAATAAGATGTCGGTATAATTTGAGATACTTGGATCGCTTTTCAGTATCATTTCCTCCAGTTTCTTAAGATCCTGGGATCTGTATGCATTCAGCATTTCAACCATTTCACCATCTTCATTTTTACCTTTGATGGCATTATCGATATAACTGACCAGTTGCTCTGCCTGTAATTTATATGGGATGCTATCCAGTACGCCTGCCTGGTAGCCCATGCTTTCAAGACCTTTTATCGGTTTATTGTATTCTTTAGCCTCCATCATGATCACCTGTTCCATCATGGCTGTGGTTTCGCAGGGTATATCGCCCTGTTGCAACGTAGAAGCAGCCAGTATTGGCTTGTAGGTTTCAAGCATCGAAAAGGGCAGGATCGATCCCTTTGTTTCAAAGTAATTTTTTACTTTTTCGTAGTCAGCTTCACTAAGCAGATCCTGTAGTGTTGTATCGCCCTTCATTTTCATCTTACCCATTACACCCAGCATTTCAAACATATTATCAAGGTCCACCTCGAAGTAAACCTCTTTGACGTTTTGGATAATATTTTTAAGGCTGTCGCTGAGGACGGCATCGTCCTTACAAAGCATGTGGATGGTACCAAACAGATAGGAAGGCTCTGCCAGGCCATTGCCACTAATTTTCCAAAGTAGTGTATGGTCGGTATTATTTTTTTGAGCAAGAGCTGATATTGCCATAATGCTTCCGAGTAATACTGCACTGATTCTTTTCATGTATGCTGTTCCTTTGATGATGCCCAGGGGGTATAACGATTATAACAAGCAATTTAAGGGTTTAGTTCTAATCGTCGACAACAGCGTCCTCACCATAGAGCTGGGTTTTGAATTTCAGCGAGGGAGAAGGGATAAAAGCCCCAATTCCCAACTGCCCCCATTTTTCATCAACCGCCTGTATGGTTTGATCATCTGCCACAATGATATTGGGCCAGTCGCGCCGGAAATCATCCCATTCTTTTGTTTTCCTTGTGCCATCCAGTCCTATGCATGCCGTATACTTTCCCGGTTCATGCGAAATTTCCTGGCGGGTCAGAATACTATCACGGCGGGGATCCAGGTTATTGCAGAATCGCCACAACGCAGTGGTGAGGTCATGCGGGTTCACTGTATGCTCTACATAAAGGATCATTTTTATGCCAGCCATTTCCGGTAGCGAAGCGATCTGCTCATGCAAGGCCCTGATATGTCCCTTCCTGTTTTTTTCAACCGCGATGATCAGGCAGGATATCGCTGATTGTAATAGTGAGGAGTTTACTGCTTTCACATCCTCAAACTTCGACATGATAAATTGGCTAAAGAACCCCGTGCCATTGACTCCCGCGGCCTTATTTCCCTCCGATACCCAGCGTTCATCTTTTTCCTCTTCAGATTTCCGGGTGCCATCGATACACATTTTACCGCCAAATCCCATTTTGCTGCAACTGTGGTCCAGTACGTCCATCGGACCCTGCGAAAAATAGATATCCGTGGCCGGGTTCAGGTTATCAAATACGTATTTGGCCAACTCCCTATAGTTAGTAATGGATGTCGGTTCATCAGTAATCACAAGGATCTTATTAAACATCATTTGCCCCGCGCCCCACATGGCGTTCATTACCTTTTGTGCCTGGCCTGCATATTCTTTTTGGATCTTGGTGATGACAAGGTTGTGAAAAACGCCTTCCACCGGCATTTCCATATCGATGATCTCAGGTACCATGGTCATTTTGATAGGCGCCAGGAAAATTCTTTCGGTTGCTTTACCCAACCAGGCATCCTCCTGAGGTGGAATGCCAACAATGGTCGCCGGGTATACCGCATTTTTTTTATGTGTGATGGCCGTGATATGAAAACGCGGGTACCAGTCAGGAAGTGAATAATAACCGGTGTGATCTCCAAACGGTCCTTCCCAAATCATCTCATCACCGGGGTCTACGTATCCTTCAATAATAAAATCAGCATCTGTCGGGACTTCCACATCCGGCTGTGTGATGCATTTGACCAGTTCAACTTTTCTTTTTCTAAGAAAACCTGCGAGCATATATTCATCTACATTTTCCGGCAAGGGTGCTGTGGCCGAATAAGCATAGACCGGGTCGCCACCAAGTGCCACGGCCACGGGCATGCGTTTATTCAGTTTTTTATACTCATTAAAATGTTTGGCAGATACCTTATGCTTGTGCCAGTGCATACCGGTGAGCGTGGGACCAAACACCTGCATGCGATACATACCCACGTTGCGCGACCGGGTAAGCGGATCTTTAGTATGAATGATTGGTAACGTAACAAACGGACCGCCATCTTTAGGCCAGCAGGTGATGACTGGCAGTTTGGTGATATCCGGTTTTTCCATTACCACTTCCTGGCACTCCCCTCTCCCGGATCTTACCTTGGGCATCCACGAAGCAAACTGCCCGAGTTTGGGAAGGATCTTTAATTTGTCAATGATACTTTCTTTGGGTGAAGCGAGCAGTTTAAAAAGATTCTCGATCTCATGAGCGGTATCATCGAGACGTTGCACGCCCAACGCGAGGCACATTCTTTTCTCACTGCCATAGGCGTTCATTAAAACGGGGAAATCATATCCGGTGTTCTCAAATAGGATCGCTTTACCACCGCCGGGTTGTTTGCTCATGCGGTCGGTGATCTCGGCCATCTCCAGTTTGGGGTCAACATAGGTTTTGATCCTAACCAGTTCACCTTCCTTTTCCAGTATATCAATAAAATGCTGTTGATTTTTGTACGCCATGCCTAAATATAAAAGAAGCAAAGGTACGTGTTGGGATTCTGGAAATTAACCGGGCACTCATTGTTAGCAAAACAATCACGTTTGAATCTTAATATACATTCACTGGGCAATTGATGCCATTTTTGCTGCCTTTGCGGCCACCACCAAATAGCCCGCTACCACCGGAACTACCGCCACCCAGGCGATAAGTAAGATGAAGGCCCGTGAAATAATAGTTATCCTTATTTTTTGAGCTGCCACGTTGTGCGCCTTTGGCAGGATAAACGGGGTTGCCTACTTCATCGCCCCGGTATGACATGTCCACTGCCAGCTGTCCTCTGCCCGCCAGCAGATCAGCAGGATCGGCATAGTCAGTGCTCACATCGTCCAGGTAGTCAGTGAACAATTTTCTTATTCCCAGTTCCAGGCCCAGGTGAAGTTTGTCCGTTACTGCGAATTTTACACCGGCTCCAAATGGGATAGCAGCCTGGGTCAGGCCATAGGGTTCTCTGTCAGCATAACCCGGAAGTCCCTGTCCTTCGGTGCTAAGAGGTTTTAGAAAAACTTTGGTGCTGCTGTCGTAAGCATAAGGATTGAAATGATAAATAGCGAGTCCTGCAAACACATATGGTGAAATACGGTGATCGTACAGGTTGAGCAGGTAATACTCACCCAGCAAACTGAATTCTGATATGGAAGTTTCAAAACTCAGGTTGCGTGCCCGCAATCCTTCTTTGCTGCTGTAACGGTCGGCTCCCCCCACAACGGCGTAAGTATAACCTGCGCGGAGCATGATATTGTCGGTGAGTTCGTAGTTGGCTGTAAGACCAATGGCACCATTGGTAACTTTTTTGGGATATATTTTATCTGTAAGATCGCCACTGTAGGCAGCCAGTCCGCCAAAAACGCCAATATGAAGACGCTGGCCTGAGGCAATACCAGCAAGGAAAAATAAACTGAGTAATACCAGGGATACTTTTTTCATGAGTTTTTGTTTTAAGTCCACCGGGTATGGACGCCGGAGTTAATCAATAATGTCAGGTAAAACTCAAATCATATTGTATAAAATTGCCAGCAATAAGCAAATTTAGGGCCGGAACCGTCGTTGTAGAGGTAACGAATTAAGAGAGTTATCCCATATCGCAGTGGATAAAAGGATATGTTATTTTTTAAAAAGCCCGCAATAATTTATGCCGAGGCCAGGTCCTTCCGGTAAAATGATCTTTCCAAAATCATAACCAAGCCCTGTTGCCACATCATCGGCGAGTAGCAGGGGGCCGTCCATATCCACATGATCTAAAAACGGCAATAAGTGGGCCATTGCTGCGGAACCGACCGTGGATTCGTTCATACAGCCCAGCATTACCTGCAGGTTCAGATGCCTGGCGTTTTTGATCATACGCAGGGCTGGTGTGATGCCACTGCACTTAGTAAGTTTTATATTGATGCCATGAAAATGGCCTTTACATTTTTCAACATCATGCTCTGACACGCATGACTCATCGGCAAACAAAGGCAGTGTAGATTCATTATACAATACCTTCATCCCCTCCCAATTGTCTTTTGCCAGTGGTTGTTCCACCAGTTCAACGCCAAGCTCTTTTAACTGCGGTATCAGTTTCAAAGCCGTTTCCAGATCCCAGCCGGCATTGGCATCTACCCTGAGAGTCGCGTCGGTATTCTCCCTTAAAGCTTTTACGATGCCGATATCATCTGCCGTACCGACTTTTATTTTATAGATCGGCCATGGTTTTTCCTTTAGCTTCTCCACCATTTTTTCGATGCTGTCGATGCCAATGGTGTAGTCGGTAAGCGGTGCCTTGCTGGTATCGCCTTTCCAGATCTCATAGAGCTTTTTGTTCTGCATCTTTCCATAGATATCCCAGGATGCGATATCAAGGGCACATACCAGGAATGGGTTTTGAGGCAACAGGTGATGCAGGTAATGCCAGTATCGGTCAGGTTCGGTATAAGAGAATTTTTCGATCATGGATCGCTTTGATTCCAGATCTTCAATCATTTTCTCTACGGTAATATTATAATAGGTGATCGCTGGTGCTTCACCATACCCTTTTATGTCAAAGTGTTCCAGTTCCACAATAAGTGTGGGTTGGTGGGTCTTTGTGCCTTTGGAGATCGTAAAAGGGTGACGAAATTTTAATTGGAATGGATAATAAGCCAGTTTCATACGCCCGCGAAGTTATTGAAATGAAGGGGCAAATTCGGATGAATTCTACACCACCAACCGCGCAACTGATTTTTTTTCAGCCCCTGCCCGAACAAAAAGAAATTCTGGCAATTTTCGCTGCCAAAAATTCGCAGCAAATCGCCCAGGCCCTGCTGGCATATTCCTTGAAAATAGGCGGATGTAAATATTTCCTTAACTCAAATAAAAGGAGGTAACTATGTCACTTGTAAAACGAAATGGAAAATTCTTAGGCAACTTCCCTGATCTTTTCAACGAGTTTTTCAACAGGGAATTCCTGAACTGGGGTGAATCTAATTTTTCAAATACGGGCACGACGCTCCCTGCCGTGAATATAAAGGAACGGGCAGAGGATTTTGAAGTGGAGATGGCCGCACCGGGAATGAAAAAGGAAGATTTCAAAGTAGAACTCAACGGGAACCTGGTCACAATCAGTTCTGAATCACAACAGGAAGACGAAAAAGTGGATGAAAAATTTACCCGCAGGGAATTTAGTTACCAGTCTTTTCAACGCTCTTTTGCGCTGCCCAAAGACGTAGTAGACGCCGAAAACATTAATGCCAGGTATGAAAATGGCGTGTTGCGCCTGTTAATACCAAAGAAGGCAGAAGCCCGACAAAAGCCGCCCCGTATGATCAGCATTTCCTGATCCAAATGCGAACCCAGGTAGGAAATTGCCCCCGGCGGGGCATTTTTTTTTGCCCAAACTGGTAACTCAGTAAATAAATTTGGCCCCATTGTTGTGTTTAAATAAATTGCATAAAATTTAAACAAACAAATTGAACGGTTTTGGTGACCAGGGGCATTTTCGGTAAGAAGAATAAGGGGTGTTGGAATTTTTCAAAAATTATTCATTTCAAAAAAATCAAATTATGTTACGCCAAAAAAAATTTAGCCTCAAGGCTATGGGGGTTTCTTTTGTTTTACTGGTTGCGATGACCGGTTGTGATAAGGATGACGACAATATGGTGGCAGAACGGACGATCACCGAAACGGTGGTAGCCAATGATGACTTTAGTGTGCTCGAGTCCGCCGTGATAAAAGCGAACCTGCAGGCCACACTCAGCAGCGACGGGCCTTTTACTGTTTTTGCACCTGACAACGCTGCTTTCACTGCATCGGGTATCTCTCCTGCCGTACTCGGTAGTCTGTCACCTCAACAAGTTGAGAACATTCTTTTATACCATGCCCTGAGTGGTAAAGTGCTTGCGGCGAATGTGCCTGCAGGACCCAATGAAAAAGTGATCACGGCTAATGGTGACTCAGTATTTGTGACCCGGAATTCATCGGGTGTGTTTGTGAACGGGATCCGCGTGGAACAGGCAGATATCAATGCTTCTAATGGGGTCATACACCGGATCGAAAAAGTATTGATGCCGGCGGGTGGTGACCTGGTGGCAACGGTTCAGACTGCAGGTTTGGGACTTGACTCACTGGTAAAAGCAGTACTGAGAGCGAGCAATGGCGCTGGAGGAGATCCCTCGCTAATCACAGCCCTTCAAACCAGTCGCCTGACAGTTTTTGCGCCGGCGAACGCCGCATTCACCCAACTGCTGCAGGCGCTGGGACTGAATGATATCAATGAAGTACCCGTGCCAACGCTGGTAGCGGTGTTGAAATACCACGTTGTACCCGGACGTGCTTTTTCATCAGATCTCGCTAATGGTTCGCTTGCCATGCTGGCAGGTGGTAGCACCACAATTAGTATTTCAGGCGCTCCATCCATAAGCGGTAGCGGGAATGCAGGACTTAAGGCCAATATCACTACCACGAATATCATGGCAAGAAATGGGGTTGTTCATATCATCGATCGCGTGCTATTACCATAACCACCCATGGATGTCTCATCAGAAAAGGTTTGGTTTCGGGGAAATATTTATTTGGATTGTATAGATAATATATTATAAATTTAAACATGGACTTATTTTCAATCTCCCAGCTGGCCCGGTATTCGGGTATTAAAGCCCATACCATTCGTATTTGGGAGCAGCGCTACGATGCCCTGAAGCCAAACCGTTCTGAAGGAAATACACGGTATTATGATAGCTCACAGTTACGTCGGTTGTTAAATATAGTAAGTCTTTCCGGGTCAGGGTACCGGGTATCGGAACTCTGTGAAATGCCGGATAAAAAGCTTTTCGAACTGGTGAACAAAACGACCACTGAACGGATTGATACTGCCGCAAAATCTGAATATTATATCTCGCAATTGATCGCAGCGGGAATGTCTTACGACGAGAATCATTTTGAAAAAATCTACTCAAGTTGTTTTGTAAGGTATGGAATGAAGGACACCTACACTCTGGTGATCTATCCTATGCTTGTCCGCGTGGGACTGATGTGGGCGGGTGATGCTATTCCACCGGCAAATGAACATTTTATCAGCAATCTCGTCAGGCAAAAATTATTCACCGCCATCGATTCTCTCCCACCAGCTGAAAAAGGATCAGAAAAGTGGGTACTCTATTTACGCGAAAATGAGTTTCATGAGATTGGGCTACTGTTTACAAGTTACCTGATAAGACTCTCGGGCCAACAGGTGCTGTACCTGGGTGCTGACGTTCCTATGGAATCCCTCCAAAATTCAATAAAGCAGATCAAACCGGATTACCTGTTGTTTTTCCTGGTTCATCATGAGGTGCCGGAGGAAGTAGACCAGTATACGGCGGAGCTGCGAAAAATATTTCCCGGGAAAAGAATTTTTATGGCCGCTGATGAGTCCCTGTTGAACCAGTTGAATATGCAGGGCAGGATACAGGGTTTAAGATCGGTGGAAGAACTGGAAACTTATCTATCAGAGAAAAAAGGACTGAGAAATCTATAATCATATGGCGCGTATAGCAGTGATAGGAACTGGTTTTGCAGGCCTCAGCTCGGCTGCCTATTTATCGGCGGCCGGACACCAGGTAGATGTATTTGAAAAGAATGAAAAAGCCGGTGGGCGTGCCAGGCAGTTCAAAACAGATAATGGTTATGTATTCGATATGGGACCCAGCTGGTACTGGATGCCGGGTGTATTCGACCGGTTCTTCCAGGATTTTGGATACAGGGTTTCTGACTTCTACCAGCTGGAGCTGCTTGATCCCTCATTCGAAATGGTGTTTGATACCGGCAAATTGAAAATACCCGCAGGATATGACCAGCTTCGGGACCTGTTTGAATCCATCGAACCAGGAAGCGCGAACCGGCTTGACCGTTTTATGAAAGAGGCTCGCTTTAAATATGAAGCCGGCATGGAGAAACTTGCCTATAAGCCTGGGCTGTCCTGGACTGAATTTGCCGACCCTGATCTGTTGAAAGGATTATTTCGTCTGCAGGTATTTTCCTCCTTTAGTAAACATGTGAGAAAATATTTTTCACATCCCTGGCTGATATCGCTAATGGAGTTTCCGGTATTATTCCTGGGTGCCATGCCATCGGAGACGCCGGCGCTATATAGCCTGATGAATTACGCGGGGCTAAAACTCGGTACCTGGTATCCCATGGGTGGGTTTGGAAAATTGATAGAAGCGATGACAGAGGTGACAAGCCGTCAGGGTGCACATTTTCATTTCAATGCCCCCGTTGAACAGATAATCGTTGAAAATGGTATCGCTTCGGGTATCGTGGTAAACGGGGAGCGACTGTCGTACGATGCCGTGATTGCCGCTGCTGATTACCAGCATGTCGAGAGTCAATTATTGCCGACAGCCTATCGAAATTACCCGGCTTCCTACTGGGACAAAAAGACCATGGCGCCTTCCTGCCTGATTTATTTTATCGGGCTGAACAGGAAAACAGATCTACACCACCATACACTTTTTTTTGAAGAAGATCTTTGGCAACACTCGCTTGATATTTACAAGAATCCCCGCTGGCCTTCCCGTCCTCTTTTCTATTGCTGCTGCCCTTCGCGGACAGATCTAACTGTAGCACCTGAAGGTCACGAGAATCTTTTCTTACTGATGCCCATCGCGCCGGGTTTGAATGATGACGAACAAACAAGGGAGAAGTATTTTGAGATCATGATGAGACGCCTCCAGGATTATACAGGAATTGACCTGCGGGAGCATATCGACTATAAAAGATCTTATTGCATCCAGGATTTTATCGAAGATTATAATGCATTTAAAGGTAATGCCTATGGACTCGCCAATACCCTTTTGCAAACCGCCATTTTAAAACCAAGGGTCCGGAACCGGAAGGTTCCAAACCTTTTTTATGCCGGTCAACTTACTGTACCAGGGCCAGGGGTACCTCCTGCCCTGGTTTCCGGTAAGATAGCTGCGACGCAATTACAGAAATACCTAAATACGGTTATACATGAAGCGACTGTTTGATAAACTTTCAGCGGATGTCAGCAAGTTGACAACACGCAGCTATAGTACGAGCTTTTCTATGGGCATTTTCTTTTTGCACAGGGACCTGCGTGACTCGATTTATGCCATTTATGGGTTTGTGAGGCTGGCGGATGAGATTGTCGACAGTTTTGAAGGGTATAACAAGGCTTTTCTGCTCGAAAAACTGAAGTCAGACACGCGGGAAGCTATTGAGCACCGGATTTCCACCAATCCTATTCTCAATTCTTTCCAGGCTGCAGTACATAAATATAAGATCGAGCCGGAACTGATCAGTCTTTTTATACAAAGTATGGAAATGGACCTTGGGAAAGTGGAATACAATACCGCGTCTTACGAGCGATATATCCTCGGTTCGGCAGAAGTGGTCGGATTGATGTGTCTCCATGTTTTCTGTGAAGGCGACAGGAAAATTTACGAGGAACTTAAGCCCTATGCCATGAAACTCGGCGCCGCGTTTCAAAAAGTCAACTTCCTCCGTGATATGAAAGACGATTATGAGATATTGGGTCGCAGTTATTTTCCAAGTATCCAGATCGCCGCGTTTTCATACGATGCCAAACTGGCTATCGAAAAAGAAATTGAAGAAGATTTTGCGATCGCATATGAAGGCATAAAGAAATTGCCCTATTCTTCACGCGGTGGTGTATACCTGGCATATGTGTATTATCGTTCACTTTTCAAAAAAATCAAGCGCCTCCCACCCCATCGCGTGTTATCCGGCCGGATCAGGATCCATAATGGTCGAAAACTGGGCCTGATGCTGAACAGCCTGCTGGAGTATAAGATGAACCTGTTATAAAATCTGACACAATTTTTGAGGTGTAAACTGATTATATCATGAACAACATTTTCATCAACATCCTGATCACCACCGCAGCTTTCGCCGGCATGGAGATCATTGCATGGTTTACACATAAGTATATCATGCACGGGTTGCTATGGCGACTTCATAAAGACCACCATAATAAGGAATCAACGGGTTTTTTCGAACACAATGATTTCTTCTTTTTGATTTTTGCTATTCCAGGTATCATTTGCCTTCTGTTCGGCATTAATCAGGGCTATAATTTTTTCTTTTGGATCGGGGTGGGTATCACACTCTATGGTCTAGCTTATTTTCTTGTACACGATATATTCATTCACCAGCGGTTTAAGCTTTTTAGAAATACCAATAATCGTTATTTCAAAGCGATACGAAGGGCTCATAAAGTGCATCACAAACACCTGGACAAAGAAGAGGGCGAATGTTTTGGTATGCTATGGGTACCATTTAAGTATTTAAAGTCTACCAAATAACAACGTAGTGACAGAGTACACATATTTATTGGTCAACTTCTTTACAGTGATCATCCCGCTGTTGTTTTCTTTTCACCCAAGGCTCCGCTTTTACCAGGCCTGGCGGGCGTTTTTTCCGGCGGTGATACTGAGCGGACTGGTCTTTATAGTTTGGGACGCGTATTTCACATCCCTGGCGGTATGGGGTTTCAATGACCAGTATCTGACAGGCATTCAAATAGGCAACCTCCCCCTGGAGGAAGTGCTGTTTTTCTTTTGTATTCCCTATGCCTGTGTATTTACCTACTATTGTCTCAACCTGCTCATTAGGATCGATATGGCACAAAAATGGGAAGACTGGGTAACATGGACACTTGTTGCAGCGCTATTCATAGCCGGCATTGTTTATTATCAGATGGTATACACAGTTACAACTTTTTGGAGTCTTATGATCCTGTTGCTGTTCACAAGGTATATTCTCAAAGCCAGGTGGCTGGGCAGGTTTTATTTCGTTTATGCGATACTGTTGATCCCGTTTTTGATCGTCAATGGTGTGCTGACAGGCACAGGACTGGAATCGCCCGTGGTTTGGTACAATGAATCGGAAATTATGGGTGTCAGGATCGGAACGATTCCTGTGGAGGATGTTTTTTACGGGATGGGCCTGATACTACTCAACCTGTTGATCTTTTTGCCGCTTTTGGAAAAGCAAAAACCGGAATTACGACGGGAATTGGTTATAGATTCAAAATAATTCTGATGAAAAAGCCCTTGCTAATATTGAATATTGTCGCATTAGTAGCAACGATTATTGTCAATTATTTGTCCAATACCGGTTACTTCAATGGTGAGACCATGTCATCTGTATCCGGCAGGTATGAAAATATTTTTACGCCGGCGGGATACGCTTTTTCTATCTGGGGGCTCATTTATCTTTCCCTGTTGGCTTTTCTTATCTACCAGGCCAGGTTATCTTCACGAGGTCAGCAAAACGATATTAACGCTATCGGAGCCTGGTTTATCATCAGCTGCATCGCCAATGCTGCCTGGGTTATGGCCTGGTTGTATGACCAGATCGGGCTTTCTGTACTGCTCATGATTATTCTTTTCCTTAGTCTTGCGCAGATTGTAGTCAGACTAAATATTGCTACCCAAAATGCACCACTTCCAAGAAGTCTCCTGGTATACCTCCCCTTCTCTATTTATATTGGTTGGATTTCTGTTGCCCTGATCGCGAACATAGCCGCCTGGCTCACCAAAATATCCTGGAACGGATGGGGTATCAGTGAATCTTCGTGGGCTGTGATCATGATCATCATCGCCGGTTTAGTGAATCTTTTCGTTCTTTGGAAAAGAAATATGGGAATGTTTGCCCTAACCGGCGGCTGGGCGTTGGTGGCAATTGCTGTTGCTAATTGGGACAACGCATCTACAGTGGCAACTGTTGCGATAGCAACGGCTGTTGTTTTAATACTCAGCGTGCTGATCCATGCACTTACCGGAAGGAAAAAACAACTTGCGGCGGTCTCATGAAAACACCGGTTAGTGTTTGCTGGTTCAGGCGAGATCTCCGGCTCGAGGATAATACCGCGTTTTCCATGGCACTGGATGGTCCCTACCCTGTTTTGCCTGTTTTCATTTTTGATAAGCATATACTTCAATTGCTTCCCTCTCGCAGAGACAGGCGTGTTGCTTTTATCAGGCAGGCGCTGGCTGAGTTGGAGAAAGTCTTCAACAGTCTCGGGTCATCATTATACATTTTCCACGATACTCCCACGGAAGCGTATAAAAAATTGATGGCTGAGTTTGAAATTAAAGAAGTGTACACCAATCACGATTATGAACCCTATGCGATCCAAAGAGATGAAAAAATAAAAAGTTTGCTGGCATCAAATGGGATTGCATTTATCACCTGCAAAGACCAGGTTATATATGAGAAAAATGAAATACTCAAAGCCGACGGCAGGCCATATACGGTATTTACACCATACGCAAAAGCCTGGAAGGAAAAATTACTATCATCGCCAGAGCGTAATATTGGCACACCCCTTTTTAATCATCCGGCATCCAGTATCCATCATCAAGTATCCAGTATCCATCATCCAGCATCTAGTATCCGGCACAACCTTTACCGCCGGCTGCCTTCACCGATTCCCTCATTGGAAGAAATCGGTTTTGAGCACATTGATTCGATGAGTCCCCTGCCTTTTATTGATGAGGCGGTCATCTGTCGGTACAGTGAGACCCGCGATATGCCATCTGTCAATGGCACTTCAGGTCTTAGCACTCACCTTCGCTTCGGAACTGTTAGTATCCGACAATTAGTGCAACTGGCGAACCGCCTGAGTCCGGGCTGGCTGAATGAACTGATATGGCGGGAGTTTTTTATGATGATACTATACCATTTTCCATATGTGGTTAACAGCAGCTTTAAGAAAAAGTATGACCGGGTAAAATGGCGTAACAATGAGCAGGAATTCGATTTGTGGTGCAGGGGTGAAACAGGTTACCCCCTTGTAGACGCGGGTATGAGGCAATTGAATGAAACGGGCTGGATGCATAACCGTGTGCGTATGGTGACGGCGGGTTTCCTGACAAAGCACCTGCTGATCGACTGGCGCTGGGGTGAAGCTTATTTTGCGGAAAAACTACTGGACTATGAACTATCTTCCAACAATGGCAACTGGCAATGGTCAGCTGGCAGCGGGTGTGATGCAGCGCTATATTTCAGGGTATTTAATCCCATCAAACAACAGGAGAAGTTTGATCCCAATATGATCTATATCAAAACCTGGATCCCCGGCTATCATGCAGATTATTTACCCAGGATAGTTGAGCATGATTTTGCCAGAAAACGTTCAATACAGGTATACAGGGAATCGCTTGGAGAAACTGAAATAGATCATTAGCGGCCACTATTGATCACATAGCCCCTGAGTTCTTCATTGAACTCATCTTCTTTCAAAAGATCTTCGAGATAAATATGCATACGATATCGCCAATAATGTTTTGGAACGGCGGGATTATTGATCCTCTCCTCCTGCGGATTGTCGCGGCGTAGCGTTTCGCTCATTCCAAACAGGTCCTGCAACATAAATACACTCCACATTGCGGGGGAATTCAGGTGCTGTAAAATGATGGCCCGGCAAACCCAGGACTCGCAGAAATAAGGTGCATCACCCCACTGGTGCAAGACCTGGTTATAGAAACGCTGGGTCCGTTCGCGGTTTTCTTCCCACCAGCCACGAACGGTACTCATATCATGCGTGGATGGTGTGATCACGGATAAATAAGGTGCTTCAGCCGGGTGAAAAAATTCAACGGCCGGATCCTTGGGCATGCGCTGGATTTCCAGGCTTAGGATGCCAAGTTGCTTCATGACTTCCGGTACAGAATGCGGCACCATGCCCAGGTCTTCTCCACAGATCAGCATATTGGTTGATTCCTTCAGCCGTGGAAGTTTTTGCATGGCTTCTTTTTTCCAGAAATTGTCCTGCCGGCGATAGAAATAATTTATATAAAGTGCACGGAGTTTTTCCTGCACGTGCGGGATCAGGTATTTGAACGAAAGGGTTCGCTCCATTGAAATACGGAAATGAAACTCCTGTCCCTTGGATCCCTCCTGTTCAAAGAAAATCACATTCGATATTAAATCGTAAAGACCCAGTTTTAACCTGAGGTTTTCGTCCGTTGCCTCCAGCTTGTCAAACCAGGCTTCCACATCACGCTGTTTTTCAAACCGGGGTTTCAGGTCGTAGCCACCACGCTGGTTTGGTTCTACATATTCCTGCTTGACTTTTTCTGCCAGGTCATCAAAAACTTCCTGCAATACATCGTCGGTGATATAAGGCAGGCAGAAACGTTTTTCATCAAACCAAATTCCATTTTCACCAAATTCTACATAGTGAATGGGTATACAGGGCACAAAATGTCCCATGATCCCCTGGACCGCATGTGCCGGTATGCTCCAGATCCTGAAAAAACCGAGGATATGGTCGATACGGAAAGTATCGAAATAATTGCTCATCTGGCCAAACCGCTGTTTCCACCAGCTAAAGCCATCTTCCTGCATCCGTTTCCAGTTGTAAGTCGGGAATTCCCAGTTCTGACCAATAGGTGTAAAATCATCGGGTGGTGCGCCGGCCTGCGCCTCCATATTATATAACTCCGGTGCTACCCAGGCATCACAGCCATAGCGATAAATGCCAATCGGGATATCGCCTTTTAATATGATACCTTTTTTGTGGGCATAGTCGGCCGCGGCTTTCAATTGCAGATGCAGGTGATATTGTACAAAACAATAGAAATTGATCTCTTTTTGAACCAGTGAGCGGCTTGAAAACAGTTTCAGTATTTCTTCCTTGTCGTAAACACTGTTTGTCTTCCACTCGTTGAAGTGGGAGGTTTTGTATTTATCGCGGAAATAACAAAACGCGGCATAAGGGAAAAGCCAGTGCTTATTGTCTTCGAAAAATTCCTTGTAATCATCCGACTCAAAACACTCCTTGTCCATCTCTTCGTACAGGTCTTTGAGCATGGTCATTTTGAAGCGGATCACTTCTTCGTAATCTATTTCTGGAAGCTCATTTAGTGTCTTTTGTTTATGCTGCAGGGCTTTGAGCATTCCCCGGTGTTTTTTTCCGGCGCATTTCTCCAGGTTGATATAGATCGGGTGAAGCGCAAATGCCGAGATAGCCGCATAAGGATAAGAATCCGCCCAGGTGTTGTTGGCGATCGTATCATTTACCGGTAATATCTGGATCAGTTTAAGACCAGTCTGACGAGCCCAGTCAACTAACAATTTCAGATCAGTAAATTCTCCAACACCGAAGCTTTGCTTACTCCGAAGGCTAAACACAGGAATTGAAACACCCGCGCCTTTCCAGGTATTGTTGGGTAAGCGGGCAAATCCATCATGTATTACCGTAAGCCGGTGAGGAATGGTGTTTCCGTGTAAAAGCCGGTTATCGCCATCTTCATACCTGACAAATTCTTTGTTATGAGTATTAAACACGACATATTTGTAGGCTATGGGAAATCCGTTGCCTGATAAGTCAATATTAGTGGTCCACCAGTCGCCGTCCTGGGAAAACAGGATGATATTTTTTTCATCCCAGTTCCCAAGTTGTGCATTGCTCCCCAATATGCCTATCGACTCATGTTTGCCTAGTAGCGGGGCTTTTACTTTGAAGATATGCGTATAATGCTTCGCCGTACCGCTTTTCGATTTGGAAGCATGATGTGGTAACAGTACATTTTTAAAAGGGGCTGTAAAAAATGCATTCTCATATTCTCCTGCGTGGTTCCAGGTATCGATCATCTGCAGTTCTGTGATCGGTTTGGAGGGAAGTTTCACAATCCTGTCGCGACCCCACTCCGCGATCAGTTCTCCGTCTTTATTTTTAAGGAAATATTTATAAACGATGCCTTTACTATGCCAGTTTTTTGAGGGAATGACCAGGGAGACATGCCAGAACTCATCGTTGAGATAGGTCATCGGAATGCCTTTTTCCGGATCGTTGTGTCCCAGCTCGTCTGTATTGCCGCTCAGCCAAAGACTTTGTCCGAACGCTGTATGAAAACTAAGGAAAAACTGAAGGTTCATAGCAATCGATGGTTCGTTTACGGCTTTAAGACTGTGTATATGAGACACATTGAATACGAATGTATAATAAAAGCCGCAAGGTTAGTATTTTTATTTTTAGAATCTCTTTTTTTCATTTCATCCTGGCGGCCTATTTTTGCAAGGTTTAAATTTAAAAGCATGGAACAACAAAAGAAAAACAGGGGATTATACTGGCTCATTTTTTTGGCTTCTTCTGCCGCGCTCGTGCTGGCTATTTATACGCATTGGGAGTGGCTGACCCTGATCCTGCCCTTCCAGACCACAGCCTTTGTAAAGGCGATGGATCTCATGTAAGATAATTCTGAACGAATTTAAATAAGAAACCCCGGCCGCGCCGGGGTATTTTTTTGGCCAAATACAAAATGAATTTATCTTTCAGCACTCAACTCATTTAGTACATTCCAAAAACCATTTTATGAGAAAGCTAATTTTTTACTTTTTTGCTGCACTCATTGTCTTTACCGCGCCAGTCTCTGAAAGCGTGGCAGCGGTACTGCCTTCTGCCCCTGTATCAACCGATCCTGATCCCGCTGTTGTAAGGGCGGCGGTGAGCGAATTCAAATCCCTGCCAAAAAAGGAAAAAAAATCGCGGCTGAAAGAGGCCCGCAAAGCAATCAAAGAGTTTAAACAAAATAAAAAGAAAGGACTCGAGCCCAGTACCGATACATTATTGCTCGTGATTATTGCACTGTTAATACCACCACTGGCTGTTTACCTGCACCAGGGTGAAACCAACAATAAGTTCTGGATCACCACGCTGTTGTTTGTGGCTGGAATACTTGGCGCATTTTTCCTGAGCTGGGCATTGATCCTTGCTTCTATTATCTATGCGCTGGTCGTCATTTTGGGTAATGGCTGATAAAACTGAACTGATAAGAAAAATGCCGGGTTTTTAAACAATAAAGCGCGGAAAGTGCCGACTTCTGTTACAGATATTGCCAACAATCACCTTATTGGATATTTTTAAAATCTAATTCAATAAATATTCGCATAAACCGTCACTACAGGAAGGATGAGGTGTTCCAAAAAAAAGCACTCGCATCAAAAAACAATAAAGCCCGGCACTTCCCGGACTTTATTGTTTTAGCTTTTATTGTTTGCAGTCCATCGTTGACAAACAATGGATAATCAATCTTTCCTTACTTTTAATTTATTGAACCCTCGGAGCTAAATAATCTAATATCTTCTATTTCTTGTTTAATAAAAAAAGCGCAGGCCTCTCTAATTTCTGAAAATTCAACCTCCGGATTGTTCTTTCTTTTAAGGTCGAAGTATCCAACAATATACTTGCCGTGATCTAATTCTTTAAAATACCAACCAGAGGATGCCCGCTTATCATCGGATAAGATCTTCCATTCATTTATACATTCAGGATATTGTTTAAGAGCTTGGCTAATATTTTCCTCGTAAATCTGATCGGTTATTTCAAAATATCCAGTATCTCTTAGCAACAAGTACATTGATCTATTTCCAAGACTCTTAAATAGCCGAGGAAGATGTATTATTTTTTCGATTATGTTCATTTTAATTTCACTTATTTAATCATACGAGTTCCATCACTACTTATTTTAAAGCCCTTTTCAATTAAATAATCTAGCTCATTACGGAAAGCCCCGGTCACCTTATTTATATCTTTCACTGGATTAGATAAAATAATATCATCTCCTCTTGCAATCATTCTTTCAAGAAATTTAACATTCGCAGCCCATTGTTGTTCTGATGTCATTTTAGCCCAAATCTCCGGGGGAATATTAAATCTTTTAGCATTTAATTTATTAGCAAGGTTTATATAATCTGGAAACTTACCTAAAACTGTTTTCCTCTCTTCCCTAAAAATTTAGCTAATCTTAAATGCCGCAATTTACTAAGTGGTATTCCTAATGTAACTACTTCGATAACGATGTCTTCGTAGATTTCACCTCCTTCATGATTATGATCGGGATGCCCTGGGTTAATGCATCCATTTATACAAGAACGTGTCTGACTGGCTAAATATTGAGGATTATTTTGAGTTCCCTTTGGAGCAAATGGGTCATAGTTAGGATTCGGCCTCATCGAAGTGCCAGGAGTATTGATTATAGTAAGTCCAGCAGGAATAGTAGTAGTGGATTTTGGACCTGCTGATACCGTTACAGCACTTCTTGCTTCGCTGTCTGTTAATGTTAACTGTTGGTTACCATTAATAGTTACGGTAGTATCAAGCCCTAAAGGATCGTTAAACAATATCGGATTATTGTTACAATAAGCATATGGAGTCCAACCGTCTGTAATTTCTGCTAATGGGTCTATCTGATGGAAACGTCCTATTTGTGGATCATAACTGCGGTATGTGGTTTCATACCATTCAAGTCCACCACCATCACTAAACTCTTGGTTTTGTAGTTCTGATCCATCATTAAACTTGTACTTATTAACTGGTGAGTTGTTGAGTGCCTTTGAACTTATCCCCGCCATGGTAAGGCCAAACGGATAATAATGCGTCTCTTCCAATATCGGCCCCCTCACATGCGTCACCTGCAAATTATCAAAGAACACATCTATGTTAGGTGTTTCATTGCTAACATAGACATAAAGATAGCCGTTTTTACTAATTGAAAGATCGTTGAACGCAATTTCCTTAAACTCCTCATTGCCGCCCATATAAGCTGCACCGCCCTGGGTAAATTCAAATCGCTCATCCAACATGATCCAGTTTAAAAAGGCCTTGGGTAATCCGGGAATACTAATCTGCGTGTTTAAAAAAGTGCTGACACCAGGAGTTAACACGGCGCTATTGGTTATTTCGGCAGCCGAGGGGCCACCATGTGTGCCGCTGATATGCCCGATACCAGTCGCCAGTGCCGCCAGCAGGTCATTCAACGGGCTTACCGGTGTGCCCGGGCTGGCGCCGTTCAGCTTATACCAACTGTTTACCCTCACCTTGAATTTGTCACCCGCCATCACCCTCAGCACTATGCCGGGCCCAACCCTATTGCCATCCCCACGCAGTTTGGCTACCTTGTCGTTGGGGTCCGTATAGGTATCTTCAGGGTAATCTTCCGGTTTATCAGACCTTGTTTCTTCTATTTTACTGTAATAAAGATTTTCTGTGGAGGCCTGTTCTGTTTCCATGCTCGCCGCGGGATAGGTATCGGTTTGTTGCTCCTCTGTCAGCACCATCCGCACATTGCCCAAATGATCTTTGATCATATAGTCATGGTGGAAACTTGCAGGAGTTGTGCCGGCAGCTTCCTTAAACCTGGTCCTCCCTTCTTCATGGCTTAGGAATTGCAGCTTATCGGTATAATCCGTTGTATTGTTATTATCATCAGTTTTGCTTTCATACACAAAGCCGCCAATACAGGTAGTGGTCGTTATTGTTTTTACATTGCCATTGGCAGTAGTGGCATCTTCCGTGGTTACTTTTTTTAATTTATTACCGGCTGCATCGTAGATATAGCTGATCTTACCTTTATTTCCACCGTTATCGTCCTTCACCATTATCTCCCTTGGCAGATTCAGGTGGTTGTAACTAATGGCTCCGCCTGTGGTAAGATCAATATCCACGGAACCGTTCAACCTCTTATTCAGGTCGGTCACCATATTGCCATTGAGATCATAGCCGTAATCAATGGCAGTTGTATTTTTATCAGTAAAGTCTCCTAATTTATGATCAGTCGCGGTCGTTTCGGCGACAGCCTTTAATTTATTGCTATTTGTAAAGTAGCTGTACTGCATATCATCGATCACTTCACTGCCCGTGATCTTCAGGCCCCATTGTTTCATGGCCTTGATATTGCCGTTCTCATCATAAGCCGAGCCGGCATTCACGCCATCGCCCATCTGCGTGTCAAAATTTATGGTCGCGTCATCGGCATAACTGGCTCCATTTCCCTGGCTGAAGTCGCCACCTAATAGACGGTTCACCTTATCATAGGTGTAACCATAAGCCCTTTGTACTTCATCACCCTTGCTGCGCCATTTGGCGCCGGCTATATTGCCATTGTAGTTCTTTTTGCCAAAGCCCCAGTCATAGGCCAGCTCCATCCCAAACCACCGGTCGGTCTCGTAACTGCTGTGAGCGGCCGCGTAGTACCTGTTGATGCCTTTAAGCCAGCCCCGGATATTATAAGTGTAATCCAGCTTTTCCAACGGTTCGCTGGTATAGTTTCCATTGGCGTCTTTCTTCTTGCCCAGCTCTTTTCGTTTTAGCTGTCCGAGTTCGTCATATTCATTTTTAGCTATCAATGCCTTTTTCGCCGTCTCGTCATTGATCGTTTTCCAGGTCTCCAGCAGGCGCCCGGCATGGTCGTACTCCATATTGGTCTTTATGCGTACCTGTTGCGCTGAGGGATTATTATGTACCAGGTAACTGCTCAGTACCTTTCCGCCAAAGTCGTACCGGTTGGTTAAAATATCCGTGCCTCCTTTTTGGTTCTCAGTTTGCACCTGCACCACGCGGCCCTTGTCATCATAAAAATTAACTGTAGCCAGGAATGCGCCTGCTGCGAGGTCTGCAGGGTTTTCCAGCACCCGTACCCTGGTTCCTGTTACCATGGCCCTTGTGGCATCAGAAGCCACAGATGGCAGTGATTCTGCGTGAAGGTTGTTGCCGGCGTCGAGCTGGCTGTTATAGGTCGTCCTATAGTTTTTGTCCGTCCAGCTATAATCATCGTAATAGGTGATGGTGAGTGCAATAAAATTGTGCCCCGGCGGCAGGGGGTTATCGGTCACACTGATATCGTCTGAAAAAGTGTTGCCGTTCTCTTCTAGTATCTCGGCCGTAAAATCAGCGCCGTTTTCCGTTTCAAAACCATTTTCAAAACTGATGCTATTGGTGGCTTCATAGCTGGTGCGCCCTGTCTCCCGCACGCTAAAAGCAGCATCAGCGGGCCTTGCCGATACCGAAGTTCCGGTAACCGGTATGACCGATGCGGATGATTGTAGTTCATTTACATAAGCCTGCATGGCATCCCTGTTACCATTATAATTTATCATGCCGGTCATGACCGGGCGGTTCAATGCGTCATAGAGGGTCGTTAACCACTGGTTACCACCTCGCATATTTGCATCCTGGGTAAAGACCAAACGATCCCTATTATCGTACACCATATATACCCAGCCTGCGCCCGGTACTTTTTTAGCGATCATCCGCTGCCGTTCGTCGTATTCATAGCGGAAGCAAAGCTCGTTGATGATGTCAGCATTGAAAGACCAGTCGGTTTTGATAGCCTCCACGGCTTTGGGCGGTATTACGAAGCGGAGCCGGTTGAGGTCGTCTTAGATATAATATGTGCTGAGAAAACCGTTATATCCACTGCAATCCGAAGCAATAGAACCCAACTGCACTTTCTTCAATATGACTTTACCTTCCTTATCCTTATACTCCACGACAGCGCTACCTTCTTCATCAAGGGTGACGTTCTTATAAAGCTGGCTGACATCATAATGTTCAGTGCTGGCAGGTATATTGGTAGCTACGTCATTACATTAAGAAAAGCGCAGCAGAAAAAATAAGTGGTTACACTTAGGCGGGAACAGGATATGAACATCGGAGATATTCTCAGACATCAACCTGCAATGTTTGTTAATAAACTAAATAAATGAGGAAGGCGATTCCAGCTTGCATCGCGTTTTTTGTTGCGGGTCAAATCCATTAATCACCACTTCGCAAAAACGACGCGTGCCGGCGGATGCAATAAAAAAAACCGCCTCTTTCGAGACGGCTTTTTTTTATCCTTTGAACCTGCTGACAGCGGATTTCGAGTTCCTGCGGATATGCCACAGGTCCGTTGTACCAAATCTGCGCCTTGCAGGCTGGGCCAGTTTAATGTCAGTTGCCAAAGTTTCCTTTACTTCCGTTAACAGGTTCTTCAATAAGCCATATTCCATCTGTACTTTAGATGGCATAACATCTGTCTTCATAACTATATATCCTTTTGTTTTTTACAAATTATCCTGAGCAAAGGGGAGATTGTCAATGAATCGTTAGAAGGCAAGCTGCAAGCTTATTCAACCCTGAGTAAGTATACTGTACTTTTTTGCTCTAATTGACGCCGCAAATATACCACATTTACACGAGGGTACCAAGCGTTTGATGCCGTATTAAACACTGTTTATAACAGCTTTAACAATTGGCCTGGAGGTTACAACCTTGAGAAAATCAAAGGCCTGTTGTTCCAGCGTCTGCCTGCGGTGTACATGGTTCTCCGGGCGTGCCAAAGGTCTGCGATACCGTAAGTCGGTTTCTTTTCGGCAAACTGAATTTCAGTTGCTACTGTTTCTTTTACCTGGATGCAAAGTTTTTCCAGTTCTTTTTTTTCAATCTGCACCAGGGGGCTTACAACACTTTTCATAATTCTAATTTTAAGGTTTAATGTTTGACGCTGCAAAGGTATTCCAGGTTACAACCGAAGTAATAGCAGGACTGTATGAATTGCCGGTTTTGTTTAGTGAACGGTGTTTTTTTGACAAAATGGAACAGGATGCAGGATCGGACTTTTTCGACTTCCGGCCTTTCGGCGATAAAGTCAATTTAACCCTGACAAGACCTTAGTAAATTTCCAGGAATCCGTATTTAGAAGACGCTGACAAAGCGGCTATTTCCTCTTTATGACGCAGCAATAATTCCCCGATGAAACTGCTGCTTTGATTTCCTGTTCTTAACAAAACAACCTTTGGCGGAAAGCCTTTTACATTGGCAAGATTTAGAAAATCATCGTCGTTGGTGACGATAATAAAATTATTCCAGGAAGCATACGCCCGTATCTCATTGTCTTTTGCAGGAATTGTTAATCCGCTACTATCAACATGCAGCAATCTTCAAAATGTATTTTAAGGATGACAACTAACCGCCAGGATATATTGGCATCCAGCAATAGTTTCATGCTTAGGCGGCAATAATTTTAATCATAGACTCCCGGTTGGCTGCAAACGCAAGCGCTGCCAGGATATGCTCTTCTTTCAGCGAAGGATAATCTTCCAGTATCCGTGCGTACGTCATTCCAGAGGCTAACCACTGCAAAATATCTGAAACAGCTATCCTTGTACCTTTGATGCAAGGCTTTCCAAACCTGATCTCGGGGTCAATTGAAATGTAGGAAGAAAACTCTTTCATATTATAAAGTTAGTGATATATTTATGCTGCTTTGATGTAATCAAGCAACTCCACCGACAGTTCGCTGATATGATGACTGTAAATGGTCGTCATAGGATGAAATTACAATTTTTATTTCATTGTTTAAAAAGCCCTCACATCACTGCAAGGGCTTTTCTATCCTATCTAATTTTATCAACTTCAAAACTGCGGCTCAGCTTACTTCACTTCCTCGTAAGGCACATCCGTAACATTATCATCAGCCTTTGAACCTCCGGCATTAGTACCCGGTTGTTCAGGTCCAGCCTGTTCGCTACCCGCCTGTTGCTGGGTTGCGTTATACATATCCTGGCTGGCTGCGGTCCATGCGGTATTCAGTTCTGCTGTGGCAGCATCGATACCCGCGATGTCCTGTGCTTTATGAGCAGTTTTTAATTTTTCTGCGCCTGCTTCAATCGCCGATTTTTTATCAGCCGGGATCTTATCGCCATATTCCTTCAATTGTTTCTCTGTCTGGAATATCAGGCTGTCGGCTGCATTGAGCTTGTCGATCTTTTCACGTTCAGCTTTATCAGTCGCCTCGTTTGCTTTTGCTTCCGCCTTCATTTTTTCTACCTCTTCTTTGCTCAGGCCGGAGCCGGCTTCAATATGAATTTTCTGTTCTTTACCGGTGCCTTTATCCTTCGCTGTTACATGCAGGATACCGTTAGCATCGATATCGAAGGTAACTTCGATCTGGGGCACACCCCTTGGTGCTGGTGGTATACCATCGAGGTTAAAAATACCAAGGCTCTTATTGTCTTTGGCCATCGAACGCTCACCCTGTAATACGTGGATCTGAACGCCGGGCTGATTGTCACTTGCCGTTGAGAACACTTCCGATTTCTTTGTAGGGATCGTGGTATTGGCAGGGATCAGGGTTGTCATTACGCTACCCATGGTTTCGATACCAAGTGAGAGCGGTGTTACGTCGAGAAGTAATACGTCTTTTACTTCACCGGTCAGCACAGCACCCTGGATGGCGGCACCTACAGCCACAACTTCATCGGGGTTCACACCTTTATTAGGTTTTTTACCAAAGAACTTCTCCACGATCTCCTGTACTTTAGGGATACGGGTACTACCTCCTACCAGTATCACTTCGTCGATTTCCGAGGTGTTCATGCCCGCGTCTTTCAATGCCGCTTCGCATGGTCTCAGGCAACGGCTGAACAGGTTATCCGCCAGTTGTTCAAACTTTGCACGGCTGAGTTTCTTTACGAGGTGCTTAGGCACTCCGTCCACCGCAGTGATATAGGGAAGGTTGATCTCGGTCTCTGAAGACGAAGACAATTCCACTTTTGCTTTTTCAGATGATTCTTTCAGGCGCTGTAAAGCCATTGGGTCTTTGCGCAGGTCGATGCCTTCATCTTTTTTGAATTCATCAGCCAGCCAGTCCATGATCACCTTGTCGAAGTCATCACCACCCAGGTGGGTATCACCATTGGTGCTTTTTACTTCAAATACTCCATCGCCCAGTTCAAGGATGGAAATATCGAATGTACCACCACCCAGGTCAAACACAGCGATCTTGTGGTCTTTACCACCTTTGTCGAGACCGTATGCCAGCGCGGCCGCAGTGGGCTCGTTGACGATACGACGAACGGTAAGACCAGCAATTTCACCAGCTTCTTTAGTAGCCTGGCGCTGGGCATCATTAAAATAAGCCGGAACGGTGATCACCGCTTCTGTCACCTCCTGTCCCAGGTAGTCCTCAGCTGTTTTCTTCATTTTCTGAAGAACCATCGCTGAAATCTCCTGCGGTGTGTACAGGCGACCATCTATGTCAATACGTACGGTATTATTGTCACCTTTTGCTACTTTATAACTCCAGTGACTGATCTCTTCGGTCACTTCATCAAAACGACGGCCCATAAAACGCTTTACCGAAGTAATCGTATTATGCGGGTTTGTGATCGCCTGGCGCTTTGCCGGGTCACCCACTTTACGTTCGCCGTTCTTTAAAAAAGCCACTACAGACGGGGTCGTACGGCGTCCCTCGTCGTTGGCAATCACTACCGGTTCATTGCCTTCCATTACTGAAACGCAACTGTTGGTAGTTCCCAGGTCAATTCCAATTATCTTTCCCATAGTATTTAATTATCCTTTTTATAGTTGTATACAAGTAGTCAATCATTGTGCCGTGGCGGGTAAATGTGCAAAAATGTCAGTCTGAAATTCAGCAAGTGTAAGTTGGTTGAGAAACAAGGCAATATCCTATCTTCAGGTACTTAAAAACCTATCAAATGGAATGGCTCTGGATCTCGATCGGTATCATATTAATTATTGTGGCGATACTCGGCAGTATTTTACCCCTGCTACCCGGGCCGCCCATTGCATATGCCGGCCTGCTAATCCAGCAATTCCGGGAGCCGGAACCTTTTACAGCGAAGTTTCTCTGGATCTGGGCAGGGATCGTGGTTGTTTCCCTGGTCCTGGATTACCTGATCCCCATCTGGGGCACGAAGAAGTTTGGCGGAACCAAATATGGCGTTTGGGGTTGTACGATAGGCTTTCTGCTTGCTTTTTGGATGGGACCCTGGGGTGTGATCCTGGGGCCCTTTATCGGTGCCTTCGTCGGGGAAATGATTGCCGGACAGGACTCCCGGAAGTCATTCCGTGCCGCCCTCGGTTCTTTTGTGGGCTTTCTGATGGGCTCATTCCTGAAACTGGTGATCTGTTTTATGATGCTTTACTATGTGATTGCGAGCATATAAACAGGCATTCTGGCAGGTATAGGGGCATCAAAATTCTTTACTTATTTTTACCCTATCAACTAATATCTATGAAAAAGGGTGGCAATATTCTATGCTTTCTCGGGCTATTGTTAATGGTATCATGTTCTCACCGGATCAACCCCGAGCGACCCGTTCTCGCAGATACCCCGTTCAAACTGGACTCCCTCCCCGACTCAGAAATAAATATCCCGATACAGATCAACCTGAAGCCGGTGTACACCATGGCGGAGAGCCAGGTGGATACTTTGTTTACTTCTCCGGGTTACCCCGATGGATGGGTACAAAATGGTTGTGAAACCAGGTACAAATACAGTTTCCGCAGAAGTCCGTTGCAGATGAGTGCGTCGGGATTGTCGCTTGACCTCGGATTTACCGGATATTACAGGATCATTGGTTCAACCCGGGTTTGTGTCGCTGGCGCCGCAGTCACTCCCTGGACTGCGCCCTGTCGTTGCGGATATGACGAACCGGAGCGAAGGGTGAATGTTTCTTTCAGCAATTCGCTCGCCATCCTCCCTGATTACAAGGTGAAGATGACCATTAAAAGAAATGAACCGCAGGCACTCGACAAATGCGAAGTATGTTTCTGGGGCCAGGATATCACAGGCCAGGTACTAAATGGGTTAAAGGCCGAACTGGATTTTGCCAAAGCGGAACTCGAAAAAAATTATGGCATTATCGACCTCAAACCGCGGTTCCAGGAGCTTTGGAATTACCTGAGTCAGCCTTATAATATATACGATATGGGTTGGTTGCAGGTGAATCCGCAACGAATCAAGATCAATAACCTGTATGCAAAAGATGATTCGTTATATGTGTACCTGGGTTTATCCGCACGACCTGTGATAGGTTTTGAAAAGCCCGCCGTGCAGTCGTCCGCTATACCAGCGATTGGAAGTATAAATCGCCGCGAAGGGTTTTCGATCTTTCTCGATGCTTTACTCAACTATGATTCTCTCAGCAATATTGTTAACAGGCATGTGGCGAATAAAGAATTCGATTTTAACAAAGGCCCGGTTAAAAAGAAGTTTATTATAAAGGATTGCCAGTTATATGGCACAGGTAATGAGAAGTTAATTATAAAAGTAAACTTTTCAGGGACAGACAATGGCGTGTTTTACCTGACGGGAAAGCCGGTTTATACAAAGGAAACACGGATTCTGGAGATAAAGGATATTGACTTCGATATAAAATCCAAAGACGCCCTGCTTAAAACATCTGAATGGCTATTCAGTCGTCGTATCATCAACGAGATCAGCCGCAATACCCGTTTTGATTTGAACGAATATATCGATACTGCCAAAGTCCGGATCAACGAGCAGCTCAACCAGGATTGGATACCGGGTATAAGCAGCGTTGGCCAGATCGATGAGATCGACCTTATTGGTATATACCCGCTCAATCATTCGCTGGTGATCCGCAGCAATTGCAGCGGCCATCTTTCAGTAAAAGTGGAGTCAATCGATTTCAGCTTATAGGTCGTCTTCCTCCTGGGCCGCTTTAAAGGAGAAATGCCTTTGGGCCAGGTAGCTGAATAATATAACAATGGAAGTGGTCAGTATTTGTGCGAATACGGGATAGATAAAGGCGATCTCCACCAGAATTTTCAAAAGAAGATAGTTAAGTGCCAGGTTAAACATGCAGATCATAAAATAACGGAATAATTGTATCCGTCCCTTCATGACCGAATCGCTGAACACCACATATTTCGACATAAAAAACCCGATCGGAAACGTTATGCAAAACGAAAAAAACAGTGCCGCGACGTGAGGTTTGAAAGCATAAAAGCCGAAGTGAAGATCCTGTTCTTTAAGAATGTATTTATAGCTCACCAGGTAAACCAGGAACCCGAGTAGTGTATTCCCCCCACCCGCCGCGGCGTAGCGGAAGGTCTGCAGACTCATAAGCCTGCGAAACGGGGGATAGAAAAAGTCGATGACAGGAAGTACAAAATCTCTTACACTGTGAATATGTCGTCTCATCGGCAATTAAAAAATTACGTCGCGAAAAAGTTTACAAGGCCAACAGGCCGGGCTCCGGGCCGCCCCAATCTGAGCCCGGTAAAAATATTGTAAGTTTCCGGTTTATCAGGCAGCCCACCTGAATCTCATGCAGGGTTTCGTACATTCGCAGCAAATTTTTTAGCGGGATGAGCATTGTAAATCAAATCAGGTCTTTGTTGAAGACAGCGCTGAGGGACCTGTACGGCCAGGATTTTCGCGAGGAAGTGCTTACTATCAATCTGACGAAACCTGAATTCGAGGGAGACTATACGATCGTACTTTTTTCTTTTGTCAAACAACTGAAACGATCACCTGAACAGCTGGGCCAAGAAATTGGAGAAAAGCTGGTTAATGAGCATGCTGCACTATTCGCTTCCTATAATGTGATCAAAGGTTTTCTAAACCTGGTGGTAAAGGACAACTATTGGATAAACTTTCTCCATCAAACCCATAACGATAAAAATCCCGGTCAGCGGGCCGGCAATGGCCAGAGGGTGATCGTGGAGTATTCATCACCCAATACCAACAAGCCACTGCACCTCGGTCACCTGAGAAATAATTTCCTGGGCTGGAGTGTTGCGGAGATCTTAAAGTTAACAGGTTATACTGTGTTTAAAACAGCGATCCTCAATGACCGCGGCATTCATATCTGCAAATCCATGGTCACCTGGCAACAGTTTGGGGAAGGTAAGACTCCCGCATCGGAAGGAATCAAAGGCGATCATTTTGTAGGTGACTACTATGTATTGTTTGGCCAGGAACATAAAAAGCAAATGGAACTGCTTATCGCCAATGGTATGAGCAAGGAAGAAGCTGACAGGAACACACCTATCATGAAAGCAGCGCAGCAAATGCTGGTGGATTGGGAAAACGGTGATCCCGAAGTAAGAGCATTATGGGAAAAAATGAATGGCTGGGTTTATGAGGGCTTTGATGAAACCTATAAAAAGATCGGAAGCGATTTTGACAAAAATTACTTCGAAAGTGAGACATACCTCCTGGGAAAGGAATTTGTAGAAGAAGGATTGAGGCAGGGCGTGTTTTATAAAAAAGAGGACGGCAGTGTGTGGATCGATCTAACGGCTGATGGCCTTGACGAGAAGATCGTGCAGCGTAAGGATGGCACTTCTGTGTACATAACCCAGGACCTGGGTCTGGCGGAGAAAAAATTTGAAGAGTTCCATTACGATCAGAGTATATACGTGATCGCAGATGAGCAGAACTATCACATGAAGGTGCTGAAGCTCATTCTTCAAAAACTCGGTAAGCCTTACGCAGACGGAATTTATCACCTTAGTTATGGAATGGTGGAGCTACCCACCGGGAGAATGAAAACCCGTGAAGGTACCGTGGTCGATGCAGATGATATGATCGATGAACTAAAACGTGTAGCCCGGGAGAAAACCGAAGAATTGGGAAAAGTTAAGGATTTCAATCCAGGTGAACTCAACGAACTTTATGATATTATAGCGATGGGTGCGCTGAAGTTTTTCCTGCTTCGCGTCGACCCCAAAAAGAGGATGATCTTCAACCCCGAAGAGTCGATCGATTTTCATGGATTTACAGGGCCGTTTATTCAATATACATATGCCCGGATCCGGTCAATCCTCAGAAAAGAAGAAGCGGCGAATAAAAAACTGCTGGATATGGATCTGTTCCCAGGAGAAAAAGAGTTGATTGTTCTGCTGGAACAATACGGAGAGACCATCGACCAGGCTTTGCAGGAACACAATCCTTCCCTGCTGGCCATCTACGCGTTCAATGTTGCGAAAACTTTTAATACTTTTTATACCGAGCATTCTGTGATGAATGCAGAATCGCCGGAGAAAAAAGAGCTTCGCCTTCAGCTTTGCGAATTGACGGCAGGTGTTATCAGGCTGATGATGGCATTATTAGGGATCCGGGTGCCGGAGAGGATGTAGAATCAAAAATTATTTAATACAAAATGAGGTTGTCCCGGGAGATGAGACAACCTCATTGTTTTTTGTTAGTCAACCGGGTTTGTAACTTCCTGGATGGTGAAATGCCTTCTCCCTTTTGAAGAGTCCAGTGAGATGGTATCCCCTTTCTTTGCACCAAACAGCGCCATGCCCATTGGGGCCAGGATAGAGATCATTTCATGTTTCTGGTCGGCTTTGTCGGGAAGCACAACAGTATAAGTATAGTTTTGCCTTGCAAGTGTGTTCCTGACAGTAACCTTAGAGTTTAAGCGCACCTTGTCAGAAGGGAACTCGCTGGGATTTATCACTTCCGCATCCCTGATGTCCTCCATAAATTCCTGCGCTTTAGCCTGGTCATATTTCAGCTCCATATTATTGGTTCGCAAATAATGCATCAGCATATCGTGGTCGTTTTTCGCTATCGTCAACCGACTGGATTGTGTTGTTTCCATTTCTTCAGGTTTTAAATGAACAATTCAGCATTTATATGCCGTTGATTTTGTAAAAGAATAAAATGGCCCCCGAACCAGCGTCCGGGGGTTAATTGCCGAAGGCTTTAAAACTTGAAATAGCGTAAATGCGTTTTATAGACGAATGCGTCCATACATATTGAACATGCTGGTGCATAGCATTAGATTTTAATTCAGAAATGTAATTAGAGAAAATGCAGAATCCCCGGTCCGGCTAGAACGCCAGGCGGGGTTTAACTATTGAAGTCCTTGTAATTGGAAAAGAAATACAACCTTATTTGTACTAGTTGCTGCATGGCTGCAAAGATAGCCATTTTTTCGCTATTGGCGAAGTCCCCATGGATGCAATCATCATGACATTAGCACAATGTTACAAACCACCAGGTAATTGCTTTTTTTGTTTCAGCGCGGAGAGCGTGGGATCCATCTCTATGGCTTTATCGCAGAGAAACTGACCTTTTTCCTTTTCTCCTTTTTTCTGGTAACTCATCCCGATCATGTATAAAGCGGAAGCATTTTCCTTATCGTATGTAAGTATCTTGTCCCAGTAGTCAATCGCGTCCTGGTATTTACCTTTGTAGTAATAGGCTTCAGCTACCAGGTTTAAAATGTTCATATCACTGGGTCTTTTTTTCAGGATCTCATTCATGATGCTAACACCCTGGTCGAGCTGGCCGAGATTGAGATAGGCTATACCCAGGTTCTCCAGGTATTCATTGCTGCGTTTAAAACCTTTTTCACCAGCCAGCAACATGTATTTCAGGGCATTCTTGTCGTCGTGGATGGCGTAGTAGATCAGTGCCAACTCATATATCCAGCTGTTTTTGGATGTATCCAGTTCTATCGCTTTTAAAAAATATGGGATCGCCTGCTTATAGTTTTGCATATCCGCATAACTACGTGCGATTAGGTAAGGTGATTCCGCATTGCTGTTGTCTTCTTTACCGGCTGCTTCCAGGTATTTGATCGCTTCACCATAATTTTCGTCCTGGTAATGGATCTTGCCGATAAAGAAATTTACTTTTTCCGATGGATCGGCTTTCTTCAGTTTATTGGCATAAGCGATCACATCCTCATTTTGCTTCAGGTTGTATGAAATATCCATGATCTGCTTATAGGTTCTGGGCGATTGGTCGCCGAGTGCTTCCAGTTTAAGATAACTGTCCTTGGCCTGCGAATACTTACGGAGATCATGATAGGAAGCAGCGAGCTCTCCTACTATCGCCATATTATTCTGATCGTGGTGATAAGCTTTTTCGAAATTTTTCAGGGCTTCCATCCGACGGCCTGTTTGTTTTTCCTGGATACCTTTTTGGAGGTAAAATGCAGCACTATCGTTGTTGGGCCGGGCATCCGCGGATTTAGGCTGGGCATGCGTCAGAACGCTGACGCCAATGGCAACGGGTATAAGAATCAGGGTTTGTCGGATCATGGATTGGATATTAACAGTTCTTCAATACGGTGCAAGTTAGAATTTAGTTATGAGAATCGGTTTCATAACCTGCTCAAATAATGGAGGGACAAGGTTAATATCCCGTTATATTATTTGAGAATAATCGCGGCCAGGGGAGGTAAATTTACCCTTAGCCGATAAGTATTTTTTTCCTTGTCGATTAATTCTGAACGTACGGCAGGATTATAAACGTTGCCGGTACCCCAGAATATTTTACTGTCACTATTAAATATTTCCTCTGTATAAGCTTTACCGCTTACTACTACCGTCCAGTCATTTCTGACTATCGGGGTCATATTCAAAATTATCAGCAAGTCTTCCCCGTTTTGTTTGCTCATACGTTTATATGAAGCCACCGACTCCTGGCGGTGATTAAGGTCAACCCATTCAAACCCGTATACATTAAACTGGTTTTGATATAAAGCAGGTTCCGATGTAAGCAGCTTATTCAAAGCAGCGACACAATCTTTTAGCAGACGATGTGGTTCAAATTCCAATAAATGCCAGTCCAGTTCAGATTTATAGTTCCATTCGGAAGTTTGTCCAAACTCATCCCCCATAAACAGAAGTCGTGCACCCGGGTGCGTCCACATGTAGGTGTACATCAATCGCAGGTTAGCAAACTTCTGCCATTCGTCACCGGGCATTTTGTAGAGCATGGGACTTTTTCCATGTACGACTTCATCATGGCTGAATGGCAACATAAAATTTTCGTCGTAGTAGTAAGCCATGCTGAACGAAAATTTATCCTGGTGATGTTTTCTTCCCAGCGGGTCTACTTTGAAATAGTCAAGGGTATCATGCATCCAACCCATCATCCATTTCATACCAAAGCCGAGCCCGTCCTGCCAGGTAGGTCGTGATATGCCCGGCCAGTCAGTAGCTTCCTCCGCGATGGTCTGTACATCCGGGAAATCGCGGTAGATCGTTTCATTGAGGTCCTTGATAAAGGCGATCGCTTCCAGGTTGCCATTGCCGCCAAACTCATTGGGCTCCCATTCTCCCTCTTCACGTGAATAATCGAGTTTTAGGATGGAACTAACGGCATCAACACGGATTCCATCAATATGATATTTGTCGAACCAAAACCGTGCATTACTGATGAGGAAAGACTTTACCTCTCCCCTTTTGTAATTAAAAATATAACTGTTCCAGTCGGGGTGAAAACCTTTTCGCATATCGGCATATTCGTAGGTATGTGTGCCGTCGAACATAAATAATCCATGCGAATCGTATGGAAAATGTGAAGGCACCCAATCCAGAATTACGCCGATGCCCTCGTTGTGAAATGCATCGATAAGTTCCATCAGGCCTTGCGGGTTTCCAAAACGAGAGGTGGCTGCATAGTAGCCGGTCACCTGGTAGCCCCAGCTCCCATCGAAGGGATGTTCCATCACCGGCATCAGTTCCACATGGGTAAATCCCATTTCCTTTACATATGGTACCAGCGCCGCTTTTATTTGCTCATACGTGTTATACGTCTCTTCATCATTCCGATCGGGTCTTTGCCAGCTCGCGAGATGCACTTCGTACACACTCCAGGGTGCATCAAGTGCATTGTGTTTTTTTCTTTGCTTCATCCACTCACCGTCTTTCCATTCGTAGTACATATCCCAGGTAATGGATGCGGTCTGAGGACGCTTTTCCCAAAAATTGGCAAACGGGTCGCCTTTATCCGTTTCGCGGCCCTCAAATCCTACTATATGATACTTGTAAACTTCTCCAAGTTTGAATCCGGGTATGAATCCTTCCCAGATACCACTGTTATCCCAACGTGGTTGAAGCGGATGCCTAGTATCGTTCCAGTCATTAAAATTTCCCTTCACCGTTACCTGTGTGGCATTCGGCGCCCATACGCAGAAATACATACCCCATACATTATTCACCTGCAAAGAATGAGATCCGAATTTCTGGTACAATCGATAATGTGTTCCGTTCTGGAAATTTCTGACATCTTCATCCGTCAAAAGCGAATAGTTCCAAACCGGTTTTGTCGTGTCTATAAAATGCGTGGAAGCATAGTCACTCCCTGGTTTATGTGTTACATCGTCAGGGATATGTTCTATAGGCTCACCTGTATTCTTTATCTGGTCGGTCATGGCTGGGGTTTTTACTGCGCGTCTGTTACAACTTACGCCTTTTTAGTGAAATATTAACACGACTTGGTCGTTGATATGTTCCATAAGCGACCGTAAATCAGCATTTTTGATCCGTCTATGTAAATGAGGGTAATTGTATTGCGGCTGCGACCTACCTTACGTTTTATACCAAACCATCATGAGAAAGCAAACCAGACTGACTCTCACCTTATTCCTATCTCTATTTGTACATTTCGCCCAGGCCCAGAGCAATTCAGTAAAAGGCACCGTCGTCGATAATACCGATCACAAAAATCTTCAGCATACAGTTATATCACTTCTTCGGGTTGAAGACTCTGTCCTGGTGAAGTTTGACCGCGCGGATAAAGCCGGAAAATTTTCAATCCCCAATGTTAAGGAGGGTGAATACCTCATCATGATCACACACCCTTACCTGGGAGATTATTTTGATAAGGTTTCAGTGAAAAGCAACGCAAGTACCGACCTGGGTACGATCAATATGATACCTAAGAGTAAGTTGCTGGCCGAAGTGATCATTAAAAGTGGATCACCTATTCGGATCAAAGGTGATACAACGGTCTATACAGCTGATAGCTTTAAGGTAAGGGAGGGCGCAAATGTGGAAGAACTACTACGGCGTCTGCCAGGTATCCAGGTTGATAAAGACGGTAAGATCACGGCTATGGGTGAAAAGGTGACCAAAGTACTGGTAGACGGTGAAGAATTTTTCGGTTCAGATCCTGGCATTGCTACCAAAAACCTGCGGGCGGATATTGTGAAAGAAGTGGAAGTATTCGATAAAAAAAGCGACCAGGCTGAGTTTACCGGTATTGATGATGGAGTAAAGGACCGAACAATAAATCTGAAATTAAAGGAGGATAAAAAGAAAGGCTATTTCGGTAAGATTGAAGCTGGTGGCGGTCTCAAAGACAAATACGACAACTCCATCATGTTAAATGCTTTCAAAGGAAAGCGCAAGATCGCCACGTATGGAATCATGAGTAATACTGGTCGTACAAACCTCGACTGGGAGGATGCCAACAATTATGGCGGTGGAATGGAGGGTGTGGAAACCGGCATCACCGACGATGGTGGCATGTACATGATGTGGAATGGCGGTGATGATAATTACTATGGGGGCCGTAAGGGAATTCCCCGCAACTGGAATGGCGGACTGCATTACAGCAATAAGTTTAATAACAACAAACAAAGCCTGAATGCCGGTTACAAATTTATAAAGGTGAATGCTCCCGGTGTAACACGGACCTTTTCCCAGACATTTTTGCCGGATACAAGCTGGTCGGCCAACAGCGTAAGCGACAACTATTCATCCACCCACAAACATTCATTTAATCTTACCCTGGAAACTACCATTGATTCGAGCAATACCCTGAAATGGACGACGAGGGCAAATGAAAATAAATCCCTGACAAGAAATAATTATTATTCAGAGGCGTTCAACGACCAGATGGATTCCATCAACAATAGCAGGCGCAATACCAGCAATGATGCCATAAACGATGCTATCACCACTACCCTGCTCTGGCGTCATAAATTCAAAAAGCTGTCGCGTACACTATCGGTCAACACAGAGTTTGGCTGGAACCGTTCAAAAAATGACGGGCTGCTTTATTCACTGAATAATTATTACAGTAAAGGATTGATCGATTATAGAGATACCCTGGATCAGCAAAATATCCGCAACAACGAAGCGAAAAACCTCAGTACCAAAATTGCTTATACTGAACCGCTGGCAAAAGATGTTTACCTCGAGCTCAGCTATGCTTTAAGCGTGAATGCTAATAGTAACGAACGGATCACCAATGAAAATGATGGTTCGGGCAAATACACGGAGCGTATCGATTCTTTAAGTAATGCTTTTGAGTTCAACCGGCTGGTCAATACACCCGGGTTAAACTTCCGAATAAACAAGAAAAAGCTTACCTATTCATTCGGAAGCTCGGTCGCCTTTAGTCATTTCGTACAGAAGAATATCACCGAACAGCAGAATTACAGTTACGATTTTATCAATTTCTTTCCGAGGGCGAACCTTACGTATAAGCTGAAGCCAAGTGAGAATATTCGTTTCAATTATAATGGATCAACCACGGCGCCTTCGCTGGAGCAGTTGCAGCCTATCCGGGTTAATACAGATCCATTGAATATTTATATTGGAAATCCCGCACTTGACCAGGCTTTCCGGCATACGGTCAGTTTGAATTATAGCAACTGGAATGCGCTGAAAGAAAGAAATATCTGGATGAACACCTATTTTACTTTTACGCAAAATGCATTCTCACAATCCAGTGCCATCGACAGCGTGGGCCGTCGTATCTACCAGACGGTGAATGTGGATGGCGTATATTCGGGTAATATCAACATTGACTATGGATTTAAAATCCCCGATACCAAATGGAGGGTCGGTTTTGGACCCAACGCCAACTTCAACCGTAATGTGGATTTTATCAGCGATGCAAAGACCAACCAGTCCGTTAAGAATGTCACCGACACCCGTTCCTATGGTATGCGTGTGACCCTTAGACAGTATGTAAAAGATAAGTACGAATTTTATATAAGCCCAAATTTTGGCTGGCATACCAGTAAGGCTTCCGTCAATTCTGCCGCCAATGCCGAGTACTGGCAGCTGACAGGCTGGGCAAGCGGCAGTGTGACCTTACCCTGGAAACTGGAATTGGGTACGGATATCAATTTTGAAGGTCGTCAGAAAGATCCCAGGTTCCCGGCTAACAATAATTTTACCAACTGGAATTCTCATATCACCAAACGTTTGATGAAAAATGAGCTGGAACTCAGGCTTGGTGTATATGATATCCTCAACCAAAACCGTGGTTATAACCGAAGCTTTAACAGCTACAGTTTTACGGAATCGTATTTCAACACCCTTAAGCGCTACTGGTTGTTCACCGTGACCTGGAATATTTCGAAAAATGGAAAACCCGCATCCTTCTGATCAATTTTAAATGCTGCATCATGAGATCAATACTTTTAATAATCGTAAGTGGATTTTTTCTGTCGGCAAATGCCCAGCAGTTTGTCAGCACCGGCGCGATAGAATTTGAAGTGAGAACCAATAATCATAAGGTTATCGGCGATGAAGGTATTTGGGCCGAGATGTTCAAAGACAAAATACCTCAATTCACCACTACCTATTACCAGTATGTATTTAATGATAACAAGTCGATCTATAAATTTGACCGGTATGATGAGAAAAGCCGCTTACCTCGCGGCTTTGGTATGAGCAACCCGGAAGATGAAGTATGGTATAATGACTACACCACCGGGAATTTCAGCAATTATCGTTTTATCCTGGGCGACAATTACCTGCTGACCGGCGCGTTAATGAATATAGAATGGAAACTTACGCCTACAGAAACCCGCGAGATCGCTGGGTTCAATTGCAGGAAGGCAACAGGTATTATATTCGACAGTGTTTATGTTTTTGCATTTTACACAGATGAAATAACCATCAGCGGCGGTCCTATGGGTATCAGCGGTCTGCCAGGTATGATATTAGGCATCACTATCCCGCGTATGTTTACCAGCTATATCGCAACTAAACTGCAGGTTGCGGGTGTGGATGTACGACAGATCACAGCACCTACCCGGGGAAAGAAAAAAGATCTTGTAGCCATTCGTAAAGATGCTGAGAAAGCAACAAAAGACTGGGGAAGATTTGGGCAGCAGGCGCTTTGGAGTATGTCACTTTAATTGCAGGAATTGACTATCATTGCTGTCCGGAATAAAATTTTTAATTGTTGTTAAGACCTTTGACCTGCGCGGCTTCTATGACTTTTACCTTGACAGGGCTTTGCTTTATTTTTTCTGGAGACTGTTCTCTTAGCTGGTCGTAGCTCAAATGCCTCGATGGGTCCGGAAACCACAGCGTACACGGCGGTCATAGCGGAGTATTAGCATCATGCCCTGTTCTCCGTAGCAGATACTTAACACGTAGTCGCCTTTCGCTGTGCTCGCTGCGCCCGCCGTGGTTTATTGTACTCCAGAGTTCCCCGGACCATAATGATTGATTATTAGGAATTAGGTAGTAGGGTTACCCGATTCAAGGTGAAGTTTATTTTAAAAGTTCAAAGACAAAACTCTCTTTGGGCTTCAATTCAAGGTCGGTTAGCGCCATTGTATTTCCTGACACTACTTCTTTGAGCGTGGAGAACCCTTTTACTCTTTCCTGGTAGGTATTCCAGTCAGGTTTTGCATTTTTATCACCTCCGTTAGTGACGATCATCAGGGTTTGATTTGCATCATAACGGAAATAAATGTAAAGCCCGTCTTTGGGAATATACTGCATGGTCTTGCCAGTTGTGATGGCTGATGATTTTTTGCGGAAATGAGCAAGCCGGCTTACATAGCTGAACACTTCGTCCTGCTGTTTTGTTCTCCCTGCCTTTACAAATCTTGACAAGCTGTCCTCTTTCCAGCCGCCGGGGAAATCCTCACGCACAGTAGCATCGGTATTCATTTTTTTATTTTTCATCAACACTTCGGTACCGTAGTAAAGTTGTGGTATGCCCCTAAGTGTAAATAGCCAATTGATACCCATTTTCAGTTTATTCCAGTCCTCATCGACAACCGAGAACACCCTATCCATATCATGATTGTCCAGGAAAATGCAATTGTTCATCGGATTTTTATATAATACATCCTGCGCCAGTGTAGTGTATATTTTATTAACGCCAGTCATCCAGTCGAGTTTTTCGTTCATACCGCCAAGCATGGAAAAGCAAACCTGGAAATCGAGCATTCCCTCTGCATTATGCCGGAAAGGTGAATTGATATTGTTTTGCGTGAAATAGGCATTGGCTGTAATGGTGTTCACCCAGGATTCACCGAAGATGGTGAGTTTGGGAAATTCCTTTTTCAGGGCAGTGTTCATATCGTTCATAAACTGCTCATCGCAATATTTGTAAGTATCGACACGCCAGCCATCGATGCCAAATTCTTCGGTTGTCCATATCGCATGCTGGATAAGAAATTTTGCCATGAACGGATTGCGCTGGTTTAGATCGGGCAGATGCGGCGTAAACCAGCCATCTGTCATTAGCTTTTTATCATGGTTGGAAGCATAAGGGTCAAAAAACACTTCTTCCCTGTGATTGGGACCCTGGAATTGCGGCCATTGATTGAGCCAGTCTTTCATAGGCGGGTCCAGTACAAACCAGTGGTAATTGCCCACATGATTATATACGGCGTCCTGGATCACCTTCATACCGTTGCGGTGAAGTGTATTACAGAACTCCTTATAACCCTCGTTGCCACCAAGGCGCTTATCAACCTGGTAGTGATCCGTAAACCAATAACCATGGTAACCTGCCACCCTGTTACCCCACTCTTCCATCAGTGGCATATCATTCTCGATCACCGGCGTCAGCCAGAATGTGGTAACTCCGAGCTCGTTGAAATAATCCAGGTGATCAGTTATTCCCTTAAAATCACCACCGTGTCTTGAAAATTTATCGGCGCGATCGCTGGTTTCATCTCTATAACCTTTCACGATATCATTCGAAGGGTCACCGTTTGCAAAACGATCCGGCATGATCAGGTAAACGAAATCCCTGGCTGTTACACCCTGCACCCTTGTTCTCCCGTTTTCGCTGCTGCGTGACTTAAGTTCGTAGGGGATCTTTACATTATTGGATGGCGGGCCAAAACTGAAAGTTCTTTTACCTGGTTTCGCATTTTTGTCGATCACCAGGTTCAGGAAGACATAGTTGGGATTCTCAACGCGGTCGATCGATTTAAGCGTTACTCCTTCGGCCAGCTTCATACCGGCGGCAGATAGCTTGTACATCGGTATTTTGGCGGAAATATTTTCACCCCGCACCATCAACTGAAGTTTTGATTCCTTCATACCTGTCCACCAGTGTGTGGGATAAACCGTTGTTTGCGCCGCAATGTCTGAAAAAAATAATACCGCAATGACGACCTGCAGAAGTCGGAAAATATGTTTCATAAGTTATTTTTCTTTTAATCTCATAGATAAAAATGCAGCTACCAGCATAGAGCACCCTCCAACCACGATGGTGAAAATCGCATTACCTGAAAACAGGCTTTTTGTAAAAATCCCAAGTAGTGTCGCGGCCAGAATCTGCGGCAATACAATAAAGAAGTTGAAGATACCCATGTACACGCCCATCTTTTTTTGTTTTAATGATCGTGTCAGGATCGCGTAGGGCATCGCCAGGATACTCGCCCAGGCGAAGCCGATACCTGCCATACTGATGACGAGGAAATTTTCATTCTTAAAAAAGTAAAATGATATCAGTCCCAGGCCTCCAGCAATCAAAGCGATCATATGTGCGATGGCCCTCGAATATTTTTTTGCCAGCACTGGCAGCAGGAATGCAAAGAATGCTGCAAATCCATTGTACCATGCGAATAAAACGCCCACCCAGTTTCCCATTTTATTATACGCATCAGAACTGGCATCTTCAGTATTGTAAAGATGTTGGGCCAGTGCAGGCGTGGTGTAGATCCACATAGAGAATAGAGCAAACCAGCTGAAAAATTGTATCACGGCCAGTTTTTTCATCGTCACTGGCAGGTGATTCAGGTCATCCATAATTTCCACCAATGCATTCTTTTTTCCATATCGAAGAAAAAATGCGGCGACCAATTGGAAAATACCAAAAGCAGCGAGGCCAAGTGTCAAAACATACAACTCGTTTTCAAGTTTCCTGTTTGAATATTCATTGTTGAAATACAAGGCCAGTGAAAGCGCCAGTCCTATCAATAGCCACCGCAGTCCCATTTTTTTAAACTTTGAAAACGGCGTTTGAATGACCACCTCATCATCATGCTCTTCCAAAGCCCCAAAGGATCGAAGCTGGGCTGGCGAGTACTCACGTGTGCTGAGAACGGTATATCCAATGGCAACAATAAAAACGATAGCACCGGTATAGAATGATATTTTAACTGAATCCGGAATTACACCCGGTGCCGCCTCATTCGATATCCCGAAACGCGTAAGTATATACGGCAACAGGGATGAGATCACAGCGCCGGTACCAATGAAAAAACTTTGCATGGCAAATCCGGCGGTACGTTGTTCGTCGGGCAGCATATCACCCACAAATGCGCGGAAAGGTTCCATCGCCACATTGATCGACGCGTCAAGAACCCAGAGCATCAGCGCAGCCATCCACAACACATGTACATTGGGAAAAATAAAAAGAGCCATCGCAGCGATAATTGACCCTAGCAGAAAATAGGGTCTTCTTCTTCCCAGTTTACCCAACCAGGTTTTGTCACTAAAGTGACCGATGATGGGCTGAATCAGCAGTCCGGTCAATGGTGCGGCGATCCAAAGTATGGGGATGGATTCAATTTTTGCGCCGAGGGTTTGGAAAATCCTGCTCACATTGGCGTTTTGTAAACCAAAAGCAAATTGGATCCCAAAGAAGCCTACACTCATGTTGATGATCTGGCTGAGGCTAAGGGAGGGCTTTTGTCCCGTATATGCAGTTGACATAAGCGGTCAGTATTGGTAAGCAATTGTGAGGGAAGTTAGTTATAATATGTAATAGATACACATTTTAGGCCAGGAGATTCGAAGTTATTCACGGGACATAGCACTTCGTGTGAATAAATACGGGTTTCGCCAATCCCAGATCAGTTATAAACCAACATTCATTATACCAGTATTCCTTTTTCTACAGGTCAGATCACGAACCCGTTTGGAATAATGGCTCCTTTCTTGATCACAACAATTCCATCTTTAATGGTATAAAGCGGCTGGTCTGTATTCTCCAGGTGTGCGCCGCCATTGATGCGTACATCGTCGCCGATACGGCAGTTCTTGTCGACGATGGCGTTGTTGATATAGCAACGATTGCCTATCCCCAGCAGCGGGATGCCCTGCATCTTGTCTTTTTCAATATCGGTCAGCGTCTCATAGTAATCGCTACCCATGATATAGGTATTTTTCACGGTTGATCCATGACCCACTCGTGAACGAATACCAACTACGCAGGTGTCCATCCTTGAGGCATTGATGATCGAGCCTTCGGCAATGACGGTTTTCTCCAGTGTAGTGCCGCTTACTTTTGCCGGTGGCAACATACGGGCACGCGTATAAATGGCGCGGTTATTATCAAACAAATTAAAATCGGGAAGGTCGGCGGTCAGGCCAAGATTGGCTTCAAAGAACGAATAAATATTACCGATATCCGTCCAGTAGCCATCATACTGGTAGCTGGCAACCTTACATTTGTCGATGGATTGCGGGATGATCTCTTTGCCGAAATCGGCGGCATCCAGGTAGTTATTGAGCAGGTAGTCGAACAACAACTGCCTGTTAAAGATATAAATACCCATCGATGCCAGGTATTTTCGTCCTGCTTTTTGCATTTCCTCACCCGTATCGCTGGCCCAGTCACCAAGTATTTCCCTCGCAGGCTTTTCAATAAATGAAGTGATAAGACCTGTATCATCTTTTTTCAGGATACCAAATTCAGGTGCTTCGCGGTCGCCCACGGGTATGGTAGCGATAGAGATATCGGCGCCGGTCTTTTTATGGTTGTCCAGCATTTCCTGGAAATCCATCTGGTAAAGCTGGTCGCCGGAGAGGATCAGGACGTATTCACTTTCGAAAGGAGCTATATGCCTCAGACTTTGACGAACGGCATCGGCTGTGCCCTGGTACCAGGCTGGGTTATCGGGTGTTTGCTCCGCCGCCAGGATGTCGACAAATGCCGAACTGAACGCACTGAAGTGATAGGTATTTTTTATATGTCTGTTAAGGGACGCAGAATTAAACTGTGTAAGTACAAACATGCGGTTGATACCTGAGTTCATGCAATTGGAGATCGGGATATCAACCAACCGGTATTTACCCGCGATCGGTACTGCGGGTTTGGAACGACTTGCTGTGAGGGGATATAAACGGGAGCCTGCACCACCACCCAGAATCACGGATAAAATTTCTTTTGCGATCGACATAAGCAAACGTGTTTTTAATTATATCGAAAAGTTAAGCAACAAATCAATTGAAAACTCAATTTGAAATGATTTGATTTTTTCTGCTATTGTACTGACCGGTAAAGATCGATGTATTGCTGGGCTGCCGAATCCCAGGAATGATCGATGGTCATCATATATTCACGCATCCAGTGAAACAGGTCGGTTTTGTTGGTGTAAAGGTCAATAGCGCGGCCTACAGAATATGTAATATCACCAACTGATGCCTGGTCGAACCGGATACCGAATCCCTGCCAGTCGCCAAAATCCCGGATCGTATCCTTCAGGCCACCCACGCTTCTTACCATTGGAACGGTGCCATAACGAAGCGCGTACATTTGGTTCAGGCCACAGGGTTCAACGCGACTTGGCATGAGTAAGAAATCTGAACCTGCGTAGATCATATGACTCAGCGGTTCGCTATAGCCGATATATGAATTGTAATATCCATGGAACTGGTGCTTTAGCTGGTCGAGTTGCTGTTCCAGGTTCGGCTCACCCGAACCGAGTATTAAAAAGTTTGCTTTTCCATGGTGGTGATAAATAGACTGGGTGATCGCTTCGGGCAGAAGGTCGGCTGCTTTTTCTCCTACCAGTCTGCCGATAAATGAGATCAGGGGCTTTTCGTGATCGAGACTAAACTGCTCGCAGATCTCTTTTTTATTTTTTTTCTTGCCCTTGTCTACATTTTCATGGTCATAGTTTTTTACAAGATAGTTGTCGGTAGCCGGGTTCCAAACTACAGTATCGATCCCGTTCAACACACCAAAACTTTTGCCTTTTTCGTATTCAAATAATTTTTCCAGTCCATTTGCCGAATGTTTTAATTCTTCGAGATAGCTTGGGCTGACAGTAGTTATTTTTTCAGCACATTTCACACCGGCAGCCATCGAGTTGATCGAATTGTTCCATTCTAAAAGACCCCACCGCCAGCTGTCATAAGCCGGTATCAGGTAATATTTGTCCCACCCGATCCATCCCTGGTACTGGCCATTATGAATGGTAAACATGCAGGGCACCCGTCCGAGTTTGTTCCTGAATGCATAGCAGTGTTTAGTCATGAACGGGATCAGCCCTGATTGGTGATCATGGCAGTGAATAATGTCGGGGGTGTGTTGCCACTGATTCAGCCAGTCGCAAACAGCCACCTGGAAGGCGACAAAACGCTCGATATCGTCGTCATACCCGTAGATCTTTTCACGATCGAGTAAACCATTAATGTCAACCAGGTAAAGGTCAAATCCCAGCTTGTTGGTCTTTTCCCGTATGATGCTGTAGTGAAACCATTGCGGCCCGATATACTGACCACCTTCATGTACCAGTTCCCATTCGTTCTGGTAGAGAAATTTTGTGCGGTACATCGGCATGACAACTTTGGTCACGTGTCCCATTTCTGCCTGGTATTTTGGAAGTGCGCCGACAACATCGCCCAGTCCACCTGCCTTGGCTACAGGATAACATTCTGCTGCTACATGAATTATTTCCATTCAAAACGGTTTGTGCTGAGGAATTATATTCAAATTAAGCTGTTTTTCCGATTACGCGCTGTGACAATTAAAAATTTTTCACTAGCCGATTTCTGTTTATTTTCAACTTTAAATCTTTTAAACCAACCAATTGCTATGACCGCAAAAACACCAACCAATTACGGAGCGCTGGGTACATTAGTAACAGTATTCTTTTTTTGGGGATTCATTGCTGCCGGTAACAGTGTTTTCATTCCATTTTGTAAACACTATTTTAATCTTGACCAGTTTCAAAGCCAGTTGATCGATTTTGCTTTTTATACCGCGTACTATATTGGTGCGCTTTTATTATTTGCCTATGGTGCATTTGGTGGCAAAGACCTGGTAGGTAAATGGGGTTATAAACGAAGTATCGTTTATGGCTTGTTGTTTTCGGCCCTGGGTGCAGCGGCGATGATCCTGGCGGTGAACGGTAATAGTTTTGCCGGTATGCTGATCGGCCTGTTTATCGTGGCACTTGGATTCTCATTACAACAAACCGCTGCGCAGCCTTTTGCTATATTGCTCGGTGATCCTGCAACGGGCACCAGCCGGGTTAACCTTGGGGGTGGTGTAAACTCCTTTGGTACTTCGATCGGCCCCCTGATCGTTGCGCTGGCGTTATTCGGAACTACGGCGGCGATAACGGACGAACAGATCGCGTCGCTAAGCCTCTCCAAAGTCATCATACTTTATTCATTCGTTGGTGTATTATTCCTGGGTGCAGCTGCCTTATTTTATTTTTCAAAGAAAGTTCCTTCGGGTATACTGGAAGAGAAAACCGAAAAAGCGAATAAGGCTTTGTACACTTTGATTGTGATGACCATACTTTTGGTCGCGCTTTTTATCCCTGTTTTTGACAGTTACAAGACCGACCTGACCAATGCCAGTGCCGATGAGCGTCATGCGATGGAAGCTTATCGTCTAAAATGGCTGATCGGTGCCCTTGCTGTTGTGGTTGTGGGCTTGCTGTTGGCGCTTGCAAGTGCTAAAAGAAAATCGGATGGCTGGGGTGCCATGCAATATCCTCAATTGATCCTTGGTATGCTGGCCATTTTTGTTTACGTGGGCGTGGAAGTTGCTATCGGAAGTAATCTTGGGGAGCTTTTAAAGCAGGAAGAGTTTGGTGCTTTATCTGCGTCGGAAGCTACGCCATTCATCGGTATGTATTGGGGAAGCCTGATGATTGGGCGCTGGACTGGTGCGATCAACGCATTTAATTTATCACAGAAAACAAAAACTACCCTGCAGTTTATTGTTCCGTTGGTGGCGTTTGGAATTTTAATTGGTATAAATACCCTGGCGAAATATGATATGACGCCATTATATTATTATGTGTTGTGTGTACTTATTCAGATTGCAGCATTTTATTTCAGTAAGAACAAGCCGGCAAGAACCATGTTGATATTTGGTTTCCTGGGTGTGATCGCGATGGTTATCGGTATACTGACGAAAGGGATGGTATCTATTTACGCCTTCCTCAGTGGTGGTCTTGTATGTTCCATTATGTGGCCGTCGATCTTTAGCCTCTCGATCGCGGGACTGGGGAAATACACTTCGCAGGGTTCGGCATTCCTGATCATGATGATATTGGGTGGAGGTATTATCCCTCCTATCCAGGGCAAGATCGCAGACATTATAGGTATTCACCAATCATACATCATTACGGTAGTCTGCTTTGCTTACCTCGCATTTTTCGCTTTTGCTGTGAAAGGAATTTTGAAAAAGCAGGGTATTGACTACGATGCTGAAATTGGCGCTGCCAGTCATTAAAGCAATTCATTTCCTTCGTACATTCGCCCCGTTCTTAACTGCTAAACGGGGTGAATTTTTAAAACAATACACGATGTCTGCAAAATCTGGATTACAGGCGCTTTCGATTGGAATAGATATAGGTGGCACGGGTACCAAGTTCGGCATAGTCGACAGGGATGGCAATGTCCTTTTTTCCGATGAAATATCAACGAAAAAACATAAGGAGGTTGAAACATTTATCGACGAACTTTATTCCTCTTTATCCCTCCTTATCGAAAAATCAGGCGGCATCGGGCGTATCAAAGGCATTGGTGTGGGTGCCCCCAATGGCAATTACTACACCGGCACTATTGAGTATGCACCTAATCTTCCCTGGAAAGGGATAATCCCCCTGGCAAAGCTTATTGAAGCCAAGTTTAAGTTGCCTGTGACGCTAACAAATGATGCAAATGCGGCGGCTATTGGCGAAATGATGTATGGCGCGGCGAAGGGAATGAAGGATTTCATCATGATCACCCTGGGTACTGGCGTGGGCAGCGGTATTGTCGCAAATGGCCACCTGATCTATGGTCATGATGGGTTTGCCGGGGAGCTCGGTCACACGATCATTATACCCGATGGCAGGATACATCCGGGCACCGGCAAAAAAGGTTCGCTCGAGAGCTATGCATCGGCAACCGGCGTTTGCAGTACTGCTATCGAACTGATGGATAAAACGGATACGCCCAGCAAGCTCAGGGATATCCCGAAGAATGAACTCGACTCTAAAAAAGTATATGAGGCCGCTATCCAGGGTGATGAGCTGGCCCGTTATATTTACGATTTTACCGGCAGGATACTTGGTTTGGCCCTGGCCAATGCCGTCATGTTTTCAAGCCCTGAAGCCATTATCCTTTTTGGCGGTCTTACAAAAGCCGGTGACCTGCTGCTGAAGCCAACCAAGGAACATATGGAGGAGAACCTGATCCAGGTTTTCCAGAACAAAGTAAAGATCCTGATCAGTCACCTGAGAGAGTCAGACGCCGCCATCCTGGGCGCCAGCGCATTGGTTTGGGAAGAAAAATAGCTTACAGACTTTTTTTAAATAGAAAAAGCCCGGCTAACCGGGCTTCCCTAAGCTATTTTATAGAATTGGACTCTTTAGTTTCATAAAGGATTATATATTCAACCAGGCTGCCCGTTTGCACTTGAAGCAAACCCCTGGAAAATAGAAATCACAGTTATTGGCTTTTTTACCTTTTCACAGTCTCACCGCTAATCTGCTTCACCACTGTCGTATTGCTTTTATCAGCTTTGGAGTAGGAAGCCAGCGTAACAGCGGTTACTGTGGTAAAGAAAACCACCGATACCAGTGACGCGAAAACCAGCGCTATTGGATATCCGAGCCTTTTCATGGATGAATTTTTTGTAAATCACGAAAAACTATGCCAAAACGCCAGCTTGGGAAGCTTTTCTACAAAACTTTCACTAAAATGTGCAGGGAATTAAGGGTATACCCCTACCCGGGCTTAAAAAATATCAGTTGGTGAGATTTTGACGCTCCCATTCCAGTCTGCCAAGTCCGGGAAAAACATGTCGTTCACTGTGATAGGATGAACGTACGAGTGGGCCGCTCTCGACATAATCGAGACCAAGGGAATAGCCTATGTGGCGGTATTCGGCAAACTCGTCGGGGTGAACAAAGCGATGTACAGGTAAGTGCTTTTGTGTAGGCTGCAGGTATTGCCCGATCGTAACTACATCGCAGCCGTTATCCCGCAGGTCTTTTATGGTTTGGATCACTTCTTCTTTTTTTTCACCTAATCCCAGCATGATCCCGCTTTTTGTTCTCCTACCACCCTCTTTGAGTATCCGGATCACTTCCATACTACGCCAGTATTTTGCCTGGATCCTTACCTGGCGGGTGAGCCGTTCCACGGTTTCTATATTATGCGAAACCACCTCGGGAGCTGCTTCTATGATGCGTTCGATATCCTCTTTTTTACCCTTGAAGTCGGGTATCAGTGTTTCGAGGGTAGTCCCGGGGTTCAGGCTTTTCACCGCCCGGATCGTATTTTGCCAGATGATGGAACCGCCATCCTTCAACTCGTCACGATCAACCGATGTAATGACCGCGTGCTTTACTTTCATCAGGTAGATGGCTTCTGCCACTCGCTGGGGTTCATCCCAATCAACAGGCTCTGGTCGCCCGGTAGCAACGGCGCAGAAACCGCAGCTCCGTGTGCACACATTACCAAGGATCATAAAAGTAGCAGTGCCTGCACCCCAGCATTCGCCCATATTGGGACAGTTGCCGCTTTCGCAGATCGTATGAAGTTTATGTGTATCAACAAGGTTGCGAACGTTCTTGTAGCTTTCACCGATGGGCAGTTTAACGCGTAGCCAGTCGGGTTTTTTTATCCTGGTCGTTTTTTCGTCAATGGTGGGAACCACGGGTAACTCAGTCATAATGCAAAAATACGTGGAAAGCGGAAGAATACATGATGGCTACTTGCGCCGGCCAAACAGGAAGGCCACATAACCCTGGAAAAACAGGCGTTGATCTTTCTGCAGGGCCATGATCGGGATTTTTGATGCATATGCTTCTACGCTCATACCTATTTCGAGGGCTTGAACAGATTCGTTATAACGGCCAAAGTCAAAACGCATCCCTGCCTTTACAAATGCACCGGGTTTCACTTTCAGTTCACCCCAGCCCTTGCCAAAACCGCCGCCGGAGATGATCGCGCTTTGATCGAGGAAAAGGGCACTATCCTCAACTGAGTATTTGATACTCTTTTCGCCTTCGATCGGGTGGTCAACATTCAGGTAATAAGGTCGCAATAAGCCAACAGATAAACCGGCGTAGTACAATCCCGTTACGGCAACACCATTTTTATTTCCTTTCTGACCCAAAATATATTGCTGTCCGAAACCCAGGGTGATAGGATAAAAATTATTGATCTTACCATACACATAAGGATTTCCAAATATAAAACTGCCACCCAGTAATTTTTCTTCTTTATTATTTTTTATCTCGGTGAAATCGATGCGGTAGAGATTGGTTTTGCGATTAGACTTCATCTTCCCCAATTCATAAAACGCGCCGTATCCATTAGTGCGGAGCTGTATACCAAAAATGCTTTGTTTATTATAAATGAGGATACCTTCCTCAGCCTGTCGGGCCAGTTCATTTATCTTTTGCCGCTTGGCCTCCTTCCTTTCTTTTCTTTCGTCACGATTGGTTTGCCCTAATGCGGTAGTTACAAGAGCTATGGTGATGATGATCAGGCTTAGTTTCTTCACAAATCGTCTGTTTGATGATTGATAGTAACGTAAATTTAGGCCAAAAATTGAAACTACACCCATTGTAGTTTGTAATACATTGCTAAGAATCGCAGGGCGGATAAGTGTAGTTGCCCGCCAGACAGCGCCGCTCCGGCAAATCTTATCTTTGGTGCAGGAAAAGCTTATTTTCTTCGATTTACCGTTGGCAGTTCATCCAGCAGTTTGGGCAGTTGATGCCTATAGCCTTTTGATAATCTTTCGTTAGTTCCAAAATTTGCGTTTTTGAAGGACAATGGATTGATATGAATGTCTTGGTAATTGAATACGAAAAATCGAGGGCGCAGCAGATTAAGGACCTGTTTCTACAGATCGACGAGTCCATCCAGGTGGTGGGTGTCACGGCCAATTTTCTTACAACAGCTGAATGGCTGAAAAATAATAAGGTTCCAGATCTTTTCCTGGCGAATACTAATATTATTGCCGGGATAAAAACAGGCTCGGATATCAAAACGATGGTGACCATCTCTACGCTTTCCGGTGATTATCGTTTTACCGCTTTCCGGTACAAAACCATGAAGCAGATTCTGGCCAATATACCGGATACGGAAGAGCGCCTGTTGCATCTGACACCAGGTGCTGCCGAACCCGACAGGTATACAACCGCTGGTCCGTTCAAAGAAAGGTTTTTGGTGAAGCAGGGCCAAAAATTACTATCCATCCCGGCAGGCCAGGTTGCTTATTTTTTTTCGCAGGAGCGGTTTATCTTTTTAAAAACATTCGACAATCAAAAATACCTAGTCGAATATAGGATTGAACAGTTGGAAAACCTTTTATCCCCTGCTGCATTTTTCCGTGTCAACAGGTCCTTTATCATCTCACTGGCGACAGTAAAAGAGATACATTCATATTTTGGAAATCGCCTCAAACTTTATCTTTCTCCTGCGATGGAAAAAGATGTGATCGTTAGTCGAAAACGAGTAAGTGATTTTAAGGCATGGCTCGGAAAGTGATCGGGAGCATAAAATAGTTACGATATTTGATTCAGGTCATTCACTTTATGAACTGTGCATTCGTTCATGCATTTTTTCCGGCAGTTCATGCAGTGTTTTTGGTAATTAAGTTAAAACTGGTTGCGAACAAATTATATCCAGGGTAGCTTGGGATAAAAGTCACCCTATGTTTAAAACCAGTCTATTCCTGTTATTATTTGCATTCTCCTTCCCCCGCGGATTTTCACAATGCCTTACCCCACTTCCCCCACCAGCCTGCGCCGGCACAGAGCCGTTGCTTGTCGATAATGAAACACTTGCCGCGGGAACCACCAGGTGGTATTATGGTGCGACAACAACCATGAACAGCCTTACGCTCGACGGTGGAACCCTGGTGGTTTGTGGCGATCTGACAATCGATAAATTCTTTATGAACAGCGGCTCGATTTATGTCAGACCCGGCGCCCGCTTTGTGATCAGTTCGGGTATTGGTGCGGGTCTCATCCTTCGCGGTGATTCTTATATCTTCAACTATGGCGTCCTCGAAATTCAACGAAACCTGTCCTTCGATCCGGGTGCTACGGCCGATAAGCCATCTGTTTTGATAAATGCATCCACTACGGCGATGCTCAAAATGTCCAACCAGTACTTTGTCATTAACGATCCCTATTCATATTTTGTCAATCATGGCAAAGCAGAATTCTGGGGTATTATCACCGACCCCAATTCTTCCGCGGGTGCTTTATGCTTTGGCGATGGAAGTTTTACCCGCATGGCAGTTTTGATCAATAAAGTAGCCGACACCTACAGTGTACCCAATGGCAGGTCATGTTTAAATGTTTTTTCTTTCAGTCAGTTCAGCAACAGGCTCACCAGTGATCCAAACCTATTTGTATGTCTCCCCGGAACCCATACTTCTGTATCGGGCTGTGGAGGATGTCCCGCCAATAACTGGGGATCAGCTCAGGTATTCACAGATTGTGCAGGATGTGATGCGCTGGCAGTACTGGGCACATCAGTCAGTTCGTTTGAAGTCTCAGCTAAGAAAGGCCTTCACGAACTGCGATGGATAGTCAGCAATCCCGCCCCGGGCGGAATCTGCCGTGTCTACCGTTCGAACAACCATACTGATTTTCAACTCATCGACAGCCTGCCAGTCCGCGATGCCCAGGCCGGCTTTTACACTTCGACAGATCTCCAACCTCAACCCGGAAACAATTATTATATGATCAACTATAGCGATCCCAGGGGAACATCTTACAATAGCAAGACGATTCGGGTCTTTACAGAAACTGCAGATGGATTTGCAGTATACCCGAGTCCTTTTAAAAATGATTTTACCATAAAATATATCAATACGATACGCCAGGTCATTCTAACAGATATCACCGGAAGGAATATTCCGATCATTTACTCCATCAACGCCATTTCAGGAATGGTGGACGTTTCGGTAACAGGCGCAATTCAACCCGGTATTTATATCGTTCATATCCGAACCGACAAAAATGTTATGGCAAAAACGATTTTTAAAGAGTAGATCAGGATTCCGGACGCTTGAGGATCGCGTTACCGATGGCACAGTCCAGACAACGCTTTTTCTCACAGAACTCGTTTCGCAACTCGATCAATGCCTGGGAATCCCGGGCATTTTTGTTTTCAACCTGCAAAGCCCTGAATCCTTCGGTTATACTATTTCTCTCGGGCTTTACCTGCCCGAGGCAATCCAGTGCCTTTTCCTTAAATCGATTGTCTTTGTGATAAGTGCCATAGGCAAACAACATCGGTGCTACCGAATTAATAATGATGTTGTCAGTCATTGAGTCACCGATCTTCTTTTTTTTGAAAGCCGCGAGTTCATCAAGCTGATAATGGTAATGCCAGTAATCATTTGCCGTTACCTCAAAAAAACTTCGGATATCAGCTATGGACCGGGCTTCTTTGATCTTAGAAAAAAGATGGGTCGACTGGTGGATCAGAATCGCCAGTTCAGCCAGGCGTATAGCGGGAAAATTGCCGGGACGCATCCGGAGCAGATGAATGGGCATGAGTATCGGTTTGAGGTTGTATTTTGTTTGCAGGAACCGGTATTCCTGTTGCAGCATGATGGGATATTTTTCGGTAAAAGTCTGTTCCAGCAAACCAGCCTGTCCCAGGAGCAGCGCTTCTACCTGGTGGACCTGTCCTTTATGCCTGGCCAGTAAATTCAGGGGCAGTGAACGGGCGATAGCTTCAAATGTCTCGGCATTTACTTTTATTCCAAAATTGCGGGCGATCATCCACCAACATGTTTCTTCCCAGTGAAAATTATTCTGGCGCAGGAGATCTTCCACCAAAGCCGCTTTTCGCATCAGACGGGTGGCCAGCAGGTTTTCTTTCCAACTTTCCCAAACAATATCTTTTACGAGCGGAATACTTTTTTCGCAAGGGATAAATGAATTGGATTGCATCAGGTCATCGTACCGGTGTAATAAGATTTTCGGTATTCTAGATCCCAATTCCAGCACAGGAATATTCTGAAGGGACGCAGTTGTCGTCTTTTCCTGTGATCTTTCATCGATCGGCATATCATCTTCCCACACAACATGAAGGATCACATTATTGTAGTTAGGATCATGCTGGTGTTTATGCCTGTTCCAGTCGGAAGTCTTAAGATGCAACTCGATGGTACCTGCCCAGATAGTCGAATCCAGGTTAATCCTGGCGTTGCTGAAATCAGGCCCCTGGTTGCTGTTGTACTGGCCGGGATTTTGAATAGTCAGCCGCTCGCCATTTTGCGTCAGCAATTCACTCTTGTTGTAATATTGGAACTGCCAGATGAACTGCAATAATTTTTCAGAGATTGACAAGACCGCGTTTTGCGATCAAGGTACAAAGCATCCGCAAGCATAGCAACGTGATTGCAACCGAAATCAAAGGTGATTTAACGCCTGCACAACGCGGCTTACCGGCAAACCCATTACATTGTAAAAATCACCTGCTACCGATTTGATTCCTACTACACCGATCCATTCCTGGATTGCATAGGCGCCTGCTTTGTCATAGGGTTTATACTTGTCTATATAAAATTCAATCTGTCTTCTGTCCAATTCGTGAAACTGCACATCGGTTGTATCTGCGAATGCGATTTCCTTATCACCATTAATAATAACCACGCCGGTGATGACCTCGTGTTGTTGGCCCGATAATGAGCTCAGTATTTCCACCGCTTCTTCCCTGCTTGCCGGCTTACCGATCAGGCGGCCATTCAATACAACGATCGTATCGGCAGCAAGGATCGTGGTATTGTCCTTTACTTCCGGTTTTACTGCCAGTGCCTTTTGCCTGGCAATATAGATCGCTGCTTCAGCAGAAGAAAGATCGTCCGGAAAAGTTTCGGCGGTTTCTTTTACCAATATCTCGAAAGGTATCTCAGCCCATTCCAGCAACTGTTTCCTGCGTGGTGATTGCGATGCCAGCACAATTTTGTTCATAAATAAAAATAAAAAAAGGTCATCGAAAGTATACCGGTGAGCATGGTCAGCTTGAGTAGCGTACTAAGCTGGTGATAATCCTGCACAGTAACAGCCTTGAATAGTTTGCGGAAAATATATAAAAGGGGAAGTATGATCAGGAGTACGCAATAAACAACAGCCCACCACCACTGGAACTGTAAAATATAAACCTGGATAACGATAAGTATAGAGATCAGGATGATCAGCCAGACTGCGATATAAACCTTGGCCGCGTTTACTCCCCAAACGATCGGCATCGTTCTACACCCATAGCGTTCGTCGCCAGGCATGTCCTCTACATCTTTTACCGCTTCCCTGATCAGTGAAATGATAAATGCAAAACCAGCATACAGGAAAGCAAACCGGAAGAACTTTGGCTGGCCGGGATGCGCGGCAGCAAAGGCGTCGGTGAAAGAAACCTTGGACAGGAAGATCAACAATATGGTCCAGGCAGTCAGCAGCGAAATCGCTATATTTCCGATCAGCAATTTTCTTTTGAAGGTGGTGGAATAAAACCACAACAGGAAAATACAAAATATGTTCGCCAGTACCAGGTACCATTTTTCTCTCACCGGCAAAGCCAGCACAGTCAATACAACCCCGGCCGTACTTAGGATCAGGTGCCAGGCGATGGCCCAGCGGCGGTTGATGACTTTGTCAACCACCATTTTTTCAGGTTTATTGACCTCATCGATATTAATATCGAAATAATCGTTGATGATATAGCCTGCTCCGGCGATAAGAACAGATGCAGCCAGCAAAAGAATAAAGTTCCTGGTATCGTCGGCGGGTATATTTTCCGAATAGAGGGGATAGAAAATACATACCTGGAACAATACCTGTGTCAAAGCAATGAACACGAGATTGGGCAGGCGTATCATTTTCAGGAATGCTGCGATCAATCTCATTTATTGCTTTTTTTGGAAAGTTACACTAAGAATAATTTACCGGATTGCTACCCGCTGCTAGCGCGATGTGACGTGGGTGCTGTGTTGCCAGTGTCCATTTTGTTTTAACGCTTTTTCTATCACATCCCGAACGCAACCTAAGCCACCACTATAACCTGAAACGTATTTTGATATCGCAATCACCTCAGGTGCCGCGTCGGCGGGACAGGCTGGCAAACCTACCACCGACATGACCTCGAGATCAGGTATATCGTCGCCCATATATAATACCCTGGATGCGTCTATTTTATTTGCCGAAATAAATTGCGTGACAAACACTTTCTTATCTTCAACGCCCATATGAATCTCCGCAATTCCCAGTTTATGCAAACGATCCACCACGGGCGAAGCGGCAGCGCCTGAAACGGCGAGTACCTGGTATCCTTTTTTTACCGCGAGCTGAAGGGCGTAACCATCTTTTATATTCATCCGCCTTGCCTGCAGGCCATTCTCTAAAACCAACACAGTGCCATCAGTAAGTACGCCGTCAATATCAAATATAAATGTGTTGATATTTTTAAATTGATCCATCTATGCTTCAGGTTTAGGAAAAGCAAATGTATTCCTTCACTTTGTTTGTTCAATACTTTCGGTAAGAAACCTGTAGACCTTTTGTAAATGTGGATGGGTTTCCAGGATCTCGAGATGCTTCTGGATCGTTTCTTTATCGTGGCGGACGGCCGGACCCGTCAGGCTGGCGGATGGCGACATGGTTTCAAGTCGCTCCACCGTTTCCCTGATCAATGGCAGCAGTTGGTGAAAATTGATTCCTTCTTTCCGGCAGTATCTTTCAGCAAGTGAAAAAAGATGGGTTGTGAAATTGTTTACGATCACAGCTGCCACATGTAGTTTGACCCGGTCTTCAGTTTTGGCAGATACAGCCTGGCCGAAAGAAATGGATTGAGCCAGTTTCTGCAGGGTGGCCGTTGCAACCGCGTCGCTGCCTTCAAAGAATACGGGAATATCAACATGCCGGGTCAGCTCTTTGCGAAGCGTTTGCAGTGGATAAAAAACACCGTAGTGACTGGAAGTATTTTGCAAAACATCTTTCGAAACCGAACCCGCGGTATGTGCGACCACTTTTCCGGGTAAGCTGATTTCCCGTGCGATTTCCTCGAGCGCATCATCACTGACAGCAATGATGTACACGTCCGCGTTTTTGTTGATAAGACTCATATAATTTGCCGACTCCGTATCCCATTCATACGCGAGTTCGCTTGCGGCAGATGCATTGCGGCCAATGACCTGGAGAATGCGATGCCCGGCGGCAACAAATTTTCTGCCCAGCACCGCTGCTGTATTTCCCGAACCAATGATTACAATATTCATATCGATTTTCTGAACTAACTCATTATTGTGCATAATGGTCATTCGCTGATAAGATCAAACCTGATAATAATACTACATTTTTTTAGAAGTACCAGTTAGCCTGTCAAAATTCAAGATTCTTTTTCCCATCTCCAAAAGTTCCGCAATGCAGGATAGTTATCCTATTTTCATGCCTTCTATGAAAGATAACAGGAATATAAGAACTCTTACTTACCTCGCTCTTGGCGATTCTTATACCATTGGTGAGAAAGTTGCAGCTGAAGATAATTTCCCAAACCAGGTTGTGAAATTACTGAATGATGCTGGCTTCGATTTTGAGCCGCCTGTTATCATCGCCAACACCGGTTGGACCACCGACGAATTAGCCGAAGCCATACAAAAAGCAGAATTGAAAAGCCACTATGATTTTGTTACCTTATTAATTGGAGTCAATGATCAATACCGGGGAAGACCGGTTGTCGATTACAGACCAGGTTTTGGCAGGTTGCTTGAAAAAGCCATCGCCCTGGCGGGTGATGACCCATCCCATGTGATCGTATTGTCAATACCTGACTGGGGTGCCACTCCATTTGCCGAGGGCCGCAACCGTGCGGAAATAGCGCAGGAAATTGAGCGATATAACATGATCAGTCAGGACATCGTTGTCGCGAAAAAGGTTCATTACTTAAATATCACCCCAGGTACCAGATCATCGGCTTTACAAGACGGTATGCTGGCAGAAGATGGTCTGCATCCTTCCGGAAAGGAGTATGAACTTTGGGCGAAGCAGGTGGCAGCGCTCATCATGCAGGTGTTGTGATATGAGTTTTGGTAAACATGGTGAAAGTAGTTGGTTCAGAAAAAAACATTTAACAGCGGTGATCTTCACGACGGAGTGGATTAAAACCCTTATCCAGACTGAGTTACAGCGAGTCTGCTAAACCCTGTTTATACTCGTTTGGCCGGGCGCAGAAAATTGTTTCAAGAAAAAATTATTATTCTTGCTCTAACTTGCGACCGCTCCGGGGGTAGTTTTAACTGCTTATCGGACATGAACTGGCGTTGATGTTATATATTAATATGGAGTGTTTATGGCGAAAAACCTTTTAATAGTTGAGAGCCCTGCGAAAGCAAAAACGATAGAGAAAATTTTGGGAAGTGATTTCCAGGTGAAAAGTTGCTTTGGTCATATACGTGATCTTGAGAAAGCGGGTATGGGTATTGATCTGGAGAAAAATTTCGAACCCCGTTACATAGTTTCCGAGGACAAGGAGAAAGTGGTAAAGGACCTTAAGTCACTGGCCAATAAATCTAAGGAAGTATGGCTGGCTACGGATGAGGATCGTGAGGGTGAAGCCATCAGTTGGCACTTATGTGAAGTGCTGGGCCTTGATCCAAAGAAAACCAAGCGCATCGTTTTTCACGAGATCACCAAGCCTGCGATCCAGGCGGCTGTGAGTAATCCCCGCACGATCGATATGAACCTGGTGAATGCCCAACAGGCCCGGCGAATACTGGACCGTATCGTGGGTTTTGAACTGAGCCCGGTGCTTTGGAGAAAGATGAGTATGCGCAACAACCTCAGCGCGGGCCGTGTTCAAAGTGTGGCTGTGCGACTGATAGCAGAAAGGGAACGTGAAATAAATGCTTTTACACCGGTAAGCACCTTTAAGATTGAAGGTTTTTTCACGGCCAAAGATGTATCGGATAAACCCGTCACTTTTGTTGCGGAAGGGAAAAAGCAATCCAGGTCAGAGGATGCCGAAGCATTTCTTAAAAGCTGCATCGGTGCCGATTATAAGGTATCAGATATCCAGGTAAAGCCTGGCAAACGCTCGCCCGCCCCACCCTTTACCACGTCAACGCTTCAACAGGAAGCTTCGAGGAAACTGGGCTATGGCGTTAGCCGGACCATGCTAATCGCCCAGAAGCTGTATGAGAACGGATATATCACTTATATGCGTACCGACAGCGTTAACCTGAGCGATACGGCCCTTGGCGATATAACCAGGACGGTAAAGGGCATGTATGGTGAGAAATACCACCAGTTTCGGAAATACAAGAACAAAAATGAGTCGGCACAGGAGGCGCACGAAGCTATTCGTCCTACATATATGAGTAATACAACGGTGGAAGAGCCCGACTGGAAAAGACTGTATGAGCTTATCTGGAAAAGGACGATGGCCAGCCAGATGTCTGATGCAGAATTGGAGAAGACTGTCGCAAAAATTTCTATATCAACAAATAATGAAGAATTGACAGCTTCTGGAGAAGTGTTGAAATTTGATGGATTTCTGAAAGTATACCGGGAAGATAAAGATGATGACGACCAGGACGAAACGGACATGGTTGCCCCGGGACAGGAACGTATGCTCCCCCCGCTGGTGGCTGGTCAGGATCTGCCCCTTAAGGAATTGAAAGCGACCGAGCGATTCAGCAGGCCGCCCTCCAGGTACACGGAAGCCTCCCTGGTGAAGAAACTTGAAGAATTGGGCATCGGCCGGCCGTCTACCTATGCCCCCACGATTTCAACGGTACTCAAAAGAGGCTATGTTGAAAAAAGAGATAAAGAAGGTGTGGTACGCGAGTATCAGGTTCTAAAACTGAAGAAAGACAGTATCGTCAGGGAGACCGAGCAGGAAAATACGGGTGCTGAAAAATCAAAGCTTTTCCCTTCTGACCTTGGCCTGGTTGTGACCGATTTCCTGATCCAGTATTTTGATGATATTATGGACTACGGGTTTACTGCACGTATTGAAGAGGAGTTTGATGAAGTGGCCGAGGGAAAAATGAAATGGAACGAAATGATCAAGGACTTCTATAGTCCCTTTAAAAAAGATGTTGAAAAGACAATAGAGACCGCTGAACGAATAAAAGGAGAGAGAGAACTTGGCGTTGACCCCGAAACGGGTAAGCCGGTGGTAGCCAGGATGGGACGTTATGGCGCGATGGTGCAGATCGGGAATGCGGATGATGAGGAAAAACCAAGGTTTGCAAAAATACCTACCGGCCAAAGCATAGAAACCATCACCTACGAAGAAGCTATGGACCTGTTCCGTTTGCAGGGAACACTCGGACAATACGAAGAAAAAGACATCTCGGTGAACGTGGGTCGGTTTGGTCCTTATGTAAAATGGGGTGAAGAATTTATTTCCATACCTCGCGGTACCGATATGTCCACTGTTGATCTTGAAAGGGCTATTGAACTGATCAAGGAAAAGAAAAAAGCGGATGCACCGGTCGCAATGTATGAAGGCAAGCCTGTAACAAAAGGCAAAGGCAGGTTTGGCCCTTATATCAAGTGGGACGGCATGTTTATCAATGTACCGAAGCGTTACAACTTCGAATCACTGAAACAGCATGAGATCAATGAACTGATCGAAGCCAAGTTAACAAAAGAAGCCAACCGCTATATTCAACAATGGCCAGAAGAAAAAATTGCTCTTGAAAATGGACGATGGGGACCATTTATTCGTTTTGGTAAAAAGATGGTGAAAATGGGTCGTAAAGCCGATGATACCAGGTATTCTTCGGAAGAAGCAGCCACACTTAATCTCGAGGAAGTAAAAAAAATGATCGAAACGGAGATACCCGGCGCATTTACCAAAAAAGAAAAAAAACCTGCTGCAAAGAAAAAAGCGGCGGCCAAAAAAGCAGCTCCCAAGAAAACGGCTACAAAAAAAGCAGCCAAAAAAAAGAAATAGTCTTAACCAGGAAATAAAGAAGCTGTCAATTTAATCATGGTGTTCCACCAGTTTAATCAACAGCTTCCATTATTAAGTTTTCACAGGCGTTAATTTCTTCGACGATTGGCCGTGGTTCATATTATTTTGGGTTTTACGGCATAAAACACACCAAACCCGTTTTTTGTGGATAAAATAAGGAACTTTTGGTCGCAGGGTTGCCTGTCGCTGAATTTCGCCGTATTTTATGCACTAAATTGATAAAATTTCGTTTATATATCCTGTTGGGACCTAACAGCTCCATTTCCTATAAATCTGATTCAGTTAAACAAAGAAAAATATGTGTGGAATAACGGGTTTTTGCGATTTCGGTAGGAAACTTACCAGGGAAAATCTACATACGGCCAACGAGGTGCAGCATCATCGCGGCCCCGACAGTGGTGCCATTGCATTTTTTGAATCACCTTTTGCAAATATCGGCCTGGGTCACCGGAGGCTGTCCATCATGGATGTTTCCTCCAATGGGAACCAGCCCATGTATAGCGATGATAAAAAAGTGGTGATCATTCTGAACGGCGAGGTTTACAATTTTAAAGAAATAAGAGAGGAATTGATTGCCGCCGGTTATAAATTTCATTCTGATTCGGATACAGAAGTCATCATCAAAGCTTACCAGGAGTATGGTATTGAGTCTGTGAGTAAGTTCATCGGCATGTTCGCTTATGCCATCTATGATATCGAAAAACAATTATTCTTTCTTTTAAGAGATCGTGCCGGTGTAAAGCCTTTGCATTATTTCTATAAAAACGATTGCCTGCTGTTTGCTTCGGAATTAAAATCCATCTACAGTTATCCCGTATTTGAAAAGGATATCAATGAGCAGGCAGTAACCTTATTTTTCAAATACGGCTATATCCGCGCACCACATACGATCTTTAAAAATACTTTCAAGATCCAGCCGGGTCATTATATAAAGATCGATCTGAAGCGCAAGGAAGTGACCGATCACAAGTATTGGGACGTGATCGATCATTACAATAAGCCGAAACTGAGAATTTCGGAGCAGGAAGCGTTGGATCAGGTGGAGGCACTATTTACTTCCGCCTTTCAATACCGTATGGTCAGTGATGTGCCGGTGGGTGTGTTTTTAAGTGGTGGATATGACAGTTCGGTGGTGACTGCGATCCTTCAAAAGAACAGTGCAAGAAAGATCAAGACCTTTACTATTGGTTTTGATGTAAAAAAATGGGACGAAGCTCCCTATGCCAGACAGATTGCAAACCACCTGGGTACTGAGCACAATGAATATTATTGCACAACCCGTGAGGCGCAGGAAATCTTTACCCGCCTGCCAGAATTGTATGACGAGCCTTTTGGCGACAGTTCGGCCATACCCACTACCCTCGTGAGCCAGTTTGCAAGAAAACAGGTGACGGTGAGTCTGTCTGCCGATGGCGGCGATGAGGTATTTGCAGGGTACACAAAATATTTTAACCAAACTAAAATTCACAACTACCTGGAACGTTCCCCGGCTGCTTTATTGAGCCTCACCAGGGGTGTTTTGAATACCTCCACAAAGATTTATCCTGGTTTGAAAAAGAACCACAAAGTGGAAAGGGTTGCAGAAATTCTAAATACTTATAAAACATCGGGTCTTGCCGATGTGTACGACAGGCAGTTTATCTATAGGGATCTTGTCGACCTCCTGCCCGGTTACGACCAGAATATTGGTTTGTACGATGATATCGGCACGGTGAATAACGAGAATGATTATATGAATACGCTGCTGGCCCGTGATTATCGTTCCTATATGGTGGATGATGTTTTGACAAAAGTCGACCGCGCTACCATGAGCGTTGCACTTGAAGGCCGCGAACCCCTCCTCGATCATCGGATCATTGAATTTGTTTCGCAGTTACCATCAAATCTGAAATACAACAGCGAAGGTTCAAAATACCTGTTGAAAAAGATCACGCACAAATATGTGCCAAAGGAGATGCTGGACAGGCCCAAGGCAGGTTTCACGTTTCCTATGTACGAATGGCTGACCACTGACCTGAAAGATCATTTGTTTCATTATATCAACGAAAGCCAGTTTGCAAAACATGAATTCCTGAACCCGGCAAGGGCTATGTCCATCCGTAAAGAATTCCTGGATGGTGTGCAGGGCAGAAAAACCTCGATCTGGCTGTTGTTGATGTTCCAGATGTGGTGGAACAGGTGGATGTAACAGGCTCTGATCATCACTAAACTGTATCCGGCGGCCGATGCCGGCAGACTATGAAAATAATAATTGTCAACTATAGGTATTTTATTTCCGGTGGACCGGAGCGGTATTTATTTAATATAAAAGAACTGCTTGAAAGGAACGGCCATACAGTGATCCCATTCAGCATTAAAAGCAATCACAACCAGCCTACGGAATATGAAGAAGACTTTATGAGTCCTATCGGTGAAGGCAAGGAAGTCTATTTCCGTGAATATAATAAGTTCGATATTAAGTCGATGATCAAATCCTTTTCGCGGATGTTCTACTCTTTCGAGGCGAAAAGAAAGCTGGATACGCTGATCAGGAAAACCAAGCCGGACCTGGTGTATGTACTGCATTACCAGAATAAAATGTCGGCCAGCATTTTTTCGGCCGTGTTAAAAAATAAGATACCGGTAATTCACCGTGTGTCGGATTTCGGGCAGATCTGCGCCAACGGGATTTTTTACCGGGCATCAAAAAAAGATATTTGTGAACGATGTCTTACCGGGTCAAAATTCAATGCAGTCCGGTATAAATGTGTCCATCACTCCTATATTTTATCGGCAGTAAAAGCCTCTTCGCTCCAACTTCAAAAAATGCTGGGCATCACCAAAAGGATCAACGCCTTTGTGGTACCATCCAAATTCACGATTTCCCGCCTGAACCTGTTTGGGATCCCTGCAGGCAAACTGCACCATATACCAACCTTTTTCAATTTTAAAACAATTGATCCTCTAACGGAGATCAGTTATGAACCGTTTGCTCTTTTTGTAGGTCGCGTTGAAGAAGAGAAAGGGTTGCTTACCCTTGTTAAAGCTTTCGAAGGTTCAGGTCATACATTGAAGATCGTAGGTAGTTCCAGCTCGGGATATGATAAGGTACTTAAGCAATACCTTGAGGGCAAAGAGCACAATATTGAGTTTCTTGGTCAGAAGAATTTCCAGGAGATACAGGCGTATTTGAAAACCTGTTCCTTCACCGTGATGCCTGCTGAGATATATGATAATTTCCCCAATACAGTGTTGGAAAGCTTTGCCTTTAAAAAAGCAGTGCTGGCGACTAATGTGGGAAGTCTGAGGGAGATTGTAACCGACAATGAGACAGGTATGTTATTCCCCCTGCGGGACGTGGCTGCTTTGAGACAAAAGATTGACTATCTTTTTAGCGACAAGCAAAAATGTATCGAGCTTGGCGAAAACGCTTTTAAAAAATTAACTAGTGAATATTCTGCAGAAAATCACTATCACAAACTCATGCAATTGTTTGAAGCGACGGTTGGTAACCGAACCGATGTGGGAACTAACAAGATCGTACAGGACCTCGAGCAGGTTTCGTAAGAGGTAGAAATTTGAGGTGAAGAATGGAAATTACCCTTCGATAAAGCAGCGTTCTACCCCTTCCTACCCTAACTTAGACTATCCAACGAAATTGCCAGATATGAATTATTCCTGTTTTTATAGAGGTTTCATTACTCCGATTTATAAAGGCTTGCTACTTTTCTTTATAAGCATGCTTTCTTTTTCCTTTTCCTGTCAAAAAAAATCATCCGGATCGGAGCTATCGACGCGGAAGTTTTACAAATGGGACGAATTCAGCATGGGAGTTGACCTGTCGTATGTAAACCAGGTGGAGGATTATGGAGGCGTATACCGGGATTCGGGAAGGGTGAAAGATCCTTTCCGTATCATGAAAGATCACGGCGCCAATACAGTAAGAGTGAGGCTATGGCATACGCCTAACTGGGTAGCCAGCCTGAACAATGGTAAGATGTACTATGACCTGTACGGTGTGGAGAAAACCCTACAGCGTGCCAAAAGCCTGGACATGGCGGTGAACCTGGATCTCCATTATTCAGATCGATGGGCAGATCCGGCTCACCAGGACACACCGGCAGCCTGGGCCGGTCTTGGGATAGATGTTTTGAAGGATTCGGTTTACAATTACACGTTAGCTGTCTTAAATTATTACAAAAGCAAAAACCTGGTGCCGGAAATGGTGCAGGTGGGAAATGAAACGAACAGCGGCATGCTTTGGCCGGTGGGTAAGGTTGAAAATAATAACTGGCAAAATTTTGCTACCCTGCTCAAAAGTGGTATCAAAGCCGTTCGTGATTTTTCAGCCGGTTCTGCCATCAAGCCGAAGATCATTCTGCATGTGGCGCAATTGCAAAATGCGGAATTCTGGGTTTCAGCTCTCAGGCAACACGGGGTAACCGATTATGATATACTCGGTTTGTCGCATTATACCAAATGGTCAACCGTTCAAAATATGAACGATGTGACTGCCAGTATTAAGCTATTAAAAACATTGGCGGGAAAAGAAGTCATGGTGGTAGAAACAGCTTACCCATGGACCGGTGATAACGCGGATAGTTATACCAATATCATGTCTGTTTCAGACAAAGCACCCGGTTATGATATTTCTATCCAGGACCAGTTGCGTTATATGAAAGATCTTACACAGGCTATTATACATGGGGGTGGTAAGGGTATCATGTACTGGGAGCCGGCGTGGATCAGTTCCCGGCTAAACGATGGCTGGGGCCAGGGCTCTTCCTGGGAGAACAATGCCTTCTTTGATTTTTCCGGAAATACACTTCCCGTTATTGATTATATGAATGAGGCCTACATTGGCCTTTAGGTTTCTCAGGTTGGTTGAAGATTGTTGAATGTTGTTGAAGATTGTTGAAGATAGTTGAATGTTGTTGAAAATTGATTACGGTTGCGGTACAATGTTAAACTACATTCCACCACATTCAACTACCTTAAACCATAAAATCTCAAATGCGAAACTGCATTCTTCACTCCTGTGGAAAAGTTTAACTATTTGCTTTCGTCCTCAATACTGAAATTGTGCCTGACTAATGGAAACGAATAAAGAAATAGCAGCCCTGCTTCATTTGTTGGATGATCCTGACCAGGAAGTTTTTGACGCCGTTTCTGAAAAAATTGTCGACCTCGGAAAGCCAATTATACCCAACCTCGAGCATCTATGGGAAACCACACCCGAAGAGCATACACAGACAAGGATCGAATTATTGATACACCGGCTCCACTATCGCGACCTTACTGAAGATTTTCGCCAGTGGAATGTATCGGGACATCATGACCTGATGGTAGGAGCCTTGCTGGTTTCAAAGTTTCAGTATCCCGAATTGGGTATTTCGGGCGTGCGGCAGGAGATCGAAAAAGTAAGACGGAATATCTGGCTCGAGTTGAATAACTATCTCACTCCCCTGGAACAGATTAATATTGTCACGAGTATCCTTTACAGTTATTATGGGCTAAAAGGCACAGAAATCAACTACAATGAGCCAAATGAATTTTTACTCCATAAAGCCCTGGAGGCAAAAAGGGGCAACCAGGTTAGCAACGGGATATTATATCTCCTGCTTTGTGAACTGTTGGACATACCTGTAAGGGCTATCCAGTTGCCCAGGCAATTTGTTATCGCTTATTTCAAACCAGGGTATTCGGACGAAAATCTTCCTGATCCTTTACAGAAGATCGAGTTCTTTATCGATCCGGCTTCAGGCCAGGTTTTCATCCACCAGGATGTAGAAAGTTATTTCAAAAGAATATCGGTGCACCCGGTGAACGCGTATTTTAAGCCATTGCCCAATAAACTGGTCATACAGCACCTGCTTGAGGAATTTGCAAAATGCTTTGACAACGAGAAAGAACATTACAAGTTTAAAGAACTTATGGAATTGGCCAATGTGCTGGGATAGACCCATGCGGGGAGTCTGTATGGATAAATAAATTTTCCAATCTTTCCACAAGGCGCTACCTTCACGCGCTAAGAAAAATCCAAATAACAGTCGGTGTTCGGCTTTACCCTTTTTTTGAAATTAGTATGGCAAACCAGGATGATATTTTCAGACAACCCAAGCAGGCAGAGGATTTCAAGTTCGGAAATACTGTAGTCCAGGTATTCGATGATATGGTCACACGTTCGGTACCGTTTTACCTGGAGATCCAACGGATGATGACGGAGATCGCGGCAGACTTTGCCGTTCCGGGTACCCGGGTATATGACCTGGGCTGTTCCACCGGCACCACACTGATCAATATCGATAAGGTGTTGCCTCCGGACATTGAGTTCATAGGCATTGATAACAGTGCGGAGATGCTGGATAAATGTCGTGGGAATTTCGAAAGCAATGGCATTACCAGGAAGTACCAGCTTTTAAGTATGGATTTAAATAATGGCGTCGCTATCGAAAACGCGTCGGTAGTGATCATGTGCCTGACTTTGCAGTTTATTCGCCCGCTTTATCGCGAAAAGCTGGTTGAACAGATATATAGCCAGCTAAATGAGAACGGCTGCCTGATCCTGATCGAGAAAGTTTTGGGAGAAGATTCGCTTTTTAACCGCCAGTTCATCAAGTACTATTATGATTTCAAAAGAAGAAATCAATACAATGATATGGAAATTGCCCAGAAGCGGGAAGCGCTTGAAAACGTACTCATACCTTATAAGTTGATGGAAAATCGTGAACTGCTTTTCAACAAGGGTTTTCGTTACGTGGAAACTTTTTTCAAGTGGTACAACTTCTGCGGTATGATCGCAGTAAAATAAGAAAACTAAAATGGTTAAGCTCGGTAATCTGCTTTTTCACAACCGCAATTGGTTGTTTCCCCTGTTCTATCTTGTACTCTTTATTCCCTCACCGGAAGTCTTCAGTGATCCTGTTACTGCTATGTTGATCGGGTTTGCAGTGACGATCATTGGGCAGTTGATCCGTGTTATCACGATCGGCCTTGTTTATATTATCCGGGGTGGTAAAAACAGGCGTGTCTATGCAGATACGCTGGTGACTACCGGCATATTTTCACATTGCCGCAATCCGCTGTACGTGGGTAATATCCTGATCCTGGTAGGCCTTGGTATTGCGTCCAATTCATTAATATTTATGGCGATCGCCACACCTTTGTTCCTGTTTTTTTACCAGGCCATTGTTAGAGCGGAAGAGAATTTTTTAAGAAACAAGTTCGGGGCAGAATTTGATGCGTATTGCAGTCGTGTCAACAGGTGGATACCAAACCTGAATGGTATCTGGAAAACTATTGACAGCATGGAGTTCAAATGGACGAGAGTAATCATCCGGGAATATACATCCACTTATATATGGACAACTGGCGCCATACTTATCATCATGAAGCATTTTTACCGGCACGATGAGCGTTTCGATTTCCAGGCTAACCTGGTTTTGTTCATCGTCATCCTGGTCGTGCTGCTGGCGCTGTATTTATTTACGCGCTACCTGAAGAAGTCGAGGAAACTTGTGAGCGATTAAGTAATTAGGAATTGGGGTCCAATTCCTAATTACAATTTTCTTGCTTCTTCTAAAGTGTGAGCTTCCACCCGTCCCGATACTCTCTTTTCACAAACTGGTTGGCTTCATCGAAGTTTGTGATCTTCATATTTTTCGCATCCCAAAGTAATTTCTTACGGCCAAGGTATTTGTCTTCCCAACCTTTTAGTTTGGGATTAACCATCATGGCGCTGCGAATGGCGAGGTTACCCATCAGTATGCTTTCCGTAAATGGTCCTGCATATTCAAAAGGTGAACTCGTCTCCCCTTTTCCGTATCCGGCGATACAAGCGTTGACCCATTGCAGGTAGTGTCCTTCAGGAACGCGTTTGATAGTTTTTGCCGGCATTGTTTTTTCCTTCATCAGGGTTGTTGGTAACAACCGGGGGTTTGCGCCATAGCAATCCATCAGCATTTTACCTTTGGTGCCTACGAGCAAAACCCCACCATCCCAGTTGCCAAAAGCTTCTTCAGGTAATAGCTCATCAGGGCGTTGGGGCAACAGGCCACCATCATGCCATGAAACCTTGATATTGCCTTTTTTGTCTTTCCGTGGGTAGTTAAGATGGATGATGGATGAAGGCGGACAGCTGTCGACATAATTTCCTTCGGCCCACATGTCTTTCCAGATATTTGCCACGCTGCACTCAGCAGAATCAGGGTAATCTATGGGCAGGATCCGGTAGATCGGGTCCATGATATGACACGCCATATCACCCAAAGCACCGGTACCAAAGGCCCACCATCCCCGCCAGTTGAAGGGAAGGTATGCCGGGTTGAAGTCGATGTATTTTGCTGGGCCGAGCCAGAGATCCCAGTTTAATTCTTTGGGTATATCAAATTTCCCTGTGGGTGTAGGAATGCCCTGGGGCCATACGGGACGGTTAGTCCAGGCATGTGCTTCAACAATGTCGCCAATCATTCCTGCATTATACATTTCCTTGGCCTGGCGAACACCATCACCGGAACCGCCCTGGTTGCCCATTTGTGTAACGACCTTATATTTTTTAGCGGCCTCAGCCAGTATACGTGCTTCATAGATATCGTGTGTAAGAGGCTTCTGTGTATACACATGCTTTCCCAGCTGCATCGCAGCCAGTGTAGCTACCGCGTGGGTATGGTCAGGCGTGGAAATGGAACAGGCGTCAATATTGTTTTTCTCTTTGGCCAGCATTTCCCTGAAGTCTTTGTAATAGGTTGCTTTGGGGAAATTTGTCCGCGATTTAACTGCCTGCCGGTCGTCGACATCTACCAGCGCGACGATGTTAACATTTGGACTTTTTGCAAAAGAAGTAAGATCGCTTTCACCTTTCCCACCCACGCCTATCCCGGCGATATTCAGTTTGTCGCTCGGTGCAATGAAGCCTCTGCCCAGGACATGTCGGGGAACAATAAAAAAGCCTGCTGCTGCTACAGATGAATTCCTGATAAATCTGCGGCGTGATTCGGAAATATTTTTTTTCTTTTTCATTCGCAAAATGATTTACTTCTTGGTGATTTTATTATGATGTAATATAATTAAAGCAAATATTTATTTACTGTCAGATCTCCAGTTTCCAGTTACCGGCATATTTCCTTTTCACAAACTGGTTGGCTGGTTCAAAATTCGTGATCTTCATATTGGCTCCATCCCAAAGTAATTTTTTTCTACCGGGGAATGTATTCTCCCCTTTTGCATTCTTTTCAATATGATTATAGCTCAGCACAGCAAGGTTGCCCATCAATACTGTTTCGGTAAGCGGGCCTGCTTCCGAGAATGGCGAGCTGGTATAGGCCCCATAGCCTTTCTTGCAGGCGTTGGTCCATTGTGTCTGGTGTCCTTCGGCTCCTCTTTCCACCTTTGCTTTCTTCAAAGCGGGCAGTTTAATATCTTTCATCCTGCTTGTTGGCAGTAAGGTCGGGTTCCGTCCCCATAGTCCGCCCATGATCTTTCCTTTCGTGCCTTCGAAGATCATTCCACCATCCCATTCCGCCATGTTCTCGTCGGGAAGGAGCTCCGCCGGACGTTTTGGTTTAATGCCGCCATCATACCAGATCATTTCTACGGGCGGAAGGTTGCCTCGCTTTGGAAATTGTATATGTGTTTTAGAGGAAGGCGGGTAACTGTCGGTATAAAAAGCTTCCTGGAAAAATCCAGTATAAACAGAGGTTACGCTGCACTCTACTGAAACGGGATAGCCCAGTTTTAAGGCGCGATATGGCACGTCAATAAAGTGACAACCCATATCGCCAAGTGAACCGGTGCCAAAATCAACCCATCCTCTCCAGGTTGCCGGCAGGTAGATCGGATTAAAATCCCGCGCAGGTGCCGTGCCCAGCCAAAGATCCCAGTCCAGTTCTTTGGGTATATCAAATTTTCCTTCAGGTCTTGGTATGCCCTGTGGCCAGGTAGGTCTGTTGGTCCAAACGTGCACAGTATGTATGTCGCCGATAAGGCCTGCCTGTACCCATGCTTCGATCATTCGTGTATCATCTCCGCTACTTCCCTGGTTGCCCATCTGGGTTACCACTTTATACTTCTTTTCAGCTTCGGTAAGAATCCTGGCTTCGTATATATCGTGGGTGAGCGGCTTTTCAACATATACATGCTTGCCCAGTTGCATACAGGGCAATGCCTGTACCGCATGCATATGATCGGGCGTTGTGATCATCACAGCATCGATCCCTTTACCCTGCTTGTCCAGCATCTCCCTGAAATCTTTGTAATAGCTGGCTTTGGGGTGTTTTTTACGGCTGTCTGCGGCCATCCGGTCGTCAACATCACAGAGTGCTACTATATTTTCCGCGCCACCATTAAAAGCCTGTTGAATATTATAAGTTGCTTTACCGCCCGCTCCGATAGCGGCAATATTGAGCTTGTCACTTGGTGCGATAAAACCTTTGCCACCCAGCACATGGCGCGGTAATACCAGCACCCCCGCACCAAAAACAGCACTTTGTCGAACGAAATCCCGGCGGGAGAGGTTTTTCTTTTTCTTATTATCCATAAGGCCAAAAAATTAGGCCTTTAAGGTAGTACAAAAATGCATATCGTTGAGGGTTTGATTAATTCTTTCGCAGAGATTGGAAATTTTTTTAAATTAAGCCTATGATAACCTGGGAGGATTTTGAAAAGATCGATATTCGAAGCGGAACCATCATTGAAGTAAGGGATTTTCCAAAAGCACGAAAGCCGGCATACCAGTTAACCATCGATTTCGGAAAAGAACTTGGAATTAAAAAATCTTCAGCGCAGATCACAGTTCACTATTCCAGTGAAGACCTTCTGAACAGGCAGGTCATTGCCGTCATCAATTTTCCACCGAAGCGAATTGCGGATTTTGTCAGTGAATGCCTGGTGCTGGGTGTGTATGATGAAAACAAAGATGTAATTTTATTGCAACCCGGTTTGCCGGTATCAAACGGGCAGAAAATTGGCTGAAAATTATACTACATACTATCATTCACCTGTAGGTTTGTTGAAGATATCGGGCACGGCCTATTATATCTGTGAGGTCAGTTTCCACGATACATCCACCAAAAACGACGGCAGCAGGAAGGATATGCCACCACTGATCATTCAGTGCATCGAACAATTGATCCAATATTTTAATGGAGAAAGAAGGGTGTTTGATCTTCCTCTTAGCCAGGACGGGAGTGTTTTTCAGCAGGAGACCTGGAACCAGCTGATGACCATCCCATTTGGCAAAACCATCAGTTATATTCAGCTGGCTATAAAAACCGGCGATCCTAAGGCGACACGAGCTGTTGCCAATGCAAATGGGAAAAATAATATTGCCATCATTGTGCCCTGCCACCGTGTGATCGGAACCAACCGCGCTTTAATTGGATATAGCGGCGGGCTGTGGAGGAAAAAATGGCTGCTGGAGCATGAGATGAAGGTGGCGTATGGTGTACAAACACTTTTTTAGCAAAATTCTCCTGCCATAATTTGTAAGGCTCACATGGTCAGATTAACTCATCACTCTTAAAAGCGAAGGGCAAAAGATGTCCCACCGATTTTAAAATATAGACGTTGCCTTCCTGGCCAGATAGGATCAGTCGAATAGACTGGTTTGTCCTGGCCTCGTATTCCAGCAGCGCCTGGCGACACATGCCACAAGGTGAAATGGGATGATCGCTTTTTAATTCTTTGGTATTATAACTAATAGCGAGGGTATCGATGCTAATGTTAGGATATAAAGTAGCTGCATTGCCTAGCAAAACCCTTTCTGCACAGATGCCGACTGGGTAAGAAGCGTTTTCCTGGTTTGTGCCTTTAACTGTTTGACCATTCGAAAGCCGGGCAGCCGCGCCAACAAAAAAACCGGAATAGGGTGCATAGGCCTGTTGTGTAACTTCTCTTGCCGTAGTCAGTAATTCCGCGTCGGCGGCGTTTAACTCCGCCGAGTCCTGGTAGACTTCGTATTCGAACTGGAATTTTTTTTCCTCCATGGATGCGTGGTTGTATCAGCAGAACAGGGTGCGCGAGCACCGATGTCTTTATTCTAAAGTTAAGTTACTTAACGATATTGAACAGACGTTTCCACCTGGGACCACCTTCCCAGCTAAACCAGATCATCCAGGCCTTTCCCACGATACGATCTTCCGGTACAAATCCCCAAAAGCGTGAGTCCTGTGATCCATGACGGTTATCACCCATCATCCAGAAATAATCCATTTTAAAAGTATAGGATGTTACTTCTTTACCATTGAGGAAGAACTTACCGTCCTTTTTATAAAAATCATTCTGTTCGTACACGCGGATGGCGCGTTCGTAAATTTTAAAGGTGCTATCGTTGAGTTGAATTTGTCCACCTTTGTTGGGTATCCAGATCGGACCGTAATTATCGGGCGTCCAGTTATTTTCTAAAACGAAAGGCTCAGGTGAAGCCGGGCTCCCCCATCCTCCGTCCAAAATCGGGGTGATCTGTTTGGCAAAGCCACTCTTTTTCATTTTTTCCACAGCCTTTGCTGTAAGATTCCATTCGAAAGTACCGGGGGGTAATGCTGTTTTCCTATCATAGTTCGTATATGTGTCGCGATCCATCACAAAATCATATTCGTCTTCGAGAATATCCCAATTGACCGGCTGGCCATTTGTAACAACAGTATATGGCATTACTGAATAAGGAGGGCTTTGTTCCGGCTGACCGTTGTTGTACACTACCCCATCAATGATCTGCATCATATCACCGGCCACGCTTACACATCTTTTAATATAGTTATCCGTTTTGTCAACAGGGTGTACAACAACCGGGTAGTTTTCGGGATCGGAAAGAACCATTCTGTCGTCGCGGGAGCCCATAGCAGCCCTGCGTTTAACCACGTAATAAGGATCCGCCGATTCAAATCTTTCCGCATGGATCACGGTGTCACCTGCAGGAAAATTAAACACAACAACATCACCTCTTTTAGGCATTGATCCAAACCAGCGGGTATAGGGAAGCTTTATAGCTGTTGAGTATGATTTGCCATTGGTAATGGGAAGGTAGTTATGAACAAACGGCACCGACAAGGGAGTATTGGGTATGCGCGGACCATAACTGAGTTTGCTTACAAAAAGAAAATCTTTTACCAGCAGGGTTCGTTCCATCGATCCTGAAGGAATCACATAAGCCTCGAAAATAAATGTGCGGATCAGGGTTGCCGCCACGATGGCGAAGATGGCCGCATCGAACCATTCACGTGCCGATGATTTCTTATGTTTTCTTGCCTCCACTGGTCCGATGAATTTTGTATCTTTTTGTGTTGCCAGCCAGGGAAAGTAGAACGGCGCAAACAGGGCCGCCGCAGTATGATGACCCAGGGAAAATTTTCCAAACACTTTGGCAAACTCTATAAAAATTCCAGGAGAAATAAACCAGCCAACCACGGGGATGAGCTGCCAGAATACCCAATGTTTCGGACGTTGGGCAATGTCCTGCATGACCCATGTATTGTAAAAAGGAACATAAGCTTTCCAGGATTGCTCGCCAGCTTTTGTAAATAATTTTGCCAGGCCAAATGAAGGAAGAAATACAAGAAGGGCACCAATAAGATAAATGATGAGTAAATGTTGTAAAGGCATGAGCCTGGGTTTATTTTTTCGGTTAACAAGATTTTGCTAGATGCTGGATGCTGGATGCTGGATACTGGATACTGGATGCTGGCTATCTTGGCGTCACATAGCTTTTCACATCTTCGCCGGTGATTGTTTTTGCTGATAGGATGACAAGTCTTTCAACCACATTTCTTAACTCACGGATATTACCAGTCCAATCATATTCCTGTAGCTGCCTGAGCGCCTCTTCGTCGATATTCTTTTTGGCTATACCATAGTCGGCACAAATATCCTGGAGGAACTGGTCTACCAGAATCGGAATATCATCACGTCTTTCATTCAATGATGGAACGTGGATCAGGATCACACTTAAGCGGTGATAAAGGTCGAGGCGAAATGATTTTTCATCCACTTCTTTCAACAGGTCTTTATTGGTAGCGGCAATTACACGCACATCCACGCTGATATCTTTGTCGGCTCCCACCCTCGTGATTTTCCCTTCCTGCAAGGCCCGCAAGACCTTTGCCTGTGCACTAAGACTCATATCACCTATTTCATCCAGGAATAGTGTTCCGCCGTTAGCCTGTTCGAATTTACCGATCCGTTGTTTTACTGCAGAAGTAAATGAACCTTTTTCATGTCCGAATAATTCACTTTCGATAAGTTCGGTGGGAATCGCGGCACAGTTTACTTCCACCAGCGGTCCGCTCGCACGGTTACTTTTCTCATGCACCCAGCGGGCTACCAATTCTTTACCCACGCCATTTTCGCCTGTTATCAATATTCTGGCTTCGGTTGGCGCAACTTTGTCGATTGTTTCTTTTATACGTTGGATCGGAGCTGATTCGCCGATCATTTCCTGTACGCGACTTACTTTGCGTTTAAGGACCTTGGTCTCGGTCACCAGACTATTGCGTTCCATCGCATTTCGGATAGTGATCAACAAGCGGTTCAGGTCAGGTGGTTTTGAGATAAAGTCGTAAGCGCCTTTTTTTACTGCTTCTACAGCTGTTTCAATATTACCATGGCCGGATATCATTATGATGGGAACATCAGGGCTTGTTTCACCGGCTTTCTGTAAAAATTCAATCCCGTCAAGTTTAGGCATTTTGATATCGCATAATACAACGTCGTAGGGCTTATCCTTAAACCGTTTCAGTCCTTCCTCGCCATCGGCTGCCTCATCGATTTTGTATCCTTCAAAAGAAAGTATCTCCGATAAGGTTTTCCGGATCGCTTTTTCATCGTCAATTATCAGTATATCAGCCATTAATTAAGATTTAGGGGCAAAAATAGGGAGAAAACTTCCAACCGTTAGGCCGGATTTGTAGACAAAGTCATAAAAGATGGCGAGTGGAAAACAACGAAAAATCAGTTTACGATCGATTGAGGATCCGGCAGGACTTAACGGGAAGGAGATCGAAATAATTCAAGGTCGCTTCTGAAGTGCAAATTGCGAAGTAAAAAATAAGAGGCCGGATAGAAATCCAGCCTCGTTTTAAAATCCAATATCCTATGAAAAACCATAACAAAGATGCACATAAAGGGGCAAAACGCTGCATAATGTTAAAAAAAAAGTTATGCGTAAATCTACGTGATATAACAAAAAACCGAACCCGCCATGAAGGCGGGTTTTATTATATTGTAATGATTTTAAATTTGTTATTTCACCTGGTACATAACTTCCTTTACCATTTTAACCGTGCGGGCTACACTAGGTAAAGCCGCAGCGACAAGGTTAGGTGCATAGTGCAGTGGCGCGTCAGCTGCAGTGATACGACGAATGGGTGCATCCAGGTAATCGAATCCTTCTTTTTGTATCTGGTAAGTGATCTCGGAAGATACAGAACCAAAAGGCCATTGTTCTTCCACTATCACCAATCTGTTTGTCTTCTTCACGCTTTCCAGGATGGTTTTCCAGTCAAGCGGACGAACTGTGCGCAGGTCTATCACTTCCGCGCTTATATTTTCCTTTTCAAGTTCAGCCGCGGCACCCAGGGCTATCTTCATCATTTTATTAAATGAAACGATCGTGACATCGCTTCCTTCCTTTTTGATGTCGGCTTTACCCAATTCGATATAATATTCTTCTTCGGGAACTTCCGTTTTGTCGCCATACATCAGTTCACTCTCCATAAACATGACCGGATCTTCTTCGTAGCGGATCGCTTGTTTGAGCAGGCCCTTCGCGTCGTATCCGTTGCTGGGCGATACCACTTTAATACCGGGAATATTCGCATACAGGCTTTCAAACGCAGTGGAATGCTGGGCGCCTAATTGCCCTGCAGAGCCGTTACCCCCCCTAAACACAATCGGGCAGGAAACCTGGCCACCGCTCATCGCGAGCATTTTTGAAGCTGTGTTCAGGATCTGGTCCAGCGCCAGTACGGCAAAATTCCAGGTCATAAACTCCACAATCGGGCGAAGTCCGTTTTGGGCTGCACCCACACCAACTGCGGCAAAACCCAGCTCCGAAATGGGCGTGTCTATCACGCGTTTTGGGCCAAACTCTGCCAGCATGCCCTGGCTTACTTTATAAGCGCCATTATATTCAGCCACTTCCTCTCCCATTAAAAATACGCGCTCATCTCTTCTCATCTCTTCTGTCATTGCTTCGCGAAGAGCATCCCGGAATGCGATAGATCTTGCCATGTAAATTATATGCTTTTAAAAAGTCGGGCAAATTTAAGCGAGTCAGGGGATAAAACCTGAAGAATTGGTAACAACCCATTTACGGTTGGTAATTCGCAATACTTACACCGTTTATTCATCGTTGTTCTATTTTTGCTTATGTCGATACCACATCATACCATAATTATCATTGGTGGGGGGCCAATCGGGCTGGCATGTGCCCTGGAAGCCCGGAAAGCCAGGATTGATTATATCATATTCGAAAAGGGTCCCCTGGTTAACTCCCTCTACAACTACCCGGTCAATATGACTTTTTTTTCAACTTCGGAAAGATTGGAGATCGGTGATATCCCCTTTGTGTCCAATAACGCGAAACCGACCCGGTCGGAGGCGCTGGAATATTACAGGCGTGTTGCCATAGCGAATGATCTCAACATCCACCTGTTTGAAAAAGTAGAAAGTGTGGAGCAGGTTGATAGCAAGGATGACACCAAACGCTTTATTGTCACCACATCGAAATCGAAGTATACCGCAGGAAGTATCATTATTGCTACCGGGTTTTATGATATTCCTTACCTGTTGAATGTACCAGGTGAGGATCTTCCAAAAGTCACACATTATTATAAGGAACCTCATTTCTATGCTTTCCAGAAAGTGCTGGTGGTAGGTGCGCAGAACTCCGCGGTGGATGCGGCCCTTGAAACATGGCGGAAGGGTGGGGAAGTAACCATGGTCATAAGAAAAGAAGATATCGGTGAGCGGGTGAAATATTGGGTCCGGCCGGATATCATCAACCGCATTAATGAAGGTTCGATAAAGGCATTTACAAAATCGAGAATAAAAGAGATTCGCGAACACGAGGTGGACATTGAAACGCCCGAGGGCCTGGTGACGATCGAAAATGATTGGGTGATCGCTTTAACAGGTTACCAGCCTGACCTCGAATTCCTGCAACGCATCGGTATCCAACTTTCGAATGATGAAGTTAAAAAGCCGGTATATGATCCCGAGACTTATGAAACCAATGTTAAGAATGTCTACCTCGCTGGTGTGATCTGCGGGGGTATGAATACACATCGCCTGTTCATTGAAAACTCAAGAGTGCACGCCGAACATATCATCGGCGATATAAGGAAAAAATTACCGGCGGCGAACTAGGATCGAATTTGCCACGGATTACACGGATTACAGGGATTTTATATCTGCGTGCCTTTATGAAGTATTATTATATCGTATAGGCGTTCGCTATGCCGTATTTCGTTCATATACGCCAGGTTGCCATTCATGGGTATAAACAGGTTTTTGGCATATTTAAGTAAACCTGCCGGGGTATTTTCCGACTTTTAGGGGCATGAATAAAAAGCGGATAGGTCTACATATTTTGTTTTGGCTGGCATATGTATTGTTCGAGGGTTATATCGAATTCGCCTGGATCAGTTCCTCATTTGCTTCAACATCCGTAGTTCAAAGGTTATGGATGGGAGTTTCCGCTGAACTGCTGCAATTACCTATCAAAATCCCTCTTTGTTATTTTATCATTTACCTGATCAATATCGAGGCGCCACGGTTTAAAAAACTGGTGTTGATCTTCCTGATGGCCATTCTGGCTTTCGCTGTGGCCATAGTACTGCAGAGGATCCTGATCGTAAAATACATATTGCCCCACCTCTATCACGAGGAAGTCACGGATGATATGCTTTTTAAACTGCAGCGCATTATCTCCACCTTCCTTGATCTTGTATTCGTGGTAGGGTTGGTAGTTGCCTTAAAGCAATACAGGCTATCGCAAAGGGCGAAAGAAGATGCAAGAGGACTTGCCAGGGAGAAACTTGAAGCCGAATTAAAATTCCTGCGAACCCAGACCAACCCACATTTTTTGTTCAACACACTCAATAATATTTATGCGCTGGCCAGGAAGAAATCTGATGAAACCGCGGATGTGGTGATGAAACTTTCCAAGCTACTTCGGTTTATGCTTTATGAATCCCGGAACGACCAGATAACGATCGCGGAGGAACTAAGGGTGCTTGACGATTATATCGAACTGGAGCGAATACGCTATAACCAGCGGCTAAAAGTGAGTTTTACAAAGGAAGTGGATAATGAGTTGCAGCCAATTGCTCCGTTGATACTGCTTCCTTTTGTTGAGAATGCGTTTAAACATGGCGCAGGCGAAGCGAGGTTTGACTCCTTTATTTATATTCATGTTCAGCTTCACCAGGGCCAGCTTTTATTTACGATCGAAAATTCAAGAGAAGAGACAGCCAATGACACGATCACCGAAAATATCGGTCTGAGTAATGTTCGCCGGCAACTGGAATTAATGTATCCCAGGCATAGTCTTGAACTGGAGGTTTCAAAAAACATTTTTAAAGTTACACTCAGCATAAACCTTGATCATCATGCAAAATTATAACTGTATCATTGTTGAAGATGAACCGCTGGCGGCCGAGGTGTTACAGGATTATATCCGCCAGGTGACATTCCTTACTCTAAAAGCAGTATGCGTGGATGCTATCTACGCGATGGAGCTTTTGCAAAAGGAAAAGATCGATCTTGTTTTCCTCGATGTGAACCTGCCGCGCCTGAAAGGACTGGATTTTTTAAAAACGCTACAGCATCCGCCACATATCATCATTGTATCGGCTTACCACGAATATGCCCTGGAAGGATATGAGCATAATGTAGTGGATTACCTGCTCAAGCCGGTTGAATTCAGCCGTTTCCTGATGGCGGTGAATAAACTAAAACAGGCAGACAGCACGGGAATGTCTCTTAATGCCGGGTCTGGCGAAAGGGCATCTTTGTTTTTTAATGTCGGCAAAAAGAAAGTGCGTATTTACCTCGATGAAATTCTTTATATCGAAAGCCTCAAAGAATACATCCGGATTTTTACAAAAAGTAAATCCATACTGACGAAATACCAGTTGGGACAAATTGAAGAACTGTTGGCGAAGAACAATTTTCTCCGCGTTCATCGTTCATTTATTGTGTCGAGGGATAAGATCGATGCTTTTTCCGCAACGGAAGTGGAAGTGGATGCGAAGAAAATTCCGATAGGCCGGAGTTATAAGGAACTGGTGCAAACCTCGCTTGATAGTGGTCATTAAACTAATTAGCATGAATTCCTTTCCATGTATAACAAGACCTGTTGCGATGACTATTTTTCGTGTTGTACTAGCCCTGTTGCTCGCCGCTCACGGTGTAATGAGAATTTACGCGAAGACGGTCGATGATTTCGGTGTGTTTTTGGATAGTAAGGGGTTTTTAGTTGGAACCGGTATTGCCTGGTTTCTGACCGTTTTTGAGATTGCCGGGGGGATTTGTATGGCTTTGGGTTTTTTGGTGAGATGGATAGCGGCAATATTTATGGTGGAGATCGCGATGGGTATTGTGCTGGTTCATGCGAAGAACGGGTGGTTTGTGGTAGGACACCAGGTTGGAGGTGTTGAATACAGTGTTTTGATATTGGTTTCGCTTTTACTGGTGGCGGCATCGTCAAAAACGTGATCCTGATTGATTCAGAAAGATCTGCTTTCCATTCAGAATTTGCTTCCCCTGCGTGGGCCCTCCCAAGCCCTCCCCCGCCTCCAACCTACCAATGGAATAATTTAAGTACGGACAATCGTGTAGCAATGAGGCTTTGCACCTTCGTATCCACTTTTTGCTATCAAATAAGTAAGTTGTTCAGCAAAGTCAACCCGGGCATTGTTTGATCAGGACCCGGCCCTACAGGTTAACCAGGGACAAATATCTGGTAGACGCTGGCCAAAACCAAGTGAAAAACAACGGGAAATAATAGAAAAAAACGCTGTCTCGATCCCGATCCGTCCAGAAGACTTTTACCTGATTAAATCGTCTTCTTCATCAACCAATCTTTTTGCACATCATCTCCCAGGATAAAATCGTGCTCCGAAAACTTTTCAAAGCCCCAGGCGGTATAAAAATCTATCGCGCGCTGATTGTGTTCCCATACGCCCAGCCAAACGGTATCGTGATTTTTTTCCCGGGAAATTTCGAGACTGCGCTGCATCAACATTTTGCCGATGCCCTTGCCCATATAATTTTTCACAACGTAGATCCTCGCGATCTCAATCGACCTGTTTGTGCCTAGTTCTGGTGGATTATTGTTTTCACGCAGTCTCACATAACCTACCGGGGTTTGATCGTCATAAGCCAGCATGAAGATATTCCTTTCAGCACCTACTTCCTGCATAAGCAATTCACGAGTAAACTGCCTATTCAGGAACTTGTCCATATTCTCTTTTGTATTGGATGCGGCAAAGGTGTCATAGAAAGTTTCCCGGCTCATGTCGGCGATCAATGCAGCATCGTCCCTGGTGGCTTCCCGAATTGTGATCATCTGATTGTCCTATACTCTTTTGATATTGATTAATGAAATCCACCCTGGTCGAAGAGGCACTAATATTTTTCTTTTGTCCAGAGCTCATTCAGCGGATCGCCTTTGGAGCTTTTGCCGGAATGGTTCCAAACATCGCCATTTACAGAGCCATCAAAACTTAGGGAAGCGCCGACTCGGGTACTGTCGCGAGAGAAGAATTCGATATTTTCTGTATACTTTCCATTCTCAAAAGTATAAGTGCCACCGCCTGTTCCAAAAAATTCTTTGGTGGCCGGGTTGATAGCCATCCATTGGAAGCGGGTAGATGAAAGTATTTTTAAAGTCTTACGATCACCCCTTTGCATCTGGTTCATCTTGCCATCAACCATCCGACCCGTAATACGCCATACACCTGCCAGATTTTTGTCGCCATCGTCGAGCCGGGTCCAGGCTTGCTGCATACCGGTAATATCGGTATGCAATGTTTTTTCCTTAACGCCATAGGCCACGGTTTTTGTGGTGCCGACATTATCGGAGCTGCGGGTATCAAATTCTGTTTTTAATTCAAGGGTTATAGCGCCAGGTTTGTACACACCACCGTAGCTGCTGACAAATTTTTTATTCTTTACATCAAAAACCGAATGCGTGAAGTAACCATCCTGGAAGATCAACACCTCTTCCATAGAACCTGTTTGCAGACGCCAGGCTCCTTTTAGTGTGTCTTGTTGAGTGTAATGCAGAAAGCTGGTCAGTATGACAAATAAGCCAATGATAACGGCCATTATATTGAATCTGTTTTTCATAACAAGCAATTTTTATTTAAAGACTTTCGATTACCATAGCGCTGGCGCCACCTCCACCGTTGCAGATCCCTGCCCCGCCATACCTGGCTTTGTTTTGCTTCAATACATTGAGCAGTGTAACGATGATCCTCGCGCCACTGGCTCCAAGGGGGTGACCTATCGAAACGGCTCCGCCGTGTACGTTTACACGGGTGGGATCCAGTTTCATGCGTTTTGTATTTTCAATACCGACAACAGCGAAAGCCTCGTTCAATTCCCAGTAACTGATATCTTCCATTTTAAGCCCAGCTTTTGCGATGGCTTTTGGCAGGGCGAGAGAAGGCGTTGTTGTAAACCATTCCGGTGCCTGCTCCGCGTCAGCATAGGAAACAATTCTTCCAATCGGTTTTAATCCCAGTTCATCTAGTTTTTCTTTGCTCACTAAGACCAGCGCCGCGGCGCCATCGTTCATAGTGCTGGCATTGGCAGCTGTAACCGTGCCATTTTTAATAAAAGCTGGGTTGAGCGTGGGTATCTTTTCAAATTTTACATTAAATGGTTCCTCGTCTTTGGCAAACAAAACAGGGTCACCTTTTCGCTGGGGTATTTCCACCGGAATGACTTCATCTTTGAAGAATCCCTTTTCCCATGCTGCCTGTGAACGCTCATAACTGGCAATAGCGAATTTATCCTGGTCTTCGCGACTGATCCCGCATTCGGAAGCGCAAAGCTCCGCGGCATTACCCATGGCTTTGCCATCGTACACATCGGTAAGACCATCTTTCGCGAGACCATCAATGATGGAGGAGTGACCATATTTATTACCCCATCGCATCGACTCGACATAAAATGGAACCCCACTCATGCTTTCCATTCCTCCAGCAACGACAATATCAGCGTCGCCGAGAGCGATGCTTTGTGCTGCCATAGAGATGGCTTTCATCCCACTGGCGCATACTTTATTTACCGTTGTGCAATTCACTTCATTGGGGAGGCCGGCAAATTTAGCCGCCTGTCGTGCAGGAGCCTGGCCAAGGTTAGCCTGTAACACGCATCCCATGATGACATCCTGTACACCTGATCCGGGGGCCGCATCCGGGCTGATCCCCGCTTTTTCAAGGGCGCCTTTGATGGCAGCAGCACCCAGTTTTGGGGCAGGAATATCTTTTAAAGCACCACCAAAACTTCCGATAGGAGTACGAACTGCGGAAACAATAAACACTTCCTTCATAATATTTGTCAGGGTTTGAAAATGAGCAACAAAGATAACAATTGTTAGTATTGTAAAACTTTCGATAATTTAGTCCTGATTCGGAATACTCCTGGAAATTAAAATGAATGTTATGACAAGAAAAACTTCATCAAAACCATCCGGCAAATCACCAAAAACACGTGTTGAAAAAGATATTGATGACCTGGTGCATTCGACGCATGAAGAAATCCCGAAGGAACTCGGCGAAGGCGATCCCGATGACCTGGTGCATCAACCTGTTAAGAAAGTGACGGGGAATGTAGACGAATCCCTGGCGGATCCGGATGATTTGGTACACGACACTGATGAGATCGATCCTGACCAGCTGTAATTAAAGTATAAAAATATTCAAGAGAGGATGGCTGTCATAAAAGTACCCACATCTTTTAACCTGGATGTAGAATTTGAAGTGCCTGAGTTTTACAGGCGACTGATCGCATTACTGATCGATATTCTTATCCTCTATTTTTATTTGCGGATCGCGATCGCATTTTACTCTTCAATTGTGCGTGAGTCAAATTTTTTTGACAACGACACGCTTTACAATTTACAGGCCTTACTCGTCGTGCTGCTTTTGCCTTTATTATTGTATCATGTGGTGCTGGAGATCACCATGAATGGGCAAAGTATCGGGAAAAAGATCATGTCATTGAGGGTGGTAAATGAGAATGGTGGCCGCGCCAGTGTTAGCCAGTTCCTGATCCGCTGGTTATTGCGTGACATTTGGTTCCTGTTATTGTTTACCATCGGCCTACAGGGAAATTTCCAGGGCCCGGAGTCGGTGTTTATCGTTCTTTCGGTCATTCTTTTTTTTATAACGGAGATCGTCCTCGTGGTATCATCAAAAAAGGGACAACGCATTGGCGATATCCTCGCTCATACGATCCTGATCCGGACCAATAAGCAGTCCAGTATTGAAGAAACCGTTTTCCAGGAGGTAGATGACAGCTATACCCCCGCCTTTCCGCAGATCATGAAGCTGAGCGATCGCGATATCAATGCCATCAAAAGCATTTTGGAGACGGCCAGGAAAAAAGGCGATATGGAAATGGCCGTAGCCGCCTGCGATAAGATCAGAACACATCTAGGGATCGAATCGGATATGAATCCCTTTGAATTTCTCGATACACTCCTTAAAGACTACAATTACCTGTCGGTAAAATAATACACCGGATTTTTCCTCGCGCCGGTCATACTATAAAATAGTCGTAACTTTTATCTCTAAATTTTAGGCTATGAAAAAAACAATTGTAGCCCTGGTATTGGCCAGCAGCATAGGCGCCATCGCTTATGCCAGTCTGCAGGACCGCGACAACCGCAAACAGGCGACTGAGAAGAAGCAGGAAAAAAAGGAAATGAAGAAAGAGTGTAAGAAAAGATGCCTGTTTGGTTGATGCCCCGCCCTGCTGTATCGCGATATGGCAGGGCGGTTTTTTTAAGTAAACAACTAGATATTAGGATTTTTTATTCTAGGCTTAACCGGATAATCAAGCTTTGTAGCAATACTTCGGATGCAAGACCCTGTAAACGAATATTTTAATTTTTTATTAAAATATAATTTTAATAAAACTTCATACATATTTGATAATCAATGTATAATAAGTTTTACAAAATTATTTTAATTCGCCCGTCATATTTTCCACACTGCCCGCCGCCAAATCCGTAATTTTGTTTCAAACCTGCTGACCCACCCTAAATTCCCCATATCCAACTGCAAGAGCAAGATTACATGTTGAACCGGTACTAACCCCTGGCGAGACGATTTGTAAGAACATTATTATTGAAAAAAATAAAAGGGAGGCGGTATGTACACTTACGACTTATTAGAAAACGGATGTTATTACCTGGTGAAGGAAAAAGCGGATTCGCCCATCGTACTTATCAAAGTAGCAGTCGAAACTGATCATTGCATTTTTATCCAGCGGTTTGAAGATCCCACACTCACGGAATGGAAGCTGAAAAAGGATGAATTGTTTGATATTATTGAATGCCTGAGTGATGAGGCAGTAAAACAATGGGAAGAACATTACAGCAGCGAAGATGCCTATTATGAAGAAGACGACGACTAGGTAACCATTCATGTATTTAATTATGCCCGGTGATTGGTATGGTTTATATTTAGTCCATACCAATCACCGTTTTTATGTCCACACTATTCTTCGCAAAGACAAATATTGTCGTCATTGCCCTTTTGTTTACTTCCATTTGCAGTGCTCAACCCTCTCCTGCCCGGACTGATGATCTTCCCAGGGATTATCTAGGAAAGGATTTTCATGCGGGACGTCGTGAAGCACTACGGGCCGGGATGCCAGCTAATTCCGTAGCCGTGGTATTTTCCTATCCCGTGCGTAACTTTTCCAACGACGTGGATTATTTCTTCCACCAGAACCCCGACATGTATTATTTCAGTGGTTATAAAGAGCCCCATTCGATGTTGCTCATCTTTAAGGAAGACCAGGTAGATGCTGATGGAAATAAGTTTAATGAAGTCCTGTTTGTACAAAAACGAAATCCAATGGCTGAGCAATGGAATGGCCGCAGGCTCGGTACCGAAGGGGCTAGGGAAAAGCTGGGTTTCAAAACGGTATACAATGGCGAAGCCTTTGCCGATTTCCCGATAGATTTTTCAAAATTTGATAAAATACTATTTGAAGGATTGCCCGATGACGTGTCGGACAACCGCTACGATAAAGCCGATCTTTTCGATCTGCTTCAACATTTCAGGCGTAAAGCCGGTCTCAATAGTGAAACAGCTAAAAACAAAATGTTCGACAGCAGATCTTACTTACAGCTTACAACCTCCCTTCGCGAAATAAAAACACCTGAGGAAATGGACCTGATCCGTAAAGCTGTTGAGATATCCTGCCAGGGACAAAATGAGGTAATGAAGGTCGTTCGTCCAGAAATGAGCGAACTGGAAATTCAGGGATTACATGAATATGTCCATAAGAAATATGGCGCCGAGGGCGTGGGTTATGGTTCGATCATCGGCGCTGGAGAGAACGGCTGTGTACTACATTATATGGAAAATACAAAGACCAGGGTTGGCAATACTTTGCTATTGATGGATGTGGGCGCCGAGTATCATGGTTATACGGCCGATGTTACCAGGACCATCCCGGCCAATGGCAAATTTTCACCCGAAGAAAGGATCATCTATCAATTGGTGTATGATGCGCAGGAAGCTGCGTTCAAAACACTGAAACAGGGTTCGCAATGGAGAGATGCGGAAGATGCCGCACGCAATGTCATAACTGACGGGCTGCTGAAACTGGGTATCATCAAAGAAAGATCACAGTCCCGCAAGTACTACCCTCACGGACTGGGTCATCATATTGGGCTGGATGTTCACGACCGCGGCAATTATGGCACTTTGAAAAAAGATATGGTCATGACGATCGAACCAGGGATCTATATTCCTGAAGGAAGTGATTGCGATAAAAAGTGGTGGAGCATCGCCGTTCGTATTGAAGACGATGCCCTGATCACGGAAGATGGATATGAACTCCTCTCCCATTTTGCACCCCGCTCGATTGAAGAGATCGAAAAAATGATCGCCCAGAAAAGCGCCCTCGACGATTTTAAATTACCGCCGCTGAAATCCGGTGAGAAAAAAGGTTTCTAAACAGATTTATTCCTATAAGATCACATATCGACGCAAATCCTGGGTTAATATCACATCGCCCGGATTTGCGTTTCCGTCTTCATAATAATATTCTTGTTTGATCAGTCCCACACCCCGCGCATAATAAGATTTGTAATAACCGATCAGTGGTGTGGCATCGACCCAGTTGCCTGCATTCTGCAATTCATATTTTTCATTCACGACAATCGTATTGGGATAATCAACACCATTGACAGTAACATTCACATCTTTCTGTGCAATGGTGTATGAAAAGCGAACTGTAAAAGTAAGCGTGCCTGATGTGTCTGTTATATCGCCGGTAAATCCGGGCGATTGCCAGGTTCCCCCGGCCGCGAGATTATCTTTTAAAAAGATCAGCTCTGCAGGCTGGTCGTCATCAAATCCAAAAAACTGACCAATATCCAGGTAGGTAAAATAATCTCCACCCGATTTACGGTGTGCGGAAATATCCTGGAAACCGTCGTTGGCTTCATCGACGGTGGCTTCAAATATCGTGAAGGCATTACCACCCAGGTCAACCGTGCCGGGTTTTGACCTGATCAGCAATGAATCATCAGCCACATCGTCAAACTGGTAACTCCAGTTGCTGCCGGCTGTGAGAGGGAAATAATCAAACATGGCCACATCCGCTACATCGATGGAAAAGAAACATGAATTAGCCGCCCCCGTTAATGAAAAATTCGTTGCTGAAGCGACGGCAGGGGTGCCAGTCGCGGTAAGTGTTATTGTCTGTGTACCTGTATTGGCAAAACTGCCACTTGCAGTGAAAGTGATCCCATTGCTTGGTGTTGTCGCGATGGTGTAATTACCGCCAACCGTCACATTCACGGTCAGGGTAACCGTATTTGCCGGCACCATGGCCTGGCCGACCACATAATCTCCAGCGATCACAGGGGTTTGGCATGCATCAGGAGCACCTGCCAGGGTAAACTCCGCGTTGCCAGTGCCGCCTGGCGATTGAACTATAATAGCCACCACGCAGGTAGTGCCGGAGTAATTAATAGTAAACTGGCTGACACCCGCGTTCAAAAGGGTGCCGTTTCCTGCAAGCCTTATGGTATTCAGACCTGCTGTAGCAATTGAACCTTTTCCCTCAAAGAAAACACCATTAACGGTATCGGAATATATTCTGTAAGTGCCGACGGTTGTCGCATTAACCTGGATATCTATGAAATCTGTTGCAGCATCTAAAACCTTCCCGCTTTCATAAATTCCCTGTATTGTTTTTGGTAAGCATTCTCCAGTGCCGTCGGCCTGCAGGGTACCCGAGGAAGTGGAACCACTCAGCTCAATACTAAGCTCTTTTTGACAGGCAGAAAGGAAGATCAGGATCCCGGAAAAGAAGAGGAATATCAGACGTATTTTCATAAAAGCAGGTTTGAATGTTCCTTAAATTTAAGGCATTTTCTTAAAGCTGCTTTTATCGGGCAGATATAAAAAAAGCTGTTTATCGCCATTTCCAGGCGGCAGTCCGTCCCGGTGTGTTAATGTCTAACCAGCCCTCTTTATTACTTTATCAGGGGAGTTTGGCCTTGAAGCTGCCACTTGCAATAGTCGCAGCCGACCCATTGATCGCGTCTTTTGTTGATCCGCTAAATGTGCCTTCAATGACCTTCTCCGTGGTATTATAATTTGTAACAACCACACTCAGTGAAGTGCCCGATCCGGGAAATGACATCCAGTTTGTGATGCCGTCGCTGTAAGTGAATGCAGCAAAACGTCCACTGGTAGCCGTTCCAGAGTATGTCCCGTTACCAATCGCCCCTCCCGTATTAGTCAATACTACATTCCAGGTACCAAATCCTGTGGTTGCAGATCCTGACAACACCAGCGTATTTACTCCTGATGTAGAAGTCAACACGGCCTCATCGGTAGGGCCGCTATAATTAGTGCCGGATGAGGTGAATTTCCATTGAAGATCGGCAGCAACGGCCCCGGGTTCTACGTTGATCTCAACCGGGCAAGACGAACTGCCAGGCAGGTCCAGTTCAAAACTTCCATCTGCTGTAGGTGTGCCGCTTCCAGCCAAAGTAATTGTTGTAGTGCCCGTGCTGGCAAAATCACCGACTGCACTAAAGCCCATACCGTTTACAAAACCTGAAATGGAGTAAGGTCCTGCTGCCGTAACATCCACATCGACTTCGATGCTGTTGTTTCCGTCAAGTGCAATTCCTTCTTCGTAATCGCCGATGACTACGGCCGACTGACAATTAATAGTGAATTCGGCCCCCGCCACGATCGCGATTGGAAGGGAACACTGACTGGCACCGGCAGTTATGGGAATTTCAGTGGCCACTATATCTGCTGGTGTGCCCTGTGCTGACAATGTTATGATTTGATCTCCTGTGGATGTCAGTACGCCAGTACCGGTAAAACTGATCCCATTGACCGTACTGGTGGCGATATTATAGGTTCCGATCTTAGTTACATTTACTTTAATATCGACCTTATTATTGCCTGACACAGCCACTCCCTTGATATAGCTTCCCTGCAGGTCAAAATCCAGGCATGTGGCAGGTCCGCCAGCCAGGGTAAACTCAGCCGGGTCAGCAGCGCCATTGGGCAGTACATTTACCGCTACCCGGCACGCTGTGGTATCATAGCTGATGATGAAATGGTGGATCCCTGCATTCAATGGTATACCATAACCGGCCAGCCTCACCGTTGACCTGCCCGTTGCGGCAAAAACACCTTTTGCTTCGAAATAAATACCGTTTGCAGTATCGGAATAGACCCTGTACGCGCCTGTACTGGCAACTTCCACCTCGACATCAATATAATGCTCATTAACAGAAAGTTCAGTACCTACTTCGTAAATGCCCTGTATAGATTTGGGGAGACATTCACCGCTGCCATCATCGAGCAGTGAGCCGGTCGATATGCCGCCAATCTCGTAGCTGAATTCTTTCTGGCAGGCATTCAATAACACAATGAGTCCACAAAGGGATACGAATAAAATAATCTTTTTCATAAAGTAGTATGTGACTTGGCTGCCAAAAATATAATATTTTAATGAGCTTCTATAGCGCCCCGGATATTTATGAAATACGGCCTGAAGAAGCTATCTTGGCGTTTAATATCCAGCCAATGAGAAATTATTTTCTGCTTTTCTTTGCCATTTTTAGCAGCACCTGTATTTCAGCGCAAAAGCCCACGGTCGAGATATTGACCAGTGGTACCAAAACCAGTCTCCGGGGTCTGAGCGTGGTCAATGATAATATAATCTGGGTCAGTGGTAGCAATGGTACGGTAGGAAAAAGTACCAATGGAGGCAAGAACTGGAAATGGATGAAAGTAAACGGCTTTGAAAAAACTGATTTCCGGGATATCGAAGCATTCGACGCAAACACTGCACTTATCATGGGCATTGGAGAACCTGCCTATATTTTAAAAACAAATGATGGTGGCGAAAGCTGGAAGGTGGTTTTTGAAAACAAGACCAAGGGCATGTTCCTTGATGCGATGGATTTTGCCAATAATCAAAACGGTATCGTGGTGGGCGATCCGATCGACGGGAAAGCCTTTATCGCGACCACAAACAATAGCGGCAATACCTGGGAAATTTTGCAGGCACAACACAACCAGACGCGAATCGATAGCGGGGAAGCGTTTTTTGCAGCGAGCGGAAGTAATATTAAATTATTTACTAATGGCGACTATTTCCTGGTAAGTGGTGGTCGGCGATCGCGACTGTTTCAAAATACGGGCGTGAGCGATCTTCCTTTGTTGCAGGGAAAAGAAACAACTGGTGCCAATTCGATCGATATATTTGATAATGGTATGCCTCGCAAGCCCGGATCGCGAATGATTATAGTGGGTGGCGATTTTAACGCAGATACCCTTACTACCTCAAATTGTTTTTATTCCAATAATGGCGGTAAGACCTGGCTTGCTCCCAAAACACCACCCAATGGCTATCGCAGCAGTGTCGAATTTCTTTCTAAAAAAGATGTTCTCACCTGTGGTTTGACTGGCGTCGATTATTCATCAGACGGAGGTAAAAACTGGAGATCGGTCAGTACAGAAGGATTTCACGTTTGCCGGATCGCCAGGATCGGCACGGCCGTGTTCCTTGCAGGCAGTAATGGCAGGATCGCCAGGCTGGCCTGGGAATAATTTATATGGTGTCGTAAATAGATCACCTATCAAAGGTGATCTAGAATCTCTTTTACCGAAGGTCGTTTTTTGTAATCCTGGTTAAAAAACCGGTAAGTGATATTTCCCTCTTTATCGATGACATAAGTGGCGGGTATGGGAAGATAGTTGCCATTCTTTCCATTGACCTCATCAATTTTTATCCCACCATTACGATAACGCTTCAGGGTGTTTTCAGGCACTTCAAACTCTACTTCATAAGCCTTCATGATCTTCAGTTCTTCATCGTGGAGAATAGAGAATTGTGCATTTGTTTTTTCAACGGTCTTCGCAACGCTTTCAGGCTTTTCAGGCGTGACGGCAATCAAAGTTGCCCCTTTCTCCGTGATCAGCTGGAGGGAGTCTGAAAGTCTCTTCAGGTTCCTGTTGCAGTAAGGGCACCATTCACCGCGGTAAAATACCAGCACCACCTTGCCCTTTTTCAGGAGGTCTTTTAGTCTGACCATATTCCCATTTTGATCCTTTGCTCTGAAATCCGGAGCTTTGGAATTGAGAAACAGGCCTTCAGGAGCTTCCTGGGCCATCATTGCAAAGCCTGAAAACATGAGCAGGGAAAGGAAAATGATCTTTTTCATATCGTTGATTCAGTTGATCAAAACTAAAAAAAGCTGACCTAAATACAATTCGTCAGTGCCGGTATTAACAAATTGATATTTTCCTCCTACTTTTACCGCCACTGCTACCAAAACGATTGACATGAGTAACAAACACGAGAAGAAATTCCTGCGGAATATGCTGATCGGCTTCTTTTTGACGACCGGCGGTGTTTCTGCAATTATCTATGCTGCTTTTACCGATGTATATAAAATGGACTGGATCTTCTGGGCTGCTATTTCAGCCGTTACCATCAATGCCGGTCTGTTGTTTCTCGGCAGTGCCCTGATCCACAAGGTAAAGGCCGACCTGATCCGCCGGCAGAAACAAAAAAGCGAAAGTCGGAAATCGGACGCCAATGTTCGCATCAATTAAATCAGCCGAATCTTTTTGTGAACATAAAGTAGGCTGCTCCCAAAAGAAAAGCGAAACTGACAAGGTATCGCCAGTGAAAAGCTTCCTTCATCACCACTACGGCAAAGACACCGAATATCACGAGCGTAATTACCTCCTGTATCATCTTCAGTTGAAACAGGCTGTACTGGCTGTTGTGACCATAGCGATTGGCGGGTACAGCCAGGCAGTATTCAACCAGGGCTATCATCCAGCTGATAAGTATGGCTTTCCACAACGGCCAGCCCTCATGCTTAAGATGATAATACCACGCGAATGTCATAAACACATTTGATGCAACAAGAAGAAGAATGGTGCGCATATATTATGTCAGAAAAGTTTAAAGTAAATCTCTATAAAAAATCAACCTAATGCATGGCGAAGTGCTTTAACCTCTATCGGGTCGATGGCATTATTCATATAACTTTCGGTGGAACCTTCAAAATGGGGATGGATAAAATCCATTTTACCCTGTACCTGGGTCCGCAGTGAAGAATGAAATTCCCGGCAACCGGTTTGTTCCGCCAATTGTTTAATGTTTTCTTTTCGCACCCCGCTTCCGGGCATAATAATGATGCGATCATCGGCAGCCTTGTTGAGTGCGGCGATCATTTCGATCGCGCTGGTCGCCACTGGCTGCTGTCCGGAAGTTAAAATTCGTTCGCAGCCCGTTTCAATGATCTGTTCAAGGGCTTCGAAAGGATCGCGGCAACGATCAAATGCACGATGGAAAGTAACACCCATCGGATAGGCAGCCTCAACCAGCCTGGCGGTGCGTGAATGATCGATGCTGCCATCTGCATTCAAAAGGCCGATCACGACTCCATCACATTTTAGCTCTTTGCAAAGCCTTATATCATGCAGCATGATCTCAAACTCTTCATCGTTGTAAAGAAAATCACCACCACGCGGCCGGATGATGGGATAAATTGGAAGAGAAAAACTTTCCCGGCATTTTTTAATCTGGCCATATGAAGCCGTGGTGCCGCCTTCACCTAAGTTGGCGCAAAGCTCGATCCTGTCGGCGCCACCTTCAACGGCTGATTGGGTCGTCAAAAAATCTGATGTGGCGATCTCGATGATGTGTTTCATGGAATGTCTTCAGTCGTAATAAAAGATATGATCAGGCAAACCAGCTTCCAACCTTCACCAGCTTTTCAAGCTCGCTGGTCTTAATGGCATACGTAAATCCTTTATGAATCGCGAAAGCACCCGCCTGGCCTTTTTTATTCAGGGCCAGGAAAGCTACCTGGATATCCTTTGCTTTTTCTTTTTTAATTTTTACAACGCGTTCGATGGCTTTTTTGCAGGCCTTTTCAGGCGACATACCCTGACGCATCAGTTCGATAACTGTATGTGCGCCTGCGACCCTGATCACGTCTTCACCCTGGCCCGTGGCGGTGCAGGCACCTACTTCATTGTCGACATATAGTCCCGCGCCGATGATGGGTGAATCACCCAGGCGTCCTCTCATTTTGAAACCCATACCGCTGGTGGTACAGCTACCACTTAAATTTCCGCCAGCGTCCATGGCTACCATGCCGATCGTGTCGTGGTTCCATTCACCCGACTCCAGCCTGGACGGCGCAAATGGACCGTGCCCCCGGTTTTCTATATTTATGACAGGTTTATATTCTGATTTTTTCAGCCATTCATCGTAAGCTTTTTGTGCATCCGGCGAAAGCTTCTGCTCCTCAAGCGGGAAACCCTCAGCGATGGCAAATTGCTGCGCGCCGCTCCCCACCAGCATCACGTGCGGTGTTTTTTCCATCACGCGCCGCGCTACAGAAATCGGGTGCTTAATACGTTCCAGGAAAGCTACGCTGCCGCAATTAAAAGCCTCATCCATGATGCAGGCGTCAAGGGTCACATAGCCGTCCCGATCAGGATTTGCGCCCAGTCCCACGCAGCAATTCCTTGAAGCTTCCGTGACCATTACGCCACGTTCCACCGCGTCGAGGGCCCGGCCACCTTTGCCAAGAATTTCCCAGGCGCCTTTATTGGCATCAAGCCCGGCATCCCAGGTGGAAATAACGATCGGTTTACCTTTTACGGAAGCTTCGCTATCGCCGGCCATGGCTATTTTCGAAGTGATCATGGCTGCCGAACCCAGTGCAGCGGTGCTGATAAATTTTCTGCGGTTGATCATTGTCTATCTTTGATGGGCCGAAATTAAAGCAAACCGCCCCAGTTTTCATGAAAGGGTTAATAAATATGAACTTATTGCGAAATGAAGATGAGAATTCTGTTTTGTTTGCCATACGTCATCAGTACATCCCTCATTACCAGTTATTTTGATGTTTAAACATTGAAAGAATATTTTTGTTATAACTAAGATCATGCGAATAGAAATTTTGTCCGGGAGCCCCCGTGTTAAAAGCATTACCAGGAGAGTAGCCTATCACCTTCATACCTACCTGCAGGAAAATACAAGCCATAAAGTAGGCCTGATCGATATGGCTGAGTGGGATCTGCCACAGATGGAATCGGTATTTACCTCCGTAGCCAATACACCCGACCCGCTGAAACCCCTTAGTGAGAGAGTTTTTGCAGCAGATGCTTTTATATTGGTGTCGCCGGAGTATAATGGCAGCTACGCTCCTGCCCTGAAGAACCTGCTCGATCATTTTCCCAAGCAACACCATAAAGTGTTTGGTATCGTGACCGCGTCGACGGGTGCCATGGGTGGTATGCGGGCTACGCAGCAAATGTTGCTCCTGGTGGCCGCCTTGTTTGGTATCGCGTCACCCTATCTGCTGATCGTGCCCGGTGTTGATAAAAAATTCGATGCCGATGGCAAATTGCTCGACGAGTTATTCCACCACAAGGTCCACAATTTCGTGAGCGAATTTTTATGGGTGGCGGAAAACCTGGCACCCGATCAAACCGAAGTAAAAAAGAAGGAAGTAGGAATATGAAACAAAGAACAATTGAAGCCGTCATGGCTCCACCCCCACCTCACATGGTAGGTGACGGATTCAGGGTGCATAGTTTTTTTCCCGGGGATGGCGGCATCGATAAAAAAAGGATGAGCCCATTCTTCCTGATGGATTACAACTCCAAGGTCGAATTTACACCACGTATGGCGCCAAGGGGTGTTGGCGTTCACCCACACCGCGGTTTCGAAACCGTCACCATTGCCTATCACGGCCGGATTGCACACCACGATAGTTATGGCAATAGCGGCGTGATCGGTGAAGGAGATGTGCAATGGATGACCGCCGCTTCCGGGCTTCTGCACAAGGAGTACCACGAAGAGAACTTCAGCAAAACAGGTGGCCTTTTCCAGATGGTGCAATTATGGGTAAACCTGCCCGCGAAATATAAAATGACCCAGCCCAAATACCAGGAGATCACCAATAAGATGATGGGAAGATTTGCATTACCCAGTGACAAAGGAGTTGTAGAGATCATTAGTGGGGAATTTAATGGCATCAAAGGCCCTGCCTCTACCTTTACCCCCATGCATGTTTATAATGCAAGGTTGAAAAATGGTGCCGAACTTGAATTGAACTTTCCCGCACATTACAACACCGGTATATTGGTGGTGGATGGAAGCACAAACATCAACGGCGAACATGTTTCGACAGACCATTTTGTACTTTTTAACAATGATGGCGAAGGTATTCGGGTTACAACAAATGATGATGCGGTGTTATTAGTCTTGTCCGGTGAGCCGATCAATGAGCCCATCGCGCAATATGGTCCTTTCCTGATGAACAGGTGGGAAGAACTGGAACAGGCTGTTGCCGACCTGAGCGCCGGGAAATTCGGTGTACTGGAGGATTAATGATGCATTCTCGTTGTTTACTTTAGAACTTCGCAGGAATAATTGGAGATTGATGGAATTTACCTGAGTTTTGCAGCCAGCAAAACTCAATCATGAAAATTCCGACTAACCGAGGCCGCCGGTCCTGGCTAGTTTTGACTGGCGTTTTTGCTTTGCATAAAATAAGCAAGGTTTTTTCTGGCGTTCTTTTGAATGCCTCTTTTCATAAAGCCGGTCCATCCAAACAAAACACCTTTCCAGCCAAGAGCCTGTGCAGCCCAGGTGCTGAGACGAAATCCGTCACTGTGCTCAATTATTTTTCCGTCTTTGAGGCGCATAAACGCCTTGATATGGTTTACCACTTTATTGCCCGTCCTGGAGAACGTGTACCGCGCAGTCCAGCTGCAGGTGGCATATTCGTGATCGATTAGTTCGATATCGGAGTAGCTAAGTGAAAAATCACGGGCATTTCGGCAAAGCATTTCCCACATCGATTTTACCTCCTCTCCTTTTAAGATCAAAAAAACCGGATCGCTGAAGATGATATCATTACTATAGCAATCCTGCATGGTGCGGTAGTCGAGTTGCTGAAATGCGTTGTAAAATTTCTCAATAATCTGTTTGTTAGAAGCCATAACCTATATTGTGCAAGCGAATACCCTAAATTAACAACTAAAACACAATCCCATAATGATTCGCCGGGGTTTTTATTTTCTTTTTCTGATTTTACCATTCATGCCGTTCGCGCCGACAGAGGAAGACTGGATGAGAGCGAACTATGTAAAGATGGAACAATTTATACCCATGCGCGATGGTGTAAAACTTTACACCAGCATTTATGTTCCCCGAAATAAAAAAAACAAACACCCGATCCTGCTTACGCGTACACCTTATTCCTGCCGGCCCTATGGACCCGGAAAATTCAGCCGGGTTCAATGGCCATCTTACTGGACTGCTTATACACGTGAAAATTATATTATCGTACTACAGGACGTGAGAGGCCGCTGGATGAGTGAAGGTGAGTTTGTTGATGTAAGGCCCTATATCCGCGACAAAAAATCAATTAATGATATTGACGAAGCCAGTGATGCCTATGATACCATCGACTGGTTGATTAAAAATTTACCTTCCAATAATGGGAATGTAGGTGTGATCGGTTCTTCTTATCCGGGGCTGTATGCCGCCATGGCAGCTGTCGATATGCATCCGGCCGTGAAAGCTGTGAATCCGCAGGCCCCTGTGGTCGACTTTTTCATGGGTGATGATTTTCACCATAACGGCGCCTTTTTCCTGTTGGATGCCTTTAATTTCTATTCCTCATTTGGAGAACCCCGACAGGGACCTACCACACATGGCACAACTGGTTTTGCATATCCTGATAAAAGCCTCTATGAATTTTTTCTCGAAACGGGAACACTCAAAAAGACCCGGCAGGTTTTGGGTGATAGCATCCCGTTCTGGAAAGATATGTTCGACCATCCAGATTACGACGACTGGTGGAAAGCAAGAGACGCCCGGCGGGCGATGCACAACATTAAGGTACCGGTACTGGTTGTTGGCGGATTATACGACGCAGAAGATTGTTTTGGTGCATGGAATCTATATAAGTCGATTGAAAAGCAGAATCCCGACGCTGACAACAGGATCGTGATGGGCCCCTGGGCACATGATCAATGGTCGACATCGGATGGCAGTTCTCTCGGAGATATAAACTTTGATCAGAAAACGGCTGTCTGGTACCAGGAAAATATTGAGATACCGTTTTTTAACTATTACCTGAAAGGGAATTCAACAAAACCTGAGCTTGCGGAAGCTACGGTTTTCTTTACTGGTAAAAACAAATGGGAATCATTTGACACGTGGCCATCAGTAAATATGACACCCACTCCCATTTATCTCCATTCCGGCGATACATTATCATGGAACAAACCAGGTCCAGGTCAAAACTTTTCCGAATATACCAGCGATCCCTATAATCCGGTACCCTGGATGGCCGGGAAACAAAAAATCCGTTCTGCCGACTATATGATCGCTGATCAACGCTTCGCCGCCCGGCGCGATGATGTGCTTAGTTTTGAAACGGGTGTACTTGAACATGACCTGGTGCTTGCAGGGCCTTTAGTTGCCGACTTAAAAGTTAGCATCAATACCAGCGACGCTGATTTCGTCGTAAAACTCATTGATGTATTTCCCCGATCGGGATCAAAGGATGGAAAAAATAAAATGGATGGCTACCAGATGCTGGTTCGTGGCGAGATCATGCGTGGCAGGTATCGCAATAGTTTCGAAAAGCCCCAGCCATTCACACCCGGCCAGGTTGAGACAGTAAGGTTCGAGTTGCCTGATATCGCCCATGTATTCAAAAAAGGACATCGCCTGATGATACAGGTGCAGAGCAGCTGGTTTCCGCTTGCCGACAGAAACCCGCAAAAATTTGTCAATATCTATGAGGCAGGTGATTCAGACTTTCAAAAAGCACAGATCAGGATCTATCACGATTCGACTTACAGCAGCTCGATCATAGTACCTGTTTTGCGATAGAACAACCGTTTGACCTCAGGTTTATGGTGTTTTACACCCCGCAATGCCTTAAATTGCCGACTCCAAAAAAACAAATTATGAGGCTAACACTTGTTTTGACCGCACTCACTATTTCTCTTTTTTCCGTGGCGCAGGAAATTTCTATCATCCCCCAGCCCACGTCGATTAAACAACCCAGGATCGCGGCAAAATTCCATATAAATGCCAGCACGCATATTGTGCTGGAAGGATCCGGCTTTGAACAATCAGCGAGCTTTTTGAATGAATACCTCCAGCAGTTTTACAAACTCAAATTAAAAACGGTAAAAAAACCAACCAGCACCAATATCATCCGTCTCCGTTATAAAAAACCAGGCAAACCCATCGCCGGCGCTTATCAGCTGGTTGTCGATAGTAAAGGTGTTACGATCAGTGGTGATAATGCCAGGGGCGTTTTTTATGGTGTGCAAACCCTGCTGCAACTTTTACCAGTACCGGATACAAAGAGCAAAGCGCTTTTAAAACCAGCCATCCCCTATGTCTCTATTGACGACGCGCCGCAATTTGCATATCGCGGTTTGCATCTCGATGTTACCCGTCATTTTTTTCCCGTTAGCTTTTTGAAAAAATATATTGACTATCTCGCTTATCATAAAATGAACACCTTTCACTGGCATCTCACCGATGACCAGGGCTGGCGTATTGAAATAAAAAAATATCCCCGGCTCACTTCCGTAGGCGGCTGGAGAAATGGTACAATCATCGGCCGATATCCCGGCACAGGCAGTGATAATACTGGCTATGGTGGTTTCTATACCCAGCAGGAAATAAAAGAAGTAGTAAAGTATGCGCAGTCGAGGTTTGTGGAAGTGATCCCCGAGATCGAGATGCCTGGTCACGGGAGTGCCGCTATCGCAGCCTATCCCTGGCTGAGTTGTTTTCCCGACCAGCCCACCGAGATACCGCCACACATGATATCCGATAAAAGCGTGGAGGAACTTGCCAGCGGCAGGATCAAACTGGTACAGGAAACCTGGGGAGTATTTGATGACGTGTTTTGTGCCGGCAATGATTCTACTTTTCTTTTCTTACAGGATGTGGTGGATGAAGTGACAGCCTTATTCCCATCAAAATACTTTCACGTGGGTGGAGACGAGTGTCCAAAAACGCACTGGAAAAAATGTCCACGTTGCCAGCAGCGTATGAAGGATCACGACCTGAAGGATGAACATGAACTACAGAGCTATTTTATCCAGCGCATGGAAAAATACCTCAACAACAAGGGTAAGACCATCATCGGCTGGGACGAGATCCTGGAAGGCGGCCTGGCTCCCAATGCTATAGTGATGAGCTGGCGCGGTGAAGAAGGCGGTATCGCCGCAGCAAAACAGGATCATGGCGTGATCATGACCCCGGGCAATCCTGTTTATTTTGATCATACCCAAAGTCTCAATGAAGATTCTGTGACCATCGGCGGATATAATCCTATTGAAAAAGTATACGCGTGGAATCCTATACCCAAAGAACTTGATGCGGAGAAAGGCAAATATATCCTTGGTGCGCAGGCCAACCTGTGGACAGAGTATATTAAAAATACCCGGAAGCTTGAATACATGTTGTTTCCCAGGATTGCCGCGCTCAGCGAAGTGGTGTGGGGCAAAAATGAAAACGATAACTGGGAAGCTTTTGAAAAAAGACTGCTCACCCAGTTTAAAAGATATGACCTGTGGAAGGTGAATTATAGCAAAGCATACTTCGACCTCAAGCCGACTGTGCTGCCCACAGATGATTTTAACGGCGTGCGCTGGAAAGTGGAAAGCAAATTCGATCAGCCCATCCAGATCCACTATGGCGACCCTGGAAAAAAATCGGTGTACACCGCACCGCAACTGATCACCCGTGATAGCGAAGTGTTTGCCGGTTTTGAATTAGACGGAAAGGCGATCGGGCTTTCACAAAAATTTTATTTCAGCAAAGCGACGGGAAAGAAGATCACGCTCACTACTGAGCCCTCCAAAAACTATCCGGGCGATGGTGCTTTCACACTCGTAAATGGTGTTCAAAATGAAAAAGGTCTCGGCCGCAGCCGTGAATTCCTGGGATGGAGCGGGATCGATGGCGAAGCAACGATTGATTTTGGAAAAGAGGAAACGATCAGCGAAGCCATTGTTCATAGCCTGAGTTCGGGAGGTTCCTGGATCTATCCCCCTTTGTATGCCGAAGTTTACACTTCGCACGATGGCCAGTATTTCAGCCCGGTAGGAAAGAGTGAAGAATTTGTACCTACCAGGGGGTCGAATGGTGTGATAAAAGTTTCGTTTGATCCCGTAACAACCCGCTATGTAAAAGTGCGCGTAAAGAACCTGGGGAAAATTCCGGAAGGAAGACCCGGTGCGGGTAACAAGCCCTGGTTATTTGTGGATGAAATTGAATTGAAGTAGTATAGGAATGTATTACTTCATGATTGGTTAATAGGCGATGCCTCTATTTTAATATCTTTGGACTTAATTCGATCTCAATACTATTTTCAACATGGCAAAAAAAGTTTCACCGATTGATCTTAGCGACAGTTTTGAAAAAATTCCCGTAAAAATCTATCCCGACCTCAAAAAGGGTTCACATGCCGTAGCGCAGGAAGTAGCAGCCCTGATCCGTGAAAAACAAAAGAACAATGAAACCTGTGTGCTGGGGCTCGCCACCGGTTCTACTCCTAAAACATTATATGCCGAACTGGTGCGTATGCATAAAGAAGAAGGACTAAGTTTTAAAAACGTCGTCACATTCAACCTCGATGAATACTACCCGATCGACAACGACGCGTTACAGAGCTATAGCCGTTTTATGCGGGCAAATCTGTTCGATCATGTTGATATCGATCCGGCCAATATTCATATTCCCAATGGTGAAATAAAAAAAGAAGATATCAAGTCGCATTGCAGCCAGTATGAAAAAATGATTGATGAGGCTGGCGGCATCGACCTGCAGATCCTGGGTATTGGTAATAACGGCCATATCGGTTTCAACGAACCCGGCTCAGGTATTTATTCCCGTACCCGGCTGATCACCCTCGACAATTCCACCCGTATTGCCAATGCGTATGAATTTGCCAATATCTCACAAGTGCCACGCCTGGCCATTACGATGGGTATCAGTACCATCATGAAATCCAAAAAGATCATCCTGATGGCCTGGGGCGCGTCAAAAGCGCCCGTGATAAAGAAAGCGGCTGAAGATGAGGATACAGAACACGTGCCTGCTTCGCTGCTGCAGAACCATGACGATACCACTTTTGTGATCGACGAGGCCGCTGCTTCCGAACTCACGCGTTATAAATCACCCTGGCTCACGGGCGATTGCGAATGGACGCCGGCCATGGTAAAAAAAGCGGTGGTGAACATGGCGCTGAAGTTGAAAAAACCTATTCTCAGCCTCACCAACAGCGATTATAACGAATTTGGTTTAAGTGACCTGCTGGTGGAAAAAGGCGACGCCTACGAAATAAACCTGCAGGTATATTATATGCTGCGTGATTCCATCACCGGCTGGCCGGGCGGAAAACCCAATGCGGTGATCCCCGCCCATCCAGAAAGATCGGTTCCCTATCCCAAGCGGGTGATCATCTTTTCCCCACACCCCGATGATGATATCATCAGTATGGGTGGTACTTTCCAGCGGTTGCACGACCAGGGACATGATGTGCATGTGGGTTACCAGACTTCCGGTAATATCGCGGTGACGGATGAATTCGTAACCCGCTTTCTCGACTTTGCTGTGGGCTTTGAGGAAATCGTTGGCATTGACACTGAAAAGTCGAATAAGATCCTTAACGAAGCGCGTAAGTTTATTGCCACTAAGAAATCGAACCAGGTAGATACGCCTACGATCCGTTCCATCAAAGGACTGATCCGGCGTGGAGAAGCCCGCGCTACCTGCCGTTATGTGGGCATTCCCGATGAGAATATACATTTCCAGAACCTGCCGTTTTATGAAACCGGCACTATCGAGAAAAAGCCCATGGGTGAAGAGGATGTAAAGATCACCATGGAATTACTTCGCAGGATAAAGCCGCACCAGGTTTTCTGCGCCGGTGATTTTGCTGATCCGCATGGCACGCACCTGGTTTGTTTTAATGTTGTACTTGAGTCATTAAAACGGATCAAGGCTGACGGAGATGACTGGATCAAAGACTGCTGGCTCTGGCTCTACAAGGGCGCCTGGCAGGAGTGGAATATTGAGGAAATTGAAATGGCCATCCCCATGAGCCCGGACCAGGTAATGAAAAAGCGGTTCGGCATCTTTATCCACCAGTCCCAAAAAGACTCAGTCCCCTTCCAGGGCAGCGACTCACGTGAGTTTTGGCAAAGAGCTGAAGAACGAAATGCGGCTACTGCCAATCTCTATGCCGATCTGGGGCTTACGCACTATGCGGCTATGGAAGCTTTTGTCAGATGGCATTATTAGTCTGTAGTCATTAGCCGGTAGTCGGCAGTAGTCGGTTGGGGTTAGAAGTTAATAAGTCAATTAAGGACATCCCGTTCTTTTTGTCTTCCCTTCCAAATGTAAATATTGAAGCCCTGGATTGTTGTGATTAGTCTCCCGTCGTTTGCGGGACAAGTTGCGACTATTCATCAGCATCGTAGAAATATCTGCCCGAATTAACAACGATTGTACATCGAAGCCAGTCTTGCAATTTGAAAAATTCCAGACTATCTTCACAAAAAAACCACACTATGGCATTATTTAAATCTGGGAATCCCACACTGCGAGAAACTGCTTTTGAAGGAACCATTTTGCAGGGCGTCAGCACAGGTGAGGAAATGAGCCTGAGAGGCACAATGAATAAATTTGGATTTCTTTTTATCATGATGATGGGCACCTGCTTTGTTTCATGGAGCCAGTTTTACAAAGGCGCTGATCCCATGCCACTGATGCTCACCGGCGTTTTTGGTGTCCTGGCAGTGGCAGTGGTGATGTCGTTTAAGAAACAATGGTCACCTTATCTTGCACCTGCATTCGCCTTGCTGCAGGGTTTGTTTGTGGGTTCGGTTTCGGCATATTATGATTTTGCGTTTAAAACAAGTTACCCGGGGATCGTGATGCAGGCGGTGGGACTTACGCTGATCGTGGCCATGGTCATGTTTGTATTGTACCAGACCCGGATCATCCGAGTAACTAATAAATTCAGATCGGTTATTACTATCGCGACCGTTAGTATTATGGTTTTTTACCTGGTAAAATGGATCGCGTCACTTGCTTTTGGTGCTACCATCGGCGCATTTACCAATGCCAGCACACCGCTGGGGATTGGTTTTTCAATCGTGGTAGTGTGCCTCGCCGCGCTGAATCTTCTGCTCGATTTTGATATGATCGAGAAAGGTGTCGAAAACCGGGTTCCGAAATACATGGAGTGGTATGGCGCATTTGGCCTGCTCGTTACGCTGGTATGGTTGTACCTGGAAATACTCAGGCTGCTGTCGAAACTGAAAGACAGGTAGTTTTTCAAAGACAAGTCTGATATTGGATACTTGATGTTAGATACTTGATATGTAAATAATCATACTAAACTCCATTCCATACGGGATGGAGTTTTTTTTGTACCATACGGGCCATAGGCCTGCATTTGCCCGGTTCAGGAAATGAACGTAAATTTGGCTACTTTGAAAAAGAATCACTACATATTTATCAACAGGCTGTTTTTCTCTTCAAACCTGAAAGCCTTTTGTAGTACCGCCCCGGCGGCATCCTGATCCAGATCGCCGGGGAAATACCCGGTATATCCATTTTTTCATCATGCCTGTGGTAGTTGCAGGCATATAAACTCATAATAATGCAAGCAGTTGACAATAAACTGATCTTAAAAAAATCAGATTACGATCTATTGGTAAAATTTGTTTTTACCCACCTCAGCCCCATGTCGGCCGATAATAAAAGCGCCGAGCAGTTGTATGAAGAATTGAAATCCGCGGAAATTCATCAGTCGGATCAAAAGATCCCCGCTGATGTTGTGCGACTAAATTCCATCGTGGAAGTGTATGAAGAAACAACCGGCCGGAAATCCCGGTTTAAACTGGTATTGCCCGATGAAGCGAATCTACGAAGGCAGAAGCTGTCAATATATGCGCCGATGGGTATTGCCCTGATGGGGTATAAAAAAGGTCAGAAAGTGAGTTGGGAAATGCCCTCGGGTGATAAGGTATTTCATATAAGGGATGTTGTGAATCATTAAAACGTCAGACCGGGATGTCAGACGTTTGGTGAATCGTATTGGGGAATGCGTTCTAATACGTCTGACGGGGGCGTCAGACGTATTTCAAACTATTTCTTGTTCTCTTCCACAGTTGGGGTTTCAGGCATGGTCTCCGCATTTTCGATAAACTCGTTCATGTATATCTTAAAAAGTACGATGATATAACTGACAAGTAATGGGCCAAACACAAGCCCGATAAATCCAAAGAGGCCCAGGCCTACCAGTACGCCGAGGATAGTGATCACGGGGTGAACATCGCCCATTTTCTTTAATAGCGTGATCCTGGACAAATAGTCGACATTTCCTGTAACGACCACACTGTACAACAACAAACCGGTTGCCTGCCAGGTATCACCTATCGCATAGGTGTACACCACCAGCGGCACCCAGACCACCATCGTACCTACCACGGGGAAGAATGCAAACACGCCGGTGAGAAAACCCCAGAGACCCCATTCGCTCACACCAAAAATAAAATAGCCAAGTGTAGCCGTGAGACCCTGTATGATCGAGATCAGCGGAATACCCAGGGCGTTAGCCTTGACGATCCTTTTAGTTTCTGAGGCGAGCATATTGATATTCTCCTGGCGAAGTGGGATCAGTCTGTTCAACACCCGTTCTATCTCGCTACCATTAACCAGCATATAATATAATACAAACAGCATGATGGCCAGGTTAGAGATCAGGTTGGCCGTACTGTTGAGCAATGTGGGTATAAAGGCAGAGAGCCTGCTCAAAAAATTTGACAGGCTGGCTTCGGAGAGGAATTTAAACCCCAGCCTTTGCTGAATGGTCGCGATGGAACCTTTTGCCGTCTCCAACATCGCATCCGGGTTTTCAAGAAAGGTATTCACCTTGGGACTAATCAAAGTAATGGCCAGAAAAACCGGCAGGCCGATCAAAAAAAGATAGTACAAAATGAAAAGTCCTGCGGCCCAGCCCTTCTTCCATTTACGATTGTAGACCAATTGAAAATAATTGGATCTGCTAAGGATATATAACGTTAGTGCGCCAAGTAAACCGGGTAGGAAAATATTCAATTCTCTGATGACCAGGAAAACCAATAAAAGGATCAGGGATAGAAGTAATACCTGTTTTATCCGAATGTTGAAGGTTGGCATAGAGGATGCTAAGATAGAGAATTTGTGGAACAGTAATTGTTTTACCACACAGCATGCGAACCATCAAAAAGAAGTTTAAGCAAGCTACCTCCACGCCTAAGGGACGGATCATTGTCTTTAGCATCCTGCTGGCCATCGTGCTGGCGATCGGCGGAGGAATCATCTACTGGAGCCTGTTCAGGAAGAAGATCATACGCGGTGAGATCGAAAGCATGGTGAGGAATAAAAGCAACGGACTTTACAACCTGAGCTACGATAGCCTCAAACTTGATGAAGTGGCAGGCAATCTCTCGTTGACCAATATTGTGTTGGTGTACGACAGCCTGAGGTATGCTTCGCTGAACGGCAAAAATGAAGCGCCTCCCACCCTTGTCAAATTGAATATTCCCCGCATCACCGTCTGGGGCGTGCAAACGCCGCGTGCCCTGCTGAGCAAGGAAATTGTTGGCAAAAAGCTCGTCATCACCGATCCCGAAATACAGATCATCTATACCAATGCCGGTAAAGATTCCGCACGATACCTGCCCCCGAATGAAGTGTACCGGCAGGTGCTGGGAAATCTCAACATGATAAAAATCGATACCCTCGAAATAAATGACGCACAGATCACCACCAGCAATTTGAAAACCGGTAAAAAAAATGTTGAATTCAAAAACACATCCGTGCATCTGTTCGACCTTGCACTCGATGAAGAAACGGGCACTGAGCCAGGAAGGATATTATTTGCCAAACATGTATCGCTGGCCTGTGAAAAGATCAGTTTTCCCTCGGAGGACCGACCCTACAACTATGTTTTCGATAGTCTTAGTCTAAGTTCCATCACACAAACCGGTTTCGCGAAGAGGATCCGGATCATCCCGCTGCTTGAAGAAAATGCCTTTGTAAAAAGCCTTCCTTACCAGGACGATCGTTTCGACTTTACCATTCACAATACACGGCTGAAGAACCTGGATATACCACAGCTTTTTAATGAGAATATCTTTGCCGACAGTATACTGATTGGCGGAGCCAGTTTCAAGATATACCGCGATCTTTCCATTACCCGAGACAAGCAAAACCGTGTAGGCAGGTATCCACACCAGTTGCTCGATAATCTACCACTGACGGTAAATGCCAAAACACTTATTCTTTCCAACGCTTTTGTTGAGTATAAAGAAAGAAGTGCCATCACCAGTCAGGCGGGTAAAGTACAGTTTCACCAGGTCTATGCCACAATCTCCAATATAACCAACGATAAAGAAGCCATCAAATCTAATAATGTGATGAGGGTAGCGATCAAAACAAAGTTCCTTAACACGGCGCCGTTTGAAGTTGACTGGAAGTTTTACCTGCAACATCCTAAAGGAAGGTTTGATATAAAAGGAAATATGGGAAGCGTAGCAGTGGAAGACCTGAGCCGCCTAACCGAACCCATGGGCCCGGCCAAAATGGAGAAAGGGAAAATTAAAAGCCTTTCCTTTAGCCTGGAAGGGAATGATTACGGCGCTGACGGCACAATAAAAATGCTTTACGAGGATTTGAAGATAGCACTCCTGGAAAAGAAAGAAGGTGAAAAGGAACTGGATAAAAAAACGCTTGCCAGTTTTGTTGCTAATCTCGTAGTAAAAAATAATAACCCCGCCAGGGAAGGTGATCCGCCGCGAGTTGAAACGGTTAGGTTTGACCGGGATACCAACCGATCGATCTTTCACCTGGTTTGGAAAACGATTTTTAAAGGGGTCAAGGAAACTGTGGGCATCAAAAAATAAGACTAATCTATAGCGATGCCCACCCGCAGTGCCTTTAGGCCTGAAACGCCCTGCAGTTCCTCAAGATCGAGTTCTTCCATGTCATCATTTAAAATATGCTGATCCTGCAGGTAACGTATATAACCGATATACTCGTCGGCTTCCTTCTGGCTAAAATAAACGAGCGCGATCTTGCCGGGTTGTGTCAACCGTTCCTTTTTATTTTTGAGTAATACCTTATCGATCCGTTTTTTCACGATATGGTATCTGATATTGTATGTCCCTTCAACATCAAACCTTTTCTCATCCTTGCGAAATTTGATGTCTATGGGTTGAGAGTGGATAAAGATGAGCTGGGTTGTTTCCACGGGCTTTGCAAGCTGTGGTAAAAGTGCATTAGAATACCTTGCTATAGCAGCCATGGACGTAAGCTGCAACAGTCTTAAATTTTTCAGGTAAATATCGCTGAAAGGTTTGTCGGGTGCAATGGACTGCCCAATATAAATATCATATTCCACCCCATCAGTTCTGAACTTTTCAAAATAGCTGGGATAAGCCTGCTGTATCTCGTCTTTCATCATGTCCATATATTTATTGACAGATGAGATAACGGTGTTCATCGATTTCTCGAGCAACCTGCGGTTAGCAGTGGCGCTTCCCGTTTCAGGGTCGATCGCGTGCAGGTACTCATCAATAACGGTAGCAAGCTTGGGATTACCCTCTTTGAATTTTTGCAGGAAGGGGTAAATATTATTATCAAGAAAATCATTCAGTCTTACTTCCTGTTTAATGCCCGAGGGGTCATTGATCCGGTCGCGCCATTTGCGTGCCAGGAATATTTTTTCATCCAGCAGTCCAAAACCGGAAGCTTCTTTAAGGCGGTTCAACACATCCAGCAGGATATTAAATTGAACCGCCAGGTCGGCCCGGGTTGATGCGTTTCTTTCAACGGTTGAATTCCGGATATCAATCGATCCATAGAGCGGGTAAACTTTTTCAAAGATGATATCCTCTATTTCCCGCTGCCTGTCCTGTACATGGCCGTCGCGGATATAATGCCAGGCTGCTTCGTTGAACTTCCATTGCACAGATGATTGTACGGCTGTAAACTTATCCTTGACCACCTGGTCGATATTGTTATTAAACTGGTCGATATTATTCTTGAGCAACTGGGCCATCAGGGGTATCGCAGGTTCCAGCTTTGACAACAAGGCTTCATCAAGTATACCAGGTTCTCCGGTAAATACTTCAAGCGCGCCGGCCAGGAAATTATTAAAATACACCGGAAGTAAAGCATACGATACGATCCCTCTTTCCGCCAGCATTTTCAGATGGGGATGTTTGCTATAATCTTCCTGGAGGACATTTCGGAAAAAAAGTTGTTTCGGGTTTTTAAAATAAGTGTGCGCAAGATCGAGATAGGTGGTCTCCCCTGTTCCGCTTTCACGTGCCGTACTCAACAATTTACTATTGGAGCATTCAGTATCATTGAAGATAAGTTTATTATTTACCTGCAACACGGGTATCACACCAAACTCCACATCATTGTGTTCCACCAGCGCTTTCAATGATTCGATGACCCTGTCATAATAATTTTCGTCTTCATAGAAGGATTCTGTGAGAATGATGTCCTTAATATTTTCAACGGCATACTCGGCGGTCACGTCGGTAATATTGGTTATGCCAAACCCTTCGAAACGAAACATGTCGAGGGGTATTTTTTGCTCTAGCAGCTGGAGCGATTCCCCTGGTGTACTGGCACCAAAGTTCAGGTCTTCCAATTTGAGTTCGGGTAAAGGCTGCGTAGCATGTATTTCAATAAAGCGTGCGTCAAGACCCAATTTGAAATATTTTGTGAGCCCGGTTTTCTCGTCTTCCAGGGAATGAATAATGTCGCGGTTAAAGAAAGATGAGAAATTATATAATTTCTCAAGTATCAGCGAATAAATAAATTCAAGCTGGTTTCTTTTTAATTCTTGTGGACTCCTGCTAGTAATGCTCTTGTGGATCTTTCCTGTAGTAATATTCGTAACCAGGTTGAAATAGGCATTGGTACTGTAAAATATAACAGGTGTCAGAGGTAGTGAGAGTGCCCAGAAATGTGATTCCTCATCCTCTATAATGGGTGAAACCGTACCGTATACCAGTTGAAGTTGTTCCGAATAATTTTTTACCTGTTCTAGATCGATCGACTCAAGGAGTTCCGGAGTTTTTTCAAACTGTTCTACCACCCAGGCAAAATACCTGCTCTTATGACAAACAGCTTCGCTCTTCCTTTTTTTAAGATATTCGACAAAGGGCCGGAAGCTCAGCACTGTTTCTGGTGCTCGCTCCAGCGATACCTGCCGGGCCATATGTAGAACTTCTGTTTGCATAAATTTAAAATCTCATTCCCATCGTGAAATACGGATACCATCCTTCGCGGGAGTAACCTGCTACCAGGCTCACTACAACGACTGAAGCGGGAGCAAAATAAATACCAGCGCCGGTGCCATTATGCCATTTGCCGGAATTGTCATGATTCTCCCACACGCGTCCAATATCCCAAAAACCGGTGATGCCAAACTGGCCGGGAATAATATAACTCGCCACATCTGCCAGTTTGATCCTTAATTCCAGGTTATTGTAGAAACTATGTTGTCCGGCAAAACGGTATTGACGGTATCCATACAGGTTTTCGTGGCCTCCGATAAATGCCGACTGGTAGAATGCTGCCTTTCCTACTCCAATTACGCCGCCCATCCTTTCGGCAAGCACGATACCCGATTGTCGTGTCAGACTTTTGTAAAAAGCAAACTCGGGAATCAGTTGCGCAAACGACCTGGCGAAGTTATTTATCCCTTTGTAAGCCTGGAAACGGATATTTATATAACTACCCCATTGGGGAAAAGTTCGATTGTTGCGTGTATCTCGATTAAACTGGGCTGCAAACCCCAGGTGCCATTTTGATTGTTCAATGTTAAGACTGTCATAAGAACCGATCAGGGAAACGTTTTCGATAAACCTGCCTTTATTATCATCCTTGTCAAAACGATAATAATAAAGTGAAGGGCCGATGCTAATAGAGGAGCCCTTTGTTCTCCAGCGAAGAGCAGGATCCACCTGGTAGGTGCTATACCGGGTGCGGTAATATTTCTTGTAGTCACCGGTTTTGTTAAAAGCAGTTTCATTACCGCGACCGAAGAAATTGACGGTATTGTTCGGCGCCCGGGCCAGGGCCTGTAATACAAAATCAGTTTTTCCTATCGCGTGTATCCATTCCCCGTCATATTTGATACGGTAAGCACCGGTGGCAAACGCATATCTTGCCAGCAACTGGTGAGTGCTTGCATATGGTATCTTCCGGAATCCTTCCTGTTTGGTAAACTTAAAACCCGCGCCAATGATAAAGCCATCATCAATATTAAGGCCCGCCACCACCAGTGGCATCCATACACTATAGAGATTGACAGGTACAAAGGCTGTGTTCAGGCTGTCTGATGAGATATGTCTTTTTATCCCTGAAAAATTTCCGGTGTAAACAGATTCATTTGGCTTATTGTAAATATGCGCTTTGGCCTTCGGGCTTGTAATATGAAAAATCTTTCTATCATTACCACCAATGATTCGCAATTTGATGGCAGAAAATGTATGGTTTAAAATGATACTGTCATTCCCGTTGTGCGTATAGATCCTGATCTCTTTTGTCAGGGTCGGATCGAAATCCTTATTCATGAGCTGGTTTTCAATTTCACCGATCTTGCTGATCTTGGAAATACGAATTTTCAAACCACCGTTTGCTGCATCGTCTACCTGTATCCATTCGTGTTTGTCGGTGGTCTGGATATCGGCGATCTTTTGAATGAACCGGTAATACAGATCCATTACGACCGGTATCCTATCGCGGCGTGATGCAAGTATTTTAAACAATTTTTCATGTCGCAGATCGTACGCCGGCTTTGGTAATCTTTTCAAGCCAGCTTGGAGCACCGAGTCGGATACCTTTTCCCTGAAATACCGGGCGGCCTTCATCCATTCGTCGTGTGAAAATTGAAAAGCCGGATAAGCATTCACAAACCTGGTTTTGAAAAGTACCCATTTTACTTTATCTATATCAGGATCAAAATCCCTTAGGGTTGGCAGCACGTATTCTTTCGATGCTATACGCGGCACCAGTCCCTGGGTGACATGAAAGACCTGGTCGCGGTCGCGGGGTATGCCCAGGTAGTGTTTTGTTTTGCCTTTTACCAGGTCTTTCCATCTCCATTGGTCTTCATGCCTGTCCCAGTCGCCCAGCAGCATATCAAGCATACGGGCCTGCAGAAATTCCTTTGCGAGGACCTTGTTATCATTGTCTTCCTGCAAATTCTTTTTCATTTTTTCGGAGTTGTCCGAATTACCCAGTGGTTCTCTTTCTTCAAACAATGCCACCATATTGGCAAAAACGCGACCATGTATCCCAAGTCCGGTATCGGGTGCTATTACACCGATCACGGGTTTTGAGTGCGGCACACCAAGGGCAGTGGCGATCGGCGGCACGATCAGGGCACCGAATGGATGTTGCGCACTCGTGGCATCGTCCACCCAGTCGCGGGCGAATGTTTGACGCAGGTTATCGGGTAAAAGTGCATCCGGGCTTTTCTCCACACTTCGTAATACCCATTCCTTTCCGTCCTTATCTGCGAGCCTGAGTGATTTTGATTGCATGCCCCCACCTCGTTTCAGCGGTGTGAGACCACCCTCCAGTCTGGATACTCTAAGTACCGGTAATTTTATCGTTGCCGCCCATTCCTTGCGATAGTTTTCACCAAACATGAACCGGTGAAATTTCCCGACATCATCGTATGAGGGATGTATTCGGACATCCACGCTATCACCGACTATAGCATAACCGGCAACTGTATCTGCCGGCATTATGTTTTGAAAAGAGTGGGTATACCTGAACGATTCGCTTGTGGTATCATCGTAGGTTAGAAAGCTAAAACGAATACTATTATCTTCGTTTAGATCCGCGATAACGTAGCCGGGCCGGTTGTCTGCATACTTTGTATATTTTCCCTTCGATGCTGATCTGTGTTTCGCGCCAGCGCCGCTCACCACCTGTACATATTTGTCGCTGGTCAGTTGCATCCCGCGCTCATGACCCGATACATGCACCAGGTTTGGAAGACCTTTCATTGTTTCGTTCACACCGGCTACCATTTCCTTGTAAAGCGGATGCTTGCTATTGTTTGGACCAACAAATCCTGAACGGAAAAACCGGAATATTGATCCAACACCTGGCAGGGGCAGGTAAATATGCCGGTTGAGGGATGTAAGTGGGAAAACATGATCTTTCAGGGTTCCTTTACTTCCATACACACCATAGCTTTGAAAAGGATGTCGCGATATGATCATCATCTGCTTCTCCTTGTTCTTGTACCTCAACTCATCCAGTCTGGCCAGCACATCAGCACGGGTTTTACATTCACAATCCTCTCCCGTCACTTCTGACGGAAACAACCACCAGTCACTATTGAAGATGATAATGCTCATCTGCGGGAGCAGATCCAGTTCCACGGGGTCGGGACACCTGCCTCCGGGACTCACGCGGGCCAAAGAATCAGCCACAGGAGCTGAACCGAGGTCTGTATTGTTACCTAAAGTCAAATTATTCCATTGCTCATTGGCATTGATATAATAAATATCCGCAACTTTAGAACGGATCGACCTGAATTGTGTAACTAAACGGTCAAGTGCATGTTCCCGGTCTTTGCTGCCTGGTTTCAATTCGCCCGAAAGAAATTTATTATCATCCAGGAACACAAGGGTTGTCCGATCCTTTATAATATGATTCATGGTACTATTCCATATCTCATCGGCCCTGCCATCATTGTTTTCACCAATAAATATCAGGCGGTAACGCAGGCTGTCCTGCGCCAGTGCGAGCATTGTAGAGAACGAAAAAACAAAAAGACAGCTTAGATATTTCATACAATACTTTGAACCCTCAGGATCGAATGAATTTTAAAATATTCCCTTCCGACAGATCATCGCCTTCATTAGAAATATACAGGTTCCCTGCTTTGTCAAAGGCAATTCCTTCCGGCTGGTTAAATACATTGCCGTTGAGTTTGCAGGCTTGTTTTATATTCCAGGTACTATCAGCCACCACCAATAATTTATTTACCGATGAGATCACAAACCATTCAGAAGTGATGGGGTTCCTGGCAAGACCCGAAGGCCGGAAGCCACGTTTTATTTTGCCAGCGACTTTTTCAATCTGATCGACATCAATCGAGAATTGGCCGGCTGGAAAAATAGAATCACCTGCATCCAGGATAAAACCGCTGACTTTCTTTTTAGGATCATCGTCGCGACATTTTTTACACAATATATACAACAGGCTGGTAGCAGGATCTGCATACATTCCTTCGTATTCTCCTTTTGGTAAAATCTTTTTCCATTCCTGCACTTCGTCGGCTTCCTCGTAAAAAGTTTCAGTAAAAGGGAAGCGGAAAATGCTGCCATTGCTTTTCAAAACGATCACCTGACCCTTTGTTATGGCGATGTCTTCATAGTCGCCCTGTTTGCCAAATTTTGTATTGTATTGTCTTTTTATATCCCAGGCAAGCCGGAACACCCTACCCTGTTCATCCTGTACTGCATAAATGGTATCACTGTTGCCATCGTAAAAAGTAATGCCTGATATCTCGAGCAGGCTTTCGGGCAGGTTGAATTTTTCTGGCTTATCAAATTGATAATGGGGAATGGTTTCTTCCTGGTCGGACAGGCTGCCGCAGCCGCTCAACAGGAGCAGCAAAAATCCTGCTGATAGAAATCGGTACATATAAATATTTAATCACCAAAAAAAACGGACGCTACAAAAAACGCGATAACCGCGGCAACGATGCCATACATGAATACCGTATACCCTTTACGCAGCAGCCTGTACTTTCTGCCAAGTACCACGCCCTGTGAATAAAGATCACGGGTAAGACTTCCGTAGAGGAAATCGCGGTCATTCATCATTTGCCGCATGCCGGCGTCGTAGTCGTCGAAACTCATTTTAAAATAGTTACCAAAAAACAACAGGTTGACCTTCCTGGTGTCAACATCGGCTTTCGTGAATGTGCCCTCTGGTAGCGAGGGCCTGGTGGCAAGTATGCAAAATACCATTGTCACAACACATACCGTCAGCAAAATCAGGGTCGGAATGATCAGGTGGGGATTATCTTCCAGCTTACGCAAAAGTACACTTAACAATACAGAAATAATGATGGAAGTGGTTGTGATCATGATATGGGCTTTATTGTCGGCCATATCACTTAGTCGCTGGTGGTTGTTGGAACTGACGCGGAACATGGTTTCGATACCGCGCTCCGGTCGGTCGGGTTTAGGTTTTTTAAAGCCAGCCTGCGTTACCACGGCATTGGGAACGGTAAGTTCCGTTGTCTTCACCTGACTCTTTGATTTTTCCTGGCTGCTGGCTTTCGCCTTGAGTGCTTCCAGGTTCGCTTCTTTTCTTTGCTGCAACAGGTTGCGGCCATAGCTTGTGTGGTAATGATGGGCTTCCATAAATCGAATCGTACTGTTCCGCCATTCTTCGCCGGAAATTTTTCGCCCCAGCTTTTTTTCTGCTTCCCTACGCATCAGTTTATTCCTTTCCCTGAAATGATCGGTGCCGAAATGAAACAGGTCGGCATCGCAAACAATTTGTTCATTCAAATTCTTAGGATCCTGTGGCATACGGGTGGCAAGGATGCAATTCTGGATCTGGCGGATCGTATCAGGATCTGCATTAATACGTTCGAGGCATTCAGCGGCTATCTCCGCGCCTCTTTGTTCATGTGTGCTGGGTTCAGCATCGAGATATCCCGCGTCATGAAGCCAGGCTGCCGCCACCACGATAAAGAAATCGCGGTCAGTGAGCTGGTAATGTGAGGCGATGGTCATGGCATTCGAAGCAACCGCTTCGGTATGTGTGAGGTTGTGATAAACAAGTTCCCTGTCGCTATGTTTTTTAAAATATTCAAATGTGAATTGCTTCACCTGGTCGAGCATCTGGCTGTAATTCATATTACCAATTTTATCCCTACAAGAGCTTCTTCAAATCATGCTCTTATATATTTCCTTCCCTAAAGTTGCTCTATTTAGAAGAAAAGACCAAAATCGGGCTCCGCTCCGGTTAGTAATTCAAGGTAAGGAAAAAAAATCCCCATTCAATTAACAGTTCCGTATTAACAAAACCTTGCAGTCGGTAATTAGCCTGCTGATAAGAATTTTAAATGTGGTGACAAATTCATATTGATTTCAGTTAAGAACCAGCGGCATGGTTGTTGAAAAGCAGTGACAAAATTCAATACTTATGAATCTAAACAACATGTTGCTTAGCGGCAAGGCCGTGTGCGCACTAGCGGTTGGTGCGCTGCTGATGACAGCTTGCAGTAAAAAAGATTTCCAGGGCAATGCCGGCGATTCGCTGGTTACAACCGACACTGCGGAATCATCCATCTCTGCTACCGCCACTGCAGGTTACAAAACCTTTAGTTTTACTGAAATCCCAATTGGCAATACCGACCTGATTAATCCGGGTCGTGGTGCAGAACAATGGCACAACGCGATTGATGTGGACGTACCCAGTGAAGGAACGAAAACCACTCCCTACGATGTTTATTACCGTTTCGTGTGGACAAGGATCGAAGGGCCTACACAAGGATCTTACAACTGGACCTATTTCGATAATCTCGTCAACAACGCCATCGCGAAAAAGCAAAAGCTTTCATTTGGTATCATGACTTCCTACCCGGAAGGTACGACCAACGAAGGGCTAGCTCAGTTTGATGGTGGTTATGCAGCTTACCCGCAATACCTGCACAACCTGATGCAGTCTGAGTCGGTAAAAGACTGGAGAAAAGGAAGCACCTGGACTCCTAATTACAACTCTCCTCATTATCATGCGAGATTGCTGGCACTTCACCAGGCCATCAACCAGCGTATCATTTCAAAAGGCTGGGAAAAAGTGATCCAGTTTATCGATATCCGTGGATATGGTTCCTGGGGTGAGTGGAACAGTTCAAGCCTGGTAAATCATACTAATGAATATCCTGCCGGTACTTTCCCGACAGCCGCATCATTGAAAAAGATCGTTGACACGCATACAAAGGGTTTCCCCAATTTCCCGCTGGTAGCGATGATCGCGGCATTTGATGCCAACCTGCTTGGAATTGTTAACAACCCGCCTGAGATCGCGCATTATATCCTGACCACCCGCAACAACTGGGGACCTATTGGCTGGAGACGTGATCAGTGGGGTGCTACAGACCAGTACCTGAAAGATTATCTGGAAAACAACAACCGTTCATACAATGGAGTTGTGCTGAAGAACCTGATCATGGAAAGGTGGAAAACTGCTCCGATCACGGGTGAGCCTGCTCCGTTCAGCAATGATATGGCCGATCTTGAAAGACAGGTAAGGTTATACCACGCCACTTCATTTGGAAATGGTAACTATGGTAACACACCCAACACTACCGTGAGATCCAGGGTTAGGGCTGCTTCAAAAGCAACCGGATACCGCTTTAAGATCATTAACGGTGAATACCCGTCAAGCATCAAAAGAAAAGTTGCGTTCAATATCAGAACAAACTGGCAGAACGTAGGTCTAGCGCCTACTTATGAAAACTGGGATGTGGTTTACGAACTACAAACCAGCACCGGTGAAGTAAAATGGACTGGCAAGTCTACAAAGGTGATGAAACTGTTCCTGCCTGCCACATCCGGCAGCGTTACTACGGATAAGTTTGTGGTGCCTGCAACCGTTCCTGCCGGAACTTACAAACTGGTAGTTCGTGTGAAAGATCCAACTAATTACAGGCCCAATATTCAACTGGCCATTGGTGGAAAAAATGCTGATGGAAGTTATACCATTGCATCCAGCATTGCGGTGAAATAACTCTCCCGGTTTTTATCCATAATATCCTAAATAAAGTCCATAACCACCATAGCGGCATGCTATGGTGGTTTTTTTTATATGAAGATTGGCGAGAGAGAATTTTAGACGTGGATTTCGTGTGTGTAAGATGAGTTATTCACTTTTGGATCTGTGAGGGTCTGTTTTTTAGCAATTTAGATATGTGCGATTTTTAAATTGATTACTATTAACGGATTTCTGCACAGTTATTGAATATGGGGAGAAAATTCAATACCCTATGACAATCAAACGCATGTTGCTACGCAACAAATCCGTTATTGCATTGGCTACCTATGCCCTTTTGCTAATTAGTAGTTGTACCAAGGAGGAGGAACTCTCTTACGAGGACGCTCATCCTCCCGGTAATTTACCAACTGATACGATCGGGGTCAATCCTCCCGACAGTACGCCACCGGTAACCAATCCACCTGATACCACGCCTCCTTCTACTAATCCGCCGGATACAACTACACCTCCGACGACAACACCACCACCAACTACTAATCCGCCGGATACAACCACGCCTCCGGCGACAACACCACCACCGACAACTACACCTCCGCCGACGACAACACCTCCACCTTCTGTTCCGCCGACAGAGACACCGGTTACCTTGTCACCTTTCAGTTTTACTGAAATACCTTATAGTAATCCCGACCTGGTGAATCCCGGTCGTGGTGCCGAGCAATGGCACAATGCGGTTGAAGTGAACGTACCCACTGAGGGAGTGAACACAACTCCATATGATGTATACCACCGTTTCGTGTGGACAAGGCTTGAAGGCTCTACACAGGGTTCATACAACTGGAGCTATTTTGATGGTCTTGTCAATGCGGCTATTCAGAGAAAGCAAAAAATGTCCTTTGGTATCATGACCTCATATCCCGAGGGCACAACCAACGAAGGACTTGCTTCTTTCGATGGTGGCTATGCGGCCTATCCACAATACCTGCACAATATGATGCAACAGGAATCGGTGAAAGACTGGAGAACGGGAAGTACCTGGACGCCTAACTATAATTCGCCAAATTACCTGGCGAGATTATTGGCCCTGCACCAGGCATTGAACAGTCATATTGAATCCGCATCTTTCAATGGTGTCCGTTACCGGGATGTGATCCAGTATATCGATATCCGCGGTTATGGATCCTGGGGTGAATGGAATAGCTCAAGCCTGGTGAACCATACCGACGAGTATCCTGCAGGAACTTTTCCAACCGTTGCAACTTTCAAAAAAATTGTAGACGCACATACAAAGGGATTCCCCAATTTCCCGCTGGTTGCGATGATCGCGGCATTTGATGCGAACTGGCTGGGCATTGTCAACAATCCACCAGAGATTGCGCACTATATTCTCACCACCCGCAACAACTGGGGACCTATCGGCTGGAGACGTGACCAATGGGGTGCGACAGACAGTTACCTGAAGGATTATCTCGAGTTCAACAACCGTTCATTTAATGGTGTTGTGTTCAAGAATCTCATCATGGAGAGGTGGAAGACAGCGCCGATTACCGGTGAACCCGCACCATTTAGTAACGATATGGCTGACCTCGAGCGTCAGATCAAATTGTATCACGCCACTTCCTTCGGAAATGGCAACTATGGCAATACTCCCAATGGCACTGTAAGAGAAAGAGTAAGGGCTGCGTCTAAAGCATCTGGTTATCGATTCAAGATCACCAGTGGTGAAGCGCCAAAAAAGATCACACGCAACAGTTCCTTTACCATCAATACCATGTGGCAGAATGTAGGGCTCGCGCCTACGTATGAGAACTGGGATGTTGTATTTGAATTGCAAAACAGCAGTGGAAATGTAGTCTGGACGGGCAAGTCGAAAAAAGTGCTGAAGCTGTTCCTGCCCTCGACAAGTGCCAGCAAGACCACTGACAATTTCACGATACCCACTTCGGTGTTGCCAGGCACCTACAAGCTTGTGGTACGTATAAAGGATCCTAATAATTACCGGCCGAATATCCAACTGGCGGTGAATGGCAAAAACAGTGATGGCAGTTATACCATCTTTACAGGCGTTGAAGTAAAATAAGGATTTGCCCTATTTGAAAACGAAGGCTGTCCCGAATGTGGGGCAGCTTTTTTTTACTATCAGAAAATCTTAACCGATCATAATCATCATAAGGATCCGCGTTCCTCATTCTTTGAACCGGATATACTTTGAAACAGGGACCGGAGAACGCAGATTGTCATGATGGTTATGATTTATTATGATCAGTGTCTGCTATGCCACAATCATAACCGATCATAATAATCATAATGATCCGCGTTCCTCCTTCTTTGAACCGGAGATACTTTGAAATAGGGACCGGAGAACGCGGATTGTCATGATAGTTATGATTTATTATGATCAGTGTCTGCTAAGCCATTATCATAACCGATCATAATAATCATAAAGATCCGCGTTCCTCCTTCTTTGAACAGGAGATACTTTGAAACAGGGACCGGAGAACGCAGATTGTCATGATAGTTATGATTTATTATGATCAGTGTCTGCTATGCCACAATCATAACCGATCGTAATCATCATAAGGATCAGCGTTCCTCCTTCTTTGAACCGGAGAAACTTTGAATTTGAGACCGGGGAACGCAGGTTGTCATGATGGTTATGATTTATTATGATCAGTGTCTGCTATGCCACAATCATAACCGATCATAATAAGGATCCGCGTTCCTCCTTCTTTGAACCGGAGATACTTTGAAACAGGGACCGATGAACACGGATTGTCATGATGGTTATGATTTATTATGATCAGTGTCTGCTATGCCACAATCATAACCGATCATAATAAGGATCCGCGTTCCTCCTTCTTGAACCGGAGATACTTTGAAACAGGGACCGGGGAACGCAGAATGTCATGATTGTTATGATTTATTATGATCAGTGTCTGCTATGCCCCAATCATAACCGATCATAATAATCATAATGATCCGCGTTCCTCCTTCTTTGAACCGGAGAGACTTTGAAACAGGGACCGGAGAACGCGGATTGTCATGATAGTTATGATTTATTATGATCAGTGTCTGCTATGCCACAATCATAACCGATCATAATAAGGATCCGCGTTCCTCCTTCTTTGAACCGGAGATACTTTGAAACAGGGACCGGGGAACACGGATTGTCATGATGGTTATGATATTTTATGTTTGGCGAGTTGAAAGTGGTTGAATGTGGTTTAAAATTGTTAAACGGCACTCCACAATCTTCAGCTATTTTCAACAATATTCAACCTGTTCAGCCACATGTAGATATAGGATTGCCTGAACCGCCATTATTTTAATATTGTTTTTGCCCAAAAGTAAAATTCCTTTATTTTTGCCGCCCATTGGCCCCTTAGCTCATCTCGATAACCATCGGGAGAATAGAGCATCCGGAGGGGATGGCAGAAAAAAAGATCGGCCCCGTAGCTCAACTGAATAGAGCATCTGACTACGGATCAGAAGGTTTCAGGTTTGAATCCTGACGGGGTCACGAGAGTAAACCTTTCATCATCATGGAAGGTTTTTTTTATTGCTCAATTAAATAGTGTGACCTCCGTGTCCTGTATTTGGTCACGAAGGGCACGGAGTACACACGAAAGGCACGATGAAGCGAATTAAAACTTCGTGTTCTTTGTGCTTCCACTGTGATCTCCGTGTCCTCTATCCCGCAATGAGGGCAACCAATAAATACGAAAGCCACTATTTTAATTTGGAAAAAGCGGTTTAATAATCCCGTCATGTACAATTGATTAAGACCTACTACTGCGTCTGGCATATTTTTTATGACAGGTACTATCTACATATATAATACAAAACCCACAAGTATGAAGAGACCAGAAAAATCGACAGCCAACGGGCATAGCCGTCAGGACCTGGTACAGGTGCCGATGCTCACCAATTTTTTCTATGATCAGCTCAAGGATCTTTATTGGGCAGAAAAACAACAGGCTAAAACGCTGGTAAAAATGAAAAAGGCCTCTTTTTCCGATGAACTTTGCATGGCGCTGGAAGCTCACATTGAAGAAACAAAACAACATGCCCTCAGACTGGAAAAAGTATTCGGGCTTATTGGTCTCAGACCACAAACAAAAAGATGTGAGGGGATGGCGGGTCTGACTAAAGAAGCAGAGACAATTATCACAGAAACCCAGGATGGTACTGCCACCCGTGATGTGGGTCTCATCATGATCTCTCAAAAGATTGAACACTATGAGATCGCCGCTTATGGTTCATTGCATCAACTGGCACTCACACTCGAGTTTGACCAGGTGGCCGGACTGCTGGAATCAACACTGTCAGAAGAAAAGGAAATTGATAAAGAACTTACTTCAATCGCAAAAACACATGTGAACTACGACGCCATGGAAGAGATATAAACATGGGTTTTGCAAAGCCGTCTCCTTTAAATACATACTAAACAGCTAATTATAAACAGCCTGCGCAGGTTGGGGCACAATATTGGCTTAACTTTGGAAACCATTCACTTTCTCTCACTAAAAGCCAATGTTTGAATATGGCGGATCAAAGAAAAAAGCAACAACCTGATCTCTTTGAAATGTTACCGCAAGCCATTGCTAAGTTCAAAAAGAATGTGATTGAACCTTTTTTCACAATCGGCGGCAATGGACTGGATGAAAGCCTCCCACTGAGAGCGGAGATCTATACGGAAGAACAACTGGATCAACACGCCCTGGTACTGGCACGCCGCCACACCCTTATCACCCGCGAGCCCTCAGAGCAGTTGCTGAAACGGCTTGCCGAGAATGAGAGTATCTTGCTCGAAGTCCATTCCAACCTCACCGAAAATGTAAAACAAAACAACCGGATTACGCCTGCCGCGGAATGGTTACTCGATAATTTTTACCTGATTGAAGAACAGATCTACACCGCGAAAAAACATTTGCCAAAGGGATACAGTAAAGGTCTCCCCCAACTTGCTAAAGGTGTTTCAGCCGGGTTGCCCCGTGTGTATGATATAGCTGTGGAAATTATTTCCCATTCCGATGGTCATGTAAATCTCAGAAGTCTTACCGGGTTCATTAATTCTTACCAAAAAATAAACTATCTCAACCTCGGCGAATTATGGGCGGTACCTATCATGCTTCGCCTGGCTCTGCTGGAAAACCTGCGTCGCCTGTCGATCCAGATTTCAATCGATCTGACCAATAAATCGCTGGCCACCTACTGGGCCGATGAACTGATCGAGATCGCGGAAAAAGATCCAAAAAGCCTGGTGCTGGTGATCGCTGACATGGCAAGATCCAAACCACCGATGGTCAGTTCTTTTGTAGCCGAACTCACCCGAAGGTTGCAGGAGAAAGGTAGTTCACTTGTGCTGGCCCTGAGCTGGCTTGAGCAGACATTATCCGAACACGGGCTCACCAGTAACGAACTGGTTCAACAGGAAAACCAGAAGCAGGCAGCCGACCAGGTTTCGATCAGCAATAGCATAAGCAGCCTCCGGTTTTTGAGTACAACCGACTGGCGGGAATTTGTGGAACAAACCAGCATTGTCGAACAAACGCTCCGACGGGATCCTGCAGGTGTGTATGCCATGATGGATTTTCATACACGCGATAACTACCGTCATGTGGTTGAAAGAATCGCAAAGAAAAGCGAATACTCGGAACAGGCCGTTGCTGAACTAACTGTACAATATGCCGGCGAAAACTATCCCAGGAATACAGATCGCCGTACCACACATGTGGGTTATTACCTGCAAGGCGCAGGCTTGAGGTTTGTTGAGCGTACAACAGGGACGCGACTCTCGTTCCGGGAGCAGGCTAACCGGCTGATCCGTCGAATTCCCTTCCTTATATATGCCGGTGCCATTGTGATCATAACGATATTGCTCAGCTGGGTGCTGGTATCTGAGATTTATAAGGAAGGTTTCAGAAGCTGGCAACTGGTCGTGCTTTCTTTTTTATCACTGCTGGCTACCAGCCAGGTTGGCGTTGCCATCGTAAACTGGCTTACAACGATACTCGCCAAACCCGATGTTTTGCCGCGTTTGGATTTTTCAAAAGGCATACCGGATGAATGCCGGACTATGGTGGTGGTGCCTACCATGCTAACAAATGGAGCTGCTATTACTGATTTGGTGGAAGGATTAGAAGTTCGATACCTGGCCAACCGTGATCCCAACCTTGTTTATGCACTGCTGACAGATTTCCGCGATGCCAACGAAAAAGATCTGGAGGAAGATGAACTGATAATCCAAACCGCGCGGGAAAGGATCGTAGAACTGAATAAAAAATATCAATGCCCCGGCAACGATACTTTTTTTCTTTTTCATCGCCCCAGGGAATGGAACCCAAAGGAAAAACTGTGGATGGGCTTTGAGCGAAAAAGAGGCAAACTCGGCGACCTCAATTCACTGATACGAGGCGATGGTCGAGATCGTTTCTCGGTTATCGTTGGTAATGAAAAAATTTACACAAGCGTAAGATATGTAATAACCCTTGATACAGACACGCAACTACCCCGCGATGCGGCCTGGATGATGGTGGCCGCCATGGCACATCCGCTCAATCAGCCGATCTACTCTGAAAAAAAGAAACGTGTTATCGATGGTTATACCATACTTCAGCCACGCGTTTCCAACAGTCTGCCGCTGGATGGCAGTTCTTTTTATTCACGCATTCACGGCAATGAACCGGGTACCGATCCTTATACAAAAGCTACATCCGATGTATACCAGGACCTGTTCAACGAAGGTTCTTTTATTGGTAAGGGTATCTATGATGTACAGGTGTTTGAAAAAACACTTAAGAACAGGTTCCCGCTCAATCGTATCCTGAGTCATGATCTCCTGGAAGGTTCTTATGCCCGTTCCGGACTAGTTACGGATGTTCAGTTGTACGAGGAATATCCTTCCTCCTATTTTACTGATATGAAGCGGCGGCACCGCTGGATCAGGGGTGACTGGCAAATAGCTGCGTGGATTTTCCCTTTTGTACCTGGTTACCAGAAACGCTGGCATATAAACCCGCTCTCGATTTTATCTAAGTGGAAAATATTAGACAACCTGCGTCGAAGCCTGGTTCCGATTGCATTGCTGGCCTTATTATTATTTGGCTGGATGATTTCCGAAATGCATTTTTTCTGGACATCCACCGTACTTGCGATCGTGTTCCTTCCGGTGATCGTGAGTTTTATATGGTCGCTTTTTAGAAAACCTCCGGGCGAATATTTTTCCCAGCACCTCGTCTATACTAGCCGTTCCTTAAAAGACAATACTTTCCAGCAATTGTTCAACTTTATTTTTCTGCCCTACGAAGTGTATGTCAACCTGGAAGCGATCATACTTACCCTGTGGCGGGTTTATTTCTCAAGAAGAAACCTCCTGCAATGGCAACCCTTTCATAGCGCGGTAACGGTGAAAAAGACGGTTCCTGGTGCATACCAGGCCATGTGGATCTCGCCATTTGTTGCGTCGGTGGTGTTTATTTTTTTGACGGTGTATTCGCCGATCACAATGGCCAAGGTATTTCCCATCCTGCTTACCTGGGCAGCTTCACCGTTTATTGCATGGTTTATCAGCAGACCTGTCGTTGATAAAAAAATAGAGCTTAGCAACGAGCAGGTGGTTTACCTGCGTCGCCTGGCGAGGAAGATCTGGGCATTTTTTGAAACCCATGTAGGAAGAGAAGACAACTGGCTGCCACCCGACAATTACCAGGAAGAACCAGTGGAACGTATTGCTCATCGCACATCGCCAACCAATATCGGATTATCGCTTTTGTCGAATTTAACGGCTTATGATTTCGGATACATCACTGCCGGAGAGCTTGTTGAGCTCACAACCAACGCACTTAGTACGGTTGAAAGAATGGAAAAGTATCGAGGGCATCTGTATAACTGGTACGACACACAATCACTCACGCCGCTCAAGCCAAAATATATTTCAACTGTAGACAATGGAAATTTTATCGGCCACCTGGTGGCGTTAAAACAAGGTCTGATCTCTTTGCCCGATGACAGGATCATTTCGGAAAGAATGTTTGAAGGACTGATCGATGAGACCCGGATTCTACAGGAAAAACTGAAGATATCCGCGTTAAAGAAATTTCAACAACAACTAGTTTCAGATTATCGCGAACATGCTGGTTCGACGGATAAAATCAAATCCTATCTCGACGGATTAGAGCAGCAGCTCACTCAGATCCTGGTCAACCTGGATATCGATCCGCAAACAGATGCCGACTGGTGGATCCAAAAGATTTTCACGCATATCAGGAGTATCAAAAATGATATTGGCGTATACCTGCCATGGATATTGATGGATGAACCGCCGGGGCGTTTTAAAGAATTGGTGCCGTCCCTGCCAGGCATTCCCAGTTACAGGCAGTTGTCAAGGATTGAAAGAAGTCTGCTAAGTAAAATAAGTGAGCTGTATTCACCCGATAATACGGAAGAAGAAAATGACTGGCTCACGCAATACCGCACCGGCATCACGGAGTCGGGTCGTCGTGCCAAAGCCATGATCCTGACGATTGAACAAATCGTACAGAAATGCACACAATTGTCCCATGTCGATTTTGAGTTCCTGTATGATCGTTCACAGCACCTTCTTACCATTGGTTATAATGCGGAAGAACATCGTCGTGACAATAGCTACTACGACCTGCTTGCATCTGAAGCCAGGCTGACGACATTTGTCGCTATAGCGCAGGGACGTTTACCTCAGCAATCCTGGTTTGCCCTGGGCCGCCAACTTACCAACATTGGAGCGACACCCATCCTATTGTCATGGAGCGGTTCTATGTTTGAATACCTGATGCCATTACTGGTGATGCCTACTTATCGTAACACCCTGCTGGATCAAACCAGCAAAGCAGTTGTACAAAAACAAATGGAATACGGGAGAAAGCGGGGTGTGCCCTGGGGGATTTCAGAATCGGGTTATAATATGGTGGATGCAAACCTTAACTACCAGTATCATCCGTTCGGTGTACCGGGGTTGGGTTTTAAACGCGGCCTGGGTGAAGACCTGGTCATCTCACCTTACTCCACCATTCTCAGTTTGATGGTATATCCCAAAGAAGCGTATGACAATCTCCAGGTGATGAGGGACGAAGGTTTTGAAGGAAGATTTGGATTCTATGAGGCCATCGACTATACACCTTCCCGGTTGTCGAGAAAACAGAATTATGCGATTGTGAAATCGTTTATGGCTCACCACCAGGGAATGAGTTTTCTTGCGATCAGTCAATTACTGAATCAGCAGCCGATGCAACAGCGGTTTGAATCGGATATCGAAGTGAAGTCGGCCCTGCTTTTACTACAGGAAAGAATTCCGAGAGTGACAACTTTTTATTCTCCCAGTGTGCATGAAGCCGACACCAGCATCACGCCGGGTGGAGAAGGGTTTATTCGTGTACTTAATACGCCCAATACGACCATTCCCGAAGTACAATTGTTGTCGAATGGACGTTACCATGTTATGGTCACCAATGCCGGCGGTGGATACAGCCGATGGAAAAATCTTTCGATCAATCGATGGCGTGAGGATTGTACTCGCGATAACTGGGGTACGTTTTGCTATATCAGGGATCTTGATAATAACAGTTCATGGTCAACCGCCTTCCAGCCTACACTCAAGGAAGGCGATAGTTATGAAGCTGTCTTCTCACAGGGGCGGGCAGAATTTCGTCGCCGTGAGTTTTATCTCGAAACTCATACAGAGATCGTTGTATCCCCTGAGGATGATATTGAATTGCGCCGTGTTCACATTGTTAACCGTTCACGTAAGAAACGTACGATCGAAGTCACCAGTTATGCTGAAGTTGTATTGACCTCTCCCATTGCAGACGAACTACACCCCGCTTTCAGCAATCTTTTTGTACAAACCGAACTCAACGAGCAACGCAACGCGATCATTTGTACACGAAGACCCAGGTCGATACACGAGAATAATCCCTGGATGTTTCACCTGATGAAAGTACACGACGCGGAGATACAGCATGTGACTTACGAGACCGACCGTGATAAATTTATTGGCCGGGGACATACTATTCATGAGCCGCAGGTAATTAATCGTTCCTCACCGCTTTCAAATAGCAGCGGATCAGTACTCGACCCGGTTGTTTCCATCCAGTACCGGTTTGTATTGCAACCTTATGAGTCAGCAACCATCGATATGATATTCGGGATCGCCGAAACCAGGGAAACCTGCAATTTCCTGATTGAAAAATACCAGGATCGGCACCTGATCAACCGCGTGCTGGAACTGGCCTGGACCCATGCGCAGGTCATATTACGTCAGATCAATGCGGTTGAATCCGACGCACAACTTTATTCACGCCTGGCCAGTTCGATTATTTATGCTAACCCATCGTTGCGAACCAGTCCTTCAATGATCATGAAAAATCATCGGGGACAATCGGGTTTATGGGGTTATTCGATCTCGGGAGATCTGCCAATAGTTTTGTTACGAATAGAAGATTCGGCGAATATTGAGCTGGTAAAACAATTGATTCAGGCGCATGCTTACTGGCGGCTGAAAGGGTTGCTGGTAGACCTGGTGATCTGGAACGAGGATCACGGCGGTTACCGGCAATTATTGCATAACCAGATCCAGGGCCTTGTATCACCAGGCATCACTATCGACGCCAAAGATCAGTTGGGTGGAATTTTTATTCGCTCCGCGGATCAGATTTCAAACGAAGACAGGATCCTGTTTCAGTCGGTAGCACATGTGGTCATATCAGACAGGCTGGGTACGTTGGAGGAACAAATCAGCGGGCGCACGAAATTGAAGACAAATATTCCTTTTTTCAGTCCCAGCAAATTCCCTTCTTCCACCAAATCATCCATCGACCCCAGAACTGACCTGATATTCTTTAATGGTCATGGCGGCTTTACCCAGGATGGAAAGGAATACGTGATCACCACCAGCAAGGGAAAATTTACGCCGGCACCCTGGATCAATGTACTTGCCAACAACGAGTTTGGAAGCATCATCACTGAAAGCGGGCAGATGTATACCTGGATTGAAAATGCGCATGAATTCAGGCTAACACCCTGGAGTAATGACCCCGTCACTGATCTGAAGGGTGAAACATTTTACCTGCGTGATGAAGAAAGCGGCAGGTTCTGGTCGCCTATGCCGTTACCAGCTACCGGTATTTCGTCTTATATCACCCGACATGGTTTTGGCTATAGTGTTTTTGAGCACCTTGAAGACGGTATCTATTCCGAAGTATGGGTGTATACGGATATCGAAGACCCGATAAAATTTGTTGTCATCAAACTGCGTAATAAATCAGAACGTCATCGCAAGTTTTCCGTTACAGGATATGTCGAATGGGTATTGGGTGATCTTCGGTCGAGGTCACTGATGCATGTAGTGACTGAACCTGATCTGCAAACCGGTGCTATACTTGCACGAAATTCTTATAACACGGAATTCGAGAACCGTGTTGCATTTTTCGATGTGGATGATCCCAATAAGACCTACACAACCGATCGTGCAGAATTTATCGGAAGAAATGGCACTTTACAGAATCCGGAAGCCATGAATCGGACAAGGCTTTCTGGGAAAAATGGCGCCGCACTCGATCCCTGTGCGGCAATACAGGCAAACTTTGACCTTGCCGAGGATGAGGAGCGCCAGGTGGTGTTTCGGCTGGGAGCGGGAAAAAGTATGCACGAAGCACTGTCTACTATAAAGAAATTTGATAGAAGCGACGCGGTAAAAGCTTCGCTGGAAAGAATTCACCAGTACTGGAATGATGCCTTGCAGGCTGTACAGGTGGAAACACCTGATGCTGCAACCAACGTGTTGGCCAACGGCTGGCTAAATTACCAAACACTGGCATGTCGGATGTGGGCCCGAAGCGGCTTTTACCAATCAGGTGGCGCATTTGGATTCCGGGACCAGTTGCAGGATGTGTTATCGCTGTTGCATACAAAACCAGATATCGCGCGGCAACAATTATTGCTTTCCGCTTCACGCCAGTTCAGGGAGGGAGACGTACAACACTGGTGGCATCCACCTGCCGGCCGAGGTGTTCGTACTACCTGCTCGGATGACTACCTATGGCTGCCTTACGTAACCAGTCGTTATATCGAAACCAGTTCCGACATTGCAGTGTTGAATGAAGTCGCGCCATTTATCGAAGGCCGGCTGCTGGTTGCCGAAGAAGAATCCTATTACGATCTTCCCATCCGCTCGGATCAGTCAGCAACTTTGTATGAGCACTGTGTAAAAGCGATTGAAAATGGACTGCGTTTTGGAGTAAACGGCCTGCCGTTGATAGGTTCAGGCGACTGGAATGATGGTATGGATAAAGTTGGTCAGCATGGCAGAGGCGAAAGTGTGTGGCTGGGCTTTTTCCTCTATGATATTTTAAACCGCTTTGTAAATGTGGCTACGCTTAAGGGCGACGAGGCGTTCGCGGAGAAATGCAGACAACAGGCTGAGCAATTAAGAAATAATATTCATGCGCATGCCTGGGATGGTAAATGGTGGCGCCGGGCTTATTTCGATGATGGTACGCCCCTCGGTTCACAGGAAAATGATGAATGTAAAATTGACTCAATTGCACAAAGCTGGTCGGTATTGTCAAAAGCTAGCGATGCAGAACGTTCGGCAACGGCTATGGAATCCGCATCGAAACATTTGATCAATAAAGAAGACCAGATCATCCAGCTTTTTAATCCGCCTTTTGATAAATCGGCATTAAATCCCGGGTATATCAAAGGTTATGTACCAGGTGTAAGGGAAAATGGCGGACAGTATACACATGCAGCTATCTGGCTGGTGATGGCTTACGCTGCGATGGGCGATAAACAGAAAACATGGGAATTGCTTCAAATGATCAACCCGGTTAACCACGGAAACAGTCCCGATGGAATTGAACAATACAAAGTAGAACCTTACGTGATCGCTGCGGATGTGTACCGTGTAGAAGGATATCGCGGTCGCGGTGGATGGACCTGGTATACCGGATCTGCCGGTTGGATGTACCAACTCATCCTCGAATTCTTTATTGGACTGAAACGAACAGGAAACAGGCTAAGTTTCTCACCCTGTCTCCCACCCGACTGGCCTTCCGTTAAAATCAAATACCGCTTTGAGCAGACATTTTACAATATTGAACTGATCCAGGAAAATACAACTTCTGGTATACATATAAATCTGGACGGCGAGGATATAAGTGAAGACGCTATATTTCTCCAAAACGACGGCACCGACCACGAAGTAAAAGTGTATGTGGGTCACTAATTGACGAATAAGCCACGGTTTGCAGGGATTACAATGATTGTTTCTCCGTGACCTAAGTTGATGCAGCTACGAATCACACGAATTTCATGAATAAGGAATATTATAGTTTATAAAGACCAGCTTTCCCTAAAGCTATCATTCGTGAGATTCGTGTGATTAGTGGCCTAACTCAATGGCTCAGGGGATGGAGGGCCCCCGGCGGGCCTGGTTTTGTCGGCGGGCAGGGGAATAAATTCTTTGTTGTCGGTTGGCGGTAAAATTATTCGTCCCTCTTTCCAATCGGCTTTTGCCTGTTCAATTCTTTCTTTTCGCGACGAGACGAAATTCCACCATATAAACCGATCACCTACGGGTTCTCCACCCAGCATCATGAGGGTGGTATTTTCTTTTGCCCTGATGATAGGGTCGGCACTTTTTGTAAAAACAAGCATCTGTCCTGTCTGGTAAGTATGGCCTCCTGTTTCAATACTTCCTTTTACAACATAAATCCCGCGTTCGATATGTTCTTTGGGTAAATTGATCCGGGTGCCCGCATCCAACACTACGTGCAGGTAGTGCAGGGGTGAATTTGTTTTTACATCATTCCTTAGTCCGAATGCATCACCTGCGATGAGGCGCATCCAAACTCCTTTATCTGTAAATACAGGCAGATCCTGCGGTTTATAATTGTCAAATGAAGGCATTGCTTCTTCATCTTCTACCGGCAGCGCTACCCAGGTTTGAATCATTTCAAGGGCGCCACCAGCAAGGGCGCCAGGTTCCTCAAATCTTTCAGAGTGGGCAATACCTCTTCCTGCGGTCATCCAGTTTACCTCACCCGGCAGGATCACCTGCTCAACACCCAGGCTGTCACGATGTGTAACCTGCCCGCCAAATAAATAGCTTACCGTTGACAAACCAATATGCGGGTGAGGAAGTACATCCATCGAGCTGGCAATTGTGGGCTGCTGTTCCACAGGACCTGCATGATCCATAAAAATAAATGGCCCCACCATTCGCCGTAAACGGAATGGTAAGATCCTCCTTACATTTAAACCGGTGCTGAGTGCCGCGGTACGTGCTTCAATAACGATGTCGAGCATAGCAATAAAGTTATTGCATTTCGCCCAGCAATTGTTAACATTGTGATCGGCTGCAAACCTTCAACGCTAACTCTATTCTCTTAACCTGGCTTAAAAAAGATGGAATACCTGTTTTCATATGGCACTCTACAGGAGGAAAGAATTCAGCTGAAATTATATGGGCGAATATTAAAAGGGGAAAAAGATGTACTGCCCGGGTATAGTATCAATTTGGTTGAAAACAAGAGCTATGACGCGCAGCCAGGTATGGATGAAAAGTTTCATCGGCTTGCTGTCATGTCAAACAATCATAAAGACGGGATCACGGGTACCCTGTTTGAAATGAGTGAAGAGGAATTAGTTCGAACAGACGAATATGAGCCCGATGGTTACAAAAGAATTAGTGCAACACTATTGTCCGGAAAACCCTGCTGGGTTTATGTAGCAGGATAGTTTCAGGATGAGAGCAGGGCGCCTGCTTTATCCTGGATCACGCGGCTGATCTGGCTTTTAAAAAAAGAAAGGGCGAAAGGTAACTCGCCAATAATATTGACTGCGTTTTCTTCCACCCGTATCTTACCTGATAGGTCGAATCCTTTTGCGGAAAAACTGAACTCACCTTCATTGCCCTCCCATTTTTCGGAAACATTACGAATCGTGTCTTTTTGTTCCTCCTGTAGTTTTCGAAGCATGCCCTGAATCCTGTCTAGTGCTTCCTCACGGCTTAATTGATGCGGTATTTCAATGTCCAGTTTTGCCATAGAGCTGCAAATTAACAACTTAAAGATGAATCTGCCTTATCCCAGGTCTTTCAGCCATTTTACCAGGTCGTCTTTAGCTTTGCCTGTTTTCTTTTGCAGCCGTCCCCAAAATTCTTCGTCCTTTCCTTCCTCATATTTCAGATCATCATCGGTAAGGTTTCCATATTCTTTTTTCAACTTACCCTTCCATTCATTCCAGTGCCCTTTTAATTCCATCTTGTCCATAATTTTATAATTTTAGATTAAACAATAATGGCTATACATAGTGATAAAAAAACTGTGCCAAACCAGCCTGTCGCCTTTTGGATCGCCAGTACTTAGCTTATCAGTCTAAAATGTTTTTAGCCAATGGCAACTACAAAATTCAATTCGATCGACGAGTATATTGCGGTATTACCGCCGGTGTCGCAACAGATATCCATACAACTGCGACAATTGATCCGCCACACAGCTCCGCAACTTGTAGAAGGGATCAGCTATAATATGCCGGTTTTTAAACTGGATGGCAAGGATCTGATCTGGTTTGCTGCCTGGAGAGAGCATATCAGCATATACCCGAGAACCGCAGCACTCGATGCTGCCATCAAGGAATTGGCAGATTATGAAGGTGAAAAGGGCACTATTAAATTCCCTCTCAATAAACCCTTCCCTTTCGGGCTTGTAAAAAAGATCTTGAAATTCAAATTATCCGGGAAGGATGGCGCCAAATAAGAATGTGAAGCAGAAAGCTGGAAGTTTTTCCACACTTCAGACCCCGCATCTCATCTAATCGTAAAATCCCGAGGGTTTTTTCGCTACTCTGTTGTATTGATTTCTATTAATTTAGAGCCAAACCACCAAAATCCACTGCCTTGAAAAAAGCCAGCCTTCTTGCTTTTATCTGTCTGTACATCTACCAGTGTTTTGCACAACCTTCCGCCGATACACTGGGAGCATTGATCGTGCAAAAAGAAAATGTGATCAAGGCGGAGACAGTTATCAAGATCGAGAATCTCGGACCTAATATCAATACAGCACTCCCTGAACTGCGTCCAACTGTTTCTGCAGACGGAAATCTTTTGTTTTTTATTTGCGAGAATGATCCTGCCAATACAAAGTATCGTTCTGTCAGCAACTCGCAGGATATCTGGTATTCCGAACGCGACAGCAGCGGTACCTGGGGACCTGCCATACATCTTGGCTACCCGCTTAACACTTATCATTATAACGCGGTATTTTGGATCTCGCCTGACAATAACCGGATATTGATCCGCAACGCATTTATTGAGGGAGATTATGTTGGGAATGGTGTAAGCATGAGTTATCGCACAGTGAATGGTGGCTGGAGTAAACCCAATGCCCTGCGTATCCGGAATTTTCAGAAATATGATAATGGCCGTCAATACGGAGCTACGATGGCTCATGACGGCAAAACATTATTGCTATACCTCGCACCGAAAAAGGGTAGTTATGATAACGACCTGTTTGCAAGTTTTTTACTGAATGATGGCACATGGTCGGAGCCACAAAGCCTGGGAAAAACGATCAATCATCCTGATACGGATGAAATGACACCATACCTGGCGGCCGATGGAGTGACGCTATATTTCAGCAGCAACCGCCCTGGTGGTTTAGGCGACAATGATATCTGGATGAGCAGGCGACTCGACAGCACCTGGACAAAATGGAGTGAGCCTGTAAACCTGGGCGCACCGATCAATACTCCTGACTGGGATGCCTTCTTTACGCTGGATGCAGGTGGTGAATACGCTTACCTGACCAACAGTACGGATACATATGGCGAAAGTGATATCGTGAGGGTGAAACTGCTTGAACGTGAGAAGCCCGACCCTGTAGTGCTGGTAAAGGGTAATGTGTATAATAAAAAAACAAATGAGCCACTGAGCGCTTCGCTGGTTTACGAAACACTGCCCGACGGGGCAGAAGCCGGATCAGGTATATCAGATCCTGATGATGGCGCTTTCAACATCGTGCTGCCTTATGATAAAAACTACATGATCAAGGCTACTGCCGATAAATTCTTCGCCCAATCGGAGAATCTCAACCTCGATTCCCTTGTAAAGGCGGGATACAAAGAAATACATAAAGACCTATACCTGGTGCCCATTGAAATTGGCCAGGTTGTAAGACTGAATAATGTGTTCTTTGATTTCGACAAATGGGATCTGAGGGCGGAGTCGCACCTGGAACTCAACCGTGTTGTGAAATTGCTGGAGGAAAATCCAGCGATCGAGATCGAAATGAGTGCCCATACTGATAGCTACGGAAGCGATGAATACAATTTCACGCTTAGCGATAACCGGGCACGATCAGTGATGGAATATATTCTTTCCAAGGGTATATCACCTCACCGCATCAGGTCGCAGGGTTATGGCGAAACGAGGCATGTGGCTCCAAATGATACACCGGAGAACCGCCAGTTAAACAGGAGGGTTGAGTTTACCATCCTGAAAAACTAAAAAGAGAACAGCTTATTTTATCCAATAGAAAACCAATACCAATGAGAACTAAACAATTTCTGATCCTGGCCTTTGTGATGGCCGCGCTTTCTTCCTGTATGAAACATGCCAGCGACTATAAACCCGGGTACGGCGAGATCGTGAATACCTGGATGTTTACCGATGGTAGTTCGCAATTCTTTGGGAAATTCAATGGCAATGCCATTCTGCATTCGACACCACAGGCCAACAACACATACCTGTTGGAAATGACCGGCATGGAACGGGCAACAGGCCAGCAGCTCACCCTGGCGATCTCGTTGTCAAATCCGGAAGTGACGACCGGCACTTTTCAGTCGGGTGTCGCCGGCTCAAATCATGAGACAGCTTTTTATTATTCAGGGTCAGCTGCCAGCCGCGATCCCCTATATGCGTCCACCAACAACAACCCCGGGGCCGTTATGAGCTTCGTTGTTTCACATTTTGATGCGACAAATCGAACCGCAACAATAAATTTTAGCGGGGAGGCATTTGATATGTCAGGAAACAAAGTGAATATTACCAAAGGCAGACTCACGGCTAAAGTTGATATCCAATAAGGCGTTTTACTACCCCAATAAATGCTCATGCTTAAGAATGCTCTTGTGAAAACGGGAGCATTTTTTATTTATTTAGATAAGCGTTTGGGATATTGCGGGGAATATAGTCGATGCCATACTGATGTTTTAAAAGCATGGCCACAACTTGCGAAATGGTAGCTTCATCGCGATGCATCTGTGGTAATAAGCCCATCATGGCATAACTGATCGGATTCACGACGGGGGTCAGTGTTTCCCACTCATAACCCTTACCCCAGACCAGACCCCGTACAGTATGCAGGAGATTGGCTTTATGCTTTAGCAGGAATTGCATCATTTCTTCAGCATAGTTAGCGTTTTGATTGACCGTATGGAAAATGGGGGTCTGACCTCCAAATCCAAATTCATCACTGCCGGCTATTGCGTTGACATCTGCCCCGTGTTTCACCAGTACTTCAGCACAGGCGACGTGATTGAATTCGGCACAGATATGTAATAATGTCGCCTGGTATAGCGGTGTAAAAGCAGCGCGTAGGGTATATTTCTTTGAAGCCAGGCGGGGGTCAGTCTTAATTTGTTTTTCAAGCGAGCCGGGATCATCCAATAAAACCGCAAGCAATGCCTGGTTGGAAAAAACTAAACCGTGATCTACAAAAGCCTTCACGCATTCTTTAAAACGCGGCGTGCGTGTATATTCACTTGTGAGTTCAATGATTAGAGGTTCATCGCGAAAACTGGAGTTGGGATCCAAACCATTGGCAAAGCATTGGCGGATCCCTTCCACAGAATGAAGTTCGATTTGGATGACGATATCATCAATTAGGTCCATGGTAAAATCGGGTTTACATCAACAAATCGCAAGGAGGGTCAACAGGAAAGTTATGTATTCAACCTGGCATCATTCGATATTTTTTCCATTCCTGAAATTCAACTTTACGAAATATTCCTTTGTCCAGGAATGAGTCGCCAACAAATCCCGGAAAAATTGTGCAGGCGTTTGCCTATTGTCTTTGAGATAGATATCCAGAAACTTCTTTGTCGTGATCACTACCGCCTCGTATGCGTTTCGGGGATCTTCGAATTCTTTGCCCATAATTCCCGGTACATATCTGTTCAATAAGCCAAAGGAAGTAAAATGCCCATGTTGCATATTTTTCATAGATGCCTGAACCCGGTGACTTTTTACTGGTTGATCAAACCAGCTTAGATCAGTGTATTGATCTGCCGGGTTATACAAATGAAGTATTGGCCGGTCAAAATCTTTCAGTGTATAGTATGATTGCCTGGATAACAACCCTGCACCAAAAGCCGAACCCATGCCACCATCAAGACTTATAACCGCCCTAATTTGTTTGTTGCGGATAGATAGTGCCATCGCTGATTGTCCGCCAAAACTAAAACCAATAATACCTGCTTCCCTTGCATTAATGCCGAATTCCTTCCGGATAATATCCCAGGCAAACTCATAATCCTGAACCTGCGATTCAAGACCTTTACCTTCATAGTCCAAGTCATAAGCAGCTGACCCTTTCACAGGCACCTGCATTACAATATATCCATTGCCTGCAAGATACTCTGCCAGGTATGCATAATCAGCGGCAAAACCGTGTACAAGTGATATCAGTGGCCTGCTACGATCATCCCATTTCGCATTGTATACGGCCTGCATTGGAATTTTCCTGGCTAAAAAATCCCGTATGCTATTTGGATCTGCACCCTGCGAGATGGGCCATGCGAAGTATTTATCAAAGCCAATCTTTTGAAAATCGCTCTGTGTGGAGTCCAGTTCTTTGCCAACGAGGTCAACGTAATCACCAAAGTGCATTCGATGTCCTGCTGATTTTTCAATAATCGGGTACCATATGTTGATCTGGATAATTCGCCCCTTTGCAGATGAAGGTTGTTCTTTGACCGGGAGCCGGGTCGTATCAAATCTTGTAAGTGATATAAAACCGCAGCCAGTCTGGTTTGGTTTCAGTTTTTCAAACTGGCCAAACGCAAACTGGCTTAATAGCAGGCAACACCAGCAGAGCACTTTCATATCCTTGATTTATGGCTATTCTAAATTAGCCTGAATCATTGAACAGTCAGCCAATATTGTATCAACGGTTTTACAGCCGGATAAGAATAATCATCCTTTGGTCACAGATTCTATTTTGGTTTATCAACTTCCCTGAATAACAACATATCGCCTATCCGTGAAGACGCACCGTTGTAGAATCCTGTCTCATGTTCATAGCGGGCAGGGTTGCGGAATGTACCGAATATCATATCGAACACGGGCAGATCCGCATAATTGTAAGCATGCACACCGCGTGCATGGTGCACGGTATGGCTTTCGGGCCTTTGTATAATATATCCCAGCCAAACCGGTGTTTTAATATTCGCATGCTGAAAAATGCCAAGGAAATTGGTAACCAGCAGCGTGATCGTGATAGCCTGTGGTGTTAATCCAGTGATGATCGAAAAGCAAACTGTACCCAGGGCCGTCCACCCGATCATATCAAGCGGACTAAAATAGAAGGCACCATAGGTGTCAAGCCGCTCAGCACTATGATGCATCTGGTGAAACATTTTCCAGAGCCACTTATTGTTGTGCATGGTGCGGTGCCAGATATACATTCCCAGTTCATACACCAGGATACCGGCAAGAGCACCCACGCTACCCCAACCCGACAAATCAAGCAATTGCGTCCCGGGCAGGTATTCATCCCATAGCAGCGGCAGGTAAGATGACAGGTAGAAATAGAAAAAGAAAACCGCGATGCCCCTGAGTTTCCAGAATTTAACAACTGGTAATTTACGTCCGGGGAAAACAGCCTCCCATAACATCAGCAACAGATACATGCTAATGATGATCAGTGACACAGGATCCAGCAAAATTTCTAATGGAGTCGGCATAGTAATTTGTTTTATTATGCCGCAAAACTGCATCTTGCTGGTATTCCATTCAATAACCAAAGTTGGTAAGGGTCTAACTCAAATTGGGGATGGGGTTAATTATTCGGGAGGATTAGTTTAACCCGGTCACCGGGCGAAAAACGGTTGTTGATCACCCGAACATTGATGGTCTCTTCACCAGCTTTGACAAGGAGGGTATAATAACTTCCGGCAAACATCACCTCGGCTATTTCCGCATTGCCTTCAGTTGAAAGTTCGATCTTAAACTGCTCGGGTCTGACCATAACCTTATTGCCAATGGTGTGCAGCGGGCTTGCTGATATAATGGGAGAATTTTTATCCAACAGGTTGTATTCGCCCAATACCGACGCGCAATATTTATCCACTGGGTAATAGTAAACCTGTTCAGGACTACCCTGCTGGACCAGTTGTCCATTTCTCATGATGAGGATAGTTTCAGCCCATGAAAGCAGGTCGGCTGCGTCGTGAAGAATCATGATACAGGTTGTATTGAGCCGGGAGCCAATTTCGCGGATGGCGGACCTGATGATGTTCCTGTGAATGCCATCGAGATTGGAATATGGTTCGTCCAGTAGCAAGAGTTTAGGAGCTGTTACCAATTGTCGCGCCAGCACAATTCGCTGCCGCTCTCCACCTGACAGTTCATTTGTTTTTCTGTTTAACAGGTGCCCGATCCGGCAGACTTCAAAGATATTCCTGGAATCTTCGGCCGTCAGTAAGTTCACTGCTTCGAGTTCTTCTGCGACCGTATAGTTGTTCCGCAATTCGAAGTGCTGGCTGAGATAGGCAATTTCAGGATGCCCGGGAATTAATTTTTCAAAGGGGCCTTTCACGCGTTCGCCCTTAAAATAAATCTCGCCTTGGTCGGGCTGCACAAAGCCCGCGATCATTCGTAACAGTGTCGTTTTTCCGGAGCCGGTTTCACCGGCGATCGCGATCTTCTGAAACTGATCCTGGTCAAATGAGACCTGCCTCACGGTAAAAATTTCTTTTTCCTTTTTACTAATACCTTGCACTGATAACCAAGCCATGCCCGAAAATACGGGTTAGTGTCATTATTCAGCGCATGACGTGGTCATAAATTAACCTGGATACTTCCGCCATGGCAGTGATCACTTTTTTTTCATCCGCGGGATCAAAACGTGATAGCAGGACCAACACATATTTTCTACCATCAGGTAGATATACAATACCGGAATCGTGCTGCACACCGGTGATTGAGCCGGTTTTGTGTGCCACTTTTACATCACCTGGTAAACGGGCGGGAATGATCTCATTGAACTGCTGATCAAGCAGGATCCGGATCATGGCTTGCGATGCTTCGGCGCTGACGAGTTTTTCTTCAGCCATCCGCTCAAATAACAAAGCAAGATCATGGGCTGTGGTGGTATTATTAAGTCCTTTTTGAAATGCCTTATTATCCTCCACCCCTCTTAATACTTTCATATCATTTGCTCCCATGGCTTTCAGGCTTTCCATGATATTGTCGGGTCCTGCCAGGCCGATGAGGAGGTTAGTGGCAAGATTACTGCTGCGAATGATCATTTCATATGCCAGTTTTGCAATTGTTTCCTTCTCTCCCAGCCTTGTGTACAATTCCAGTTCACTGTCATCGTTAGGGTCGAGTGAAAAATCCGAACTATCCACGATACTCCTGAACGAATTCCTGATGGTGATGGAGTCGTCCATCGAAAATTTTCCCGAATCGGCCTGTTTAAAAAGTTCTGCCAGCACAGGTGTTTTCATAGTGCTGGCGGCATGGAAGCTCTGCTTTGCGTTGATATAAACAGTATCACCGGTCTGAGGATCTTTAAATGCAATTCCAAAATGCGCGTTGATTATTTCAAGCCGGGACTCGATCTCTTTTTTTAACTCTTCCATACTCTTATTCTTATGTGAACAGCCCCAAATAAAAACAGCGGGGAAAACTGCCATGATGATTCTTTTCTTAAACATATACACAGCCAGATATTTTCGCAATTAAATGTAATCAAATACGCGCTTTACCCGGTAGAAAATATCAGCAGAAGTTCAGGGGCCCCTTGTCGGATGTTCATTAGTGTTAACTTTGAATTAGAATGGTTACCAACAACAAACGGGATTGGCAGGCACGACTGCATGATGTCATCTACGAAACCAACACGCCCGCCGGTAAAGCTTTTGATATAGCGCTACTGGTACTCATCGTAGCCAGTATACTGGTTGTGATGCTTGACAGTATCGAATATTACAATCAAAATTATGGGCGGCTTTTAAATATCCTGGAGTGGGTCTTCACTATCATTTTCACTATCGAATATATACTCCGGCTCATCAGTATCCGCCGGCCTGTAATTTATATGCTGAGTTTTCTGGGTATTGTAGACCTGCTGGCCATCATACCCAGTTTTCTTAGTATCGCCTTCGCCGGAGCACAATCCCTGCTTGTTTTAAGAGCTTTACGTTTGCTGCGGATCTTCAGGATATTCAAACTAACGCATTTCCTTTCAGAAATTAGATTTTTAAAAGGCGCTATTACTGCCAGTTTAAAAAAAATTACGATCTTTTTACTGGTGGTATTTACACTGGTAATTATCCTGGGTTCGGTAATGTATCTGGTTGAGAAAGATTTCAACAGCGATTTCAAAAGCATACCAGATAGCATTTACTGGGCAGTTGTGACCATCACAACCGTGGGATACGGAGATATGAGCCCGGTGACGGTGTTAGGAAAATTCGTTGCAGGGGTGATCATGTTGACTGGTTATGGTATTATAGCCGTACCGACGGGTATCATAACAACCGAGATGACACTTGCCTTACGCAAAAAACAGGAAAAACATGAAGCGTGCCCAAATTGCGGGCGGGAAGATCATGACGCCGATGCCAAATTTTGTAAGAGTTGCGGTACCCGGCTTTAAGCAGATACCACAGTGAGAAATTGGCAGGGCTTTGGATAACAATCATTGGACAATAAACTTGCTAAATCTTCTTTTATGGGTCAAGAAAAAAAGAAATCCTACATCGCCCGCAACCTTGAATGGATCGCACTTTTGATCCTCATTTTCGGCGGCTTATTTATTATCTGGCAGATATTCTTTTAAAATCATAAAAACACATGCTTTACGGCGGACAAATCCATCGTTCCGGTCTGAAACTTGTATTACAAAGTAAAACATATGAGTATGGATCATAAACAAAAACTGGAAGACCTGAATAAGGAAACCATACATCAATTGGAGGAGTATTTGAAAAGTAAAGGCGAATTGAAGGAAGATGAACATCTAAGGGTGGTACGGGCACGGGAAGATTGGCAAACTGCCTGGAATAAGGTCATGGAAGCCCTGATCGTGCTTGAACGACTCGAAATTTAGTTGGCCATAATTCCAGAGATGGTATGGAAACCCTGCTCCAACAAATTACCGATTTTGCTACGCGTGCACATGGGAGCCAGCGGCGAAAGTTCGCGGATGAACCTTATATCAAACATCCTGTACGGGTAATGAAAATTTGTCGCCAACATACCGATGATATATGTGTGCTGGCAGCAGCTCTCTTACATGATGTGCTCGAAGATACTTCTACTTCCAGGGAACAAATACATGATTTCCTGAAAACAATTATGAACGATGAAGATTGCATCCGGACGCTTAAATTGGTGGTGGAGTTAACCGATGTATACACAAAAGCTCAATACCCGGATCTTAATCGACGACAGCGTAAAGCGAAGGAATTCGAAAGACTGGCAGGGGTCAGTGCGCAGGCTCAAAACATCAAGTACGCTGATATCATCGATAACAGCCAGGATATTAGCAATGCGGAAGCAGATTTTGCGAGGATCGCACTTCATGAATATAAGACCCTCGTCGGGGTGATGGTTGCAGGTAATACCCAACTTCGAAGAAAAGCGGGAGAAACAGTTGACGTATATTTATCGGCACTTAAGCAAACCAACACCCAAAAGAAATAGATCTTACATGCACGGAAAACTCCAACCTGTAAAATTCTCCCTTAGCTGTCTTATATCACTAATGCTGATGTCTTCCTGCAGGAAAGATGAGGGCCCCAGGTTACTTGAGATGATGCAGCTTGACGACTACCCTTCGGGGTCGGGACTTGCATGGTTGGGGAAAAAGCTATATGTCATGGGTGATGATGCAACCTGGCTCTTACGGATGGATTCGGCTTTCAGCAAAACCGACTCCATCAGTCTTTTTTCATCGCAGGGTAGAATTCCCAAAGAAACAAAACCTGATATCGAGTCGGTCGCGGAAATCTATTTGAATAAAAAGCGGTTGCTATTATTAACCGGCTCGGGTTCCCTGGCGCCTTACCGAAATTTACTTTTGGTTTATGATCCCGCCACTCGGGAAAAAAAGGAATACCGGCTTGATACATTTTATAACCGGCTTAATGCAGAAGGCCTGGGTGAATTAAATATTGAAGGATCCACTGCGATCCCGGCTTTTATTGTATTGGCTAATCGCGGCAGCCGGGGCTTCCCAAGAAATTACCTGGTTTTTACTTCCAACCGTTTTTGGGAAAAACAGGATATCGCTTCATTGAAAATTGTAAAAGCGGGTATACAGAACGACACAGCTTCTTTTACCGGTATTTCGGGCATGGATTACTCATATAAAACTGATCAGCTGCTGATCACGGCCTCAACCGAGAATACATTTAATAGTTATGATGATGGTTCGATCGGGAAAAGCTATTTGTGGATCGTCAACGATATTTCATCAAAACGAAGATTGGATGCGATCAATCCTGACAGGATCATTGACCTGGAGCAAGTGGATGCCAGGTTTAAGGGTCATAAAATTGAATCTGTAAGTATAATTTCAGAAGAAAAGGGACGGAAAGAACTGGTACTGGTTGCAGACAATGACAATGGTGACACTGTTTTGTTCAGATTGATAATATAAAATATTAATTCCCACCAGGAAAAAATCAATTACTACCTCAAATGCCATATAAACTATCGGCTAACTGGCACGTTTTATGAGCCCATCACTCATAAATAATTACGATGACAACGAGATCTGAAGCGCAGACATTACATGTATTTAGCACAGTATTTAGCCATAAAGGACATATTCCTCCTGAGTATACCTGCGACGGGAAAAATATTAATCCGCCTATAGAAGTAAACAAGATACCGGAAGGCACTAAAAGCCTTGCCCTTATCATGGAAGATCCGGACGCGCCACGTGGCGTTTTTGATCATTGGCTGGTGTGGAATATTTCACCCAACGAAGCTATAGCAGAACAAACTACCCCGGGTGTGCCAGGGCTTAATGATTTTGGTAAAACTGAATATGGTGGCCCCTGCCCTCCTTCCGGTGTTCATCGATATTTTTTCAAAGTTTTTGCATTAGATACCAAACTTGATCTTGTGGCTGGCGCTGATAAGACAGCTTTATTGGATGCCATGCAGGGTCATATACTCGCCGAGGGTGAACTGATGGGGTTGTATCAACGCAGGAAAAAGACAATCGAAGAGCAGGGCAACTAATAGTTTACACTTAGTTTTTCCACTATTTTAATATGTAACGCAAGTTTTGTTGTGATTAAATGTATGTGAAAGCGTAATTTTTGTAATTTACTTTCTATATCATTTATAACACTATGAAAATCTTAAAGCACAGTTAGTCCGTTGTCCTGTTTGCGTTACATAATTAAAGTCTTGTGGAAACATCAAATAGTTATTTACGATTAAATGGTCTTTCACTTCAACAGCGGCTTCCTCTATTGATCTGTATTCTTTTGCTTACGCTGATGATTCTTTTCAGCTGGATATCATACCAGGGTGTAAAAAACGCAGCTATTCATACCGGGAAGGAAAGGCTGGTTTCTCTCACATCCCAACTTGGTTCGATGTTTTCCCAGTCGATGTCTACTCTTTCGAATACAACAAGAATCCGTGCTAATCATGCTTCCATCATAAGATTTCTCGCTGATACCAATTATTATCGCGATTCGGCGATGCATATCCTGGAGGGTATCAGCCAGGACAGCACGTCGGTGTTAGTAGATCTTTTTAATGCGGATGATCAGCTGTTACTTCGTTCATCCAGGCGTTTGATACATGAGCGTGTGAACTTCGATTCGATAACAGATCAACTTTCGCTTAAGGCCGACACCTCGGTTGGGAATATTTATCTTCTCAGCGATTCCATGTACTATCCCGTGATACAGCCTGTGTGGGTGAACCAGCGTGTCGTCGGCTCACTGGTAAGGTGGAGACTGCTTTATACAACACCGCAAACGATCGAACAGCTGTCGCAGCTGATGGGGACAAAAGCCGCGCTCTATATTGGAAACGGGGATGGATCGCTATGGACCGACCTGGTTAAGCCGGTGGGTTATCATATGCCGGATTCGATGCAATTCAATGAACCGATTGAATATCGTAATCCTGAAAGAGGAAAATTTTTTGCTGCTTATAATAGAATTCAAAATACGCCATGGCTGGTGTCCCTTGAATTTTCACAGCAAAATTTACTCGACCCTGCCAATCGGTTTCTGCAATGGATGATCATTGGCGGGCTTATCCTGCTGGGCATCGGTATTTTGCTCGCCTGGATCATGAGCCGAAATATAATTCGTCCGCTTAACCGCTTAACAGAAGCGGCATCTGGCATTGCCCACGGCAATTATATTCCTACCGAAGGCGCGGGCCGGCGCGACGAAGTGGGTAAGCTTGCCCGCGCTTTCAACACCATGCTTGAACAGGTACGCGAGGCAAGACAGGGACTGGAACAAAAAGTTGTGGAATCTGGGGAAATGAATGAACAGTTAAGAAATCTTACTGCACACCTGCAAAATATCCGGGAAGAAGAACGCATACATATCGCTCGTGAGATGCATGATGAACTGGGACAGGTATTAACTGCATTTAAGATGGATATTTCATGGCTGCAAAAGAGGTTGGGCGAATCCGCGGAAGAGCCTACCCGTGAAAAGCTGGCGGAAATGTCGAAGCTGGTCGATGATGCCGTGATTTTTGTAAGGAAAGTGGCGTCTGAGCTCAGACCCAGCGTACTTGATGACTTTGGACTGGTGTCTGCACTGGAATGGCATAGTGGTGAATTTCAAAAACGCTTTCAAATTGATGTTGATTTCAAATCGAATACCAGGGAGGTGCACACGTCCGCACTGGTTGCAACAGGTTTGTTTCGTATGTACCAGGAGACACTGACTAATGTAGCCCGTCATGCCAACGCTACAAAAGTGACTACCTGCCTGGAATCGAATAATGGTTTGATCTCTTTATCCATACGCGACAATGGACAGGGATTCGATCTAAATAATGGTGACCAGAAGCGAAAGACCCTGGGTTTGCTCGGTATGAAAGAAAGAGCCGCCATGATAGGTGGACAACTTGAGATCAAGTCATCGCCTGGTGAAGGCACAGTTGTCCATATTACTGTAACAGACCATCAGGAGAATTAACCACCAGTCCTGTAGAACAAATTCGACATTCCTTCGCTTTCCACAACTACCTGACAATAATAGATGGTTCTATTTTCCGGGGCCGAACTTCGTCGTTACTTTGAACCTGCAACCAGTAAATCATAACAAGCCATCATCCCTCGCCCCAGGGGTAAAATCCAATATTCATTTTTTATAATCTCAAACCTGTTGAAGATGTACGATTTACCGACTGATACTGTTTGTAGAGAAGCGCTTCACTCGCTGGTTGACCATCTTAGCACCAGCTTCCTGCCCGCTGCGGATCGGAACCACAATTATTTTATCAACGAGATTCCCCGTGACCTCAATATTGAGCACAATCAGGAATGGGTAGCGTCTGTGATCAGTGGCATGATTTCCTCCGCGATCCAAAACACAAAAAATACCTGTATCCGTTTTAGTGCAAAGAAATATGGGCATGTACTGGTACTGGAGCTGCGTGAAGCTGGTCGTGCAAAGCCCCAAACGGATAACCGCCAACTGCAACAAATTAAAGACATAGCAGAAAAATTGGGAGGTTGCCTTTATGTGGGCAGCCAGGAGGAAGAAAGGATCCTCATGTCTTTTAGTTTTCCCAACCTTCCCATTGCCGCTTAAAAAACCTTTAACTTTACCTGCAAACTCAATTTTGTTTTGCATGCGTAAGGTATTACTTCAGCTGGCTGTCAGCCTGGACGGAAAGATAGAAGGCCCCAATGGAGAGTTTGACTGGTGCTTTACCGATGATGATTACGGAATGACAGATTTTTTCCGGCGAATTGACTCAATATTTATTGGCCGCAGGAGTTTTGAGGTTGCCCAGCAATTAGGTGGATCATCACCCCCGGGTTTCCCCGAATTAAAGGAATATGTTTTTTCAAACACTCTTAAGAGCCTCGATGGAAATCGCGAGCTTGTGCGCGGTAATGATCTCGAAAAACAAGTACAGGATATAAAGAGATCTGCCGGAAAGGATATCTGGCTATATGGCGGAGCCGATCTCACGACGCAATTTCTAAATCTTGATCTTGTCGACGAAATAATCCTGGCTGTTCATCCCATTATCCTTGCAGAAGGCAAGCCCCTTTTTCAAAATATCACTGGCAGAAAAAAGCTTATCCTGGCTGGTTCTCAACCTTATCCCAGTGGCTTGCTGATGCTGACCTATAAATTTGATCGCAATTAAAAAAGAAGCAACAGACAACAATTCCAATTATATCTGATTCGTGTAAATCGTGCGATTCGTGGCTAAAAAATCAAAAAGCTCTTTTGCCATTCTGCCTGCCACCGGCGCCGATCACGGAACTGCCATATACTTTGATGGATGATTTAATAAAATCCGTTTCATCGGCTGTGTAGATATTCTCTACATATTTCTGTGGGTTGCGATCAATATAGGGGAACCATGTGCTATGAACCTGTATCATGATCTTATGTCCTTTTTTGAAAGTATGTAGCACGTCCTGTAAAGGAACATTTACGTCGGTGGGTTGTCCGGGTACAAAAGGTTCAGGTTTTTCGAAACTGTTACGGAACCTGCCGCGGAAAACTTCAGCTCTTACCAGTTGCTGGTATCCTCCCATCACTATGTTTTTTGGATTGTGGTCATAATTTGGATGATCTGGCGGATATACATCGATCAGTTTTACAATAAAATCGGCATCGGTGCCCGAGATCGCTACTTTCAGCTTTGCAAGGATCTCACCTGCGATCGTCACTTCTTCTGCCAGTACTTCTGTTTCAAAACTCAGCACATCAGGCCTGCGACCCGCTTCACGCTGGTCGTCGCTCATATAAGCACGTGGCGTAAAAGTGAGCCCCTCGGTCTGGGAGGTGTATGGCACGGGCTTGGCGGGGTCGCTGATATATTCGAAAACCGCATCGTTATTCAATGGCTTGTTGATGGATAAACGCCCATTTTCGCCAAAATATAATTCTACAGGTGTTATTTCTGCCGGGGGCCATTTTTCGAATTTTTCCCATTCCTTTTTTCCGGTGTTGAACATATAGGCTTCGGGAAGGTCATCGTTACCTGCTCCTTTTAAATGATAGGAGAAAAATGGTTTTTCGATGTTCCGCATAAAAAAAGTGGAGATACTGTCACCAAAGTATATATGGTTGTGTGTGCTTTTCCCTTTCTCACTGGCCCAGTCACCATGTCCCCAGGGACCCATTACAATTGTGTTCTTTGCTGCAGGTGAAGTTTTCTCAATTGTTTTATAAATATTGAGCGGGCCATACAGGTCTTCTGCATCGAACCAACCTCCTACTGTGAGTACAGCAGGCTTGATATTATTCAGGTGAAGTAACAAATTTCTTTTTTGCCAGAACGTATCATAATTGGGATGGTTTATAACTTCGTTCCAGAAAAAATTATCATAGTGGTATTTTTCGGTAATATTTTTTAAAGGGCCCAGGCTCAAATGAAAATCATAACCATCTTTCGGCTGCTTGGAAAACATCCGCATGAGTTCTGGCAAAAACCAATTTTCACGGGTCGTATCTTTTTTCTGGTAGCCAAACACTGCAAACGCTCCTGTATAACTCTGCAGGTATGCACCCATATGATGGAAATCATCAAAGAAGAAATCGGCAATTGGCGCTTGTGGCGAGCAGGCTTTTAATGCAGGATGTGCATCGGGTAATGCGGCAGCCGTATAGAAGCCGGGATAGGAAATTCCAAACATTCCTACTCTCCCATTATTGCCTTTTATATTTTTAACAAGCCAGTCGATGGTATCCCAGGTGTCGGAACTCTCATCGATATCCTTTTTATTTTTGGGATTGTTGCCGGGTATATTCGGGGTCATGGTCGTAAACTCACCCTCGCTCATATAACGGCCTCTTACATCCTGGAAAACCAGGATATAGCCGTCCTCTACCAGGTAGTTCGAGGGGTGACCATGCAATTTAAAATCCGTATAGTTCGATGCATTATAACAAGTCCGGTTGAGCAGGATGGGCCACAACCTTGATTTATCCTTAGGCGTATACACAACAGTAAACAATTTCTTCCCATCCCGCATCGGAATTCTTACCTCAGTTTTCTCATAATGTTCACGTACATACAAAGAATCTTTATTCTGTGCATGAATATTCACAAAAGAAAAACTTAAAACCAGCAGGGCAGTGAATAGGCGCATACAGCAAAATTTTAATTGGATCACTAAACTAAGAAAATTTGTACAGGTGGCGGGCAATCCAATTCCCGATCATTTCTAAGGTAAATCTCATTGTTTACTAACACGAGCTTGGGAAGAATTTAACATCGTTGAATTAATCTATATTATTAGCGAGAGGTCAATCTAAAATAACCCCAAAAACAATAGATTATGAAAGCATGGATACCTACCATAACGATCAGCCTGGTCGTGCTTAGTTCCTGCGGTACAGCCAATGTCAAAGAGCCCGAATACCGCGATATCCGGGAAGTGAGATTAATAGAGCTGGGCCTGCTGCAGTCGACAGCCGGGGTAGATCTGATTTACTATAATCCCAACAATTTTGGCGTACAGGTAACAGAGGCGCGTGGAGACGTCTATATTGACAATGCCTACCTGGGCCGTTTCGGTCTGGATAAGAAAGTGCAGGTTTCCAAAAGATCGGAGTTTATCATACCCGCCATTTTGAGACTGGATATGATCGGTGCGATAAAGAACCAGCGGGAGATTTTCAAAAAGAAAGAAGCCCTGGTACGCATCGAAGGTGTGGCACGTGTTAAAAAGGCCGGCATCATACGGGAAATACCCATACGTTTCGAAAGCCTTCAAAATATTGAGCGGTTCAGAACCCTTATTGCACCCTAATTTCCCGAAAAACAACCACTCAACGGTAACGGTTTCCACTGTGGTGGATTCCGTTCACCGTTTAAAACTGTCCGCTTATCGGTTAAACCATATTGTTGAAGCTAACTCCTGCGCCTTTCAGTAAATTGCAGCCTGTTTATGCGACAACTCGCTGCAATATTATTTGCTGACATGACGGGTTATACTGCCCTTATGCAGGAAGACGAGCACCTGGCACGTACCAAGCGCCGTCGTCTGAAGGAGGTGTTGGAATCGACGATTGGCAGGTATAATGGTAAAATATTACAGTATTATGGAGATGGATCACTAAGTATTTTTAATAGCGCCATCGATAGCGTAGCATGTGCTATCGAAATTCAGCACCAGCTGAATGATGAGCCTAAAGTTGGCATTCGCATGGGCATTCATACCGGCGACATTATAATTGAAGATGATGCGGTTTATGGGGATGGCGTCAACCTGGCTTCGCGTATAGAATCTATGGCAGTGGCGGGAAGCATTTTCATATCCGACAAGGTTTATGACGAAATAAAAAACCAGCCGGTTTTCACAACACGTGAACTGGGATATTTTGAATTGAAAAACATCAAGCATCCCGTTCGTGTGTACTGCATCACCAACCCGGGCATCAATGTACCGACACGGGAATCACTGAAAGGGAAGTTGAGGCAGACCAATAACCGCCTGGCCGTCCTGCCTTTTGTAAATATGAGCTCCGATGCGGATAATGAATACTTCAGTGATGGCATTACAGAGGAATTGTTAAATGCCCTCACGCGGGTAGATGGCCTGCAGGTAACATCGAGAACTTCGGCCTTCGCGTTCAAAAACAGGAATCATGATATTCGCGATATCGCCATCCAGCTCAATGTAGATAAGGTGCTGGAAGGTAGTGTTCGCAAATCGGGCAACCGGGTGCGTATCACTGCCCAGCTCATCAATGCGAGTGATGGTTACCATATCTGGAGTGAGAATTATGATCGTGACCTGACTGATATTTTTGTAGTACAGGATGAGATCAGCGCGATCATCGCCAATAAGCTAAAAGAGGATATTTCACCCAAACAAAAAAGAGATCATCGCGCAAAAACACATACAACAAATATTACTGCATATACTTATTTTCTTAAGGGGTTACATTTCTGGAATAAGCTCACACCTGCTGATAGTCGCAAAGCTATTGAGTGCTTTGAACAGGCCATATCGATCGACCCTAATTATGCACAGGCTTATGCCATGACGGCTGCGGCCTATAGCTACCTGGGATCATCTGGTCAAATCCTGCCGGTCAACGCTTTTGAAATCGTACACCGGTACTCCGACAAAGCGCTCCAGATCGATAGCAGTATCGCTGAAAGCCATATCGCCAAGGCCAGTGCTTACCTGTTCTTCGACTGGGATTGGGAACGTGCTTACAATTCCCTCCAAAAAGCCCTGGACCTGAATCCTGGCGCAATTGATGCATATGACATGCTGGGTTTTTATTATATCGTAATGGATCAGAAAGAAAAAGCTGTTGAGGCTCTCGAGACTGCTGAAATGTTAGACCCGTTGTCTCCTGTCATTTGCCAGTCGCTGGGTAATATGTATATTTTTTCAGAGCGGTACGATGATGCTAAAAAGCAGGCAGATAAATTACTTGAACTTGATCCACGAATGCGAATCGCTATTGAGATGAAGGGATGGGCTTTTGGCATGCAGGGTGATTGGGAAACGGCTCTGCGATACTTCGAGGAAATGCAGCGCCTTACCAACCACCCGCTGAAGGGATGGATGGGCGCGGGCTTTGCGTATGCCAGGCTGGGTATGACAGACAGGGCCCTTGAAGTAATCCGTAAAATGGAACAGCGTGAACGCGAAGAGCCTGGTATTGTGATGGACGCTGATATCGCCGCCGTGTGGCTTGGCCTGGGCAATCACGATAAAACTTTTGAATATCTCAATAGATGTATCGACAAGCGAATGGGACCCGTGAGTTATTTTGTTGAGTATCCACCCTACAGGGCAATTAAATCAGACCCGCGGTATGCGGATCTGAAGAAAAGAATGAATATGACCTGAGAAGATCAATGGGGCAAACTCAGCAATATAGCCAATTTTTCAACCCGATTCGCTGATGCTGGTCATAGTAGATAAAGAAGACTTTAGCTATTTTAGACTTTTGGCTAACTTCAAAATAAAAAAATGGCTAGATCACATCATCGCAAGAAGCACAAGGAACATCTTCGGAATTTTAAGCAAAAGGAGGAAACTACCTGGTCGACTCCAAAAAGTAAGGCCGCCAATGTTTTTGCTGTCACCGGTGCCATTGTTGGGCTCGCTATCAGTTTTTTTTCAACAGAGGGATCCATATTGTGGATCAGCGTTGGTGTTATTGCAGGCGGGATTGCCGGTTATCTGATTGGACGCAGGGTTGATCAGAACTAATTTTGCTGCGAAAAGTTTATCTTAACAACATCAATGTCCCCTTCCTTGTCGGACTACCGTCTTTAAGGTTGAGCATATACACATAAATGCCTGCGGGCTGGGGTTCTCCCCTGTAAGTCCCATCCCAGGGTTTGTTTACTCCCTTTGCCTGGAATATATTTCGTCCCTGGCGGTTAAATACACTCAGTTCAAATTCAGGATACGCCACTAACACGGGAATATGCCAGGTATCGTTGAGGCCATCATTGTTCGGTGAGAAAGCGGTGGGAACAAAAACATCCTTATACACAAAGACATTCATTGAATCAATATCAGTGCCACAACCCGCGTTGGACGATACAGTCAGTTCATAGATTGTATCTCGAAGGGGAGTGATAAAAGGTTGGAGTTCCGAGACATTGCTAATATAGATGTCAGGTGACCAGCTATAACTCAAATCATACCCCGTCGCAGTGGCCTGTAGCTGAACGGTTGTGCCTTCAATGATCCAAAGATCAGGCCCCGCATTTGCCCGAGGTGCTTCCAGGACCCTGATTAAAATATTTGAAGTGTCTGAACATCCAAAACTGTTGCTGGCAACTACATTGTAGGTAGTTGTTGAGACAGGGCTGGCTATGGGTGAACTGATATTCGTCGAAGATAGACCGTCAGCAGGTGTCCATTGATAGGAAGTTCCGCCGTTACTGATCAGTTGAATACTTTCTCCCTCGCAAATGGATGAATCGGCGAAAAGAATATTCGCAGTTGGTGTAGGGTTTACTATGATGGAAATAGAATCAAGACTGGTGCAACCATCAAGACTGGTCACCATAACATAATACTTCCCCGCATCCGACGGTTGCGCATTGGGAATTCTTATTTCTTGTGTGGATGCAGAAAAGTTGTTGGTGCCGCTCCATTCATACGTCGATCCGCCTGAAGCAGTGAGCAATAAATCCTGGTTCTGGCACAATGCGCTGTTACTACTGAGGGTGATGACCGGGTTGGCTCCCACTTTTACCAACAGCTGATTGGAAGCAATTCTGCACTGCGCTGAGCCCATGTTGCCCGACTCAGCAGCAGACAAGCGATAGTAATAATTACCAGGAGGGGTAGCTGCATTAAAATCTCTTACCAATAAAGTGGAGGTAGCTCCTGGTATATCTGACCATGTGATAGCGTCGGCACTGTATTGCCAAATGAAGGAAGGATTATTAAATCCAGTAGAAACAGAACATTCGAAGCCAAAAGACCTGGTCTCCCCTTCACAGATCGTCATGGTTTCAGATTGGCTTCCAACAAAGACCGATTTTAATTGGGGACCGCATGGTCTGAAGGTAATATCATCCAGTGCCAGATCATTGCCACATCCACCCGGTGCATTATTAAAGATCCTGAGTACAATGTCGGTTGCGTTGGCTGGTGTTGTAAAATAAAAACCAAACTGTCGCCATTGAGGGCTTGCAGTGCTTCCAATGGTATTTGTATTATAGGACTGAAGTACGTTTCCGTCAGTTGATTCAATTGTAAAAGTGAGGTTGGGCTGTGTAGGATCGGGTGTACAAGATGTTTGCTTTAGCACATTCATCACCCAGGCCGCAAATTCGTATGTAGTGCCGGCACAAAGTCCTTTTACTGTGTCAAGGTAAAATGCGCTTGGCTGAAAGGATGCATTGACCAGCATAAAATAACCACCGGGATCGCCTGTATGGTCGGAATTGACGGTATGCCAGCTATTGCCAAAGCAGTTGGCAGTATTGGTTCTCACAGTATAAAATCCATCATTGGGGCAGTCGGTCGCCACATACTGGTATGAAGTAGTCGCTGCTTTTAACTGGGCACCAGGATTATTACCACTTCCAAAGGTGATATTGACGATCGGATCGCCAAGGCTGCCCTGGCAGAGTTGGGCATGGCCACCGCCTGCGGACCAAAGCAATACAAAACAAATAAGAAAAAACCTGCAAAGCAGTACCGCTACATTCATAAACAGGTATCTAATATAGAGAGTTTATTCCAAATGTTCAATTGCTTACTTTGCAGCCAGTATATTGACCAGATGGCAACCCAAAGAAAGCAGGTACGAATAAAGCAGATCATTACTGAGACAAATAATGCAAAGACATTTGTCCTGGAAACGGTTGATGGAACTGATATCAGTTATAGACCCGGCCAGTTTCTCACTTTTATTTTCCAGACCAGGACTGGAGAAGAGCGAAGGAATTATTCCATAAGTTCCTCGCCTGAATTCGATGAGCCCCTAAGTATAACTATAAAGCGAATTCCCAACGGCAATTTTTCGCGGCAAACGGTTGATCATGCGCAAGTGGGCGATCAACTCACAACGATCGGTGCCAATGGTTTATTTACGTTGCCATCGAATATGAGCCAGTACCAGCAGTTCTTCCTGCTGGCGGCCGGTAGCGGCATAGCGCCGGTATACAGCCTTTTGAAAACTGTACTAAAACGTTTCCCTGCTATTCGTGTCACACTTATTTACAGCAATCACTCGGTTGAAGAAACGATCTTTTACAAAGGACTACGGGAACTGCAGGCTGCCTATCCTGGGCAACTTGAAATAGAATGGTTGTTTAGTAATGCTCCGGACTACACAAAGGCGAGGCTAGGCAACTGGTTATTGGGTGAATTGTTGAAGAAGTACAGGAAAGCTCCTATGGCCCGTTGTCTTTTTTATCTCTGCGGACCATTCAAGTACATGCGTGTTATAACGATTACCCTGCTTTCTGCAGGTGCGCATCTCTCACAGATCAGAAAGGAAGAGTTTGTATTAATGGAGCCCCAGTTTGATCTGATTCCACCTGATACGAGCACCAGGGAAATAAATCTTACGCTGGATGGTAAAAACTATAAATTCCAGACTACCTATCCCGATACAATTCTCAAAGCCGCTAAAAAGCAGGGGATCGAACTTCCATATAGTTGTGAAGTGGGGCGATGTGGTGCCTGTATGGCAGTGTGTACTCATGGTAGGGTTTGGATGAAGTTGAATGAAGTGCTAACCGATGATGATGCCCGCTCCGGACGGGTTCTTACCTGCACAGGATATCCTGTTGGCGGTGATGTGGAATTAGACTTCGATAAGGCCAGGCTACCGGTTTGATTACTAAGCCTTGTCTCAGTAATACTCCTTTTTTATACTTCGCTATTTAAGCTGCATTCGATAATTTCGGCTATTAATCTTTATACCAATTAAATTATCGTTCACATGAAGAAATTGAAATGCTTTTTTGTTATTACTTTATTATGGGTTGGCTCTATCGCATATGCCCAGCAAAAGGATTCCGCAGTTGTGGTGGCCATTGTAAAGGAAGCAACTGAGAATTCACAACTCGAAAAGCTGGGACAAGAGTTAATGGATGGCATCGGACCAAGACTGGTGGGTACACCCCTGATGATGCAGGCGCATGACTGGGCTGTTGCCAAGTACAATAGCTGGGGCATTACTGCCCGTAATGAAAAATGGGGGGAATGGCGCGGCTGGGAAAGAGGCATAACACATATTGATATGGTTCATCCACGAGTTAAGAGTCTGCAGGGCATGCAGCTTGCGTGGAGCCCGGGCACTAAAGGAAAAACACTCACTGCTGAAACGATCATACTGGCTGATGTAGAAGACTCGGCGGAATTTCAAAAATGGCTGCCCGCGGTGAAAGGGAAATTCGTTTTGATTTCGATGTTACAACCTACTGGCAGACCTGTTTACAATTGGGAGGAATTTGGCAGAAAAGAATCGGTTGAGAAAATGAAAAAAGAAAAGGAAGAGAAAACAGCCGAATGGAGAAAGAGATTGAGTAAAACAGGACTGAGTAGTAAAGAGCTGGCGAGGGCGCTGGAAAATGCCGGCGCGTTGGGTCTTATCGCTTCGAACTGGTCGGCCGGATTTGGCGCCAATAAGATTTTTGGGGCCAGCACACTGAAAGTTCCTACCGTGGATCTGTCGCTGGAAGACTATGGCCTTTTATACAGGCTTACTGAAACAGGCGCAAAACCAAAGATCGCGTTGCGCGCGGATTCAAAAGAGTTAGGAGTGGTACCTACTTTTAATACGATGGCAGAAATAAAGGGAACCGAGAAACCTGATGAATATGTTATGCTGTCCGCCCACTTCGATTCATGGGATGGTGGTACCGGGGCAACGGACAATGGTACCGGTACGCTGGTGATGATGGAAGCAATGCGCATCCTTAAGAAAGTTTATCCCAATCCGAAAAGAACTATCCTGGTGGGACACTGGGGAAGCGAGGAACAGGGTTTGAATGGATCCAGGGCATTTGTGGAAGATCATCCTGAGATTGTAAGCAATATCCAGGCTTTATTCAACCAGGACAATGGTACCGGTCGCGTAGTGAATCTTTCCGGTCAGGGATTTCTTCATTCCTATGATTATCTCGGCCGCTGGCTTGCCAAAGTACCCGCTGAGATCAGGAGTGAGATTGAGACAAGGTTTCCGGGCACACCCGGGGGCGGTGGTTCCGACTACGCCTCGTTTGTCGCTGCGGGTGTACCTGCATTTTCCCTGAGTTCAAATAGTTGGGCTTACGGTTCCTATACATGGCATACGAATCTCGATACTTACGATAAAATTGTGTTTGACGATGTTCGCAGCAATGCGATCCTGACGGCGATCCTTGTGTACATGGCCTGCGAGGACAATGAAAAAGCGTCGCGTGAAAAATCAAAATTGCCTTCAGGAAGCCGATTTGGTAGTAAATGGCCTGAGCAAAGAACACCCACCAGAAAAGGCGGAATGGATTAAATAAAATTTTATGAATACTGTAATTGCCTGGTGCCGGTTTACTATTGTCGTAGTACTGGCAACTTCCCTAACAGGTAGCTGTGACACTGAGAAAAATACCACTTCAGAAAGTGCTTCTACCGGTGCGGCTGAGCAAACGCTTTTTGAAGGGTTAACCGGCACCTGGCAACACAGTAACGGAAAGAGTTTTGAGCGATGGACCCATGAAAGCGTTGGCCGCTACCGTGCTGTAGTGTTTAGTGTTAACGGAAGCGACACCAGTTGGAACGAACAGGCTGATATTTATAACGAACAGGGCAGATGGGTTTTTGAGAATACTGTTCAGGGGCAGAATGATGACAGGTCGATAAAGTTTATTGAATCCGCAATATCCGACACCCATGTACGATTCAGTAACCCCGCACATGACTTTCCAACGGATGTTAACTACCGGCTTGTGGATGCGAATACGCTGGAGGCCTTCATCATAGGACCCGGAGACAATGGTAAAAAAGACACGATCAGGTTTCACTACAAAAGAAAAATGTAATGTTCAGTTTAACGTGCCAATTGCTAACACTGGGGATTCTGTTGCTTTTACCTTCAACCTGTAGCGAAGGATAATATCATCATTGTATAAAATATAAATCCATTGTACCAGTAGCGAATTGGCTACATAAGTATAATGAATAGTTCGTCCCGATATTGATGGTACGAGTAAGGTGGTTGTCGATGTGTTGTAAATGGTTGTATCGAGAAAAGGATCACTACTGACCCGGCTGTCTTTATACGCGTCTGAAGTTTCAAGTGTTATACTGACCGTATCCCCCTGCCCTGCTTCAATGACACCTGTCTGCGGCGAATAAGTGGTAATTTGGTATTTTGAAAATGATTTTTGCTTAAACGGGGAATGACGGAATTCAGACATTAACGGAGGGTCATCCATCAGTGCCCATCGCAGATCGTCTGGATAATGTTCCCTGATAAATTGTTCAGGTTTCGAAAGAAAATATTGCATGTCAAGCTGCCTGACAAATTCATTTCCACGCCAGGAAATGTAACCACTCGCCCAGGTCACATCTAATAAATGCCAGACACTATCGATTAGCACCGCGTTCCAGGAATGATTGGGCCTGAATCTTTGGATACGTTTTCCTGCTTCGGTGCGAGCATAACCATGTATAACCTCAGCCTGAATACCACTATAGCTACACAATGTTTTAAACAGCCGTGCATAACCATCACAGACAGCTACCCTGTCTTCGAGTACTGTTAGCGCGACCCTTTCATCGAGCGGTTTTAATTCGGCTGTGTCGCTTGCTTCATCGATTAAAGGAAGATCCCTTTTGCGGCGGGTAATATTAGGTTGGGTTCTGTAGGCGATATTGTCGGTGATCCAGTAAAATATGGCTTTTACCTTCTCAGCATCGGTGCTGAGTGATCCTGTTAATTCTACCGCCAATAGCTCTGGACTTATGTTTTGATGAAATTTTTTATTGCGGCTTTTTTTAAGAGAGGCCTGTTCCTGGGATATCCCGGGAGTACATATCACAAACATCACTATCGCCAGCAGCCACTTCATGGTAATGAGGGAGTAAACTAAAATTACAGAATTCTTTTCTGAATTTAATTTATAACCCCAAAATAATTAAATCGGTTTACCAGCAGAAGCTAAAAATCTTCATTCCTGATTCTAACCCACAAGGGCTGCAGCACCAAATACCCCTGCGCTGTCACCCAAAACGGGCTTTAGCACCGGAGTATCGAGGCGATTATTAAATACATGATCTTTTAATGAGTCAAGACCCAGGCTATATAGCTCGTCAATATTCCCCACCCCACCCCCTACGACAATCACATCCGGATCGAGCAGGTTGGTGATCACGGATACTGCTTTCCCAAAGAAATGGCAAAGTCTTTCGATTGTTTTCCTGGCAGCATCATCACCGCCGTTTTTATAACTGGTATAAATTTCTTTTAATCGAAGTTTTTTCCCGCTTACCTTTTCATAATAGCGTTCAGTCGCGGGCCCTGAGATTACCGTCTCGACACAACCCGATTTTCCACAATAGCAGGGGCCCCCACTCTCATCCAGGTAATTATGCCCCCATTCGCCAGCGATGCCCTGTTTCCCATTCCAAACATGCCCGTCGAAAATGATCCCACCTCCGACACCGGTACCCATGATAATACCAAATACGTTTCGTGCTGGCAATTCTTTTTCTTTCACCACACCCCATAGGGTTTCGGCCAGGGCAAAACAATTCGCGTCGTTGGCTAGCACCACTTCAATTCCCAGGCGCTGACGCAGATCTTTTTCAAGAGGCATACCATTCAGTGCGGTGCTGTTGCAGTTTTTCATAGTTTGAAGCACGGGATCCAGAACACCTGGTGTACCAAAACCTATTTTCCCGGGCTGGAGCCCTGACTCCCTGGTCATCTGTTGCACCAGTTTTACGATCTGGTCAAGTATATTTTCATATCCTTTGTCAGCTCCGGTATCAATTCTTGTCCTTAGTATAGGTCGCGCGTCCTTGAGTGATGGAAGAATGGCACCTTCTATCTTTGTGCCGCCCAGGTCAATTCCCCATATTGAATTTTTCATACAATAGATTTGTATGGGGGAAGATAAAACATTTTATATACTATGAAGGTTCGCCATTAAAAGTATATCAGGTCAGAAATTAAAACCAGCTTTCAATCCCAAAAAGGAAAATGTGTGATCAGCTTTCCAAAGTTCGTACTTTGCCTGTATGTCCAGGCCTAATACGCGCACACCTATACCGGGTGAAAATATAAAAGCAGTTTCATCGCCGCCTGTAAAACGGGCAACCCCCGATTCAAGTTTGGCGTATACTGCAGGTACAAAACGATACTTTAATCCGACCCGCATGGGAACGGCTTTGAGTGAAGAGTGATCCTTGGTTGTTTCACCGGTAATAACGGATTTGCCTTCAAAATGCATATAGCCCACCGAACCGGTGAGGCCGATCTTACCAAGCCGGATATCGGCTCCGAGACCTGCACCGTAACCATTTTTATGGGTATCCTTAAAACCAGCCGTCGGAGTAGCCATTTCTGCATACGGTCCAAGGCTGAATCCTTTTAATTGCGCTTGACCTGCCAGGGAAAAAAGTATAAGCGCGATAATCAGGGCTATTTTCATAAGGGTTTTCACGAAAATGGGCAAACTTCCTGCCACGCAGGATTAAACATAGTGAAAACGCTGTTAATGGGAAATAATAGGATTTTATTAAATTTAGTTGGCATATTTTCTGGATAAAAAGGTAAGGTTTGGTTATGAAACAATTTATTATTATTCTCATGTCGCTGCTCCCCGCAAGCGTGGTACTGTCGCAGGAAGATGCAGCGCTTAATGTCCAGGAGATACTGGAAACAAAGAATTTTATTTTTAAAGCCGAAACCGTCAGTCCGGCCCGCGGCAGAACCCGGCAACTTACTACGGAATATGACGTCGTGGTCAAACCCGATACGGTTATATGTTATCTGCCCTATTTCGGTCGTGCCTATACGGCTCCCATCGATCCCTCAGATGGCGGTATAAAGTTTACCTCTGCTGAGTTTAACTACATTTTAGAAAAAAGGAAAAAGCAACGCTGGGATCTCACGATCACTCCAAAAGATGCCAGGGATGTACAGGCACTTTACTTCACGATTTTTGAAAATGGCCGCGCTTCTTTGCGAGTTAACAGTACCAACCGGCAGGGTATCTCTTTCAACGGTTACGTTGTAAAAGGAAAGGCGGAGAAGAGAGGATTCTAAAATTCTAAGATTTAAATTAATTGATAGAAAAAAAGGGACAAAGTGCCAGGTTGATGCATACGCACTTTGTCCCTTGTTATATAAACCCTGCCCGGCGGCAGCTGATGTAGCCACGGATTACACAGATTACACGGATCATGCGGACTGATTTTCACGTCCTGCATATAGCGTTACCGGCTTACTTAATTACACCGCATCCGATTCTTGAACCCGCATCTCCCGTCGGCTGGGTCTTGAAGTCATCTACACCACCATGTACGATGATGGCTTTACCTAAGATATTTTTACCGGGAGCTCCGCCCAGGGTCCATAGATCGGTTTCGATCGTTACTGAACCTTTTCCTTTTGAATCCAGTTTTACATTACCTATATCGCCGGAGTGAAAGCTGTCACTTCCCCATTTGCCGTGTTGTGCATTGGTTGGATTCCAGTGACCGTGCGCCATTTTACCATTGTCGCTGCAATCACCATGTTCGTGGATATGCACGGCAACTTCCTTACCTGCTTTAGCAGCGACTGTAATTTCGATATTCATTTTAACTTTTCCATCACTAACTGTTTCAAACTTCGCGGTACCGCTCAAAGTTGTGTCAGGATAAGTGCCGGTCAGAACTGCTTCAGCTTTATCGACAAGGGCTACAGTTGCGGTATCCCCCGCCATATTCATATCTGCATGTGAAGTTTCACTGGTAGTAGTGCTCGTGTCGGCATTTTGATCACTGCCGGCATTTTCATTGTTGCAACTATACCCGATAATACCAACAGCCAGCGTACATAGTGCCAGCTTTGAAAAAGATAAAAGTTTCATATTATTTGATTTTGATTTTAGAATGTACAAACAAGCCTCCAAAAATCTTACCTATTTGACAAATGCGGCAAAAGATCGAATTCGTGGACGTTTTTGTCGACAATTTTCCACGTCGTAAAATCTGCAGCGTCTCAAAAGTACCACTCTTATCTTTTATTCGCTTTATTACTTCAGAACCTGCTACCTTCGCCCACCGTAACAAAAGGAACTATGGCACTACTAGAAAAACAACTATATATAAAAAGATCAACGATACCTGCATCGGGAATGGGTCTGTTCACCAAAAAGTTTGTTCCCAAGGGTACCCGTATTGTCGAATATAAAGGAAAGATGACAACCTGGAAAGAGGTTAATCATAATGACGGCAAGAATGGTTATATCTATTATATCGATCGGAATCATGTGATCGATGCCGGATCATATTCTAAGGCGCTGGGCAGGTATGCCAATGATGCCCGGGGTTTGCAGAAAGTAAAAGGCGTGACCAATAACGCTGTTTATACCGAAGAGAACTACAAGGTCTTTATTGAGGCTACCCGTGATATACCCGCAGGTTCGGAAATTCTCGTATCCTATGGCAAAGAGTACTGGGATGTAATCCGGCATAATTTGCGTTTGGACAAGAAGCGCGGCTAGTTATTTTTTGATTATTTTTTTATATTTACAGTTAATAAATCCTCATGCTATGTCGCTATTGAACCAGCAGAATAAAAAAGGCCAAAAGAAAGACAAAAAGAAGGCTAATGCAACAGCCAATGAAAAAGGTGGTTCTAAGTTTATACAGAAACCTAAATCCACGGGTTTTGTTTCCAAGCAATCGAATACCGGCTCACAACGGGGTAGCTGATCACTGTCTTTTTTATATCTTCCAATGACGAAAGAAGAACTTCTCCGGGAGCTTTCATCAGAAACCTTTGTGGCATTAAAGCCCTCGCCGGTACACGGCATAGGTGTTTTCGCAATTAGAGATATTCCCAAAGGCTGCCGGACTTTATTTTCCAGGAATGAAGGCCACTGGATCAGGCTGCCCATTCGAGAAGTGGAGCAACTCCCCGCACATTCGCGTGCCCTGGTCGAAACATACTGCCTGTATGATGAAAAGGATTATTTTGTGCCAGACTACGGGTTTAAGATCATGGACCTGGTAAACTATCTTAATCATTCGCCTATCCCGAATATCATTTCAGTTAATGATGGGGAGTACTTTGAAGCCATCGTCGACATTCCCGAAGGCTCTGAGCTATTTGTGGACTATGGCGAAATTGTGGAAGTCGAGGGATATGACTAGTCTTGAATTATTTGAATCCAATCAGGTTGTTCATTCATCGTTTAAGAAATTTACCATTCAAAAGTTTTTCCAGCACTTCTTCTTTCAGGTTTCGGCTGATCGGTATGTCATTTGAACCAATTCGGATCGAATTACCTTCTATACAATCAATCTTATCAGCTGCGACAATATAGGATTTATGTGTTTTAATAAACCTGTCGGCAGGAAGGTATTCCTCTACTGCCTTAAAGGTTAGATACGTGATGTATTTTTTGTCGCGGGTATGAACCACCACATAGTTTTGCAGGGCTTCTACGAATTTCAATTCGTCGAGCGAGATTTTTACCAGCTTATTATCCGCTTTAATAAAAAAGAAACCGGTTTTATCCGAAGGTTTCGATGCACTGTTTTTTTCCCGCAACTCATAATACTCACGCGCTTTTAAGGCTGCTTTAAGAAATCGGTCAAACGAGATTGGTTTTACGAGATAGTCTAGCGCGTTCAGCTCATAGCCATCGACAGCAAACTGGGGATAGGCTGTAGTAAAGATTACCGGCGGGGCTGTTCTTAACGATTTCAGAAAATCAATCCCGGTGATCTTTGGCATCTGAATGTCCAACAGTATCAGTTGTATCTCGTTCTTTGCAAGCAGATCCGCCGCCTTTACGGGGTTGTCGAATTCGCCCGAAAGCTCCAGGAAATCGATTTCAGTGATGTATTCCCTCAGACCTTTTCGGGCCAGGGGCTCATCATCGATTATGATACACTTTATTTTCATTTTAGTATGTTTCTCGGGCAAATTAGAATTACTGGTCTAGATCGAGGTGAATCAGGTAATCTTAAGTTTCATCTCTACCTTGTAAACATGTTCCTCGTTACGGATATTCAACTCGTGTTTTCCAGGATATAAAAGTTCCAGTCTCCTCTTTACATTGGTCAGCCCGATACCGCTAAAGGGATCGGTTGCTTTTTCACGACCTTTTGAATTAGTCGCGTTGAAAATGAATTCTCCATTTTTCCTGTCCAATTGCAGTGTTATGAAATTGTTTTTTTCAGCATCAGGCGCTGCATGTTTAAATGCATTCTCGACAAACGGGATCAGCAACAAAGGCTCGATCAAAAAACCCTTTACTTTATCTGTGTATGTCAGGGAAACAGCATAATCCTCATCTTTACGCAATTTTTGGAGTCCTACATAGTCTTCGAGATATGCAATTTCCCGTTCTACCGGTATTTGGGCCCCATTTGCTTCATATAGCTGGTAGCGTAACATATCAGAAAACTTAAGAAGTGAAGCCCTGGCTGCAGTGTTGTTTTTGTCGATCAGGAAATAAACAGAATTGAGCGAGTTGAACAGAAAATGAGGATTGATCTGGGATTTCAGGAAGTTAAGTTCCGCTTCAGCTTTTTCCTTTGCGGTCTCTGCCATTCGCTGTTGAAGTCGACTATAATCGAACATTAGTTTTACTGCTGCGCCAGCAATGACCAGGAAGAAATGGGGGATCATGTTATCGTAGACCCTTTGTTTCAAATCGCCCGTCAGGTTATAAAGTGCCGGCACATTCATGATCCTGCCCTGGATATTCATTTTGAGTATACTGCTACTCACAACCAAAAGAATCAGGCAAATTACAAATAAGACATATCTCTTTTTATAAAACAGCTGTGGAAGAAGAATGTAATTGGTGATATAGATCATGGCGGCAAGATCAATTACCTTCAGAAGCGTGACCTTAAATGCCATCCCGGGTTCCCGATAATCTTCGTAGCGAAGAAAATACCAGGTGCCAAAAACCAGCATCCAGAAGAATACATGGTGTAGCTTATATTTTAAAAGTCCCCTGTTTTGAAACATAGATGGTAAAATAAATTTACAGCTTATCAGTGGTAAAATAGTTTACACGACGGGTAGCGCTGGCTTGATGGATGGGGATATTAACTCCGGGGTCATGGGTTTAGGGAATAAAAACCAAGGTGGAAGACCAGTCATGAAGTCAACGCGATAAAAAGCGTTATACGCCCGTGATTTACCCATGGTTTTTCCAGGGTTTTGTGTTACTAGATGTCAGAAGCATTAAGTGTCTGACATGGGCTGAAATTCCACCTCCGGATAAAATACTTTTTAAGTCCGTGTTTTACCCATGGTTTTTCCAGGGTTTTGTGTTACTAGATGTCAGAAGCATTAAGTGTCTGACATGGGTTGAAATTCCACCTCCGGGAAAAATACTTTTTAAGTCCGTGTTTTACCCATGGTTTTTCCAGGGTTTTGTGTTACTAGATGTCAGAAGCATTAAGTGTCTGACCTGTGGTGAAACGCCGACTTCAAAAGAGTTGAATGTATCATTAGTTCCATTCATCAAGCATTCCATACTGCTTGTGTAATGCTTTGCCACAGCGGGCAAAGATTTGAGAGATTTATAAAACAAATCGATCAAATATGAAACCACTCCTGATTTTGACCTTAGTAATTTGCCAGGCTTTCCCAGCCTGCTCTCAAAATAACGCAACCAACAAGAAAGCCGCGACAGATTTAATTGTAGGCGACGGCTGCGAAGGTTGCGAAGCCATTCATGAATGTCCTGTTCCTTTCGATCAGCTAAATAACGTAGATACCCTGCCCGATTTCGATCAGCCGGGACCGAAGATCGAGATCAGCGGCACTATTTTCCATAGCGACGGTAAGACGCCAGCTAAAGACGTGGTGCTTTATGTGTATCACACCGACCAGACGGGTGTGTATCCAACCCGGGGAAATGAAAAAGGATGGGCCAGGCGACACGGTTACCTGCGGGGCTGGTTGAAGACAGGCGCTGACGGTAAGTATAAATTCTATACACTTGTTCCGGCATCTTACCCCGATAGCAGGGCCCCGAAACATATTCATCCCACTATCAAAGAGCCCGGTATTGCCGAATACTGGATCGACGAGTATCTTTTTGCAGATGATCCTTACCTGCAACAGGAAAATCAAAACCACCCGCCCCGGGGAGGTAACGGAGTTTTAAAACCAGAAATGAAGGATGGGATGTTGAGAGCAACCAGAGATATCGTACTTGGACAAAATGTCCCGGGCTATCCGAAAGCGAAATAAATGTTTTAACAGCTACAACTTGTCAGTACTGGAGTCAGGCATAGAACGGGGATAAATGAAATGGCTATTCATCGTAATTTCTTGCGCCAAACAATAAACTGCCTATACGTACCATATTACTACCTTCCTCTATTGCGATGGTATAGTCACTGCTCATTCCCATGGAAAGAATGCGGAGGTCACAGTCGTCAGAATTAACTGATGAGGCTGCAATCCTGGAATATTTATCGAAGTTCTGCTTTAACCCGCGAAACTCTTTTCTCACTTTTACCATATCATCAGTAAATGAAGCCATACCCATCAGACCTTTTATCCTTACATTTTCAAGTGCCAGGTCACCAAATTGCCTGATCGCAAGGTTTAATTCCGCTTCATCCAGGCCAAACTTTGTCTCTTCTTCAGCAATATGTACTTGCAGTAGACAGTCGATAGATCTTTTATTCTTTACAGCCTGTTTGTTTATTTCCGTTAAAAGTTTCAGGCTATCGACGCCTTGGATCAATGAAACAAATGGCGCGATATATTTAACCTTGTTTGTCTGGAGATGTCCTATAAAATGCCAGCGTATGTCTTTTGGCAATTTCGTTGCCTTATCAACCATTTCCTGTACGTAGTTTTCACCAAAATCCCTTTGTCCCAACTGGTACATTTCCTCGATATCTTCAATGGGTTTGGTCTTCGACACAGCTACAAGACTTACGTTTTTTTGCTGTAACTGCGAACTGATATGATAATATGCTTCCCTGTCGATCGACATAGTTTTCAGAGCAGCAAAGTTGTAGTAAAGATGTCAAACAAAAAAGAGAATCCGGCATTCCCGGAAAATCACTGTAACAAAATACCGGGGACTGCATTTCGTGCCTGTTTTGATGCCGCTACGGCTCATCAGATTTTTTGCTTTAGAGTAGTTGTTATTGAAACACGTGGCCTGAAATGCAGGAATTATCAGTGGGTGATTGAGCAAATGGCATACTTACATATGCCAGCAGAAATGCCGACAGTTATACAGTTAGTTTCATTTGATAGCTTTCGATGGTATAAAAAATTCCCGGTGTAGGGAAATACATGACCCTGTCTAACCTTTCAGAATACTCCTGCTGATCACAATACGCTGCACTTCACTGGTGCCCTCGTAAATTTGTGTGATCTTAGCATCCCTCATCAACCTTTCTACATGGTATTCTTTCACAAAACCATAGCCGCCGTGGATTTGTACCGCTTCGATGGCTGACCACATCGCCGTTTCAGATGAATATACTTTTGCCATGGAGCTGCTCAGGGTATAATCCCGGTCATTGTCTTTTTCCCATGCTGCCTTTAAACAGAGCAATCTCGCTGCTTCAATTTTAGTAGCCATATCTGCGAGTTTGAAAGCAATCGCCTGGTGGTTTTTAATCTCGGTTCCAAATGCTTTTCTGGTTCTGGAGTAATCTCTTGCCAGTTCAAAGGCGCCGCTTGCAATTCCCAGGGCCTGTGAGGCAATACCGATGCGTCCACCGGCCAGGGTTTTCATCGCAAACGTAAATCCGAACCCATCGGCTCCTACCCTGTTTTCCTTTGGCACTTTTACATCATTAAACATCACCGTGTGAGTATCACTACCCCGGATTCCGAGCTTATTTTCCTTGGCGGCAACGGTTACACCAGGCCAGTTTTTCTCAACGATCAGGGTATTAATTCCCCTCGAACCCTTGGATGGGTCGGTTTGTGCCATGACCAGGTAAACACTGGCGGTTCCGCCATTGGTGATCCAGTTTTTGGTACCATTTAATAAATAATGGTCGCCTTTATCTTCTGCAGTCGTGCGCTGGGATGTCGCGTCACTACCAGCTTCGGGTTCGCTAAGCATAAAAGCACCGATGTACAGCTCCCCCTCCTTTTTCCCCTGCGCCAATTGCACCAGGTATCTTTGCTTTTGTTCTTCTGTGCCAAATGCCTGAAGGCCATAACAAACAAGGCTGTTGTTTACACTCATCACGACACTAACACTGGCATCTATTTTACTGATTTCCTCCATGGCAAGTACATAACTAACGGTATCCATACCGGCACCCCCGTACTCAGGGTCTACCATCATGCCTAAAAAGCCGAGGTCGGCAAGTTTAAGGATCTGCTCACGGGGAAACTGCTGTTTTTCATCGCGTTCTATTACACCGGGGAGACATTCGTTTTTTGCAAAATCACGGGCAGCCTTCTGGATCATCAATTGCTCTTCTGTAAGTTCAAACTTCATATGGCTTTAATACTTTATATCCGGCAAAGATAAGGGAGAGAATTGCAGATAATTGAATGGGGCAAGCCTGACTTATTGACCAGTCTATAAAATTTCCGGAGGTTTTGAACAAATCTGTTATCGTTCCGTTAATACAGAAACCCGCTGTAAGCAATTTATTTTGGTGTAATTTCGCAGCGCATTTGTAGACCTGGCAGAACCGAACATCCCCTGGCCACAATAAACCAAACATGAAAAAAATCCACATCATTCTTCTTGTACTAGTTGCCGGTGCCATTGCCGTGCTGATCAGTTTTCTGCAAACGGCTACCACCTACGATACGGTTGATACCGCCATTTCCAAACCTGGTAAATATGTACACCTGATGGCGCGTCTTGATAAGTCGCAGCCCGTCGAATACGATGCGTTGAAAAACCCCAATTACCTGGAGTTTACTGCTGTTGATACATTAGGTAAATCTGTAAGGGTTATCTATCACAATCCGAAACCGGAGAATTTCGAAATTAGCGAGCGGCTGGTATTGAAGGGAAAATATATGGGTGATCATTTCGATTGTCAGAGTATACAAACCAAATGTCCCTCCAAGTATAAAGATGATATGAGCGCTGCGGGTAAAAATATCCAGGCGGCAAGCGAGCAGTATTAATAATTGACGCAAACATCAACTATCTAAACTCCCAGGGCATTTAAAACTCCCAGTTTATAATGAATTACATAGGCGAGCATCTTTTACCAGGTCAAATAGGCCATTTCTTATTAATTCTTTCCCTGGTGGCTTCGCTGGTGGCGACATTTGCCTATTTCAAAGCCACGGTGGTCCGTCAGGGCGTCGATATGGCTTACTGGAAAAAGCTAGGCCGGGCCGCGTTTATTATCGAAGTTGTATCAGTAGCCTCTATTATTGCTATTTTATATTACATAAATGCCAATCACCTTTTTGAGTACAAGTATGCATGGCAGCACAGCAGCCGCTCACTTGAGCCCAAATACCTTTTAGCCTCTATCTGGGAGGGCCAGGAAGGTAGTTTCCTGCTTTGGAGCATCGGACATTGTGTACTGGGGCTGGTGCTGATCAGGACAAGTAAACAATGGGAAGCGCCGGTGATGACCGTGGTAAGCTTTACCCAATTCCTGCTCGCAACCATGGTGATTGGGATATATATTTTTGGTGAAAAACTCGGTTCTAACCCTTTTATCCTGTTGCGTGAATCAGGGGTGCTGGACAATGCGCCTGCACTTCATATAAATTTTGACCTCAATGAGCCGATCCGCGAAGACTATCTATCTTCTATAAAAGATGGCAACGACCTGAATCCCCTGCTTCAAAACTATTGGATGGTTATTCACCCGCCTGTGTTATTCCTGGGTTTTGCATCCACTCTTATTCCTTTTGCCTATATGATCGCAGGTCTTTGGACTAAGAAATTTGGCGAAGTGTTGAGACCGGCTCTGCCATGGGCATTGTTTTCACTTGCAGCCCTGGGTGTTGGTATCATGATGGGAGCCGCCTGGGCATACGAATCACTCACATTTGGCGGTTACTGGGCATGGGATCCCGTTGAGAACGCTTCTTTGGTACCCTGGCTGATACTAGTGGCAGGTATTCATACTTTACTTATCTATAAGCATAGCGGGCATTCGCTCAGGTCTACTTATTTATTCCTGTTCCTCACATTCATCTTTATTCTTTATTCTACTTTCTTAACACGTAGCGGTATACTGGGCGAAGCATCTGTACACGCTTTTACCGATCTGGGCATGAATGGCCAATTGTACCTGCTGCTTTATATTTTTACCTGGCTACCCGCTTTCCTGGTAGCGACTACTTCCAACCAGCGAACCATCACAGCTGCCACTGGTATTGTGATGCTGGCAGCTTCTTATTTCCTGGATATACCGGCTATCGCTTTTCTTACCATTCTGGCCGGACTTGGTTTTGTGATATTTCAGATGCAGAAGCAAATACCGGGTGTTGCAAAAGAAGAAAGTGGCAATTCCCGCGAGTTCTGGATGTTTATCGGCTCGCTGGTTTTCTTTTTATCGGCGATCGTTATCATCAGCAAGACATCCTTGCCGGTGATCAATAAAGTGTTTGGTCTCGAAATGGCTGCACCCGAAGATGAAGAGATGGCTTATAACCAGATCCAGATCTTTGTGGCAATCATTATCGGGCTTCTCACAGCCGTTACACAATACCTGAAATATAAGAACACAACGTCGAAGGCATTTTGGAAAAAGATTTGGATTCCCACCGTTGTTTCCGCGGTACTGGCAACCCTCATTCTGGCATTTGGTAATGTCAACTATGATAAACACGGGCCGGGTTATCTCGGCGCCATTTGGCTGGCTATTTTATGTGCAATATATGCTGTAGTGGCCAATGCCGCATACATTTGGCTTGGTCTGAAAGGAAGCCTTAAACTTTCAGGTGGATCTATATCCCACCTAGGTTTCGGGCTTGTTTTACTCGGTGTGCTTATATCCTCATCAAAAAAAGAAATACTGTCGCTAAACACCAGCGGTATCGCGATTGATTTCGGATCTGAAAGCAATGAGAAAACAGGTGAGAACCTGACCCTGGTAAAAGGGATGCCGATGAAGATGGGCAAATATGATGTCACTTATATTGGTGATTCAGCACACCCCAGAAAGCAACAATGGTATTATTCGATACATTTTAAAAGCCGGATCGATGATGAAGAATTCACATTGCGACCAAATGCTTTTGTGAATTACAAAGGAAATGAAGGTTTAATGGCAAATCCCGATTCACGACACTACTGGGATCACGATGTTTTTACTTACATCTCTGCCCTGCCCAATCCTGAAAAGAACAAGGATACTGCCAGTTTCAAAAGCAACCCGGTTAAGATTGGTGACAGTATTTATTACTCTAAGGGATATATGATCCTCGAAAGACTGGCCACCCGGGATAGTATGCCATTTAAAGGTTTTCAGCCGGGAGACAAAGCGACGGTAGCTGGCATTAAAGTCTATTCTTTCAACAAGACCAGTTATACTTCGGAGCCATTGCTGATTAACCAGCGGGGGAATTTACTGGCATTACCCGATACCGTTATGTCTGAAAGCCTGATCCTTCGCATCAATAAAGTTGACGACGATGGTACAGGAGCCGATATCGGGGTGAAAGAGTCCAGCGCCATACTGGAATATGTGACGCTAAAAGCATATAAATTCCCCTTTATCAACATACTGTGGCTGGGAATCATTATTACCGCGGTGGGTATACTGATCAGTATGGTACGTCGCATCCAGCTAAACCGGCTGAAGGCAGAACGTTAAAAATTTCACAGATTCAGTACAGCGACTTTATCGGATTTGATGTCTTGTTTAGCTTTAAGAGTTTTTATACATTTAGAGCAGATGCCGGGGAGGATCCTATATAAAAGATTGTCGACAGCAGGGGTATGTTCACTCCTGTTGTTTTGCGTTTTAGCTACCAGAGCCCAGGAATATCCACAGCCCGACCCGGCAGATACTATCCCTCCCATGCCATCCTATGAAGAGCGTTCAAAAAATTGGGGGCCCAACGACACGATCATCGTGGATGCGATCTGGTACAATCGGGAGATGCAATCTTATAAGGAAGAAGAAATGGTCTGGGTATCCAAACTATCATCCGCCAAACTTCAGAAGTACATGGCGGAATGGACACGCTTGCGTAATGCAGTGTATGTAACCTACCCTTATGCCCGGGTTGCGGGCTATACGATAAATGATATCAATGCCAAACTGGCTAATGTGCAATCGAAAAAGAAGCGCAAGGAATATATCAAGTCAAGAGAAAAAGAGTTGCGTAAGTCTTTCGCAGAGCCATTATCCAACCTTTCCGTTTACCAGGGCAAAGTGTTGATGAAACTCATCAATCGCCAGACCGGTAATAATTGTTACGAGATCATCAAAGAATACAAGGGTGGCATGAATGCCCGGCTCTACCAAACGGTTGCGTTTTTCTTTGGGAGCAACCTTCGGCAGCAATGGGATCTGTCTGATAAAACTGACCGCCAGATCGAGAGTTTCGTCAATGAGATCGATGGCGCCTGGTACGGCAATCCATATAGAAAATAGTTTAGGAGCTGCATGAACTTCCATTTGATCCAGACGTTATTTTGACGGGTCTGTGAATTCAAAATAGTGTGCTTTCCCGATTTGTGGTTTAGTTTCGTTTAGTGAATTCGATTAGGAAAGAATCTACATCACCCACATCCTGCCATATTTTTGAAACACCTAACATTCTTAAATTGCGTCTATGAAACTGGATATACTCGCGATTGGCGTTCACCCCGATGATGTGGAACTGGGGTGTTCCGGCACTTTGATCAATGAAATAAAAAATGGAAAGAAAGTTGGCATCGTCGATCTTACGCAAGGCGAACTCGGTACCCGTGGAACGATAGCAACACGGTACGAGGAAGCAGCAGAAGCAGCAAGGATCATTGGTTCATCCGTTAGGGAAAACCTGAAAATGCGCGATGGCTTTTTTAAGAATGATGAAGAACACCAGTTGAAATTAATACAGACGATCAGGAAATATCAGCCGCAAATCGTGATCGGAAATATTCTCGACGATCGTCACCCTGACCATGGCCGTGCCGGGCACCTGATCAGCGATAGTTGTTTTCTTTCAGGGCTCATGAAAATTGAAACAAAAAGCGAGGACGGTCAGCCCCAGGAAAAATGGAGACCGCGGTATTTTCTTCAGTATATGCAGGACTGGTATCATGAGCCGGATATGTTAATTGATATCAGTAATGTATTCGAACAACGCATGAAAGCCATCCAGGCATATGGCACGCAATTTCATACCGGCCAGCAAAGTAAAGAAGGCCCACAGACTTATATCTCTACACCTGATTTCCTGGATAGTGTGGTCGCCCGTGCACGAATGCTGGGTAAACGAATTGGCGTGAAATATGCCGAAGGCTTTATTACAGAAAAAAAGATTGGGCTAAAAAATCTCGATGCATTGATACAAAACGAGACCTGATCCCCGAAAAAGCAGCATTTAGATCAACATTTACACTTAAATTGTTATAATTTACACACAGCTGTGAACAATCCGGAGCTTTATGGATGTTATATACGTATCTTAAGTTACTTTTGCAACTGCATTTAAAAAAATTTAATACTACGCATGTCCAACCCCAAGTTTCCCAAAATACCCGTTTCTTTTCATGGTGAGTTAAAAAAACGGATTGCCGACTATTTCAAGCAAGCTGGAAAACCAACAACCGGCAATTTCAAATTATACTTTAAAGCAATCGTACTTGTGGTTGGTTTTATAGGTGTTTACACTCATCTGGTATTCTTCACGCCGCCCGTTGCATGGGCTATCGCAGAATGCGTTTTGATGGGCTGTCTTATCGCAGCAATCGGGTTCAACGTCATGCATGATGGTGCGCATGGTAGCTTCAGCAAGTACAAATGGATCAACGGTATAGCTTCGAATGCCGCCAGCTTTTTAGGCGCCAGCCAGCTGATGTGGAAAACAAAGCACAATGTGATACACCATACCTATACAAATATCCATGGTGTGGATGATGATATTGAAGCCCGTCCGCTCTTGCGCCTTTGCGATGAGCAGGAATACTATAAGATCCATAAATACCAGCATTTTTATTTCTGGGCAGCTTACTCCCTGCTTTATTTGTATTGGGTTTTTGTAACTGACTATAAAAAATATTTCACGCTACGTATCGGCAATACACCGATCAGGAAGCTAAGTTTCTCCGAGCATTTCTTTTTCTGGTTTTACAAGTTTTCACACGCATTCATCTTTGTGATACTTCCGATCTATATGGTTGGATTCCTATCCTGGCTGGTCGGTTTCCTCACTATGGGACTTGTTGCCGGATTTGTTCTGAGTATTGTATTCCAGTTGGCTCATACCGTTGAGCATACGCATTTTCCTTTACCCAACGAAGCAACTGGTAAAATGGAAGATGAGTGGGCTTTACACCAATTGAAAACAACGGCGAATTTTGCAACTAAAAACAAGGTTGTAAGCTGGTTGGTGGGGGGGCTCAATTTCCAGGTTGAACACCATCTTTTCCCCAAAATCTCACATATTCATTATCCCGCAATCAGCAGGATCATCAAAAAAGCCTGCCAGGAACATGGTATTGAATATATCGAATATAAGAAGGTTCGCACCGCCGTGGCATCACATATCGCATTCCTGAAGCAAATGGGCAAAGGAAGGCAACATGTACACGCACATTAATTTTCCCTGGGTATTATTGGTTCAGGCAAGCAGTTTGAGAGTGCTATATTCCTGCAATCAATTTAATCAAATTATTTATTAAATTGATTATCAGATAATTATCTGTGTTGATGATAATTTAAATAGAGGGTGATTGTTCAATGGCCAGGGTGTATACGGTAAATATTGCTCAATCTGGATTACCAGATACACCCTATTTCCCGTTGATCAGGATTCACTAACTTGCACCGTTTTACAATCTCATATTAAATGCTAGATGTTTCTAATTTCGACCCCAACAGCGTCGGAAATCCCAACAACAATATTTTTGGTCTCCCTACCACAGAAGAAAATTCAAATCTGATCATTCTGCCTATACCCTGGGAAGTAACGGTAAGTTATGGAGCCGGCACAGCCCGGGCACCGGAAGCGATCTCTAAAGCTAGCTTCCAGGTTGACCTATTTGATCCGGAAGTACCAGATGCCTGGAAACAGGGTTTTTATATGCGTCCCATCGATCGCAAGATCCTGATGAAAAGTGACTACCTGCGAAAGGAAGCCGAATTATACATTGACTATATCTCAAAAGGCGATGATGTAAATGCCAACCAGTTCATGACACGGACTCTCAAGGACGTTAATGAAGGGAGCCAATTTCTGAACTCCTGGGTTTATGATCAGACCAAAGCCTTATTAGCGAAAGGAAAACTGGTTTGTCTCCTGGGAGGTGATCATAGCTCGCCGCTTGGATTTTATAAAGCGATAGCTGAAAAATATCCAGACTTTGGCATTCTTCAGATCGATGCGCATTGCGACCTGCGTGAAGCATACGAGGGATTCAATTACTCACATGCCAGTATCATGTACAACGCGCTGGAGGAAGTTCAACAAATAACACGACTGGTTCAGGTTGGAGTCAGGGATTATGGGAGTGATGAATGGGATTATATCAGTAACTCTAACCATCGTATAGTAACGTATTTCGATAAGGAAATAAAAACCCGCCAGTTTGAGGGACAAACCTGGAAGCAAATAGCGGAGGAGATTGTTAGTAAATTACCGCATTATGTCTATATCAGTTTTGATATTGACGGGCTGGACCGTAAACTATGCCCCCATACCGGAACACCTGTTCCGGGTGGTTTTGAAACGGAAGAAGTCTTTTACCTTTTCCGCAAGGTGATCGAAAGTGGCCGCAAACTTATCGGCTTCGACCTGGTTGAAGTGGGTATTAGCGACAATGACTGGAATGCCAATGTGGGTGCACGGGTGCTGTTTAAGCTCTGCAACCTGATGGTGGCCAGCAACAGTTAATCTTAATTAATGTAGAGGAGATGCAGAAATTTGAATTTGTGCTGAAAAATGAAAAGCTGAAACATTATAAGACCCTGACGCTTTTTGTCATTTTCATAAACATTGCTTTCGTCATTTGGCTGGGAATAACTGATCCCGCACTCCGGGTTTCTGCGATCCTGACAACTATCCTGGTCATCGCAGCTTTGGTCATTTTCCATATGATGAAGAAAAATTTTGGCAGCCTGATCGCGATGTTACTTATCGCAAATTTTTATGTCGAAGCTGGTTATTGGGCGGCCCTGGGTATACTTATCCTGATGGCCTTGCTCTATCTTGTTTCTATCAGGCCCCTGGTGGTGCAGGTAAGCCCCACTAACATACTTTATCCCAATTTTCCTAAGAGAAAAATCGAATGGGATGAACTGAATAATCTGGTATTAAAAGACGGTCTGCTTACCCTGGATTTTAAGAATAACAGGATCGCCCAGGTGATAGTAAACAATGAAGGAAATAAACCGGACGTGGATGAGATGGAATTTAACGATTTTTGCAGGGATAGGATTGGAGCTGGATGCTAGATGCTGGATACTGGATACTGGATGCTGGATACTGGATTGACGATACATGATAATTGGAATATGGGTTTTGATTTATAATAAATGATATGTCGCTGACGCAATCACCATATATACTTTATTCCGACGGGAAGGGAAATATTTTTGAAGACACTTCGCTGTATGTGACCGGGCGTAGTGGGTGGGATGCATTGCCTGTACCTGCGGATGAATGGATCGAATTACCGGATGGTGGATCACTATATGAATTGCCAGGTCGAAAGGGCATCGGTATCGATGTAGTTTCAGGAGAAATGCGTCTTTGTGAAAAAGGCTGGGCGGTGGCAGCTTTTATTCCACCCGCACATACCGGTTTTTACCTGGCAGCTTACGAGGTAGAATTCGGAGCTCCCACCCTGCCATTGTTTTGCTATACGGCAACGGGATGGTATAATGATAAATTTTATGTCCCTGCCACACGGATAGAGCCTGACATTCGCCAGGACTGCTCGGGATACGATCAGCAAAAAGTGGAGCTGGGCGTTGAAAAATTATTAGAAGCATATCCGCATAACAGACTGGTAGAACACCTGGCGAAAAATTGCGCACTCACCTATCATTGTCCCGCAGCGCGTAACTATTTTCTCGGACGCTGGGAATGCCCGATACCGGCCTCACCTGCCTGCAATGCCAATTGTGTGGGTTGTATTTCTCTGCAGCCAGATGAGGAAACCATTGTATCTACCCAGGACCGGCTACGATTCAAACCCAGTCCCGAAGAGATCGTGGAATATACTGTACCACACCTGGAAACAGCGCCCTATCCTATCGTAAGTTTTGGTCAGGGTTGCGAAGGCGAACCACTGCTGATGTGGGAAACTATCCGGGATGCGATCATCGAGATTCGCAAGCATACCAAAAAAGGCAGCATCAATATCAATACAAACGGCTCAAAACCCGATGCTGTGAAAATACTATGTGAAGCCGGGCTTGACTCCATCCGCGTCAGCACCAATTCGGCACGCCGGGAGGTTTATATGCCCTATTACCGCCCCAACAATTATGATTTTTCGGATGTCATCGAAAGCCTGAAGATCGTAAACGCCTACGGTGGATGGACCTCGATCAATTATTTTGTTTTCCCTGGTATGACCGATAGTATAGACGAATACGAAGCACTCCGACGCTTGATAATGGATACTGGTTTGAAAATGATCCAATGGCGGAATTTCAATATCGACCCCGACTGGTACCTGGGTAAGATCGGTGTGACTGATACAGGTGAATGCATGGGTGTAAAACAATTGCAGGAATTGATCAAAGTAGAATTCCCTGATCTGAAATACGGTTATTTCAACCCACCGATGGAACGCATCAAAGGCCGCTTCGAAATGGATTTCGCGCACTAATTGTTCGCAATCATTCGTTCTATTGACTGTAAAAAGAGGTTTTAATTAATACTTTTTCCGGCACAACTTTTTGCGTTATCCCCATAATCGGGCTTTCTCATATTTCAATGATCATCTTAACTTCGCCTACTTTTTTCCGGGATAAACAATAATGCGAAAAGAAGCTTCCAGGACGATCAATTTGGCATTACCGATCATCATTGGTGAATTGGCGCAGATGGCGCTGCATATCATTGATGCCGCAATGGTAGGCTCGATCAGCTATAAACAGCTGGCCGCGGCTGCACTTGTTATCAATGCCATGAATATTCCTTTTGTTCTTGGTATTGGAATGACCATTTCCGTCTCCCAGATGGTATCGATGGCGCATGGCCGCAGGGACGGACAATTAGTATCTCATTATTTCTACAATGGATTTATTCTTTGTGCCGTAACTGCTGTGATCATTTCACTGGGTCTTGTTTTTGGCAGGGGCATTCTCACACAACTCGGCCAGGATCCTGAAGTGGTTGCACTGGCATTACCGTTTATGAAGCTGATGGGTTTGTCGATCATCCCGATGTTATTGTTTATGACATTGAAGCAATTTGCCGATGGACTGGAGTATACCAAAACAGCCATGATCATTTCACTGTTGGGTATGCCCGTAAATATTCTGCTCAACTGGCTTTTGATATATGGCAACCTGGGTTTCCCTAGACTTGAACTCAACGGCGCCGGCTGGGCAACACTTATCACCCGTTCATTGATGTTTATCGTACTAGGCCTGGTAATTCTAAAACACCGCAGGTTTAGAAAATATATGGCTGTGAGCAGCAGGCAATGGAAGCTTCGAAAGAAAACATTGTACGAATTGCTGCATATCGGTGTCCCAAGTAGTCTTCAGATAGGAATGGAAGCAGGGGCTTTTGCGGTATCGGGAATAATTATCGGGACTATCAGTGCAATTGCTCAGGCGTCCCACCAGATCGCCCTTAGTTGTGCTTCTTTTACTTTTATGGTATCTATGGGACTGGCACAGGCTGGCTCAATTCGTGTCAGCAATGCGTTCGGGAGGAAGGACTGGCCAAAGATCTCTGTAATCGGCAAAAGCACACTGGGTCTCGCACTCCTGTATGGTATGTTTTGCGCGATAAGCTTTTTTGTATTTCGATTCCAACTGCCAAAATTTTTCAATGATAATACCGCCGTGTTGAATATGGCGGCATTGCTATTATTGTATGCCGCGGTGTTCCAGATCTCCGATAGTACGCAGGCTATCGGTGCAGGTTTGCTTCGCGGAATTAAGGATGTAAAATTTCCAACGATACTGATCGGTATAGCCTACTGGGTAGTTGGACTTCCGCTGGGTTATTTCCTCGCATTTCCACTTGGGTTGGGGGCTTCTGGTATCTGGCTGGGTTTAATTACCGGGCTTACCCTGGCATCTATTTTCCTGATCAGTCGTTTTCTACGGATGACAAACAGAAATAAGGTCACCGCCTAAAACAACAATACCAGGTCGAAACCCGGTATTGTATGTTCAAAGAATTCTCACTCTTTTTAGTGATTCAATTTCACCTGGCCACGGATCTCCCCGGCTGGAAAATCTGCCGTATGAATATTGTAATAGACGTTACCCGCTATTAGAGCCGCATGTAATTCCGCGGAAGCGGTTATAGTATCCGATGCAGTACCTGCTGTACCATTGGTGGTGATTTGGATATCCTGCATTGGTGGTGCGTTTTCACCCGGTGCTGCCGGACCATGAAAGTGGGCCACTGTAGCTTCACCTGAAATACCAGTCCAGTTGATCGTATAGATGAGGGATTTAGATGTGGTATCATAAGTACCTGTGAGTGTACCTATACCAGGTGTACTCACTGCTGGTACTTCCTGTGCACCGGAAGCTTCACCGGAAAGTTTATATTTCGAGTTTGGCATATCATCATCCTTATCACATGCTGCAAGTGTCAATACGCCGGCTATTCCAACAAACGCAATTGCAGACCGAAATAAATTTCTGCTAAATACTGTCTTTTTCATACAAGATGTTTTTGTGAATAATGACTACAAGTCCAAAAACGCTACCAGGCATTCCCATTGTGAAGAAGTTGCCACGGCATTATTAAAGACTATCCCCAGAGAGGTTGAACAACAGGGATTCATCCCAAAACTTTAATGCTGATTTCACATCCGGGCGATATCTAAATGAATATATGTATTGATCTGAGCGGTAAAAAATGCGACTGTATTTGTAGCAATTATGCTACATCCCCTAAAATTCCCCTGGAGAATGTTTTTTTAAGGTTTCCCACAACAAAAAATTAACATTTCAGATAGCCCCGCTTATGCAAGTTGTGCAAACTTTGCATCGTTAATACACAGGTGTGAAAAAGTAACGCTAGTGAGGGTATTATCCAAAACGTAGATTTGTATGAACAACACTTATGCCATGACTGCATCATTTGAGTCAAAGAAAAATACACAGGCAACGATGATAACGATCGGCTTTGCAGGCTTGTTGTTCCTACTCATGTTTTTCTGGACCTGGACTATACCGGTGATCATTCCGCCCCCGCCGAATGAAGGAATATTTGTTGAATTGAATTTACCGGAAGAACCGCCCATTGAGATCAAACAGGCCGGTGGTGGCGGTGGTGGCGGTAACCCGGTTCAGGCTATTGGTGAAAAAGGAACGGCTTCGGCACCGCCCCAGCCTGGAACACTTGATGATGCAAAAGACGTGGCTGAGGATCCGGAAGAGAAAGAGTCGCCACCCATACTAAAGCCTGATATTCCAAAACCGGATGCAAAGACGATCAATGAAAATAAATCTATCGTAAAAACTGAACCTAAACCTGATCCACTGCCTCCTGCTCCGCAAAAGCCAAAAGCTGTTTTGGGCAAAACAACTACCGGGACTAAAACGGGCGGTGGTGCAGCGGAAGATTATGACAGGGCTGGCGGAAGCGGCACCGGAAGTGGTGTGGGTAATGGTAGTGGCAGTGGTGGTGGAAGCGGCACAGGTACCGGTGGCGGACACGGCTCGGGAACCGGATCAGGAGTTGGGCCCAGGGTAACACGTGGTGACCGGAGAATCGTTTCCTCCTATTCTTTTGAAGGTGACCTTGCAAAAGCTACAATTTATGCCGACATCAAAGTCTCGCCCGACGGACAAGGAACATTTCAGAATTTTGCACGCGGCTCGTCGTCTACAAGTTCAGCTTATCGCAATGCCATAATTCAATACCTGCGGAATATTAAATTCAACAAATCAGATCACGAGTCTACAGTAACGGTTCAGTTCAATTTCCGTGTAAGCGGTTAAGAAATTACTGATTGATACCTGTGTCGTCAGACTGCGATTAACTAACCATGGTATTTGTTTGCTGCTTTCTGTAAATTTGGCGGCAATGCTCGAGAGGATTTTCCTGGAACAGGGTGATATTACCAAAATAAAAGTGGATGCCATCGTAAATGCGGCCAATTCTTCCCTCATGGGTGGCGGAGGCGTTGATGGCGCCATTCACCGAGCAGGTGGCCCTGATATACTAGCTGCATGCAGGAAAATCGTAGCCAACCAGGGAAACTGCCCTACCGGCGAAGCGGTAATAACTACAGCTGGTAAACTTCCCGCTAAATATGTGATACATACTGTAGGTCCGATATGGCATAATGGACTCCGCAATGAGCCAGCACTGTTATCCAGTTGTTATCGCAATAGCCTGCAGCTGGCCATTGATCATCAGCTCCAAAGTCTCGCATTTCCAAATATCAGTACCGGTATTTATGGTTATCCCAAAAAGCACGCAGCCAGGGTCGCTATTGAGACGGTATTTGATTTTCTCCAGCCCGGGCACAGCATAGATAGAGTGTATTTTGTTTGCTTTGACGAGGAAAATTTTTCGATTTACCAGGACATCCTGGAAAATATTACAAATACTGGCTAGGACTGGAGCATTGAGAAAATGTGTTCAATGATCAAAGACTACGATGACTTTCTAAAGGGCGCACAGTAATATAAATCACATGATGAACTACCAGCAGACTCTCGAATTTCTTTTTACACGTTTGCCTGTATTCAGCCGGGTTGGCGCCGCAGCTTACAAAGCCGATTTGAACAATACCATTGCACTTTGTGAATCGCTCGGTGATCCCCATAAGAAATTCCGGTCTGTGCATATTGCAGGCACCAATGGTAAAGGTTCCGTGAGTCATATGCTGGCTGCCATATTTCAGAAAGCAGGATACAAAACAGGATTATACACTTCGCCGCATTTAAAGGATTTCAGGGAACGTATAAAGGTAAATGGTGAAATGGTGGAAGAATCCTACGTTATTGTATTCACGGAACGGATCCGATCAATGATTGACAAACTGGAGCCCAGCTTTTTCGAGATCACGGTGGCCATGGCCTTTGACTATTTTGCCCAACAGAAAGTGGATATCGCGATTGTAGAAACCGGTTTGGGTGGAAGGCTCGATAGTACGAATATAATTACACCCGAAGTTTCCATCATTACCAATATTGGCTGGGATCATATGAACCTGCTGGGCAACAGCCTCGACAAAATTGCTGCTGAAAAAGCCGGGATCATAAAAGAAAATGTGCCGGTAGTCGTCGGTGAAATGCTGGACGAAACCCTGCCCGTTTTTGAAAGAGTTTCTGATGCAAAAAATGCGCCTCTATCCATGGCATCCGGGAAAAGACAGGTAATGGAATGGTATTGGTCAAAGCATGAACTGGTTGTGGAGATAGCCGAGGAACATAAAACCGATCACAGGGTTTTTCGGATGGACCTTGCAGGCATTTATCAGTCAAAAAACCTGTTAACTGTTTTGGAAGCCTGCTCGGTTCTGCAGCAAAAGGGATGGAAAATATCTGATGAAAACATACATGCTGCCTTGAAGGAGGTAAAAAAAATAACAGGGTTGCACGGCCGTTGGGATATTATTCATGAACATCCACTGGTGATCCTGGATGTAGCGCACAATGAAGATGGAATAAAGCAGGTATTGAAACAGGTGGAGTTAACAGATCACTATCACCTTCATATTATATTGGGTATGGCAAATGATAAAGAGATTGACAAAGTACTGGGTCTCCTGCCTACCTCGGCAACTTATTATTTTACCCAGGCGCAAATACCCCGTGCACTGCCAGGTAAAAACTTATCGGAAAAAGCTTCCGGCTTCGGCTTGCAGGGAAAAACTTATCCGAATGTGAATGTTGCTTTGAAAATGGCCAGATCAAGGGCGGCTGATAATGATTTGATCATTGTGTGTGGGAGTATATTTCTCGTTGCGGAAGTGGAGCGATAAACTAATAACAAACTCCCAATTATAAACACCGTCCGTCCAACCTCTGCATTGCATAAAAGATACAAGTTACATGCATCGCTTGCAGAATCTTGTTTTCGATGATCAATCGCTTCAACTCATCTATGGTAACCAGATCAATTTCGATTTCTTCGTTATGATCGAGTTCCTGTGCAGCGATTTTCCGGCCACCCTTTGCCAGGAACATATGCATAAGGTTGCTGTTGGTAGACGGGTTGGCAGATATTTTTCCGAGGTATTCAAATGAAGAGAAGCTATAACCGGTTTCTTCCAATAATTCTCTTTTGATAGCGTCTTCCAGCGAAGCATCGGTATCGTCAACGCAACCACCCGGAATTTCAATACAGGTTTCACCAAGCGCATGCCGGTATTGCCGTTCCAGGATGATCTTTCCATCCTCTGTGAGCGCAACGGCCGTCACCCAGGTCGGAAATTCGTACACGTAATAGGGATCAACAATTTTGCCCTGTGGCGTTTCACAACGGTCTTTTCTTACTTTAAACCACAGGTCATTGAACAGATACTCGGAAGATAGTATTTTCCATTTCATTCTGCCAAGATAAGCCAGTTACAGGATACTGGATGGCAGATGCTGGATACTAGATCCAGCATCTAGCATCACTACTGTCCGGGAAAAGCAGTTTATAAAAAGAAAAAGAGAGCTTTTGACTCTCTTTTTTGGTTTAGTTTAGAGTTTCCACACAAAAAATTAAACCATGAACAAAAGTAGTTTTTTTTCCGGA
>JAFAEM010000049.1 GCA_023424015.1 Bacteroidota bacterium | reverse complement strand
TACATATCGTTTTTCAGGCTGGAGTGCAGGCGGGTGTGGGAGGAGTCTGTCTTAGCCGCAGGACCGTCATACGGTTGCGAAATCCGCTCCAGTTCAAAACTGGGAGGGCCCCGCGGGAGCTTTGAACTTGCAGCCAAATACGAATAGAAAGCCGCTACATTTCAACATCAGCAATAACCAGGGCAATTAGTGTCGACACAGTTTTCTCTCCTAAATATTTGTCCTTCTCTCGTCAAGAAAAACAATACTAACCCAACTTCATTTCTATTTCGCATCAATCATTCAAATCATAGTTGACAATATTATTTAATGCAAACGGTTGTTCCATTGTTTAACCCGGGATTTAATTATTTTCAGGGCTCAATAAATTTTGCATGCAGGAAATCACCTTGACAACCACCAACACCAGGAACCAAAGTTATATAATGCCGATGCTGATCATCGGTGCCTTATTTTTCATTTTTGGATTTGTTACCTGGGCTAACGCTACTCTGATCCCTTATCTGCAAATCGCCTGTGAACTGACGACCTCGGCCGCTATGCTTGTGACTTTCGCCTTTTACATCTCATATGCTGTTATGGCCTTCCCATCCTCGTGGGTATTGAAGAAAACAGGCTTCAAAAAAGGTATGATGCTGGGACTATTGCTGATGGCAGTAGGCGCCCTGATCTTTATTCCTGCAGCTAACAGCAGAACCTACACAATATTTTTAATTGGCCTGTTTGTTATAGGTACAGGTCTCGCGTTACTGCAGACTGCCTGCAATCCTTATGTCACTATCCTCGGGCCTATCGAAAGCGCCGCCAAACGGATCAGCATCATGGGTATTTGCAATAAAGGTGCAGGCGCGCTGGCGCCTCTGATCATGGGCGCTATCATGCTCGACAATTCCGACGCACTACAGTCAAAACTGCTTACGTTGGATGCAACACAAAAAGCAGCCGAACTCGATGCGCTGGCTTCAAAAGTGATCGTTCCATATATCATTATAGCAGCGGTGTTAGTTGCCCTCGCGATCTTTATTCATTTTTCAAGCCTTCCCGAAATAAAGGCGGAAGGGGAAGATGAAAGCGATACGGCATCAACGGTCAAAAACCGCGAAAGTATCTTTCACTATCCATACCTCTGGCTGGGTTTCGTTACCCTGTTTTTATATGTTGGTGTGGAAGTACTGGCAGGCGACACGATTTCGGTTTATGGTGCTTCACTGGGAATAAGTCTGGATGTGGCGAAGCATTTTACAAGTTATACCATGATCGGAATGCTGGTAGGTTACCTGCTCGGAATCGCACTGATCCCAAAATATATCTCGCAATCAACAGCATTGAAATTTTCAGGCATCCTGGGAGTATTGTTTTCCCTGGGCGCGATTTTCACCACGGGTTCTACTTCCGTTTTCTTTATCGCCATTCTTGGTTTTGCTAATGCATTGGTATGGCCTGCCATCTGGCCACTAGCGATCAATGGTCTGGGAAAATTCACCAAGACTGCTTCTGCATTGCTGATCGTAGGTATAGCGGGTGGTGCAATCCTGCCTCGGTTGTGGGCAAAGTTGGGTGAATCAGTTGGACTGCAGCAGGCTTACTGGATCATGGTGCCCTGCTACCTGTTTATTTTGTACTTCGCAGTGAGTGGGCATAAAGTGGGGTGGAGGAAATGATATCCTCCGGTGTGAATTTTTAATGGAATTTGAATATGTAATTGGAAATTTTGTAGAACCATCCCTTCCAGAAGAGACCATCGGTATTACCCGAACCTTTCTACTGCAAAAGGACGAAGATCTACGCTGGTTCTCTTTTCATCTACCAGTTCACTGACCAGTCTGCCAGTGCCTGCTCCGAGGCTAAGCCCGATCATAGCATGACCCGTAGCAACAACTACATTCTTGTAGCTGGTGATACGGCCAATGTATGGCAATCCATCTGCTGAACACGGGCGATAGCCATACCAGATCCTGTCATTGGGTGGCATGGTAATATTAAATTGTGGGATAAATCTTTTCACCGCATTTAATATCCCTTCTACACGATGAAACCTTGGCGGTGTAGTGGTAGGCACCACTTCCATGGTACCGCCAAAGCGGATCTTGTTCCCATCCATGGGGGTGATGGCCACCCTTCCTTCCATTAACACCGCAGGGTGGTTCATTTTATAAGGTGAGTCTTCGAGCGTGACGGAATAACCGCGACCCGGCATCAAAGGTATCTTTGTACCGAGCATCGCTGCTACCTGGCGACTCCAGGCACCTGTTGCAACGACGACCTCATCTGCATCATAAGAATTCTTTGCTGTGATGACTTTAGTGATACGACTGCTTTCCTTTTCAAATCCCTTTACTTCCTCATTTGCGATAAACTTCACACCACGCTGACGAAGCAGATTATACAGGCCGGTCATTAATTTATTGGGATAAAGATGCGCATCACATTTAAATATTATTGCACCCAGGGCATTCAACTTAATCTGCGGCTCCAGTTGCTGCAGTTCATCATAACTAAGCAACTCCGTATCGAGACCCAAAGATTTTGCTTTTTCCACAACATGGTGCGCATGTTCACCAACAGCTTCTGTTTGAAAAACTTCCAGTAAACCTTTGTGTTCGTATGCGAAGTCGAAATCCGGTAATGCAGTCCAGCTTTTATATTCCTGCTGGCTCAGCAACGCAATATCTCGAAGTGGTACAGCGGCAGCTTCCACTTTTTTATGCTTGGCAGCCCCCATGAACTTAAGTCCCCAATCCACGAGCGAACCGTTAAGTGATGGCTGAACATAAAAAGGACTGCGAGAATTGAACATCCATTTTAACCCCTTCCATACTATACCGGGTGTTGCCAGGGGAATAAAATGACTGGGGCAAACATACCCTGCATTACCATAAGAACAATTATCGGAGAAATCACCTTTATCAATAACCGTCACCTGGTGACCTGATTGCTGTAGATAAAAAGCGGAACTCAATCCCATGATACCTCCGCCAATAACAACCACATTTTTCACTGCCTGAAAATTTTAGCTTATTTCGATTTAAAGTCCGCGAAGCTATTACTATATCTCCATTATTTTTATGAGTAGTAGCACTTTTCAGGTTCAACCATGATAAATTATGATTTTTTCAATATTCTGGGGCTAAACACCCGACCGGCTGTTCGTTTCGGATGCGCTTGTACCTTGACGGTGATCTTTGATTTTCCACGGGTAAGCTCAGCCGGGATGGCATATTCAACATCTATAAACCTTCCAGTTTCGCCACCTTTCAATTCCTGCGTGGCGATCTTTGTGTCGTCCACCAGTATGTCGAATGCACGACCCCTGTCGTCTCCCAGGTAGGATAAAAGAAGAATCATATCCTCATCCGGTAATACCTTCATCTCAAACGAAAAATATCCACCGTTGCGCACTTCACGCCCACCCCGTCCCAGGGCGATCTCAGTAAAGGATTGTTCGGTAGCCTGCAATTTATGATCTCTTTCCGGCTGCATCTCTCCTAGTCGCATGAGATCCACCGTTCGCTCTTCCAACTCGCGTTGCTTTATTTTTTCAGCCTCAAAAGCTTCTTTCCGCGCTGCCCATTTCTCATGGGTAAAATAATCCCAGTATACATTGTAATGCTGATCGTAGGTTTTATAGAAGGGTTTTAGAAAAACATCGGATGGCTGCGCAATTGTAACGACAAACTCAAGCGGTCCCGAAACCCGTTTTACCCAGTCCGTAATTTTTTTATTGTCAGTCAGCAAAACAGGTGCTCCAAAAACCGGATCTGTCATTTCTGTTCCTAATTGACCAGCCAAAACTACAGGCCCATATAAGAAAGCAATTCGATCGCTATTGTCAGGCATCGACTCAGTATACAAAGACATCGGGAAACGAATGTCGATGATATCATTATCCTTCCATACCCGGTTAATATTCATGTATCCCTGTTCATCAGCCCGGGTTTCCGTCTTCACACCGTTGATACGAACCTCTGGTTGCCCATTCGACCAACGAGGACGTCGTACACGTATCGTAAATTGTTTGTTTGATCTGGTATTAATTACAAGACTGGTTTGTGGACGCTCGGGGAAACTATTGGCCTGTGTGATCGTAATGTTTTTTTCCCTCCATTGTAACTGGGAAGGTATGAACAGGTTTACAAACAGACTGCCATCGGCGCCTTCAAAGTAGATACTCTCACCATACTTCGCGTGGTTTTCAATTCCGGTCCCTACGCAACAAGTAAACGAATGGAACTTTTTACTGAAATCCTTTTTGGCGCCCATGCGCAGCGGAACAAAATAACACATCATACCTGTCTCAGGATTTTGCGAGGCAAGGATATGGTTGTACAGGGCTCTTTCATAATAGTCAAACAATCGACCATCGGCATGCCAGCTAAACAGGTGCCTGGTAAGTTTTAACATATTATGCGTGTTGCAGGTCTCAGCCGTATTGTCACTTAGTCTTGTATTTAATGAATCCGGCGCACCGCAGTACTCATAATTACTATTTCCACCGATCACATAGCTGTGATGTTTGGTCATGGTATTCCAGAAAAAAGAAGCGATGGTACTGTCCCGACCATTACCCGTGAGAGAATATTGACGAGCGCTGCCAATAGCTTTTGGCACCTGGGTATTGGCGTGTTTGCCCGGCATAGGGTCGATTCTCTTCGACAAGGGTTCCATTACAAAATTGTCGAAGAACCTGTATGACAGGTCCAGGTATTTTTTATTACCGGTAATACTATAGATATTGGCCAGCACATCGTTCATACCACCAAATTCACAACGCACCATCTTGTCGATTTGTTCCTGTGTTAAATGACCGATAGTGTTGTAAACCCAGTCAGCCATACCCGTGACCAGGGCAAGAGATTTTTTGTTGCCACAGTAATAATAGGCATCTACCAGTCCCGACATTATCTTGTGTATATTATACCAGGGAGCCCATCCCCCATTTAGATCAAATCCACCAGACCTGATCTCGCCTCTTGCCAATTGACCCCAGATGGAATCTTCATTGGGGATCGCGCCAATATAACCAGTACCTCTTGCCTTCTGGCAACGCTCCAGCTCCGCTGTGATATAGTCAATAATTTCTTTGAATCGCTTTTCACCGGTCGAAGCATACATCATAGCGCAGGCTGACAGGTAATGACCCATTGTATGGCCGGACAATCCTTCCGATTCCCAGCCTCCATATACCGAATCCTTCACTGGCAAACCGGCATTCTTATGAAACCTGTGAAGTAGTCGATCAGGGTTTATTTCAAGTAAATATGCCGAATCCCTCGACATGGCATTTCTAAACGGGCTTCCAGCAAGCAGCCTGACGTGTGAAAGATTGAAGGCATATGCATTGATAGCCGTCACCGGCTTCACCTTAATTAGCGGGTTGTTCTTTTCATGCAAAATATTCTGTGCTGCCACCATGATTGGTAACAGGCTCCATATAAACAAAAATTGCTTTTTCATGGCAGATATAGTTTATCAGATCACCTGGAATCCGTGTGCATAGGGGTCATCGTCATCGATCCGGATAGTATTGTAGCCGTACACGATCGCCCAGCCTTCTATAGATGGTATGATGGCCTTGCGGTCGCCGATCGTTGTTTCTTCCTCAATACGGCCAATAAATTGCGAACCGATGATGCTCTCATGTACAAACTCATCACCCTTTTTCAGTTTTCCTTTCGCGTACCATTGCGCCATCCTGGACGAAGTACCTGTGCCACAGGGCGAACGATCAATTGCTTTGTCGCCATAGAACACGGCGTTACGCGCAGTTGCCGCAGGCGAAATGGTTTTACCAGTCCACAACAAATGACTCAGCCCCTGAATATGTTCATTTTCGGGATGAACAAAACTGTATTTAGCGTTAAGTTGTTTGCGGCATTCACGACTCCATGCGATAAGCTGATCCGCGTTGTAATTCTCAAGACCGGGGAAATTTTCCTGAGGATCCACGATTGCGTAAAAGTTGCCACCATACGCCACGTCTACCTTCAATTTGCCAAGGTCGGGACAATCCAGTTCCAGTCCCTCCGCGTATAAAAATGATTTTACATTGGTGAGCTTTACTGATTTCACTTTTTTTCCTTCCTGCCGATATTCAACCAACACAAGACCGGCAGGTGTCTCCAGCCGAAGTCTGCCCCGTGTTTTCGGTACGATCAGACCTTCTTCAATTGCGATGGTAACCGTGCCGATGGTACCATGACCGCACATTGGCAGACAACCGCTGGTTTCTATAAATAAAACACCTGCATCATTCTGTTGATCATGTGGCGGAAAAAGGATGCTGCCGCTCATCATATCATGTCCGCGGGGTTCAAACATCAGGCCCTTGCGTATCCAGTCATAGTCTTTTAAAAAATGAAGACGTTTTTCCATCATATTGGCGCCTTCCAGGAAAGGACCGCCACCGGCCACAACTCTCACAGGGTTCCCGCAGGTATGTGCATCGATACAAAGAAATGTTTTGGATGACATGTTGTGATATAGGGATCTGGTAAAATTAAACAGTCTGCGCTGCCAGCTTTTTATAATCAGGCAGCACGGGTCTTGTCTCAATCGCTTTCTGGATCGTCGCTAATACAGTTTGCCGCTCATGGCCTTCTACCGCCTGTCGGGGTGCCCGGGTATATTCAGAACACAATCCTGTCTGCGCTGCTGCCATCTTAATATATTGTACCAGCTTTGGCTGGATATCCAGCTCCAGTACCGGCATAAACCATTTGTAGATCTCAAGCGCTTCTGCATACCGGCCGGCTTTTACGAGTTTATAGATGGCGACAGTTTCTTCGGGGAACGCGTCAACCAACCCGCCTACTATACCATCAGCACCGAGCATCAACTCTTCCATTACAAGGGTGTCAACACCACATAAAAGTTTAAAGCGATCACCAAACCGATTACGCATCCTGACAATATTGGTCACATCACGAGTTGATTCTTTTACCGACTCTATCGTGGGAATTTTAGCCAGTTGATCGAACATAGCAGGCGTTACTTCGATCTTGTAATCAACCGGATTATTATACACCATGATCGGAAGCGAAGTACTACCGGCAATTGTTTTAAAATATTCTACGGTTTCACGGTCATCCGATCTATAACGCATCGGTGGCAGGACCATCAACCCGGATGCGCCATTTTTCTCCGCCTGCTCCGCTAGTTTGACAGCAGTACGGGTTGCCTGTTCTGCTATCGTGAGTATGACTGGTACTTTTCCTTTTACAAGTTCAGTTGCATACACGACCAATTGGATCTTTTCCTCCTGTTCCAGGGTGCTGGCTTCGCCAAGCGAACCGGCAAAGATCAAACCCTCGGAGCCTGCATTTAGCTGGGCTGATATATTCTTCTCTAAAAACGCAAAGTCAATTTTGTCTTCAGCTGTGAAAGGGGTAAGCATGGCCGGATAAACGCCCTGCCAGTTGATGTTGCTCATAAATCGGAATGTTTTATTTCTTAAAGGATAAACTTACGTCAAAAACTCGTAGACGGAAAAAAGATCCTCCCGGCTCACTATATTTAATTATAATACGCCCGGATTTGGAAATTTGTGCCTGAAATATCGAAATTATTTCCAATTATATACTTTCATTTCTGGTAAATTATACAGCCTTTAAATTAAAAATTTCAACGTATGAAAATTGTCGTTCTGGATGGATATACTTTAAATCCCGGGGACCTAAACTGGGACCAATTCAAACAACTGTGTGATTTCGAGGTGTACGACAGAACACCGCCTGATAAATTAATTGAAAGGACTAAAGAAGCCACAGCCGTCCTTACAAATAAGGTAGCGCTCCCCAAAAATATTATTTCACAACTACCAGGGCTGAAGTATATCGGCGTTCTGGCGACCGGGTTTAATGTCATTGATCTCGAAGCCGCCTCAACGGCTGGAATTGTCGTATCCAATGTTCCGGCCTATGGTACAGCGTCTGTTTCACAACTTACTTTCTCACTTCTTTTGCACATGGTACAAAATGTATCAGAACATGCTGCCTCGGTAAAAGCAGGACAATGGTCGGGCAACCCAGACTTTTCTTACCAGATTACACCACAAATAGAGTTAGCAGGCAAAACCCTTGGCATCATTGGATTTGGTCAGATCGGTCAAAGCGTGGCGCGTATCGGCCGGGCCTTTGAAATGAATATTATTTTTTACAACCCCAGCCGAAAAAAAGAAGTACACGATGCCAGGCAGGTTGAGCTCGATGAATTGCTCAGTGAAAGTGATGTGATCAGTATTAATTGCCCATTGACAGAAAAGAATATTGGTTTTATCAACAAGACTACGCTTCAAAAGATGAAGCCATCCGCTTTTTTGATCAATACGAGCCGCGGTCAGTTGATAAATGAAAAGGATTTAGCAGAAGCGCTCAACAATGAATGGATCGCCGGAGCAGGTATTGATGTATTGTCTGTAGAACCACCACCTTTAGATAACCCGCTTATTACTGCTAAAAATTGCCATATTACCCCTCATTTAGCATGGGCTACCGCAGAAGCAAGAGCACGATTAATGAAGGCGTCTTATGAAAACCTGGTTGCTTTTATTAATGGGAAACCACAAAACGTGGTGAATGCTTTGAAGTAAATATTAGAACTGATGCGAACTCCTACATGTTAATACATTCGCGGAATGGAGATAATTGCATAAACCGTCCCTACAGGACGGGGTTCCTAATATCCGTGGTGATCCTACCCATAAACCGTCGCGATGGGACGGGTTCCATGGCCCAAATTGATTCCCTGTATACCATTCGAGCGTTTTATGGGCAAAAATATCAAGCTAAAGTAACGGTAATCAAACCAAAGACACCAGCATCCCATCAAGACGCCTTGTGGGTAGAAAATATCCAAACCAATGTTACCTGCGTCCCATCAGAGCGTCTTGTGGGTTGAAAATATCCGAACGAGTTACCCGCGTCACATCAAAACCTTTAAGGGTAAAAAATATTTAAACCAAAGACACCCGCGTCCCATCGAGACGCCTTGTGGTTAGAAAATATCCAAACCAAAGTTACCTGAATCCCATCAGTGCGTCTTGTGGGTAGAAAATATCCGAACGAGTTACCCGCGTCACATCAAAACACCTTAATGGTAGAAAATATTTAAACCAAAGGCTCCCGCGTCCCATCGAGACGCTTTATGGGTAGAAAATATCCAAACCAAAGACAACCGCGTCCCCATCGGGACGCTTTATGCCTGCAATGCGGTACATAGGTATAACCGATCTAACGCAGGCTAAGCACAAAGAAATACTTTCTCCAACTTATTACAACTATGGAATTGAAAAAAATCCCACGAATCACCAACCTCCTGTTTCGTTTTCTCCATTTCAACATCCATTTTATTCAATTCGAGCATGATCCTGTTCGCCGCAGCAGAAGCCATCAATAGTTTTACCCGAACAATTAAACTTCATCGCTATGAACAGAAAGATCCTGGTCGCACTTCTTATTGCTGTGCTGCCATTTACCGTAGAGGCACAACTTGGCGGTCTCATGAATAAGGTAAAAAACAAAGCCAAACAACGTATTGACAACAGAATAGATAAAGAGATCGACAAATCGCTGGATGAGATCGAGGGTAAGAAAACAACGGCCCCCGCCCCGGCCTCAGAACCTGCATCGTCGGATAACAAATCCACATCCGCTGAACAACCGGTAGATAACGCGCCAAAAAGCTTTAAAAAATATGATTTTATACCAGGCGACCAGATCCTGTACTATGATAATTTTGAGGGCGAGGCTTTGGCAGAACTACCCACTAACTGGAATACCAGTGGCAGCGGTGAAGTGACCACACTTGATAAATACCCCGGCAACTGGCTTCGCCTCCACAAGCCGTTTGTATATCTCTCTTCCAACCAGAAAGATTTCGGCGAAAACTATACTGTCGAATTTGACCTGATCCTGCAATTAAAAAATACCGGCTGGATGTTCCCCGAATTTTATGTAGGATTGTTTTCTACTAATGGAGAACCCACCACCGACAACGCTTTCCTGAAAGGTAATAAGAAATATGCCGCGGTTGTAACTACCATTATGCCTGCAGAGGTCAAATCGTCGAAAGCAAGAGTCAATTCATTTGTGAAGGGTAACCCGCATTATTCCGGTGATCCCAAAGCCTACGAACCCCTACAGGACTATTATGGCAAGCCTGTGCACATCGCTATCCAGGTACAAAAAGAAAGATACCGGCTCTGGATCAATGAAGAAAAATTATTTGATGCACCAAAGGCAGTGCCACTTGGTGTCATTATGAACCAGATCTACTTCCAGGTCGGAAGTACCAACTATGCCGAAAACCAATACGCGATCTATATCAGCAATATCAAAGTAGCGACCGGCAAACCTGATACAAGGCACAAACTGATGGAAGAAGGTAAATTCTCCACTACGGGTATTCTCTTCGATTTTCAATCTGCAGTCATCAAGCCCGAATCTTACGCTGTGGTAAAGGATATCGCTTCTGTACTAAAAGAAAACGGATCCATCCGTGTCAGGGTTTTGGGTCATACCAGCAGCGACGGAGATGACAATGCAAACATGGAGCTGTCGAAAAAAAGAGCCCAGGCTGTAAAAGATTTGCTGGTCAGTGATTTTGGAATAGATGCCAGTCGACTGGAATCTGAAGGAAAGGGTGAAACACAGCCCATCGCCGATAATAAATCCAAAGAAGGGAAAGTATTGAACCGCAGGGTTGAATTTATAAAACTCTAAAAAATCACAGGAAAACGGGATATAAACAGGCATTCTTATTCCTTAACTAGCAGTAGTAATTCATAAAGATCATGCAACTCGGAATCACCATACTTCTTGCGCTTGTTTTATCGGTTTTTACAGCGGCAACCAGCAGTCGCAACAAAAATCATATAAACGTAAGCGGTGTATCCAACATCGTTGAGACAAAACCTGTTGCTTCATTTCCGGAGCAGCTCAGCAAAATCCTGAGTGACCGCAAAGCAGCCAGTTTTGTTTTGGGATACTCAAAACAGGGACGGGATATTACTGCTTTTTTCTTCCCGGGTGTGAGCAACAGGAATGCCCTGGTCATTGGTGGTATGCATGGCTCAGAACTCTCATCGATCGAAGTAGCGAGTGAACTGATGCGACAACTGCAAAGTGGCGACAGCATTTACTACAATGTCATCATCATTCCCTCGTTGTTCCCCGATAACGCCGAACAGGCGAGGCAAAAACCGCAGCTGATTGGAGGAGTTGAAAACATCGGTCGTTACAGCTACAAGGGAGCTGTGGATCCCAACCGCCAGATGCCCACGCCGGGAAAACCTTTCGATGAGTACAAATGCCTGGATCACGCAGGCAGAAAAATCGAAACAGAAAATGCATTGTTACTCGAATTGATCACCCAGTATCGCCCTCAACGGATCGTAAATCTCCATGCCATTCGAAATAGGGAAAATGCCGGCGTGTTTGCTGATCCGCGCACAGATCACAACGGTATGGCACTGGGCTATGAAACCGATAGCAGCCTGGCAGTGACTATCGCAAAAACCATACAGGATGAAGGCGGTTATATCCCCGGAAATAATTTAGATAAAAAACCTACAGCGCTTTATTATAAAGACCCACCTGCCGCAGCTGCCGGAATGCCACAGAAAAGAAATTTTTCGGGCTCACCTATGCCCGGTCATCGCGGCGGTGGTGTTTCCCTGGGTACCTGGGCATCAACAGCTGTCTGCAATGATGCTGATCCGACACAAAGTCGTGATGCCATACGCATCCTAACCATGGAATTCCCTGGCAGTAAACGCCCTCAGGATTATAATAAAGAGTTAAGAGGTAATTATTACCGAAACGTGCAGCTCTATGCTTCCGCGTTAAAAGCTATATTTCTGGGTGAGTGGTTTGTAGAAGAAAGCTGAAACCAGTTTCTAAGTCTCCTAATTCACACATTGATCCTTATATTGTGGCATCTTGTTTGAATATTGACAGATTATGAATTTTCGAAGTATCCTTTTTTCGATTGTTATTTCAATAGCTTTATTTGCGTGCTCTTCGCCTAAAAAAACACCCGCAGAAGAACCCGCCCCAAAGATCTCGCGTACCGACAGGTTAAGAGGTGGCACCTCTTTCAGTAATCCCGTCGTCATTCAGGTTACAACCGAACGCGCGGGGTTGGATGAAGAATACAGGTGGCTTTCTAATAATTATCCGGGTTATTCCCTGGTCAGGCGAAAACAAGCTACACAGAACGGAAGGTATTATCATATTGTCAGCATCCGCACAAAAAGCGGCCAGGCAAGGGATATATATTTTGACAGTACGGCATTCGTTGGGAAGAATTAGGCATACATTCTTCATTGATGTGATCTTATAACTAATGAATACATTTAAACCACAGCGGGCACCGAGAGCACAGCGAAACATGTCTACGTTCAATATCCTGCAACGGAAAGCAGGACTACATAAAAAACCGGCACACTTCGCTGTGTCCGCTATGTCCGCCGTGGATTCATAACTCATCGATTCTCCTGAACACCGGACGGCAATGATTAACTAACGGAATTTTATTGGGTTGACATTTTATCCTTTGAATTTCTCAATTCAAAACAAACTCCATTGCCTTCGCATTTCCCACACTGCAACTTTGCCTCGCATAAAAAAATTTAAACCTTAACTCATTGCAATGAAATTTATGATCAGCTCATTACTCAGCCTGCTTATGCTAGCCGGCGCTTTCATCAGTTGCTCCAAGGATAGCAACGACACACAGCAAACAACAGGCAAGGCAGGATTTGTAAGCGGTAAAATAAACGATGTAAAAGGAAACCCGATAGCGGGTGCAACGATCGTTGCCGAACATACCGTCTGGTACGACACACATGTGAACAGTGTTTCTGAGGCGACTGGCCAATACAGGATCAATATCCCGGCCAATCCAGCCGGATCCTGGATCGCAAAAGCACAGATCAGTAAAACCGCATGGGGACAGACTTATGTATTTGACCTCGCGGCAGATAAAACAGATCCTTTTAATTCCTCACAGAATGCCGCCAGAAATTTTGTCTGGAAACTTGATGGCCAGCGTGCCGGTGGATACTACGGTGCACATGTGGATGTATATGCCTTTGGTGTAAGCGTTCCCATGGAAGAAGTCAAACTGATTTTTACACCTTACCCTGGTGAAACATTAATTGATGGTACTCCTGCCATGGCGATCGAACGAACCATTGAAGATGTTGCAGGTACGTTTATGGCAAAAGATATCCCGGTTGGTAAATACACCCTCAAGGCCGTTCACGGTAACAAAAACCTGTTATTGGATTATCGTCACAACAGCGGCAAACCGGAAACTTCCAAAATCGTTGTATTTGGCAAGTATGGTTACCTGGCCGAAACAGAATACAATATTTCATTCTGGCTGTCGGAGTGATTTACCACGTGAACTAATTTAATTTCGACATTGTCATAAAAGCATCCCTGGATTTCAGACCAGGCATGCTTTTGAAGAGACAATACGGATTTGCTTAACTCTTTTCTCGCCATTTAGCTTTAATATTTCTACACTTATATTTGCTTTACACCGCTGCGTCTCCGATACCATGAAAGTGGAGGTTTGTGCGGGTTGAATACCAACCATCAAACAAATAATATGGCTGAGACAAACAAACCGAAGAAAAAATATTCTCCCAAAGATTCGACCAAGCTGAAGCAACCGGTAATCCCGGGAAATGATCACATTCTAGGCGATCCGCAGGCACCGATCACACTCGTAGAATATGGGAGTTATTTTTCCAGCGTTTGTCATGTCGCCCATGAAGTGATCTCCAACCTGCGGGAAGAATTTGGTGAAGAGATGCGGTATGTCTATAGGCACCTGCCACTGCCGGGTCATGAACGTGCGAAAAAAGCTGCAATACTCGCCGAATACGCCGCCGAAACAAACGGTAATTTCTGGGAAGTACACAATGCGCTGATGGACCGCGAATCAAAAGGCGAAGTGGATATTGAAAAAATTGCCCGTGATTTTAACTTGCCTATGCCCGACACGGTGAACAACCCGCAATTGGATGCAGCTCGTAAACGAGTGGAAGAAGATATTCATGGAGCACAGGAAAGCGGGGCTTTAATGGCGCCCACCTTTTATATCAATGATCGCCTATACGAAGGCCCCTGGGATGAAACTTCACTTGGCGAAGCCTTGCAGGGAACACCGGGTTATCGTGTAAAAGCAGCAGCACTCGATTTTGTGAGATGGGGGCCTTCTGCAGGTATCGCCTTAATGGCCATGGTGATCATCGCCCTGGTATGGGCCAACTCGAGTGTTTACGGCTTACAATTTTTAAGTTTCTGGGAAAAACCATTTGGCTTTCGCGCAGGCGGTGCTTCATTCGACCTCCCGCTGATCAGGTGGATCAACGATGGTTTGCTTGCGATATTCTTCCTGGTGGTCGGCCTCGAAGTAAAAAGAGAATTTACTGTTGGCAGGCTCACCAAACCGCGGGCAGCGGGGCTGCCACTTGCCGGTTCTTTTGGTGGCGTAGTTATTCCTGCATTGATCTATTTGGTGATCGTTCCATTTGGGCCACTGAGTATCGGATGGGGAACCACTATTTCCACCGATACCGCGTTCGCGATTGCCATCATCGCTTTTATGGGCAAAAAGGTGCCCGTGGAACTGAGGGTATTCTTAACTGTTTGCGCTATCATCGACGATCTTATCTCCATATTAGTGGTGGCTATTTTTTATACTGAAGAGATCCGCGCTTCCTACCTTGTCGGCGCAGGTGTGGTCACCGGCATATTAATGGTCATGAACCGCTGGCGATTTTATCGCCTCCTGCCCTATATCGTACTCGGGCTATTGCTTTGGTTCTTCCTGCATGAAGGCGGCATACATGCTACGCTTGCAGGTGTCATACTGGCCCTCTGTATTCCCACGCGGCCACCAGCCAACTTCAAAGCTTTGAACGCACAGATGCAAAAAATATTCAAGTCCGAAACGCATTATGGCGTGGGACAATTGCAGGGGCAGGGACCTTCGAAGCGATCGATAGAAATGCTGAACACCCTGCATGACCGGCTGGAATCACCCGCTTCCAAAGTCTTACATACTGTAGAACCATGGTCCACTTATTTTGTGCTTCCCATTTTTGCGCTGGCCAACGCGGGGGTCATCATTACCACCGATGTATTCAGCAATGACCTGCGACTGATGATGGGTATCTTTTTTGGGCTGGTGGTAGGTAAGCCGGTAGGAATACTTTTGTTCAGCTGGCTGGCGGTAAAATTTAATATTGCAGAAAAGCCACCCACCTATGACTGGCGTCAGCTCATGGGTGCCGGCGCCCTGGCGGGTATAGGTTTTACCATGTCACTGTTTATCGCTTCCGAAGCATTCCCGATCGCGAGCGATTTTGCCGCTGCCAAAATCGCCATCTTTATTGCATCCATTGTGGCTGGTGTTTTAGGTGCAATCATCCTTTGGAAAAAGGCTGTATTTAAATAGAGGCTGCGGGTCATCGAGTACCAATAAACCACGGCGGAAACGGATAGCACGGCGAAAGGCGTCAACTTTCAAAAACCTGCTACGAAAGCAGGAAATGATTTTAAAGGCGGTTCCCTTCGCTGTGTCCGCTGTGCGCGCCGTGGTTCGTTAACCCATGGATTCGCTTAAGCAAAGTGACGAATTCAAACTTTAAAAAAAATTTCTATACGTTCAATTCTTTTCCATACCTTAGGTATCCACAACCTCCACCATATGCAAAGGGTCTACCTCAACACAGCGATCTTCATGGTCCTGGTGGTGTTTGGTATACAATGGGGATTCTACCAAACTTACATCAGTCAGTTTCCAAAATTTGTTGACAAAACCGCTACCATCCATGTGCATGGCATACTGCTCATGATGTGGATGGCTTTATTAATCATACAGCCTTTACTGATTGGTGCAGGCAAAGCGAAGCTTCACCGGACCATTGGTAAATCATCGTATGTACTCGGGCCACTCATTATCATTTCGATGTTCCTGATCGGCCGGTCATCGTTTTTACGTCATAGTGGTGCCGCTCCCGAGCAATTTTTACTGAATACAATGGTACTTGATATCAGGGGATATATTTCGTTTGCCATATTTTGGGCGCTGGCCATGATAAACAGGAAAGACTCCGGTGCACATATGCGTTATATGATCGCCACCGGTATTATTGGTATTGGACCCGGGGTGGGCCGTGGACTTATAAACACTTTTAATATTGATTTTCCAACCGCCCTGACATTAACAGATTTGCTGGACCTTGCCATAGTTGGATTCCTGCTGGGCTATGATATTTATAAAAAGAAAAACTACAAACCCTTTGCAATTGTATTCATCGTCTTCCTGGTTGGCGCGATATTATGGCAATTAAGGGATACTGCTGCCTGGCAGTCATTTGCAAAGGCCTATGCAGCCTGGTTCTACTGATCGGCAATTCAACTGAAAACATTTTTTGTCGCGATCATCACAAATCCGACCAGTCCATCACTACTTTACCCCTTGTACGCATGTTTTCAATATGCCCAATGGCGGCGGGGATATCCATGTAACGGTATGATTTTTCTATATTCGGCACCAGCTTTCCTTCGAGGACCAGGACCGCGAGTGTATCGAGATCTTTTGCATTGGCAACTGCAGTGAATTGTACAAGCGGAAAACTACCCAGCGCCTTTCTCAACAATAAGGATCCCATATGACGCATCGTCGTAAAGCCGACCACCACCCCTCTTGCACCCATACGCACAAAATCTTTATAGTTAAGATTACCATGTGCATCGATCACCAGGTGATATCTTCCTTTATGTCGATGAATATTTTCTTTGTCATATGCAATCACCTGGTCGGCGCCAAGGTTTTTGACAAAATCTACATTGCGACTGGAACAAACAGCCGTGACATTCGCACCATAAGCTTTAGCGATCTGTACCGCGAAATGCCCCACGCCACCTGAACCACCATTGATTAAAACTTTTTCACCCGCCTGTAATTTGCCATGCGTGATCAATGCCTGCAGGGCTGTAAGTCCCGCGACGGGTAAACTCGCCATGATTGTAAACGGAAGTTTCTCGGGCATGATCGCACAAACGCCTGCGGGTACACAAGCAAACTCGGCAAAAGCACCGCCTTTCAGGGTTTCACCAAAGACAAAATCGCCGGGCCTGAATCTTTTCACCAATGGGCCCGCATCCATAACCATGCCTGCGAAATCAGCACCCGGGGTTTTTATTTTAGGCTTTGGAAAACCCGTTACAAACCTGGCGAAAAATGGTTTTCCTCTGAGCAGGTGCCAGTCGGCAGGGTTGGCCGAATTAGCAAATACTTTCACCAGTATATCACTCTCTCCAACCACGGGTGTTTCTACCTCCTCCAGTGTCAGCACTTCCGGTCCGCCGTATTTTGATCGTGTAAAAGCTTTCATCGTCTGCTATTTTAAAAAACTTTCCTTCATGGCTTCCTTAACCGTTGATTCCATTTCTTTCAGGGCCGTAGCGCCGGGCATATGACCAATCAGGCAATGTATTTGCCCCGGCATACATTTCTCCCAAACCTTCACTCCTGCTTTCCGCAATTTAGCAGCATACATTATTCCGTCATCACGCAGTGGGTCAAATTCAGCGTTGATGAAAACAGCAGGTGGTAAACCTGAAATGTCTTCATTTAAGATCGGTGATACTTCTGGGTTGGCCGACTGACCCGGCGCATAAGTTTCAACTGCGAAATAGCAAAGCGCTTTTGTTTGAAAGTATCCAATAGCGTTTTGCTGATAAGACGCAGAACTTTCCATGTTTTGTGGTCGCAGGTCGGCCGGCAGGCCATTCATCACCTGCAGTTTGATACGGTGATGAATATTTTCCTTTTTTGCTTTTTGTGTGATTACCGCAACCAGGTTCGCGCCCGCGCTATTGCCCATTAGCGCAATTTTGTCCGGATCGCCGCCAAATGCTTTTGCATTTTCTGATATCCATTTAAAAGCATTATAACTATCGTCGACCGCGGCTGGAAATTTATGCTCAGGGGCTACCCTGTAGTCTACCGCGAAAACGATCGCACCATAGGTCTGTGCATCCAGCCAGAGTGAATGCTCAAGTCCGGCTACCAGCGGTGAAATAAATCCTCCACCATGATAATGAATAATGACAGGTAGGTTCTCTTTGTGCAGTGGGTTAAATACAATTACCGGAATACTATCTTTTGTGACCTTGATTCTTTTTACATCGGCCTCGGGGTAAGGGGTCAGCGGTATTTGCGGATACTTGATCAGATCAATTGGCATGCTCCGGAGTTGCTCCAGGCTCAGGTCTTCGTAGTGGATCACCTTAAGGAATGCTGCAATATCCGGGTCTAGCACACGACTGCCACAGGACTGCGATTGACCGATTCCCGACAGGAGGATGAGTGACATGCTGAGCAGGAGATATCGTTTCATGACAGTTTGATTTGGTGCTTTTATGATACTAATTTATTTAACTGTATCCATTCTTTTCTCAAAATCTGCCGGGCGGCGAAAATTTAATTTACGGATCAGCATATCTATAAATGGTACGCCGATAAACATCATCCAGGGAACCAGGGAAATGGTCAGGATAAAAGTTCGCTGGTAAAGTGGCAGGGATGACAACTGCTGCCCAAAAAGGAAAAGGAATAAAGTAATGGAGGGATAGATCACCATCCAAATTTTCAGTGACATCATCAATTTTGCTTTAGGTTTCATGATTTTTTGATTTTTGTGAGTAATGATTTTCGCTCACAAAATTAATTTGAGATACCCCGGCTGTGACAGGACAGGTTTGAAGTTGAACAGGACTTATTTGAAATTCTTCCGGAACATATCTGGCGACTGCCCGGTTTGCTTTCTGAAAAAACGAATGAAATAAGAAGAATCCTCATAACCCAGCAGATCTGCTATTTCCTTAACGGGACTGGCAGTTGCCAGTAAATGGCGTTTTGCTTCCAGGATGATCTGGTCATTGATAAGTTCTGTTACTGTTTTATCTACAGATGCCTTTGTGATGGCATTTAACTGGTAGGAGGACAGGTTCATCAGTCCGGCGTATTGTGAAACCTTTTTCATCGCAGAAATGTTGGTCTCCAGCAGGCGGCTCATTTCTTCAAAACGATCCTGTATGTAACCGTTATCGCTACTGGTGGCGGCTTTGGGGTCGCGGCTTTGCCTGGTAAAGTTTATAAAGAAGAGATCGAGTTCTGCCCTGATTGCTTCCAGGTAACCCTCTTGTTTCCCGGTATACTCCCGTAGTAGGCCGGCCAGGTGTATTTGTAGTGCTTTGTAGTTCCCCTCATCCAGCCCGCAGTAATTTTTGGCGACCGCTTTTCTCCAGCGAGGTTCACCAATCGTTGTTCTTGGCTGATAAAATGCCAGGTCAAACTCCATCAAAAAACCTGTCGACCTGGCGAATAGTTCAAGGCGGTGTACCTGACCGGGCCGCAGGATAAATACCGAGTGATCGCGCACCTGGTACGGGGTAAAATCGATCTCATGAATCCCCTCACCCTGTTCGATAGCCAGGACAAAATAAAAATTATGCCGATGAAGGTCATGCACCAGCTTTTGCCCGTTCAATACCTGCCTGAGTGAACGAATACTGAACCGCCCCGTGCTGCTTTGTACAGCCCCGGCCTCAGCGATCTGCCTGACAGGTATTGCCTTCATGTGCTGAAGTTAGAAAATGGATTTGAAGAAAATACAAGAACTCCCCACCATGCCCTTCATGTTCCCAACGCGACCTCCGCGACCAGGCCATTAACTAACCACAGCGCGGCCGCAGCGATAACGACGGGGTTCTAGCGAAGCTAAATAACAGCGCAGGAACAGTAACCGGGGCTCCTGTTAACAAGTACGTGGTAGGCAGACAATCCTATTTATTTTATTGCCTTGTCTATTTTTAATAACATGTACTCCAGGTGTAACCTCGTGTCACCATGGCTTTGTGGGATCAGGCGCTGAATACGCTTTTTTGATTCCAGTAACCATTGGTAATAGATATGACTGATATTCACCGCATCGGATTTGATACGGGGAAGAAACCCAAATCCGTCTGTCTCGCCTGCCTGGGTTCCTAACACCGACCATAAAGCAGGGCTACACGGTATCTTTTCATGCTGAGGGCTATATTTATTTGCCATATGATCCAGCAACAACAACTGTTGCTCATAATATTCCATATCGGTGAAAGCGCGGGCATTGGCAACGGGGGCTTTTTTCACCTCCGAACCCGCAATTAAAATATCAACCAATGCAGCCTGCATCTCCTGGATGGAATAGCGGTTCATCCTGCTTTTTGAGTTGCTCCATACATACTGAAAAATATCGGCAATCGCTTCTGCCCTGGTATACGCGTCTTTTTCATTTTTGGATTCGCCTAAGGCTGTCTGCACGGCTACCAGGCGTACCAGGTAGGGGAATAATACTCTTCTTATATACGAGTCAGCCTGGCCATGAAAATTGCTGATATTACGCTGAACCACGGGTAATGCCATCCACTCCAGGCTATCCAGCGATTGTAACAAAAACTGCAGTGATTCTTTTTGCACCGCCTTTGGTACCGCACGATAAGCCGGGTAAGGATCGCCCTCGTATTTTTCATACTGATAGTAGCCGCCGAGATTGTGAACCACCCGCATCCATGACCAGTAATATTGAATATTAACTACGTAAAAAGCCAGGTTATTTCTAAAGTCAAAATTAGCGTCACCTTCTTTTTTCCATTTATCGGCATTCATCATGATATGCCGCAGGTTTTTCATCGCATAGCGGGTGGCTTTTACCTGGTCATCTCCGAGATCTTCTGTGAGTGCACTCGGATCCAGATTACCATAGATCTGCTGCTTTCCATATCGGTAGAATGGATCAGGCATACGGCTGGTAATTTTTTTATCCAAAACGGCCACTTCTTCTTCAGGACTGCCGGCCGTTAATACAGGCGCATACAACCAGTCAATAGCGTAATAATCATACACACCTAAATGCGGCGGTGTCATCTTTACACCTTTTTCGAGGTCGCCTGGCTGTGCAACAAAATTAAAACGCGCATAATCCATGATGGATGGCGTAGTGCCATATTGCCGCGTAAAACCGGGAGAACGCAAGGAGTCAACCGGGTAAGCGGAACTGGCCGCCATATTATGCATCAACCCCAGTGTATGACCAATTTCATGAGCCGACACATAACGCAATGCCTCCGCCAGCAATGAAGCGGGCACGTGCTTTTGAAGTACTTCGGGATTGGCTCCACCCATTTGTACAGCCATCCAGTCGCTCAAAATATCCGCCAGGCCATGGTATATATATACAGAGGCATATAGTATTTCACCTGAACGCGGATCGACCCAACTGGGACCCATGGCATTTTGTGTGAGATTGGGCGCGTACTTGATACAATTGAAGCGGATATTATTTGGATCGAAACTACTATCACTCTCAGGATACATCCGCACCTCTATCGCATTTTTAAAACCTATCTTTTCGAATGCCATATTCCAGTCCAGCACTCCTTTACGTATCGGCTCTATCCAACCAGATGGAAATTTAGTATCCAGGTAAAATACAATAGGCTTTTTCGGCTGCACCAACTCTCCTCTTGCATGGGCTGCTTTATCAACCGGTTCCAGTCTCCAGCGATTGGCAAAGAATATCTCCTTTACCGCATCCTGCTTAGGATCATACTGTACAAACCGGGTGGGGAAGATGCCGATCCTGGGATCATTATACCTCGGAGCCACGGGCTCACTGGGTAATAACACCATCGATCTCTTGATCAGTACCGTCACCGGCATATTTTCTGCAACAGAAAAACCGAAAAAGGTCTTACTGACCAGGTAAGTGAGATAAGCCGATACAGACAGGTTATCCTCGAAAGCCATTATCTCATGCAGTACAGTTCCTTCCTGTTTAAAATTAGTCTTCCGCGATGACAGACCGCCTACCGGCATAAACGGGTCCATATTGGCGTTTCCGCTTAAAAACAAACTACTGATATCAAAAACCAGGGCCGAACTGTCCGGAGTGTAAGCCATCACAGGATAAGCACCAATTATAGGGCTGGCGTAATTTTTACGCAAAGCTTCCTGGATATTGGCATCCAGGCTTCGCACTGAAAAATCCGATCTGCGCAAAAAAACAGTGCTATCGGTCTGGGTGAAATGCACTGCCAGCGGATCTTTTGCCTGTTCCCCGGCAGCCACTTCTTCGGTGTGACTGGTTTGTTCGGCAACCGAGCCCAGTAAGAAATGTCTTTCTAATAAATGTATGGGAAACTCAAAATATATTCTACCATCCATCTTATGCAGGGTAACAATACCTTTCTTTGTTTCAACCTTCTTCCCTGCAAAAAGTGAATCGTATCTTCCTTTTTGTTTTAACGTATCCTTCTGAGCATGTAGTGTTGCACACAGCATCATCAGACCGGGAAGGATAAAGCATCGCTTAAGATTTCTTTTCATCTCCCCTATTTTAATGTTTTATTTACCTGGTGCAATAACAATTGATAATGTTGTGCAGTCTCCCTGTCACTGGTTGATCTGGCAACCGTGCTTAGCAACGATTGAATTCTTTTCAATAGCCCGAAATACACTGGTTCCAAAGCCGGCATAAGATTAAACTGAACATTCATATAACCAAAACCGCTGACGGGGATGCTGTTGCCGCTCACTTGTATCCGGTCATCGACGGAGCATGCTGCCATGTCATGCACGTCTTTGCGGAATTGAACAACGGGTAAGTCCCGGTTGAGCGAAATGGCCTCCGCACCAGCTCCGGCAGTACCCGCGGAGCCCAGCTTTGCTTCTTTGGTTACCGCTGCTACAAACGCTTTTTGCATTTGCATCTGTACAGCAGAAAGTTTTTTCTTCTGCATCGTGGGTTTCCAGAATGCCTGGTACAGGTCATCCAATACATCCTTTGGTGTATAGGGAGCTTTCTCATCTGACCGCACCGATCCTAACTGCACCCTGGCAGGCAGTTGCAGTAAAGTACTTACCATATTATTTCGCAGCGACACCAGCGGAGTGCCGGTAATTGTCATATTTCTCAATAAAGACTCCGGCTCTAACCAGTTATTGTCTTCCAATTGGGCCAGGATGAATTGCAACGATTCCTTTTGTTTTTTTCGCGACACCACTTTATAGTGGAACACGTCGTCCCCTTCGTATTTTTCATTTACATAAATGCCCCCGATATTGGTCAACACATGGTTCAGGTAGCGGATATACTGGCCCCGGGCCTGAGCGAGTATGTTTTCCCGGTAACTGTAATCCTTATCATTAGCTTTTACCCATTCGTTTACATTGGCCAATACATACTTCAGGTTTTTAATTCCATAAGAGGACGCCTTTATAGCATCATCCCCCAGGTCCTCAGTTTGTGTGCGGGGATCAAAAGACGTCAAAAACTCATTGCCAAATCGAAACCGTATATCGCCGGATTTTTCACTCACCATCGCCTCAAGAATGTTTTTTTCGTTACTAGCCGTCACCTGCGCAGGATCAAAGTATTTGTAATTCCACTGGATGGCGTAATGATCGTATACACCGAACCTGGGTGGCGATAATACCACTCCTTTTTCCAGGTCGCCGGGTTGGGCAACGTAATTAAAACGGGCGTAATCCATAATGGAATAGGTGATGCCATTTTTCTGGGTAAAGCCTGGCGATCTTAAAGAGTCGACCGGTACGGCGCCGGAGCCACCCATATTATGACGGAGACCCAGACAATGCCCCAATTCGTGCCGGATAATGTATTGCAATCCCTCCATTTTTTTACTTTCCGGAAGTATCGTATTTCTTACGCTTGCATCGGTGGCCGAGGTCTGGATAAACATCCAGTTGTTCAATAGTTTTAAAATATCATGGAAAACGTAAACCGAAGCGTTGATGATCTCACCCGACCTGGGATCCACCCAGCTGGGACCCATGGCATTGGCAACAGGAACCGGCGCATACCGGATACAATTATACTTGATGTTGTCGGGGTCAAACGTAGAGTCATCAACCGGGAAGGGTCTGGCAATAACCGCATTTTTAAACCCGGCTTTCTCAAAAGTCTCCTGCCAGTCTTCCACTGCCTGTTTAATGAAAGGCTTCCAGCTTTCAGGAAATGCATTATCGATATAGAATACGATGGGCTTAACGGGTTCGGTCAATTTACCTGCATTGTAGGCCGCTTTATCCTTTGGCTCCAGCCGAAAACGGTGTGCATAGTAAACCTCTTCTGTTCGGTTCAGATGCTCACTCATCAATATTCTTTTCGAATAAAAGATGCCCACCCTTGGATCCGCAATTCTGGGGCGGGCCGGCATATCCGACAAACGGATGATGGTCCTGGTAACGGTGGCTGTCACAGGGATCTCCTTAGCAAATGTGCGGGTACCGGTACTATAATTATTCTCGTATGATAATTGCGATTTAATAATCAGGTTATCATCAAAGGACTTAAAAGACGCTATGAATGACCTGTCCTTTTTAAAACTTGGTGTGGACTTATAGCCCATCGACGCATACACACTGAAAATGCCAAAGGGTGATAATTCCTTCATATCACTGTTGAAAAAGTCCGTCACATCGATCACCACCGATTTACCATCATTACTGAAAGCCTCCGCTTTAAATGTTTTCACAATAGCCCCCATATTGTTCAACTTCAATGCACGCGCAATATTATTATCCGGCGCATCGGTGAGATAGGAGATATTCATCTTTTTCAACAACACAGTGGTATCGACCAGGGAGAATTGTATGGGTAAAGGGTCCTGTTTGGAACCGACGATACCTTCATAGTTGTCGCTAATCTCTGAAATGGTAGAGGCCAGCAGCATATCCACATCCATCTGGTCTAGCGGTACTTCGAGGTACACTTTTCGTTTCACGCCATAAATACTGATAAATCCCCTGGACACTTTATCATATTTTCCCAATAGCTTATCATAAGGAGTGAGTTTTGCCAGGCTATCCTTACGGGCCTTTTCCCTGGCTTCCTTCTCTTTCTTTTCCCGCTCGATACGCTGCTGTTCACGCTTTTTTTTACCCTGCCCATAACCCGGCGTGACGCCGGTTACCAGTAAGCCCGCCAGTAAAAAAAGACCAACAATTCCGGATTTTTTCATATACTAATACTGTAATAATAATTGATGCTTCTCCAAAGCAATTGACACGGCATTTTGGATAAACGAAAAACCAATACACTTATTTCTGAGGCACGATGGAAAGCACTTTATCGAAACCGTTAAAGGTTTTGATCCCACCGATATTGATGTTACCTGCCCCCAGGTTGATCAATGGCAGTAAACTTACCTTACCTTCCGTTCCGTTATAACTGGAGAGGATCAGCTGCCTGTTATTTGTACTGATATAAGATGCCTGGTTTGGATAACCATATTGACGATAAATATCCAATGTGGTAATTGACTCCCCTGCCGGTACCGTATATCTTTCTTCCACAATGGCAGTAGCGCCTGCAAATATCACCGCATATATTTTGTTTGCCGTGGCATAGAACATTACATTCTGATCGTCCAGTAATACAAATTTCGTGGCATTGGCAATATCAGGAGCGCCGGCCAGATCGATCTTTTTTATTGGCTTCGGTGCAATATAGGGTTCCCCGTAATTATTAATACCGCCATCAAAAACCAATAACTCGTATTCACTGGTAGTTTTATCCTTTAGAACATGCAAAAAACCGCGGTCAACCGATATGCCCGCTGCTATATTGACCTTCCCGGGATAGTTACCAGCATTAATGCCATTATGCTCTTCGCTGGGAGCAAAATTTTGTGTCTTGTCGGAAAAAGCAAATGGGCCCTGTATATAACCAAACTTCCCGTTTACTTCATCGTAGTAGTGTATCCTGAACGCCGGGTCGTAGGTGCCGGTATTCACCGAGTTGGGATTCAGGGCAATGATCCCGGGGATCGGATTGGTATAAAGAGATTGTACGCCAATTTTCGCTGCCGTAGCAAACCAGCCATAATAGATCATATCATTTCCCACATACACATCGTTCTGGTAGCAATAATAAAAGGAGCTGGGTTTTAAAGCCGGCGGTGGCGTAACAAACAAGTCGCTTTTGTCGCCTACAAATGAATAATCCAGCGTATTGTAAGCATACATATTATCACTGGTCAGTGCATACACCCTGTTGCCACCACGCACATTGGCAAAATATAGATCATGCACCAGGCCATCGATACCTGAACCGTTTACCCCGGACAATATATTCTTCTTGATAGACACTTCAGTGTAGTCCGTAGTTACCTCAGGGCTCATTACATGCGAAAAGTCAGTGGTCATATTATCACTGGTGGTGGCAATTACCAGGCCCTCGCCCATATTATTCAATACTGTTAGTCTCCAGTAATGAATGGCCTGCAGATTATTTTCAGTGTTGGTCACATACAACTTCAGCGTATGATAAAAGGTACCCGTATTGGGTGTAAAGCTTACTTCGTAATTCAGCATCTCTGACTCTCCAATGGTAATGAACGTAGTGTCCCTGGGATCGGGGTTGATCATCCAGGTATAGCTATACTTTGTTTTATCGGCTCCACCGTAATTAATTTTGGGATCCAGCTGCAAGGTGTTAAACTGGTATACACTTAAGGCCTCCCCGGGAGTGTAACCAAAGCTCAGGTCGGGCAATTTATTCGTTGCGAAGGAGCTGTCATCTTTCCGGCATGCGGAAATAAAGGCAGTGACAACAAACATGACACCGAAGGAAATTATAGTAATACGTTTCATGCTATCTTTTGTTAAGTTTAATTCGTTCTACTTGTTTGGATTGAATTCTTACACTACATGACCATCCTGCATCTGTCTAGGGATACAGGTTTTTGTCCCAGTACTTAGGCACAATAGGCTGGCCTACCGCAACACCATCATCATGCACGAGAATGTCGTTGGGGTGATCCAGATTCCACTGTTTTATAAAGTTTCCAAATTTCACACCCAGGGCTTCCGCACCATGCTGCTGCAGCCCACTATATACCGCGGCCGGGAAGGTGGTTAGTCCCGTTTGTTCTACAATAAGTTTATAAGCTCTTGAGCTCGGACTTTGTGTAAAAAATATCCTGTAGTAAGTCCAACTGGGTATTACCACTTTATCGGACCATGTTACCGTGTGTGACTGGCTTTCTATGTTACCTGATCCCAGGTCACCCATGCCTTTAATTTTCAGGGCCAGCTTTACCTCGCTCGTGCCTAATGCGGGTGCATTCTTTAGTTTCACCTTTAACACACCCTCGAAATCGCCGGCTTTTATCTCGCCGCCCAACACTTCATAAAGATTGGCTGGCGCGTCGGTCTTATCAGCAACAACCTCTGCCGTAAAGGTGCGGTCCTGGCCGGCAGCATGCCCGATTACCCTTACAGGTATTTCATGCACCTGCTCGCCAGTACTATTGCCCAGGAAGGTATATACGCTGGTTTGGTTGATAAAATTTACAGCGGGTGAAGCGCTGAAAGAAAGTGGTTCACTCTTTTTGCATGACATGAAAAAAAGTGCGATAAAAAAAATATAATTTAAAATCAGTTTCATATAAACCCTTTTAAAATTGTTTCCTCGTGATTGGTTATTTACGCCGGTAGTTGCTCTTTCTCTGCCATACTATTCGTGCCACTTTACCAGCTTCTTTGCTTATTGTACCCGGTTACCTAATTCCAGTTCATTTTGCGGATAAGGCAACATGTATAATTTATCATCACCCAATATGGTGCTGGGCAGGCCGCGAAACGTATCAAAGCCATTTCTCTTATAATAAAAGAACAATTGCCCTTCCGCAGAAAAATCCTTCTGGTATTCCTTTGTGAGCTCCAGCTTTACCTCGTCAGCGGTTGCAGACTCAGGAATGTCTTTCAAAATTCCCCTGCTCCTGCGTACCTCGTTGAGTAACTGTATCGCTTTTACCCGGTTGTTGATCAATTCATACTCCGCTTCGATATAATACATTTCCGACACCCGCATCATCGGGAAAAATTTATTGGCGACCTGCCCGGGCGCTGCAGCCAGCTTCACCGGCGTTCTGCCATTGCCATCCTGCACAAACTGTACGATCTGGCGTTTATCCACCGCACCCACCTGCGGGTCGTTCAATTCAAATACGGTGTTAAACGTGGTCTCGTCAACAAACAAGGCATTATAGTCGGCCGCAGATCCACTTTTCAAAGCGCCTGACCACAAGGCCAGTTGATACACTTCCAGGTGGAAAATATGCTCAGCCGCGAAAGACCTGTCGGTACTTCCCGAATTGCTGCTGTTGATCAGCGCCGCAGGGCCGTTATCAATTACTTCCCTTGCCGCAGTCGCTGCTTTTTGCAAATTGGTCGCGCCGCCCATCCAGGTGTAGACACGTGCTTCCAAAGCCTTCAACGCATAATAGTTCATCCTGCTGTTCCGGTTATTGTAAAAACCATCCCTGTTCACGTTGGCATAATAGTCTGCCGGGCGCGAGGTATTGGGATAAACCGGGTCTTCCTTTAGCAGTTCGGCAGCACCCTGGATATCGTTTAAGATAAGTGCGAATGTTTCGGCATAAGACTTTTGAGGCGTTACTTCTTTATTATAAGCCGTTACATAAGGGATAGCGGGAAAATTGGCAAGATCCGGCCGCCCCTGGTAATTCTCATGACCATATAAACGCAGCAGGTCAAAATGCAGGTAGGCCCGCAAAGCGAGTAACTCGCCTTTTATTATTTTATAATTGATAGGATCAAAAATACCCTGCTGGCCATCCATCTGCGCCAGGGCGTTATTAATGCCGGCAATGGTTCTGTACAATCCCCAGAACAAGTCGGTGAACTGACGGGCTGCCAGGTGCTGGTAGTTATAAGATTGCAGCTGGTAATAAATAGACAGGTTGATAAGCGGCTTGTACTGTTGCGCTAAAATATCAGTAACAACATAAGATTGCATACCTCCGTAATGTTTATTCTGACCCATGCCGATATAAACACCCATCAACGCATCCTTAAAGCCTGTTTCCGTACTTAACAGGTCCTCTGATTTGATCTGGTTACTGGCCGTAACGTCCAGGAATTTTTTGCAGGAGGTAATACTGGTAAGGCATCCTGCAGCAAGTATATATATGAATATTCTTTTCATGTTGGCTTAATTTAGAAGGTAGCAGAAATTGATAAAGACATGGTCCTTGAGAACGGATAAATAGTACCCCTTTCAATTTGAATAGAGCTGAACTTAGCGATCTCATTCATATTGAAAGCTACTTTCAGTCTTTGCATACCCAATTTTTTTACGGTTCTGTCCTGGAAGAGGTAGTACACATTTACCGCGGCGATATCAAGTTCGTTGCGGTCCTGCACAAACCGGGTGGTGGCCCTGGTTACTTCCTGGAGTGATGTAACGACACCATCACCATCGGGATCGTAGGTAAACTGTCCCAGCTTCTTGTACAACACATCCTGGCCGGGTGCTGTCCATCTGCCCGTCAACACACGCTTGTCTACATTGTACAGCATATTCACATTCTCCACGCGATCTACCAGTGTTTGGTTGTATAACTGGCCACCGCCTAAATAACGTGCGGTAACATTTAACCCCCAGCCTTTGATCTCCAGGTTCACACCAAGGGTTCCCTGGTATCTCGGGCTTCCGTAACCGGCATTCACCATGTTATTAGCATCCCACAAATAGGTAGTGGTTCCGTCAGGATTCTGATAAACCTCCAATCCGGTGGCAGGATCAATCCCCAGCGATGGTACCGCCCAAATGGTATGCAGGGAACCGCCTTCATAATAGCGCTTTACCGGTACACTGTTGCCCTTAAAGGAAGCAGAGTCTGTCATACGATCATTGTAGGCTTTCATCGCATCCGATAAGGCCAGTATCTTGTTCAGGTTGGTCTCAATACTACCATACACATTTACAAAATCGCGACCTTTTTGGTATACATTATATGATACGTACGCTTCTATACCCGTATTCTGCACTTTTCCGAGGTTTTCATATACCGTGTTGAAGCCGGTTGACGGTACTACTGAAATCGGTGTGACAAGGTTTTCTGTATAACTGTTGTAATAATCCACGCGTCCGCTAAAACGGTTGATACGAATATCCAGACCAGCATTGTAATCCAGCTTATTTTCCCAACGCAAATCGGGATTGCTTAAACTTACCAGGTAAGTTCCGGGGAAACCCTGGTACAATGCATCCGGGTAATACTCGTAAGTAGCGATAGATACATTGGTCATGAAGTTGGGATTACCCGAGGTACCAATAGAACCCCTCACTCGCAACTCGTCCACAAAAGGAAGCGCCCGCTTTATAGCTGCATCATTGTGAAGATTATAACCCAGTCCCAGGCTATAAAAAAGTCCCCAGCGCTGGTTGGCGCCAAACTGGGAGGATGCACTTCCCCTGAAACTGAAGTCAGCTAAAAATCTTTCATCAAAGGAATAGTTGGCGGCAAAGAAACCACCCAGGTCGCGGGTGATAGATGCGATACCGGTGGGCCTGCTGTTTAATGCATAGCCACGGCCAAAGGTTACATCTTCCATCCTGTCGCTCGAGAAGCCTTCTACCTGGTGTATCACCTCATTGAACTTTCTTTCACTAACAGATATACCGGCATTTGCTCCCACCACGTTGCGGCCAAATACATTGCGGTAGTTCACAGTGAGGTCACCGCTCACATAGTTGCTTTTTCCATTATTCAACTGGTAAGCGCCTTTCCTTAAACGGCCCTCATCACTTGAATATTCCGCTCCATCAAACCTGGTATGATTTGACGGCTCAAAAGCATTGGCCTCACTGGTTTTGTTGTCCACACCAAAACGTCCCACAATCCTTAACTGGTTGTTCAGCATCCATTCCAAATAAAAGTTATTGGAAAAATTGAAATAACTATTATCATAACGGGTATTGGTAGTGGAATTGAAGAAAGGGTTTGTTACCCTCGAATTATCATACGGGTTTATCTCTGCATAGAAAGGAATGCTGCCATCCTCGTTCTGCGCTTTCCAGTATGGATTCATTTTTACATAATCATCAAAACTGCCATACGGCGACTCCACCGCTTTATTTGCAGTTACACTCATAATATTACGGAACAGAAAATTTCTTACCCGGTAGGATGCGGTTAAGTTGCCGCCCATGTTCTTACGGTAAGAGCCCTTCATCACACCCTGTACATCTCTATAGCTCAGGTCGCCAATTACATTCAGACCCTGGTTGCCCAGTTCAATACCCACGGTATGCTTATGTCCGATCCCTTCACGGAGCGGCTTTGCGATCCAGTCTGTATTCAATCCTTCCAGCGCCAGCTTTCTACGCTGGTTATACATTTGTTGGAAAATGATCGACTGCTGAATATCGTTTGCCTTATAGAATCCGTCCAATACCTCGGCATCCAGTTTTTCATTGGCATTGGCCAGGTTGTAACTGGTCAGGTCGGGAACTTCCACATCCAGCGAGCCGTTATAGTGAACAAATACACGGTTACCTACCGATTTTTTAGTTTCAACCACTACCACACCATTAGCTGCCTTTGCACCATATACGGCCTTGGATGCAGCATCCTTTAAAATGGTGATGGACTCGATACGATTGATATCAAGGTCAAATATCCGTTCCACACTTGCTTCAAATCCATCCAGTATAAACAGTGGTTCGTTGGGGTTCTTTATATAATTGCCTTTCACGCCGTCGACCACCGTGCCCAGGTTGTCAAACGTGGAGGTACCACGCAAGCGGATATTAGGCATGGCATTGGGACTTGAGCCCATAGAAAAGTTGTCGACAAACATCGACGGCATCAGGTTCTTCAGGGCCTGGAACGTATTGGCATTACCCACCTTACGCAGGTCATCATTATTATAGGTAACAGCGGAACCGGTATAAGTTGATTTCTTGCGGTTAAAATATCCAACAGCTACCACCGCGTTCAATTCCTGCACCCTCATCTGTAAACGCACCACCAGGCTGGCATTACTTTCATTGGCTCTTTCCTCCACCGTCTGGTATCCCGACATGGAAATCTGCAATACACCCGGGCTACCCATGGTGATAATAAATTCACCCCTTTCATTGGTGGATACACCTATCTGTGTTTCTTTTACAAAGATACTGGCGCCTACCAGTGGCTCACTTGTCCTGGCATCTACCACGCGGCCGCGAATTTCGATGGGTGGCTGGGTTTTCTCATTGAGCGTTTCACCCGGGCTTCTTACCGGCGCCCGGCTCTTTTCCCTGACGGAAATGATTTTGTCGCCCACCAGTTCCCATGTAAGATCCTGGTCTTTAAAAATCAGTGTCAGCGCCTGTTGTACTGTTACATTCCGGATCGACAGGGTCACCGGCTTGCTGCGCTTCATCAGTTGGTCCTGGTATACGACAGCCAGGCCCGATTGTTTCTTTACCTGTTGCAATACCTTTTCCAGTGATTCCGATTCTACATGTAAACTAATCTGGCCATAACTTCGGGCATTTACCTGCAGGCTTAATACCAATAGCAGGAAAGCCACATACTTCGCGGTTCTGATGGCCCGCTTTACAGATGGCCTGGTAATTTGTTGTACAACAGCTTCCTTCGGTAGGCGTTGTAATGCTGCAGAAAAAAAAGAGAGTTGCCGTTCCTGGACTTCAGGAATCATCTTCTCACGAGCAGTCTGATGCATAGTTCAGTGTGGTTTTTTTAATGATCATTGCCTTATTTATAGGTGGCGTTGTGCGGAGGTGATCACAACGTATCTCCCAAATATTGCTAATCAGCGATTAGCTTTTTTTACATTCACTTTTCTGTTTCCAGCGTCTATTTCAAACCTGAATTCATTATTCTCCAATACCTGCAACAGTTCGCGCAGGCTTACATTCCTTGCGATGCCCTCACCGGTAAAACTCAAAGAATCCGGCACCTCGGTTTCATACACCACATCCACATCATACCATCTTTCCACGCGGCGCATCAGGGTTTTCAGATCGGCATGCCGGAAAGACTGCAACCCGTTTTTCCAGGCTGTCACCAATTCCACATCTACATTTTTTGCTATGGTGAGGCTACCATTTTTATCGAGGTTGCTTTGTTGTCCCGGCGTCAACAGCATTTCGTTGTTGCCGGCAATAAACTGTACACTTCCTTCCAGCAGTGTGGTTTGTATGGTGGGTTCACCACTATAGTTCATTACATTAAACTGTGTACCCAACACTTTCACAAAGGCGTTACCGGTGTTTACCAGGAACGGTTTGCCGTTGTCCTGCATCACTTCGAAATAAGCTTCTCCGTTTACAGACACTTTCCTATCTGGTCCGGTAAAGGCAACAGGATAAGTAAAACTGGTACCGGCATTTAACCATACCCGGCTTCCGTCGGCCAGGGTAATATCGATTACTCTTGATCCGCGGGGATTCGTTAAGGTATTAAACTGCAAAGCGGTTGCTGCATGCTCCGATATTGGCTGGTACGCGATCTGGCCATCCGCCAGTTTTACCAGCCGCATATTGCCCTGTTCTGCCAGAGCACCGCTTGCTTCACTATCCAGGTACACGGTGCTCCCGTCTGCCAAAGTGATCGTGGCCCTGTTTGACGCGGGGGCGTTTACATCACCAGCGTCGGGCAGCGCTGCCACTGCAGCCGGGGTGGCGGGTGATTGGAAAAAAGTAAAATAGGAACCTAGTCCCAACAGCAAAACCAGGCATGCCGCGATGGCCAACCGGAACCATGACCTCCTGTAGATGGCCGCGGGCTCGGGTTTCATCGCCAGGCGTCCCCTGATCATGTCGAAAATGCGGGTTTCCAGGTCAAGCCGGTTGTCAGGATGGTACTCCTGGATCGCCTTAGGCAATTGCTCATCATCTGACAGTTCTTTCAACAGTTCCCTTCGCTCCGGACTCTCCTGCAGCCACTGCTCCAGCCTGGCTGCTTCTTCGGTGTTGATAGTGCCCTCGAGAAATTTATATAGCAAAAGCCCGTAGTGCTGGTGTTCGGTCATATTAAAAAAAATAGATGGATAAGAGGAACAAGGTTGCCATGCAGACTACGCATGAGCGGGCAAAAACCACTAAAAGAATAAAAGAAATTTTTAAAAAAACCCAATTCCCCCGCCTGGGGCTCAGTATTGCCCGGGCAGGTTATCGAAGAACGTCAACAGGGCGGTCAGGGCCGGCGAGCCGGGTAATGCCTGCCTGAGCATTCGAATAGCATTAGCTTTATGATTACCAACGGTATTCACGCTCAGGTTCAGTTGCCGGGCGATCTCCGCCGGCTTCAGGCCCTCGCGGTAGGATAAAAGGAAGACCTCTTTCATTTTCGGCGGCATCCTGTCCACTTTGTCGTAGACGAGGCGAAAAAACTCCTCCCTCACCTGCTGGATGGTAAAGTCTGTCTCCTTATCGTCCTGGAACCGGCGAAGCACCTCTTCTTCCTTGCTGGTCCGCAACTGACGACGCCGCAGCAGGTCAAAGCAGGCGTTTCGCACCGTCAGGTAGAGAAACCCACCCAGGTTGTCGAAGTTGTCGAAACTTTCACGCCGGTCCCAGAGTTTCACAAAAGTGTCGGCTGTTACATCCTCCGCATCCTTACGCTCGGGGAGCCAGCGCTTTGCAAACTGGTATACCTGGAAATAATAGTGCCGGTAAATCGCCGAAAATGCCGCCTCGCTACCCTCGCTAAACTTTTGGAATAACTCCGGATCAGGGTGATATGAACGCGCAGGCCTCAACATACAGAAGCCCTAAAAATACGCAAAGGCGCCGAGATTTCCGGTATGGCTGCGTCATAAACGGGCATGAATTCACACTATATATAGATATGAAATAAAGGGTTGATATGAGGAGAACATTAGTGTTGCCATTATTTGTTGCCATTGAAGACAACCCGTTCCAATTGCGGTCTTCATGGCATCGGTAGTTTGCAGCAAAGAAACGATCTGCGGGCCTTTGGCAAATTCAAATTGTGTTATTTCCTCACCCTGTTTTCCTCCTTTGAAACTGAGGAAAAGGGTTGATGGCAATGCCTAAGTCTGCGAGTGTAGAGTAATTTGAGGTCTTGAGCCTCACAGCTCGCAGCTCGCGGCTAAAATAAGAGACCGCCAAAATATGGCTACCCTTCTTACAGAACGTTTACGAATCTTCTTTTTGTCCAGGCTCAACACAGGGCGGGCGATTGTGATCTCTCCTGAACACGCCAAACAGAAGCGCGCCCATTAAGGCGAAATATAGTGTGCTTTTAAAAGGGCTGGATGTAATGGAACAAGTGCCGTTTAAGCATCCTATATATTTCCAATAAAGAAAACCAGCTAAGGCGCCTGCTACCGCGCCAATTCCATAAAGTTTATTTCTTACGATCCAGTTCTTCATAGTCAGTTTCCTTTGTTTTATTAGTAATCCTGCTGTTAATCGCGCATCCGTTCGCACCGCAACAACCGATATTAAAGAGTGCCATTCCACCGAAAATCACACCCACCGCAACAATCATTATTTCATTTTCAACAATGCCTTGCACTATGACTGCAATACCCAAACCGACCCTGATTAATCGAAAAATATTCCACCCCCGTACTATTGCTTTCATAATTATTAAATGAGTTTTTTCAAGTTTGTCCAGGCCCCGCCGTTGTACGCTTCCAAGCCGGCTGATGTTAATATCGACTTAGCCAGTCCGCTCCTGGTTCCACTACGACAAACGGTTATAATAGGCTTGTTCAATTGCTTTAATGTTTTTATCTCTGTTTTGATATTATCGAGTGGGATATTTTTTGAACCGTCTATATGACCCGACACATATTCGCTTTTTGTTCTCACATCCACTACCAGGGCTCCTTCCTTTATCAACTTTACAAAATCAACATCAGGTTTGAAAAGTCGCTTTAACAATTTAATCATATATCTATTATTTTATTACTAATAACATATCACCAATGCCGCCACCGTTCACGGCGTCCATTATACCGTTCTGCCTCATCATTCCAACTGCCATATCACTGCGGTTGCCACTTGCGCAATAGGCGACAATAGGCTTCGGCATTTCCTTTATTTCATCCATTCGGATGCTTAACTGATCTAATGGGATATTGATAGCACCGGGAACATGCTGCCCGGCATATTCTCCCGGCGTTCTTACATCAATTATCGAAGCATTTTTATCTATGTTCATGTTTGCAGGTTTATTGATGCAATTTGTCAAAAACATATCCTATAATCAGTGACAAAAGTTACATATCGTGGGAAGGCTTTGTTTTTAGCATTCCATTAAAAAGTATGAATGCTCATTACTAACCGGTTCTTGTTAAGTGGGATACCAACGATAACGATGTAAAATATCTTCTATAAAAATCTTCACAGAGATACCTCCACCGGGCTGGCCGGATAAACACATAAAAGAAAGGGCTTAGTAAAGTTATTGCTTGACTTTAAACGTTATTTTGTAAAGCTATTCCTTGACTATTTCAGGGATAAATAGCCTGTAAGTAATTGAAAAATAAAGTAAATGACTTGCTTGAACTACAATTCCTTATAGTTGCCAGCCTTGAGCTTCTCCAAGCCTTGCCGGTGGCGTCGTGGAGAAATGTCATCCACGGTACGGGGTGAGAGCTGGAATTGCTTGCCAATTTCAACGGCTTGCCGGTTAAACCCAGCCGGTAATACCCCCAAAGAATTTGCATTTGCTGTCCCTGTTTTAAACTGTGGTAAAATTTTAGATGACTCCTCCCATACGCCATATTTCATGTGACTTCACTATTTCCTCCTTTCGGTAAGATTAAAAAATTGGTTGGGAGATACTTGATCCTGCTATAATATACAAATAAGATCTACTGAAAACAATCACTTCCCAATACAAAACTTCGAAAAAATGTAATCCAACATATCCTCATTACTTACCTGGCCGGTGATCTCGCCAAGGTAGTGCAGGGCGCGGCGGATATCGGGGGCGAGCAGGTCGCCGGGAAGTTGGTTGTCGAGCGCGGCGCGGATATCATGTAGGGATTTGGAAGCTTCTTTTAAGGCGTGGTAGTGACGGGCATTGGTGACGATCGTATTCTCGGCTTGTACCTGGCCCTCCAGCACTTCATCCACCATTCTTTGCTTTAATACTTCGATATGATCACCACGACGGGCCGAGATGAAGATGATCCTGTCGATAGCAGATAAGTTTTCCCTCGCCTGTTCCTCACCAGCCTGGTCGATCTTGTTTGCGACAAGCAGGTATTTCAAACCCTGCTTGTCAAGCTGGGATTTGAAGGCTTCGATCTCATGTGGGTTTTCAGCTGCGTCAAATAGATAAATGACAAGGTCCGACTGCTGCATCTTTTCCAGGCTTCTTTCCATACCTGCGGCTTCGATCACATCGGCGGTATGCTGGCGGATACCGGCCGTGTCGACCAGGCGGAACAGGATTCCATCAATATTGATCAGTTCCTCAATGGTGTCGCGGGTGGTGCCGGGGATATCGCTCACGATCGCGCGGTTTTCATTGAGCAGGGCATTGAGCAGGGTCGATTTACCCGCGTTGGGCTTGCCGATGATGGCTACGCTTACGCCATTCTTGATCGCATTGCCCAAACGAAACGAATCAACCAGTTGGTCGGTTGATTGCTGTAGCTGCTCGATGAGCTCATAGAATGCGGCGCGGTCAGCAAACTCCACATCCTCCTGCGAAAAATCAAGTTCCAGTTCGATCAGCGCGGAGAAGCGGATCAGCTGCTCCCGCAATTCTTTTAGTCGCCCCGAAAAGCCACCACGCATGGTGTGAAGGGCCGCCTTGTGCGATGCTTCCGTATTGCTGGCGATCACATCGGCTACGGCTTCGGCCTGGGCCAGGTCGAGCTTGCCATTGAGGAAAGCACGCTGGGTAAATTCCCCGGGTTTTGCCAGTCGCGCACCTGCTTCCACGCAGGCTGCGATCACCTGCTGCTGTACATAAGGTGAACCATGACAACTGATCTCTATCACATCTTCACCGGTATAGGAACGTGGTGCGCGGAAAAGCGAAAGCACCACTTCATCCAGCTTTTTATCGCCCTGCACGAGGTAACCTACATGCAATGTATTTGGCTCCTGCTGCCCGAGGTCTTTGGAAGGAAAAAGGCCGTTAATGATCGGGAGCGCGTTTTTTCCACTCAGGCGGATCACGCCGATAGCACCCACGCCCGGGGGTGTGGCCAGTGCTACGATCGTATCATCCCATCCGGTTATCTTGCTGGTCATCAGGGGCTTTTTTGGTTCCAAAAGTACTGATAAAAAAAGCGGCGAGCTATGAGCTATGAGCTACGAGCTGCGAGCCGTGAGCTGTGAGCTGTGAGCTCAGGCTCGAAGCTCGCAGCTAGAAGCTAGAAGCTTTCTATCCAACAAAAAATCCCCCCCACTTGTGCGGGGAGGATTCAATAAATATTATTTCCCAAAAATTATTCAGACTGTACCAGGAAGGTGATCGGCTGTTTACGGTAAGCATTTACCTGCCGTCCGTTCTGGATGGCGGGAGTCCATTTGGGACCTCTTTTGATTACCCTTACCGCTTCTTCTTCCATACCGTAACCATGTTTTGTGAGCGCTCTTACATCGCTGATAGAGCCGTCTTTGCTCACAACAAACTGCACGTAGACGGTATAAGTGCCTTCCGGTGCACCATTGTCAACGGGGGCGCTGGGATTAAGGTTTCTTTCCAGGAATTTTCTCCAGGCGCTTTCGCCACCCGGGAAGGCCGCTTCAATCTCCACTTTTTCGAAGATCTTGTTCTCGTCCTCTTTTTTCTCTTCCACGATACCCTTTCCTTCGTCGATCACCGCAGGGGCCACAATACCTTCATCCTTAATACCTTCCTGCTTGATCACGTCGATCTTGGCTTCCTTGAGCTCCTCCTGTGCGGGAGGTGGTTCCTGTACCTCCTCATCTTTTACGATCTTGGGAGGTGTAAATTTTTGCATTTCGATCTTGGGGGGATCTGGCGGCTTTGGTGGCGGGGGCGGAGGCAATTCCTTAGGCTTTTCCTCCTCCTGCTTGATATCCGCCAGGGTCACCTCCCTGATCTCGACTTTATTCGATTTGCCGTCATCCAGCGAACTCGCTAAAATTGAGCCTAATAAGGCCAGCAAAGCCAGCGAAGCTGTGATCACCAGGGCCATCACGATGCGCTTATTATAAGTCTTGCGCAACTCGTATGCCCCGTAATCCTTGTTCCGGTTCTCAAAAACCAGGTCAAGGATATCGGCAGATAATATTTTGTTGGCTTCCATGTTTGAAGTTTGTTTAAAATTAGATGCTTTCCTGTCCTTTTTCCATAACCATTATTGTGCCGCTGGCTCTGCGGTTCCGCCGCCCTCGGTAGCTTTGATGAGTTCCTTCTCAGTATCAGCTATTTTCACAATGGCGAAACGCTTTACCTGGTTGATGGTCATTTCGTCCAGGATGTCGACGGTGTTTTTATATGTGGCTTCCTCATTGGGTTTTATCACCACTACAAAATCCTCGTCGGCGCATTCCTTTTTGGGATCTCTTCCTTTTTCTTTTGCCTTTTCTTCGCAGGCCGGGTTACCACGGTAATTGGCGATCACATCCCTTTTTTTGCGGATGATCTCATCGCGGATACCCTTGAAAGTGGTCTGCTTAAAGTTGGCACCGTTGGGGTCGAGCTCGCCTTCATAATAATATACCTGGTCGTTCTTACCAAGCATAACCGTAAGAGCGCCGGTTTGCTTCACTTTTGTTTCATCTTCCGGTTTCTCCGTATCCTTTGGCATGTTGAGGTCCATCGTAGTGGGCTCATTCATGGTTGCCGTGAAGATGAAGAAAGTGATCAGCAGGAAGCCCAGGTCCACCATGGGTGTCATGTCCACGCGGGTGGAAAGCTTTTTGGCCTTCTTTACGCCTGGTCCTTTTTTGTGGCCACCGCCGCCGTCACCGGTATCTAAACTTGCCATATTAAAAAATTTAAAATTTTAAAATCTATTTGGCTGGCTTACCGCTTCTCCGAATAACGCCCAACTCTGTATTGGCAGGCGCATCTTCTGGCGCAGTTACCAGGTTATACTTAAATTCCTCATTTCTTTTCAGCGCGCTTACCACGGCTTCAAAAGTGGGATACTTCGATTTCGAATCACCCTTGATCAGGAATGTGAGCTTCTGGCCGGCAAATGCGTTCTTCGAAGCGGCAATCCATCTCACCAGCTCATTGGAAGCTGAGTCGAGTACGGGAATACCTTCCTGTTGTACGCTTTTCTGCTGATCTGCAGGCACCCTTAGCAGGCTTTGCAGCTTGGAGAGCGGCACACCTACCATTATCGTTTTCCTGAAGTTAGCCATTTCAGCATCAGATAAATTCAGGTTGTTACCCTTATTGATCTCCTGGATGATCTGGTCAAATTTTTCCAGGCTTTTTTCTGAAAGCACTGAGAAGAACACACGATCCTCAGCGTCTATGGACACCATCACCGCATCGTTCTGGGGCAATTCTCCCGCCGATACCGAATTAGGTGTCGTGATCTCGACCGGCTCGGGTGGCTTGAACTTTGTGGCCATGATGAAAAAAGAAAGGATCAGGAATGCGATATCCACGAAAGGTGTCATATCGGTATCCGTGTTCTTTTTTGCAATTTTTACACTTGGCATTTTCTAAAAATATTTAATAATGAGATGAAAAGGAATCATTTTTCCATACCATCTTCTGTCAATTTATTTGTACAGAGAAGCAAAACTTTGAGTCAGGGTGAAACCTGATTCATCAATGCCATATGTAATTGAGTCAATCTTAGTTGTAAAGATATTGTACATGATCAACGCAAAAGCTGAAGTACCGATACCCAGGGCTGTATTATACAAGGCTTCCGAGATACCAACGGCAAGATCACTTGCAGCACCCGCGCCACCTTCTTCACCAAGGGCGGAGAATGATTTGATCATACCGATTACCGTACCCAACAGGGCGACCAGCGTACCGCATGATACGATAGTGGAAAGGAACACCAGATTTTTCTGCAGCATGGGCAGTTCCAGTGCAGTGGCTTCTTCCACTTCTTTTTGAATAGCAATAACTTTTTGATCGGTATCCATACCGCCTTCGCTGATCATTTCTTTGTAACGGCGAAGACCTGCTTTCATTACGTTAGCAACAGAACCACGTTGTTTGTCGCACTCAGACAATGCAGCGTCTACATTGCGGTTAGCGAGGTGATATTGCACTTTGCGGATGAAATCAGAAATAGATCCGTTACCCATTGCTTTGCGAATAGTGAGATACCTTTCGATAGAGAACACGATCACCATAAGCAACATACCGATCAGCACCGGTACAATGATACCACCCTCGTAAATCCTGTGCCAGGCATCTTTAGGTCCTTTGTGTTCGGGCCAGAAACCACCCGATGGGTCCGGTGCATCGAAACCTGATGCGGCACCTATTACAAAACGCCAGATAGTATAACCTGCAAGAATACATACAATAGGCGCAATCCACGAAATAGCGTTGCTGCTTTTCTTTGCCTGGACAGAAGTAGCTTTAACTGATGCGGATGCTGTTGGTTTAGTCTCAGCCATGATCTTAAAGTTTTTAGTGTTTTTTTTTAAATGTTAATGAGCCTTAATTTGCGGTCACAATTCTAATGAAAAAGTAAATAAAAAAATCTTTGGTCCGTATTTTTTTACCACAGGGGTTCAAGTTAAGGATTTTTTTAAAAGCACCAAGTCCCTGACAAATAATTTGATAACAATTTTGACCGGGGACTAACATCAAATAATCAGTGAAAATAAGATGAGCCTGCTAACCGGCATCAGTGAATCACCGGTTCTCCCTTAACTATTCATATCGCAATGCTTCAATCGGATTAAGCCGGCCAGCTTTTAACGCGGGATACAACCCTGCCAGCAGGCCTACAACGCTGCAGATAATAATGCCATATAATACCCAGTTCCAGGGCACCACAAAACCGGTGTTTAAAACTATAGAAAACATATTCCCGACAAGGATGCCCAATACGATCCCGAATAATGCACCCATTACGCTGATGATCATGGCTTCAAGCAGGAACTGGCGCCTGACTAATTTGCTTTTACCACCGATCGCTTTGATCAGTCCCACTTCCTTGGTGCGCTCAGAAACTGATACCAGCATAATATTCATCAAACCGATCGCGGCGCCGATCAGGGTGATCAGCCCGATCACCGTTGCTGAAATAGTGAGAAAACCCAGGCTGTTCATCGCTTTCTCCGCCACACTGTCACTTCTGTCGAGCGCGAAATTGCTTTCTTCGGTAATTGACAACTTGCGAATAGGACGAAATGCAGCCTCCGCTTCACCCATCGCGTCATGCACCTGCAAAATATCGTTCGTTAGTACGGCAATCACATAAGATGAATTGGCATTGGCAAAATTGCGGTGCGCATTGGTGTATGTTGTGATCACCATATTGTCACGGCTAAATCCAAATGTGGATCCGCGACTGGCCAGCACACCGATCACGCGATATGGTGTGCCATTTATTCTTACCATATTATTTGTCGCCTTATCGATACCGCCCCTGAAAAGTTTGAAAGCGACATCATAACCCAGCAGCACTACATTGCCTGCCGACTGCACGTCCGATTTATTGATATTGCGACCACTCGCGATCTCGAACCCATTTAGTAAAACATAATTCTCATCACCGCCAAACAACATCACGTTGGGACTTGTTTTCTTCGCTTCGAATGAAACGATAGCATTTCGTGAACCAAAAACAGAAATACTAGTGGTAGAAGGATAGTGATAATTTTCTACAAACATCTCGGCTTCATCCTTGGTGATCCTTTTACCGAGATTTGATTTTTTTTCCTTGCGTTTTGATTTTTTGGAAAGCTCCACGTCATTACCACCGCCACCTCCAAAACGTATGTTGCGCTCTTTGAACCTTATGGTAAACGCGTTGGCGCCCATAGAAGAAAAGCTTTCCGAGAATTTCTGGTTCATGGCCTTGATCGCCGTGATGATCCCCACCAGTGCCATGATACCAAAGGCAATGATAGCAACAGTGAGACCCGTGCGAAGCTTGTTGCTTCGTACCGTACGAAAGGCCAGGGAAAATACATCACGGAAATTCATGGCACCCGAAATTAATGAAATCCCTGCTAGCAATTCGTATAAACCGTGGCAACCCATAAAATCTCTCAACGGGAGATATTCGACCCCGAGATAACAGCTTTAACAAATGATATCGCGCGAATGAATTCCATCATCATGAGACACCATATCGCGTCACCTCCGGACGTTTTATGATTGAAACCTTGCAAGGACCCTATGCCGCCATTCGCATAAACCGTCCCTACAGGACGGGTGGGGTGTCCTTTTAATTGTAGCTACCCATAAAATCTCCCTACGGGAGATATT
>JAFAEM010000026.1 GCA_023424015.1 Bacteroidota bacterium | reverse complement strand
ATCACTGGGAGAAAGGGTACAGTACAGTTATCAAGAAATGACACGAGCCGTATGACAGGAGACTGTCACGTACGGTTCTGTGAGAGGCTTGCGGGTGAAACTCCCGCTTGCCTACTCGGCGGTTTATAGTACTTAGTTGATAGACTGCCCTGGCGGATTTGTAGAAGATCTTCGTTTAACAATGATCTCACCTGATGATCCCCGGTTTACTGGTAAATTTTAGGCTGGATCTCAATTACTCATTATGCATTAATTTCACATCTATTAGATTGCCTGCCATCTATTCTTGACGACAAAATAATCGCATGACAGTAGAACATCAGCGACTGGCGTTCAACGCCAGTAAAGCCATCCCATTGGAGCAATGGGGGCCATACCTGAGTGAGCGCCAATGGGGTACAGTGCGTGAGGACTATAGCGTCTACGGGGATGCCTGGCATTATTTTCCATTTGATGACGCCCATAGCCGGGCTTATCTCTGGGGTGAAGATGGCCTGGCCGGTATTTCCGATTACTTTGGGAACCTGTGTTTCTGCATCGCCCTGTGGAATGGGAAAGACCCTATTCTGAAAGAACGCCTGTTTGGCCTTAGCAATCCACAGGGCAATCATGGCGAGGATGTTAAGGAACTTTATTACTATCTCGACAACCTACCCACGCATTATTACATGGAGTACCTGTACAAGTACCCACAACAGGCATTTCCATACGACAAACTCCGGGAAGAGAATAAAAAGTTAAGTAGAAGTGAACCGGAGTATGAGATCCTTGATTCGGGTATTTTCGACAATAACCAGTATTTCGATGTGCAGGTCAGCTATGCAAAGAAAGACGTGCAGGATATTTTTATCAGGATTGATATTACCAATCGTTATAGCAAAACCGCGGAAATAACACTATTGCCAACCCTGTGGTTTTATAATCGCTGGGCACAGGGTACGTTGAAGCAAAAGCCAGAGCTCAGTTATGTCAACAAAAATACCATCAGGGCACGGCATGAGCGCATGGAGGATTACTATTTTTATTTTCAACCTACTGATAAATGTTTGTTTACAGAAAATGAAACAAACACAGAAAAGATATCCGGCGTTCCCAACCCTTCCATTTTTGTGAAAGATGCATTTCATGACGCCATCATCAACGGGCAAAATCTCGAGGAACTCAAAGCGAAAGAATCGGGTACTAAATTTTCACCCGTGTATAAAACCCGCGTAGCAGCAGGAGCGACGAAATCTTTTTATTGTCGTATCAGTAAACAGTTTGATGAAAATCCATTTCCCAGGAACTTTAAAGACATTTTCCGTTTACGGAAACAAGAGGCCGATGAATTTTATGCTGCCATACTGCCGGATGGCCTGAGTGCAGACATGGCGCGGATACAACGACAGGCACTGGCAGGCGTACTTTGGAGTAAACAGTATTATCATTTCGATGTGGAAGAATGGCTCCATAAGTCGGATGGCATCACGCCGGTGAGCAATAACCGACTCGGCGGTCGCAATAATGACTGGACACACCTGAAAAACCAGGACATCATCATGATGCCCGACAAATGGGAGTATCCCTGGTATGCAGCCTGGGACCTGGCATTTCAATGCATTTCGATGGCCGTAGTGGATCCCACTTTTGCCAAGCACCAGTTGTCGCTGGTGATGCGCGAGTGGTATATGAAACCCGATGGACAATTGCCCGCTTATGAATGGAACTTCAGTGACGTCAATCCGCCTGTACAGGCCTGGGCGGCCATGCAGGTGTATCATATTGAAAAAAAGCAGAAGGGCAGGGGTGATATCAATTTTTTGAAAAAGGTTTTCCATAAGCTATTGATCAATTTCACCTGGTGGATCAACCGCAAAGACGTAAATGGTAATAATATTTTCGAAGGCGGCTTCCTTGGATTGGATAATATCGGGGTTTTCAACAGAAGTTTTCATTTTCCCGGGGAAGTGCAACTGGAGCAGGCCGATGGAACAAGCTGGATGGGAACCTATGCACTCGATATGATGGACATGGCCATAGAGATCGCGATGGAAGACCAGTCGTTTGAAGACACCGCCACGAAATTTTTTGAGCATTTTGTATTGATCGCGGAATCATTGAACCAGCACGGGTTGTGGAACGAAGAAGACAAGTTCTTTTATGACGTGCTTTGTGTTGCCGGTAGCGACCCAGTGCCCCTTCGGATCCAGTCCATCGTTGGTGTTGCCTCGCTTTATGCCGTATCTACGATCAGTAAGAATGTGCTCGACAAACTAACAGATTTTAAGAAAAGGATCACCTGGTTTGAAAATTACCGCAAGAAGAACAACAAATTTTGGCCCAACGAGGAGCGGAGTGAAGATGGGGAGATACTGATGTCACTGATCCCTCGCGAAAGGCTGATAGACATGCTAAAGCCACTACTCGATGAAAATGGATTCCTTTCAGATGGCGGTATTCGGGCTTTGTCGAAATACCATGAAGAAAAGCCATATTCTGTAACGGTAGACGGTAATATTTATAGCATCCGGTATGATCCCGGCGATTCGACATCAGATATGTTTGGCGGCAATTCCAACTGGCGTGGCCCGGTTTGGATGCCTATCAATTACCTGATCATTCAGTCCATCCGTAAGTATGGAGAGTTCTATGGTGATACCCTGCTGATCGAGTACCCGACAGGATCCGGAAGAAAAATAAATCTGACAGAGGTAGCCAACGAATTGACCAAAAGAGTGATCAGCTTATTTCAGAAAGACAGGGACGGCAACCGGCGGCTTTATGGCAAATACAGCTGGTTTTACCGTCAACCCGGTAATGAACACCTGATTACGTTTTATGAATATTTCCATGGTGACACCGGAAGGGGTCTTGGGGCCAGCCATCAGACGGGATGGACTGCCCTGGTAGCCGAACTGATCAGTGAGCATGGCGACTATATTTTTAATACAAAGCCCAATATCTATACCCCGATCTGACCGACAATCATTGTTGGTATATGATTGATTTGAGGTTTATTTTATAAACGGGGCATTTTGTATTTTGCGGAACTGTAGATTTGCCGGCGGCCTGATTAACTTTTTTAAAAATTTCATGAAAAAACTAACTGCTCTCCTGTCATTTTTTATTCTGACAGAGGCAAGCGGGCAAAACCTGCAGCCTCCTTTACTTAAACCTGGTGCTGATACGGCACGCGGACTCTATTTCAAAGCCCTTGACGAAACCCTGCCCATACACAATGGCCGGGTATTTTATGGATACCCCGGTGTACTGGAAACTGCATTCTATCCGGAAAGCGGGTGGTATCAGGGTTCTGTCTTGTATGACGGTATATGGTATCGCGATGTACAGATCATGTATGATACCTATATGGACGAAGTGGTACTGTTGCATCCCCAGGGCACGCCATTGCGACTGATAGGTGAGAGAATACAAAAGTTCGAGTATGCCGGACTTTTTTTTGAACGTCTTGGCCCTGATACGGATCCCCAATTGAAAAACGGGTTTTACCAGCGTGCCATAAAAGGGCCGTTAACGATTTATGTAAAACGCACCCGTAAGATCGAAGAAAATATCGTAGACCTGGCCATTGAACGAAAGTTTGTCAACACTTACCTGTACTACGCCTTAAAAGACGGTAAATATACCGCCATTGGCAAGCAAAAATCCATGCTGGAACTGGTGAGGAACAAGCGGCAGGGTGTCGTGCACCATCTCAAGCAACAAAATCTGAAGTTTAGAAAAAACCGGGAAAAGGCCATCATGGAAATGGCAGCTTTTTATAACCAATCACCTAACTAACGCGATGAAAAAATTACTGGCTTTTTCCTTTTCAATATTTATGACTGCACTGGTTTGTTGCGGCCAGGAAAAGAAAGATCCATTGGTCAGCGGTACATTCACAAACCTGACCTGGGAACAGTTTTTTAAGCAACTCGAATCAAAGGCGCCCTGTTATTTTTATTATGACATCAACCAGCTCGATTCTACGCTTGTAAACATTGAAGTGAAGGACGAGCCTTTGTCTGCCGTTCTTGATAAAGCTTTAAAAAATTCGGGTCTGTTATTTTCCATCGATGACAACAACCGGGTTTATATCACCAAAAACATTCGCGTCATCACGCACCTGCCCCAGGGATTTTTTCCGGCTACCAGCCAGCAACAGCCGGACTGGGTGGTAAGAGACAGCGTGGTGGACTATGGACTTGAGTTGAAGAAAGAGAGAGCAGTGACTTCCGAAAGCAAACTTTATGAGATTGGCACCAAGACCAATACCATGCGGGGGACCGCCATCGTGACCGGTACGATCAGGAATGCGAAGACCGGTGAACCGGTGATCAACGCATCTGTATTCATAGATAATGCCATTGCCACCGTAACCGACGCATATGGCAACTATTCGCTGTCGGTGCCTGCAGGTAAACACAGTTTGAATATCATGGGTATCGGTATGAAGGATACCAAGCTCCAGCTGGCTGTATATTCTGATGGTAAATTGGACATAGACATGCGTGAAACCGTTACGACCTTGAAAGAGGTTATCGTGTCATCCAAGAAAACGATCAACATCAATCGTGTACAGATGGGCGTGGAAAGGCTGAGCATTGATAATATCAAAAGAGTGCCTTCAGTGTTTGGTGAAGCTGATGTGCTCCGGGTGATCACCAGTCTGCCAGGTGTAAAAACGGTGGGCGAAGCCAGTACTGGTTTCAACGTACGGGGCGGTTCGGCTGATCAGAACCTGATACTTTTCAATGATGCTACCATTTACAATCCCTCGCATTTCTTTGGAATGTTTTCGGCCTTCAACCCCGAGATCATCAAAGACGTTGAGTTGTACAAAAGCAGTATACCCGCCCGTTTTGGTGGTCGCCTGGCTTCGGTACTCGATATCAACAGTCGCGAAGGAAATAAAAAGAATTATACTGGTTCCGCCGGTATTGGTGTTGTAACCAGCCGCGTGCATCTCGAAGGTCCGATTGCTAAAGACAGGACCTCATTTATATTCGGTGCCCGGAGTACCTATGCCAACTGGCTGCTGGGGCTCCTGCCTTCGGAGTATGAAGATAGCAGGGCCTCCTTCCAGGATGTAAACCTTGGTATAAGTCACCGGATCGACAGCAGTAATAATCTTTATTTCTCCGGGTATTTCAGTAATGACCGTTTTGCACTCGATAGCGATACGACTTATGGTTACAGCAACCGGAATTTTTCTGTAAAGTGGACCCATAAGTTTAGCAATCGCCTGAACCTCGCATTCACGACAGGCTATGATGGTTACCGATACAAGGTATTTCGTGAAGAAGATAAGGAGACGGCTTTCAAGTTACAGTTTGGCATTCGCCAGTTTCATGGGAAGGCTGATTTCGTGTATTACCTGAGCCAGCAACATGGTTTCGATTTTGGTTTAAGCAGTATTCACTACAGGTTGCAACCCGGATCTTATACGCCATTTGACAATAACTCAGTTATTCTGCCTGATGTGGTGGAGGATGAGCAGGCGCTGGAAAGCGGTGCATACCTGACCCATCGTTTCAATCCCACCAATAGGCTGGCGATCAGTACAGGCATCCGTTTTTCAATGTTCAACTACCTGGGTCCACAGTCGATCAATTATTATGCGGAAGGACTGCCCAAGACTGAGGTGAACATGCTGGAGACCAGGCAGCACAAGAAAGGAGAGTTTATAAAGAACTATGCCGGACCAGAGTACAGGTTCTCCATACGCTACGCGTTCACCCAAAGTTTTTCCGCTAAAGCAGCATACAACTCCCAACGACAGTATATTCATATGTTGTCCAACACCACCGCTATCGCGCCTACGGATATTTGGAAGTTGAGTGATCCAAATATCAAACCGCAGGAGGGCGACCAGGTATCATTTGGATTGTACAAGAATTTCAAATCAAACACCATCGAAACCTCGGTGGAAGTGTACTACAAGCGTATAGAAAATTATCTTGATTACAAACCTGGTGCAAAACTCCTGTTGAACCATACGATCGAAACAGATGTGATTAATACCAAAGGCAAAGCTTATGGTATGGAACTGTTGATCAAGAAGCCGGGAGGTAAAGTGAATGGCTGGATCAGCTATACTTATTCAAGGATCAAGTTGAGAACAAATGAGGATGATCCGGATTTCCAGGTTAACAAAGGCGAGTATTACCCTGCTAACTACGACAAGCCGCATGATGTGACCCTGGCCGGTAATTTCCGGGTCAATCACCGCTTTAGTATATCAGTGAATTCAACATACAGTACCGGCCGCCCGATTACCCTCCCGATTGGACGGTACTACTATGCCGGCTCGGAACGTGTGCTTTATTCTGAGCGCAATTCGCACCGGATCCCGGATTATATTAGGACAGATTTTTCACTGAATATAGAGGGTAACCATAAGGTGAACCAAAAAACACATAATTCCTGGACCGTGGGTGTTTACAACCTGCTTGGTCGTAAGAACCCTTATTCTGTTTATTTCACTTCACAAGATGGTCGTGTGAAAGGATATAAGTTTTCCATATTCGGAAGTATGCTGCCTTTTGTGAATTTCAACATCCGGTTTTAAAAATTTAGAATAAAAAGAAACTAATGATTCGTTTACAATTTATACTAGCATGCCTGACCATCATTGCCGGCGTTGGTTGCAAGGAAATTTACAAGCCAGATATTATTTCTACCAGTGATAACTTCCTGGTGGTAGAAGGTGTTTTAAATGCAGGCAATGGTCCCACCCAACTTCGGTTGACGCGTACATTCAAACTTGACGATAGTGCGAGACTACGTGGAGAACTCAATGCAGTTGTGGTGGTGGAGGGTAGGGATAATTCTGTCAGAACACTGACAAGCGCGGGCAACGGATTTTATGCCTCACCCGGCCTGAATCTTACAATCAACCAGGAGTATCGTGTAAAGATCAATACCAGCAATGGTAAAGAATATGTATCTGACTATGTCGTGGCAACCCAGACACCCGCAATCGATAGTCTCGGATGGACGCGTGACGAAGAAGGGGTGAGAATTCATGTGAACACCCATGATCCAACCGGGAATACACGGTATTATCGTTGGGACTACGACGAAACCTGGGAGATCAGGACATTTTATTTCTCTGAGTTCATGTACATAGACAGTGTGGTTTATCCACGTACCGTTAATGATTATGTTAGTACATGCTGGAAGTATGGGTTCTCCCACCAGATACTTATCGGATCGTCGGCGAGCCTGGGTTCTGACAATATTTATCGCGCACGTCTTGGCTTTTTCCCGAATGGAGATGAAAGACTGGCGATCCGGTACAGTGCTCTTGTACGGCAATATGCACTGGATAAGGCCGGATATGAGTTTTACGAACTGATGCGAAAGAACACGGAGAGCCTGGGAAGCATTTTCGATGCACAACCATCGGAGCAACGAGGGAATTTTCAGTGCGTGACAAATCCGGGCGAACTTGTGATCGGCTACCTGTCAGCTGTTACCGTAGAAGAGAAAAGAATGTTTATCGCCAGTCACGAACTACCATTTTGGAGATTTGTGGAGGATTGTCCTGAAGTACTTGTAAAAAATGAATTTGATAGTATCCAGGAAGCCTATAACTCCGGTGGGTCTATCTATTCGGCGGTTTACAATAATTTTGGGAATATCTCTCACTATAAAATGTCGAGACAAGCCTGCGTGGAATGCCCGGCAAGAGGCGGCTCGCTGATAAAACCTTCATATTGGTAAGATGGACCGACCCCGGCAGATTTAATTTTTACGTTACAAACAAGATGATAATGTTTAAGCCCCGTTTATTTTTCCCATTGTTGCTTACTGCTTTGATGTGGTGTGTAAATGTATCCGCACAGGACGAACAAATGAACCGAATCGTAAGCCGGTTTGAAAAAGCCAGCCAGGAAGCAGCGAGAGAGAAAATATACCTGCATACCGATAAGAATTATTACCTGGCAGGTGAGATCGTCTGGTTTAAAGTTTACTATGTCGATGGCGTCACGCATCTTTCTTCGGACCTGAGCAAGACCGCGTATGTGGAAATCCTTGACCGCTCAAAAAAGCCTGTAGCCCAGGCTAAGCTGACACTCTCGTCAGAAGGTGGTGCCGGATCATTTTATCTGCCACTTTCTCTCAATTCAGACAACTATATCTTAAGGGCCTATACCAACTGGATGAAGAACGAAGGGGCTGTTGCGTTTTATGAAAAAAGCATAACCATCGTCAATACGATCAAGCCGGTGGAGGCAGTCGCAAAAGCCGACTCAGTTCGTGTAACCGCAGCTTTTTTCCCTGAGGGTGGCAACCTGGTAAGTGGCATCGAGACAAAGCTGGCTTTCCAGGTCGCTGATCAGTATGGCAAAGGCCTGGATGCCCGCGGGATCATTGCTGATGATCGCGGTGACACCGTCAGCCATTTTTCCACACATAAATTTGGTATCGGAAGCTTTAATTTCAAACCTCAGCCTGATCGGCAATATACAGCTACTATTTACCTGCCCGATGGTAAGTCATTTAATCATTCTATCCCTGCTGTCTATGCACAGGGCTATGTAATGAACGTAAGCGATAACAACGACGGTCGATTCAAAGTTCGTATCCAGGCCAGGGGATCTGAGCCAGGTGTGCGGGGAGAGAAAGTTTTTTTGATAGCACATACGCGTCAGGTTTTAAAAGTTGCCGAGCCTGGCTTTATCAATTATGAGTCGGACCTGGTATTTTATATCGACAAGACCAAGCTCGGGGATGGTGTGAGCCATTTCACACTTTTCAATAAGGATCAAAAGCCGGTTTGCGAGCGACTGGTGTTTATAAACCCCGCATCAACTTCCTTGGTCAGTATTGGAAGTGATAAAGGCGAATACGGGAAACGCCAGAAGGTTGACCTTGCGATCAAACCGGGACAAACAAATACCGTCGCTAATAATTTTTCTGTTGCAGTATTCCAGGTCGATTCGCTGCAAAATTCGGATGACGATATCGCAAGTTATTTATGGCTAAGCTCGGACCTTCGCGGTTTTGTAGAGTCGCCGGGATATTATTTTTCCGGGGAAGATAAAACCGGCGAAGCGATAAATGGACTGCTGATGACCCATGGCTGGCGGCGTTTTCGCTGGGAGAAGCTGCTTCAGCCTGCTAAGTCAACTACCGCATTATTTTTACCTGAGCATGGTGGGCACCTGGTAGCTGTCAAAATTACGGAAACGGCTTCGGGCAAACCTGCAGCTAATATAAGTTGCTTGCTTTCTTACCCCACAAGTCCTTTTGGTATATCTGCCGCCAGAACAAACAACGATGGGATCGCGTATTTCAATGCACGTGATTACTATGGTCCGGGCGAGATCATTCCCCAGGTACCTGGCGCGGCACCGGGCACTTATCGTATAGACGTACTTACACCATTTTCAGAAGAGTCATATAATAACCAGCTTCCTTCGATCCGGCTTTCACGCCAGGACCAACAGAAACTGACAGGGAAAAGTATCGCCATGCAGACGCAGAATGTGTATGTTGTTGACAGTATTCGCCGATTCCAGCCACCTGCATTAAGTGATACCATACCGTTTTTTGGTAAAGCCGAATTTAGTTACCGCCTCGACGATTATAAGCGATTCACCACGATGGAAGAAGTATTGCGGGAATATGTTGCTCCGATCAATGTAACGTTGCGAAACGGCAAGCTTTATATGACTATCTACGACGAAGTAACCAGGACAGTTTATAGTGATCAGATGCTGGTGATGGTGGATGGAGTACCTTTTGCAGACCCTAATAAGATTTTTGATTATGATCCTCTGAAAGTAAAGAAGCTCGAAATAGTCCCCCGGAGATACGTGGTAGGAGGTCTAAGTTATAGAGGAGTGGCCAGTTTTGAAACTTACCAGGGAAAATTTGATGGCTTCGAGTTAACACCGGGTTTGATTGCTGTAGATTATGAAGGCCTGCAATTGCAGAGAGAATTCTATTCGCCATCTTATGAGTCTGACAGTGATCGGGCAAAGCGAATTCCTGACCTTCGGAGTACCTTGTACTGGTCGCCCTGGCTCTCGGGAAAGAATGGTGTACAGTTCTACACATCAGATCAAAGCGGGCAATTCAAAGTAGTATTGCAGGGCATCGGCAGCAATGGCCAACCTGTGTTCGCGATCCATTCATTTACAGTAAAATAATCGGCGACCCAGCCTGTCTTTTCTGTACTGCCATTTCTGGCATAACTATTTCATGTATAATCTAAAATGATAGTTATGACCATCCGTATTAAAGCTTTAACTGTACTGGCCATCCTGCTTTCATCCTGTAATGACGAAGCTTCCACTTCGGAGAACGGAGCTATGCAGGATACTACAAAGGCGTTAGAACTTGTAAAAGCTGATACCGTTCCTACAGGTTGTTTTATACAAATCAATGGGAAGGACACGGCTAACCTGCAGCTCGAAGCCAAAACACATAGCGTTAGCGGTTCGCTTTCTTACCGGATCTTCGAAAAAGATCGTAATGATGGCACTGTTCAGGCTGACCTGGCAGGGGATATTATCAGGGGTTGGTATCTTTTTAAGTCAGAGGGGGTCGTTTCCGTACGTGAAGTAGCCTGGAAAGTAAATGGGGACGAATTATTGCCCGCGACCGGTGAACTCACGCAAAGAAACGACACAACGCTTTTTGCAAAACCTGACAATTTAAAATTTGACAATAGTCAGCCATTCCGCAAAGTACCCTGCGTTATCTAGAGATAAATTTGTTGGCTGTGATTAAATACTAATTTAACTCGCCGGCTGGTTCGTGGTCATCGTACCTGTCACGGAGTTTCACCAATTCCTTTCGTAACTTTTTAAACAGTTCCTGATGGGCTGGTGAATTGACCAGATTGTTTAATTCAACGGGGTCTTTCTGAAGGTCATACAATTGCCATTCATTTACCGTATAGAAGTAAATGAGTTTATGATCGCGGCTTCGTATGGCAATATGTGGGATGACGGTATGGTCACGTACAAATTCGTAGTAGTGATAATAAAGATAAGGCCGGGGGAGTTCTGTTTGCTTACCGGTAAGCAGGGGAGTGAGATCCAGGCCCTGCATCCAGTCAGGAGTTTTTAATCCCGCCATGCCGAGTATGGTGGGAGCGAAGTCAATATTCTGCACCATCGCATCGGTTATTGTTCCGGGTTTGATACGACCGGGCCACCTGACCAGCAGTGGTGTTTGCATGGAGACATCATAAGCAAACCGTTTGTCAAACCACCCGTTCTCACCCAGGTAAAACCCCTGGTCGCTAGTGTAGATCACGGCGGTGTTCGAACTCATATTTTCCTTGTCTAGATAATCCAGTAACCGCCCGATACTCTCATCTATAGACGCGATGCAGGACATATAGTCCTGCATATACCATTGGTATTTGTATTTTAATAGCTCTTTACCTCTCAGGTTTTTTTCGCGGATTAATTTTCCACGCTCGGCAAAGATCTCTTCATATCTCTTTCTTTGATCTGCCGGCACACGGTTCATGATTGCGTTGTAGTAATCGATCTGTTGTTCCGATGGTTTTAATTCCGGAATATCTATCAGGTATTGCGGATTTATTTTCAGATCACTGCATAATTGCATATCCGGTAAAATTCCCATCGTTTGCCTGGCCCAAGCGGCCCCACGCCCAGCAGTGTCCAGGTAAAGGCTCGATGGTTCAGGAAAGACTTTGGTGCGAAACTGTTCGAGGTATTTTAGTGCGGGGAAAAAGTACCGGTGCGGTGCCTTGTGATGGAAGAACAATACAAAAGGTTTTGATTTATCACGTGTTTGCAGCCAGTTCAGCGCATTATCAGTCAGTACATCCGTAGCATAACCTGCTTCGCGGATCGTATCACCCGACATTTTAATGATCGATGTATTGAAATATTGTCCCATGCCGGGTAGAATTTTCCAGTAATCGAAACCGGATGGGTAAGAATGAAGATGCCATTTTCCGATCAGGGCAGTTTGATAACCTGCTTTTTGCAATACCTTAGGTAAATTGTTTTTGGAGGAATCAAATGGTGTCCGGTTATCTTTTACACCGTTTTTATGCGAGTGCTGTCCGGTGAGCAAGGTGGCTCGCGCCGGCGAGCAAATCGAGTTGCCGACAAAGGCCTTGTTGAATTTTATGCCTTCCGCCGCCAGCCTGTCGATATGCGGTGTTTGAATGAACTGCGGGTTATAAGAGCTGATCGCATCGTTGTCGTGATCGTCGCTCATAATATAGATAATGTTTGGTCTTTGCTGTGCGAAACCGTTGATCGCTAATAACAAAACAAAAAAAACTAGTCGCATAGTATTGAGAATGAGAGGTTATGTGTTAAAGATATGGATTTGGAAAATTAGGGAATGTTATTTGTCAAAGTAAAATACTCCTGAGTTCCGCGTATATACCCGCGTTCAAGTTGTCCTCTGCCAGTATAAAAATCTTAAAAGAAAGCGTGATAACGACAGGATATTTCCCCTTGTACAATTTGCGTTCACCTATTACTTTCAAATGAGATATTACCATTTGTGAGCCGGTTGATGCCGGAAAAACAAAATGTTATGAACACCATTCAATCCACTATCCTTGCCTTGTTTTTGTTGTATTCACTGCAAGCTACAAGCCAGGTTACATACAGTAAGATCAGGATCAGGCTTCCTGAAGACGCATCAGCGCGACAATCAGTGATCAACCTCATGGAAGCCGATCACTTCAGTTCCACCAGTGATGGAGTAGTTGCCGAGCTTAGCGAACATGCAATTGCCAACTTGCGGGCGGCAGGGCACCAGGTTGAAATAATTGTGGATGATGTAACCAAACATTTCCAGGAGCAAAGCAAACTGTTTTTTGAACAGGCCCGGACAGGAAATCGCGTTGCTTACGAGACGTCGGGTCAGTCGATACGTGATTTTATAAGCACGCCTTCTTTCTTTTCTACAAACGGGCTGCCACCCGGCAGCATGGGTGGTTACTATACTTTTTCTCAGATGAATAGCAAGATGGATGAGCTGGTAGCCACATTCCCCAACCTGGTTCAAAAAACATCGATAGGATTATCGGTAGAAGGCAGGGATATATGGTGTCTTAAAATTTCTGATAATGTAACAAATGATGAGGAAGAGCCGGAAGTGTTGTACCTCGGGCTACAACATGCCAGGGAAGCGATCACGGGAACCAGCCTGATATTTTTTGCCCAATACCTTGCCCAGAATTATGGCACCTTACAATCTGTAACAGAACTTGTAAACAACCGGGAGATCTTCATTGTACCCTGCGTGAATCCAGATGGCTATGTGTATAACCAGACGAATAATCCCGGTGGCGGTGGAATGCAACGCAAGAATCGCAGGAATGTTGGATCCGATATCACTGGACAAAAAGGGGTGGATCTGAATCGCAATTATGGTGTGGACTGGAGTGATTGTGCAGGTGCGTCTACGAGTTGCGGATCTGATATTACTTCTTACGAGACTTACTGGGGTAGTGGGGCGTTTTCCGAGCCTGAAACACAGGCCATCAGGGACCTCTGCTATTCACGAAATTTTGTAGCTGCATTTGATCAGCACTGTTCAGGCCCTTACTACTCTTTGCCATTTGGCAGAAGAAGTTATCATACCATGTCAACGCTCGACCAGTATTTCTATACTTTCATTCCTGCCCTGATGGGAAAATACAATGGACACCGGGCGGGTGATAGTTATGCAACGGTGCAATATGAAGTGGCCGGTGGCGCTAAGGACTGGTGGCTGCTTGGTGATATTGAGTCGTATCCCGGAGAACCAAATAAAAAGGGCAAAGTATACGGCATGACGGGTGAGGCCGGTGGCGGCGGTTTTTGGGCGCCAAGTTCGCAGATCATTGAACTTTGTAAGAATCTTTGCTTTCAGAATATGCAGCTTGCATTTGCAGCCGGTTCCTATGTGGACCTGCAGGATGCCAACGATATTGCCGTAACTAGTCTCGATTCGGTAATGCGTTTTAATATCCGGCGTATCGGCATCGGCGACGAACCCGTCATCGTCAACCTGATCCCCTTACAGAATATCGGTTCCACTAAAGCCGATACGATCAATAGTCTTCCGGTTTATTATGATACTTATTCAGGTTCCGTACCAGTTACTTTTCCGCCCGGGCTGGGTAATGGGCAAAGAATAAAATTTGTCTGGCGGGTGCAAACCGGTGGCATCACGATCTATGATACGGTGACCAAAATATTTAACCCGGTTACGCTTTTTTCTGATGATATGGAAACAGGCTCGGTAAGCACGAACTGGGAAGTATCCAGTGGGTGGGACTATGTTTCCGCCGGAGGTGTAAACTCATCACGTGCACTCACTGAATCACCATCGGGTAATTATACCAGCAGCAGTACCAGGATTGCCGCAACCAGGAACCCTTTCGATCTGTCAAACGCCACTGCCGCATATATCAGTTTCTGGACAAGACATAGAGCGGAGAACTTCAGGGATATCCTTCGGGTGCAGATATCCACCAATAGTACCGACGGATTGAATGGAACCTGGACCAACCTGGTGGGTAGAAATACCGTGCAGGAAAACAATACAACCAACCAGGGCAGACTGGGAGGAATGCCTGCATTGACAGGTATCAGGGAAAACTGGACCCGGGAATTGATCGAAATACCATCTGGTTTTTATAACAGCAATAATGTTCGTTTTCGGTTTGAATTCAGTTCAGATGCAACAGCGGTCAACGATTTTGAAAAAGATCTCGACGATGGATTTTATATTGATGACTTCAAGATCGTGAAAAGTACTTCCACCCTGGTGACACTGCCTGTTCAGTTTCTGCGGGTAGCTGCCAAGCTTTTACCCGATGAAACAGTGCGGGTGGACTGGGAGGCCATCATCGATCGCCAGCACGAATACTTTGAGATTGAAAAATCGGCGGATGGAATGCAGTTTATATCCATCGGAAGAGGACCCGAAGATGCTCCCTACCGTTTTATCGATACTGCACCATTTATCGGTAATAATTTTTATCGTATCAAACAGTTTGATAAGGATGGTACGGAAAGTTATAGTTCGACGGTATCGGTATTCTATCACCCGGCGCAGCTACAGGTGCTGGTCTATCCAAACCCTGTGAAGAATGTAGTGAAAGTGAAAGTGAATGGGATTATGCATGGTGCTTATTCGGTAAACATCATGGATATGGCGGGCAGGGAAATTTTCCGCCAGCCGATCAGCAGCAATATCGCAGGCAATGAGATCAGCATCGATCTAAGCGCCCGTACCGGACAGTTATACCTGGTTATAGTAAGGAATGAAAAAGGCGAAATTGTAGCAACACAGAAGATCTTCAAGGAAAACTAGCCTATGCTAACGGGCATCGGTAGTGTGGCAAATGATAAGTATTCGGCGTGTGGATTATCATGAATACCCAGACAGTCGGGATTAAATCCAAACATGTCATGGTCATCATGATGATCCGCTCTTATCTCATTTTCATACACTTCGATAGGCATGGCTTCCCACTTTAAATCGCAACCCTTTCAGCTTCAAATTGATAGTATTTTGAAAGGCAGATTCCACTTTTTTGCATTTTATCATAAAGAAAGAATCAAGTTCAGTATCAATGGCTAAGCGCGAGCTACGCACATCTTTTACGGTAATGTTTAGAAATTACTTCCAGGAAGGAAGTAAAACTAATTGGGATATGTACTTTTTCCGGCTCCAAAATGAGCTGGCCGATGGGAGATTATAAAGTCTTGCACTAATTTTCGATAAGCAAAATCAAGTATCGTACAACTGATGAAACCCTTGCTGGCTGAACAAAAATTTTGGTTCAAACAGCAGGAATGAGAATCAAAAAAGTTTTATCAGGATCGAAGAATCAACCTTAAATCCGTACTATGAAAAAACTTTACATTCTGTTTCTTATTGCAGGTTTGTTTATTCGTGGCATTGCCCTGTCGCAATGTACCAATACGGTACTCGATTGGGACTACCGCGATTTTTTTGGGCAAAACAATACCACCATTACATCTTATGTGAGCCTGGCGCGTTGTCAAAATCAACCCTTTGCCTTTGGCTCCAATACCCTTACCATTTCACATAACTATACAGGCAATAACGTGCCGGGTGAAAATACAACCCACACAGGATCCGCCGGCTCTTTTGGTACGAGCGGAAGCGGAGCCGATGTACAGTTTATTGGCAATGGTGCGATCACCTTTACATTTGCCGATCCGGTTCAGGACCTTCAATTCTCTCTTTTTGATATCGATCGTAGCCAGAGAGTTCAGTTTGCAGCCAGCAACGGTGCTACCCCAGTTAATATTTCTCTGGCCAGGGTTAGTGGGACCACGCTTACCATTTCAAATAACAATTCTCCTACGGCTTTTGTAACAGCAAATAATACGACAGTTGCCGGGACTTCAACAGATGCAACGGTGAATGTATCGATACCTGGCCCGGTTACATCCGTTACGATGACCATAACCTTATCCGGCGCATGTTCCAGCAGTTGCGGAACCGGAGGTACAGAAAACCGTTCATTCTGGCTTTCTGATATCTATGGTTGTACAGTAAGTTCATTCCCGGATAATTATTACGAGATCAGCCGACCATTTACGGGCATGCCTGGTTATGTGATCACTGTAAGGAATAATGTATTTTATTATGTAGACCCGGCTACGGGTAGAGCAAAATACCTGTTCACAGACTATGGACATACGAATATCAACTCCATGTCTTATGATCCTTACAGGAGATATGTTTACTACACCTACAGTCTGTCGGGCAACAATGGCGGTACCAACACTAATGAGAAATCACTTAGAAGATATCACTACGACATGGATACATTGGGCGTGCTGGTCCCCAATGTCAACACACTTGGTATCCCGACATATGAGAATGGGGTGGAAACCGCAGCTGCAGCTTTCTATGGCGATAAACTATACCTGGGTATCGAAGGTGGTTCGAGCCTGACCGAATCCAATATCTGGCGGATCGATCTGAACGCTTCACAATTCCCGATCGGCATCGCGCAGGTTTATTCACAGCCTCCCTATGTAGGTAGTACCCGTACACAGGACTGGAGTGATTTCGGTATCAACAACGGCGTGCTTTATGACTTCGACGCAGGCGCTGCGGGGGTCGGTACCAACAAGGATTTTCACCACCAAAGCTTATATACCGGTGTAGTTACACGCTATGCCCCCTCGGGTACGCTTATACCACGCCAGGTATCGGTCGACTGGTTGGGTCAGCTTTATAACGTGGGTTCACCCAGCTCCGTTGCAGCGGGAACGATAGCTCCCTATAATGGTACAAATAATGTCGGTACTGCGCAGACTATGACCTACGATGGTGTAACAGTGGTTGGTAGCTGGGGTGATGCTGCCGAAGCATTCCGGCCATTTTGCGATTTTGGTGATGCTCCGGACTCTTATGACCCCGACCCATGGTCGCCAGCTGTGCATGAGAGAGACACCAGTCTTCGCCTGGGACCCACATTTGACCGGGAATGGCTGAAAACATCATCTGTTGACGCAACAGCCGACGGTTCGGATGAAGATGGGATAAATACAGTGCCTTTATTTAACCCAACAGAAAGCACTTATTCCACAGAAGTAACAGTATACAATAATACCGGCAGGGATGCCACTGTTATCGGCTGGCTTGATTATAATGGAAATGGCTTTTTCGATTCTTCTGAAGCTTCCGTGCCGGTGATCGTATCATCAGTTGGACCCGTGTTGCAAACGATATATCTCAGCTGGTCGGGAATTGCTTCAACCCTGCCGGTGGGTTCCTATACCTATCTCCGCATCCGTGTGGCATCAAAGGACTACGCAATGGATGCCACCAAGTCAACAGGATATTATGACGGTGGTGAAACTGAGGATTACAGGGTGATCGTTGACAACACGGTATTACCTGTTTCGATCATTTCGTTCGACGCGATCGTGGAAAATAATTCCAAAGTGAACCTGAACTGGCTGGCATATGAAAGCGCTGACTTCCAGGGGTATGATATTGAACGCAGTAAGAACGGCACTAACTGGGAAGTGATTGGCTTTGCACCCGGTACAATAAATGGTGAAACAAGCTATCGCTTTACAGATAACGAACCGTTCCCGGGTAATTCCAGGTACCGTTTGAGGCTGGCTGAAAATAAAGGTAGCATTCGATACAGTGATACTCGCATGGTTAAGATCATTGTGCCAACTGCTGACATATTACTATACCCCAACCCGGCTATAGATCAGGCTTCCTTATCGGTAAAAACTGACAAAGCATACTCGCAGGCAAGGCTTCGTATCGTGAATGCGATCGGAAAAGAGATGGTGAATCAGAAACTGAAACTTGCTAAAGGAATTAACAACATTAACCTGCCCATCCAGTCATCATGGCCAGCGGGCATATATATCGTTCAGATCAACCTGAATGGAAATATTTCTTCAAAAGAGCTCGTGTTAAAAAGGGAATAAGGCCTTTACAGGCGTTCCCTTTTTAATTACTTATTGAATCCGAATACATATTAATAAGTAGATTAACGACATGTTGTTTTCTGCAGTCTCCATAGTATACTAACCCTGTTAAGTCACAGGCATTATTACTTTTTTAGTTTGCCAAAGCAACTCTATTTTTATTTTAAAATCGCAACCTTATGAAAGCAAAATCTTCTATTATCGGGTTTACCGCCATGTTGGTTGTAACCGCCTGGACTGCACCCGCTCCTGTGCCGGTTGTAAAGGCATCTTATATTTCAGATGATATGCAGTCCAGGCCTATCTTTACTTACTTCAAGTTAGACAGCCGGAATAAGGGCGTGACTGCTACCTGGGGTATCAATGAGCAGTCACGTATTGTTGGATTTAAAATTCAAAAAACTTACGACAACCCGAAAGATGAATACGCCGATTGGGACGACATAGCTACTATGTCTAATTCTGGCGCCCGGTCTTTCAGGTATACTGACGATAAAGATATTACTGGTAATATTCACTATCGTATTGTCGCGTTGAAGGATAATAACAATTCCATTTCGTCAGCAATCGCCAGTGTCCGGATTGCTAAACGCTAGGTAAACAAAAACCAGGAGCTTAGCATTTCAAAAGAAATCATGTTCGGTCTCTGCCACAACACACAAACTGCAAATCCTGGGCGATAAGCTACATTTGCAAATATGTACACGCTTAAGAAGTCGTTGGGGCAACATTTTCTGCGGGATGAGAATATTTGCCGGAGAATAGTTGCTGCACTTCAGGAGCATCCATTCACCCATTTGCTTGAAGTGGGTCCTGGTGGTGGCGCGCTGACTAAATACCTGCTTCAAATCCCCGGTATTGACTTTAAAGCAGTGGAGCTCGATTCGGAAAAAGTAGATTTCTTATTGGCCACATATCCCCACCTGGGGGGAAGGATCATTCACCGGAGCTTTTTGGAGATTGATAAGCCATTTACTTCCCCATTTACCGTGATCGGAAATTTCCCGTACAATATTTCAACCCAGATATTATTTAAGATTCTCGACTGGCGACCTGATGTAGAATGCGTGATCGGAATGTTCCAGAAAGAAGTAGCCCAGCGGGTAGCCGCGCGGGAGGGGAATAAAGTATATGGTGTTATCAGCGTGTTGATACAGGCTTTTTTCGATGTTGAATATTTATTTGATGTGAGTGAAAAAAGTTTTACGCCGCCACCCAAGGTCAAAAGTGGCGTCATCAGGTTGGTGCCCCGATCACAACCATTAACAATAAGAAGTGAGTCGGCTTTTTTCAACCTTGTAAAAACGGCTTTCAACCAGCGAAGAAAAACCCTGCGCAATGCCGTTAAAGGCTTGTTTGAGGCAACTATTCTGGAAGATGAACTGTTTAATAAAAGAGCAGAGCAATTATCGGTCGATCAATTTGCGGCGTTAAGTTTTAAAATGAAGCAGCATTAATTTTGCAGGCACTATAATCTATGAAGAAAGTAATTATTACAGCCCGGGCGCACCCTTACCTGTATGATGAACTGAAAAAGCATGGCTACGAGATCGTCAATAACCCGCGCATCACTTATGAAGAGTTGACCGAACAGATACCAGACGCAGAAGGCCTCGTCGTAACCACCCGTTTAAAGATTGATAAAGCGATTATTGACAGGGCAAATTCATTGAAATGGATCGGGCGGCTGGGAAGCGGTCTCGAATTGATTGACGTGGCTTATGCAAAAAGTAAGGGTATTGAATGTTATAGTAGTCCCGAGGGTAATTCAAACGCGGTGGCAGAACATACACTTGGAATGTTGCTGGTCCTGCTAAGGAATATTCATCTTTCCTGTAACGAGATCCGAAATGGTATCTGGCACCGCGATGAAAACAGGGGATCCGAGCTCAGTGGAAAAACCGTAGGTATCATTGGTTTCGGAAATACCGGGAGTTCTTTTGCGCGACTGCTGCAGCCCTTTAATGTTACTGTTCTTGCGTATGATAAATACAGGTTTGGCTTCAGTGGCGGATATGTCAAAGAAGCCAGTCTTGAGCAATTGTGTCGTTACGCAGATGTGATCAGTTTCCATGTGCCTTTGACAGAGGAGACTTTTCATATGTCAGGTTCTGAATTTTTTAATGCCCTCCAGAAGAAGCCTTTCATCATCAATACATCGAGAGGTAAGATTATGCATACTTCCCAACTTGTTGAAGCCCTGAGATCAAAACAGGTGGCCGGCGCAGCTTTGGATGTCCTGGAAAATGAGAAACTTGACACATATTCAACCGGTGAGAAAGAACAACTTAACTGGCTGGCTTCTCAGCCCAATGTATTACTCACGCCCCATATCGCGGGCTATAGTCATGAGGCATTATTAAAAATGGCTCAGGTGCTAACCCGGAAAATATTTGGAAATGAATGATTTTCCGCGCTAAAATTGCACGCTTTTCGGAGGGGTGAATTCCGTTTTTTATTTTCAAATAGTTTACTATCTTTGATATACAATAGTGCAACGCTTCAGCAGAACCCTGAGGCGTTGTTATTTTTTTTGTTTATATCAAAGGAGGTGAGTATGACTATTCAATATGTTACTAAGGAAACTTTAGAGCAAATTAAGACTGAACTGCAGCATATGAAAGGGGTTGAAAGACCAGCTGCCAGCAGGGCCATTGCCGAAGCACGTGAGAAAGGCGACCTTAAAGAGAACGCGGAATATGATGCGGCAAAAGAAGCCCAGGGACTGCTCGAAGCAAAGATCGCCCAGTTGGAAGGGCAATTGGCCAATACCCGGGTGATCGATGAATCAGCCATTGATACCAGCAAGGTATCGATCCTGACCAAGGTTACACTGACAAATCTGAAAACAAAGAAGCAGGTCACCTACCAGGTTGTGAGCGAAACAGAAGCCGATCTCAAGGCAGGAAAGATTTCAGTGTCTTCACCTATTGGCCAGGGAATATTGGGAAAACAGGTCGGTGAAACAGCCGATGTGCAGGCACCCGCGGGAGTGATCAGCTTCAAGATTGATAATATTACAGCTTAATTGCCGGATATAACGGTTCAAATGCTAAACCTCCGGTATGGAGGTTTTTTTAATGCGGTAAGTTGATAGATTTGTAATTGAAACAGCTTTTATGCTGAAAAGGGCTTATTATTTTTTGCTTTCGATCAAATCTAAATTGTTTGGAGGTATGACAATTTTTTCAAAAATCATTGCTGGAGAGATCCCTGGCTATAAAATTGCCGAGAATGAAAAATTCTTCGCATTCCTGGATATTTTTCCGCTACGCGAGGGACATGTATTGGTTGTACCCAAAAAAGAAGTCGATAATCTTTTTGACCTGCCGGAAGACTACCTGGCAGAATGGCTGGTATTTGCCCGTCCCATTGCCAAGGCCATCGAAGCTTCATTCAATTGCAATCGCTGCGGTATCAGCGTTGTCGGACTGGAAGTACCGCATGCGCATATGCATCTTATTCCCATCAGTTCAGCCAACGATCTGAATTTTACACAGCCAAAACTAAAAGTAAGCGATGAGCGTATGAAGGAAATCCAGCAGATGCTCGTCGATAAATTAAAATCAGACAACTAAACCCGCGTTATCTTTTGTTCTGCAAATTCAAAAGATTATTTAGTGGGATAGGAATGCGGTGTTGCCAACTACCAATACTTTCACTTCCGCCTTTCCCCCTCACCGGCAATAAAATCTCAGCTTTTCCCATTAGAGTTTCACAATCCGGTCCGGGTTCTTTTTTATAAAATCATCCCAGCCTTTTCCGGTATTATTTGCCTGAACCATCACCCGGGTGGTCTGGAAATGATGACAAACCGCTACCGCGAGAGCATCAGTTGCATCGAAAGAAAGTGGGTCTTCTTTTAATGTAAGAAGTTGTTGCAGCATTTTCCAAACCTGCTCCTTGCCTGCATTACCATTTCCCGTGACCGACTGCTTTACTTTTTTGGGTGAATATTCGGTTACCGGTACGCCGGCCTGAATCGCCGCGGCAATGGCCACACCCTGCGCCCTGCCCAACTTGAGCATACTTTGTACGTTTTTACCAAAGAAAGGCGCTTCAATAGCAAACTCATGGGGTTTGTATATTTCGATCAGCTCTTCTACTTTCTGGTGAATAAGTTGGAGTCGCTGGTAATTATCCTGCCGCGCTGACAATTTCAGCACATGCATGGTTTTCATTTTTACCCCGCCTCCCCTCACTTCGATGATGCCGTAGCCCATCACCAATGTACCAGGATCAATGCCGAGGATTATTTTAGCAGGGTTTTGCAAGCGGTTGTATTTTTACCGGATTATAACTAGTATAGAGATCAAAACTTCGAAGCCCGAAACTACGAAAACGGGTTGAAATCTTTGAAGTACGATGCCAGTATGCGATTAAATAGTGATCAAAATAAAAAGCTCAGGCGGTTCGTCAACATTTTTTTGGGGCCTGCACTCTTTATCTGGCTTTCCTATTCGGTATATCGGCAAATACGATCACAGCCTGATCTTGAAACTTCCTGGCTGCATATCCGCCAATCCTTCAACAGTGGTATGTGGTGGAACCTCGCCGCAGTTTTTGTGCTAATGTTGGCCAACTGGTCACTCGAAACGGCCAAATGGAAACTCGCTATTGAAAGGATCCAGAAAATTAGCTTTTTTACAGCCTTTAAAGCGGTGGTATCAGGGGTGTCTTTTTCAGTGACCACACCCAACCGGGTAGGCGAATACCTGGGGAGGGTACTGTACATGGAAGAAGGCAACCGGTTAAAAGCGATTTCACTGACGATCACCTGCAGTTTGAGCCAGCTGATTGTAACACTTATCATGGGTTTTATTGGTTTGATAATCATGCGTCCGGTTATAGAGAATGGCGAACTCGTCACCTCGTTTTGGTATGACATTATACTATATGGTGTAGCGGCCGTAACCCTGATTTTAACACTCTTTTATTTCAGGTTGTCTTTCCTTGTAAGATGGGTAGACAGGCTTCCCGGAAGCAGGAGATACGCCTGGCTCATTGAAACATTAGAGAACTTTAATGCAACTTTACTGTTGCAAATAATGTCTTTATCAGCACTGAGATTCGTTGTATTTATCGTACAATATTATCTCTTGTTCAAGCTATTTGATGTAGAGGTTTCACTATGGGAAAGCTGGTGGGTCGTCAGTATTTCATTCCTGGTCATGGCGGTCATACCCACGATAGCTTTGTTTACCGACCTCGGTTTACGTGGAAAAGTGAGTTTGATGTTGCTGGGACTATTTAGCCAGAACAGTCTTGGGATCAGCCTTACAGCTGTGAGTATCTGGTTTATTAACCTGATCATCCCCGCACTGGCAGGGAGTATATTGATATTAGGAATTAAAAGAATTTTTAAAAACAACAATGCATCACGGGTTTAGAGCGTTTATGGCATTAATATAGTGGGAGTAACGCATTAACCAGGGCATAAAATGATAAACAGATTTGAAATGAATGGAATTTTCAGGTGGTTTGCAATACCGGTTTTAGCTTTAATGGCTTTTAGCACCAGGGCGGAAACACATTACCAGGACTCATGTACCATCAAAAATATCTCCTTTAAAGCAGGCGAGAAAGTAACCCTTGCGGTGTATTACGCGGTAGCAGGGGTGTATGTCAACGCTGGTACTGCTACCTTCACCACTACACTTGAAACACTCAACAACAAGCCGGTTTATCATATTGTAGGCGATGGCCGTACCAATTCTTCCTACGACTGGATATACAAAGTGAGGGATCGTTACGAAACTTATGTCGACACGACGACCATGCAGCCTTTGAAATTCATCCGAAATGTCAACGAAGGCGGGTATAAAAAGTACCAGAATGTAACATTCAATAAAACAGCCAATACCGCCATCACCAATGAAGGTGTGTTCAAAGTGCCCACCTGTGTACAGGATGTGGTAAGCTCGGTATTTTATGCAAGGAATGTTGATTTCTCAAAACTTCAGCCCAACGATAAGATCGCGTTCGATATGTTTCTCGACAATGAAGTCTTCAACATGTATATCCGCTTCCTCGGACGCGAAACGATCAAGACCCGTTATGGTAAGTTCAGGGCCATCAAGTTCAAACCTCTTTTGATCAAGGGTACCATCTTTGAAGGCGGTGAGAACATGACCGTATGGGTGACTGACGATGAAAATAAAATCCCCGTCAGGATCGAAAGCCCCATATCCGTCGGTAAAGTAAAGATCGACATGATGGCGTATGAGAACCTGCGCTATCCCATGACGGCGCTTGTGAAAAGACGCTAGATATCTTCCAACTTGAAAAATTCTCCCGGCCGGATCCCACGTTCCGTCTGCTTCAGGTTGCAGCATTCATACACCGGGTCATGCTCAAAAAAGAGAATATATTCTTCTTCGATAGCTTCACGAAGAAAAGATTTTTTTTCGTCGAGTGTGGTCAGTGGAAACATATCATAGGCCATTACATAGGGCAGGGGGATATGACCCTGCGAGGGAAGAAGGTCGGCCATAAAGACGATCGTTTTTCCTTTATAGCTTAGTTGGGGTAACATCATATCCCGGGTATGTCCGCTCACAAACCGTATATCAAAACCATCAGAAAAATTTACGGAGGAAATCTTTCCTGTTGTTTCACCGGAGAGCCTTGCAGGAGATTTTATAAACTTCAATTGCCCGCTTTCGCTGATGGGAAGAATGTTTTCTTTCAGGAAAGAAGCTTTTTCTCTTTCATTGGGTTCTACGGCCCACTGCCAGTGTGATTCGTTGCTCCAGTACACGGCATTGGGAAAAGCTGGTATTAATTTATCAGCTTCCTTTTTTATACTTCCACCGCAGTGATCGAAATGAAGATGGGTGAGGAATACATCCGTGATATCACCGCGGTGAAAGCCATATTTAGCAAGAGATTTATCAAGTGTATCATCGCCATGAAGGTAGTAGTAGCCAAAGAATTTCGCGTCCTGTTTATCACCCATACCATTGTCGACAAGTATCAACCGGTTCCCGTCTTCGATCAGCAGACAACGGAGCGCCCATGAACACATATTATTTTCATCAGCGGGATTGATCTTGTTCCATATACTCTTGGGCACCACACCAAACATGGCTCCGCCGTCGAGTTTAAAATGGCCGGTATTGATCGTGTACAAATTCATCAGGTATCGATTTAATTTATGGGATGATGCTCTTTTTGTTTTATCAATGCACTGTAAAGCCATGCCAGACCGATGCCAAAAAATATGATCAGGGAAAGCACGGAATTTTTCATACTACCGGTAAACTCTTCAATATAGCCGAAGCTCAAAATGCCAATCACCAGTGCGATTTTTTCAGTAAGATCGTAATAGCTGAAATAGGAAGCGGTATCCTTTGTCTCCGGCATAAGCTTGGAATACGTAGACCGGCTCAGGGATTGAATGCCCCCCATCACCAGGCCTACCGCCAATGCGAGACCATAGAAGCTAAACTCGATGGGTTGTTGATGTGGACGAAGCTCTTCATTCAATACAGCCAGTTCACTATCGAGGCTTTTCAGTAAAGCTGTATTCCCCGAACTTGTGGCGTCTTTCTGCGCAAGTTCCAGCGCCTGTAATTTGTCGTGGTACACCTGCAGGCCCTCGGCCGCTGTCGCCGTCCGATAAGCGGCAATACAGATGAACACCCACAGAACGACCACACCCATTAATACTTTCAGGTTGCCAAAACGGGTGGATAGTCTGCTCATCACGATGGCACCAGCGATGGCGATTAACTGGATCAGTACAACTGTAATGATGAGTTTGCTATCCTCGAGGTTCAAAAGTTTGCTGCCAAATAGAGTAGCTGCCAGCATTACCGTTTGAACTCCCATGCTGTAAAAGAAAAAGCCACGGAGAAATCTTTTCAGTACCGGTAAATGCCGGACTTCATTGAACACTTTTTTTAATTCTGAAAAACCGTCTTTAAAAACATTTCCTTTCTTCAACACTTTCTTTTCAGGGGCCGGCAATCGCGCAAAGCTGATCTGTGCAAAGCTGACCCACCAGATACCTACCAGCAAAAATGTGATCTGGGTAGCTTTGGCTTCCTGCCCTTTCATAAAGATCACAAGGGCAAAACCGATCATTTGCATCAGCACACTTCCGGCATAACCAAAGGCAAACCCTTTAGCGCTGATACGGTCACGGTCTTCAGGACGGGCAATTTCCGGCAGATAGGCATTATAGAATACAAGGCTGCCCACATAGCCCATTGCGGCCAGCATAAAACACACTATGCCGAATCCCAGGTTTGTTTCATCGAAAAAAAAGAGCAGGCTGCAACCCAGGGCTCCCATGTAACAGAAGAATCGCATAAAATTCTTCTTGTTGCCACGCGTATCCGCAATGGAAGTGAGGATGGGATAGGAAATAGCGATGATCAGGTAGGCGGTTGCCAGGATATAATCATAAAGTGAGGAATTCACAAAATCCCTTCCGAGGAATCTCACTTTATCAGAACCCCCGGTGCCTTTCGTAACCGATATGAAATAGATCGGGAAAAAAGTAGTTGTAATAACGAGGTTGTACACCGAGTTGGCCCAGTCATACATGGCCCAACCGTTCACGACTTTTTTGGGAGCCGTTTGGAGCATACGAAAATGATTTCGGTAAAAATAGGGATTTCACTTGTGCGATACTAGTGTCGTGGCAAGCTAAAAAATGCCGCTTCAAAAAGCTACGAGCGATGAGCTATGAGCTTCGAGATCGATCGTTTGACCACGAAATTTGAGGCCTTGAGCCTCATGGCTCACAGCTCGCAGCTCGCGGCTAAAATAAGAGAAACCGTCAAAATATGGTTGACTTAACACTAGATCAGGCCTGCATACAGCAATACCAGCAGGATGATGCCGGCGATGACCCGGTACCAGCCAAAGACCTTAAAACCGTACATTTTTAAGTACGAAATAAAAAATCGGATAGCGAGTATTGCGACAACAAAAGCGACAATGTTTCCCACGATAAAAGCGATCGTGTTATCACTGCTTTCCAGTATGATCTCATAACCTCTGCGGGGCACACCTGATTGCTCCCAAACTTTTACAAACAGGGAATGCGCGGAAGCGGCAATCATCGTAGGCACTGCCAGGAAAAAAGAAAATTCAGCCGCGAGATTCCTGGTAAAGCCCTGCTGCATGCCACCGATAATGGAAGCCGCACTACGACTCACTCCGGGGATCATGGCCAGGGTTTGCCAGAGTCCTGTCATAAAAGCTTTACCATAAGTCACCTGTTCATCGTTCTCCACGCGGGGGTGATTAAAAGCTTTGTCAATAAAAATAAGAACGATACCACCCAGGAGCATCGACATTGCTACGATAGTGGGGTTTTCGAGCCAGCCATCTATTTTTTCGGAAAAAATAAATCCAAGTACAAGAGCGGGTATCACACCCACAACGAGTTTCAGGTAAAACTGCCAGCGACGGAAGTCAAAGAATTTTTTCCAGTACAACACCACCACCGCCAGGATAGCGCCAAGCTGAATGGCTACTTCAAATAATTTCGTGAACTCCGCTTTGTGTATGCCGAGGAGCGAACTGGCGATTACCATATGCCCCGTAGAAGAAATAGGAAGGAATTCAGTCAGACCCTCTACGATAGCAATGATGATGGCTTCTAATATGGACATATCGGCGGGCAGTGATTTTGTGGGATCGTCGAAATAAAAAAGCCGATCTAAAAACTTGACCTGTTCAAATTTTCAAACCGGCAAAATAATCTCGGTATCGTTATTATGCTTTTGGTTTTTTAAAAATCGCGTAAACTTCCAGGCCCAGGCCTATCAGAATCAGAATAGGAGCAATGGTGATACGGGTGGTGCTGTAAACTTCGTCTTTATTAAAAACGGAAGGATCACTGGATTTGCCTCCGGCCATCAGAAACATACCGATCGTGATCACGATAGCCCCAATCGCCATCCAGGTATAATTCTCTTTGGAAAAAATAGAGGGGGTAGACTTATTTTCTGCCATTTTCTGCAATTTGGTGTCGCAATATAGGGATTTTAAATGAGTGCCGCCAGCAAACCAGCGCTGGCAACGCCTTACATCTTCCCATCATATCATTAATAAAGATCATCCAGTTTCATCTTCAAATACTTCAACACACTACGATGCGTACTGAAAACTGTAATGCAGATGCCCAGAATGATAAGACCGGCAAACAATAAGGCCAGGGTAGTATTGTCATGGATGGCCTTCATTTCCGGGAGAAGACGTTCTGCTGCCCAGATAACCAGGATCACCGCCGCGATGGCAATAATACCGCTGATTGCGCCATTGATCACGGCCCGTATGTTCATCGGTTTGGCGATAAACCACCGGGTAGCACCCACCATTTGCATGGTTTTGATGAGAAAGCGGTTACTAAACATAGCCAGCCGGATGGTATTATCGATCAGGATGATGACCACCAGCGCCAGCAGTATTACGATTGCCAGCAGGATCAGGCTGATCCTTTGTATATTCCGGTTTAGGCCCTCAACCAGTGCTTTCGGGTATTCCACATCGCTGACATAGGTTTGCTGCTTGAGGTCGGCCTGGATAGCAGCCAGCGAGTCGCTGTTCATGTATTGCTGCTTCACCTTAAAGTTGATGCTATTGGGCAGCGGATTTGCATCCAGCACTTTGTCCCAGTTCTCATTTCCGTCGCCCAGGTATTTCTTCTTAGCAGCTTCCTTGGTGATAAATTCAATAGTCCTGACATAGGGCTTGGCTGAAATATACTCCATCAGGTCGGCACTGTCTTTTGGGTTCAGATCGCCGCGCAGGTATGCGCCTACTTCCACGTTTTCTTTGAAATAATTCCCGAGTTTATTGGCATTGATCACAAGCCAACCAATGATCCCCAGCAGGAATAACACGAGCGTTACGCCAAGAATCGACATGAAATAGGATGGTTTGCCACGTTTGCCGTAGCTCTTTCCGGTTTGAGCCATAAATTCGATGTTTTCTGAAATTAACGGATCGCCTCGCTTTTTACTTTATAAGGGAAACAGCGGGCAGGCAAATTTAACGGATTAAGGGTACAATCAGTATTTTTGCTGCCCATTTAAACGATTGCAACTGCCTGATATTGCCATGTGTAGAATCTAATTTGTTAAAGTTGGGAATGGAGGTGCCAGACGCCACCGTTACATGATCGCAGGCATACTGGATGGTTAATCGTTTCATCATTTAAACAGGAATTAAACAGTAATGGGTACTACTGAAAAAAAAGGAATGGGCAGTGCAGACGCTTCTGTTGCCGGTGCGGAATATAATTTCAGGGAGATAGAAAAGAAATGGCAACAGCAATGGAAAGATGCTAATGCCTACAGGGTAAGCAATGAAAGCAGTAAGCCCAAATATTATGTCCTGGATATGTTCCCTTATCCCAGTGGCGCGGGGCTGCATGTAGGCCACCCGCTGGGATATATTGCCAGTGATATTTATGCGCGGTATAAAAGGCTGAAAGGTTTTAATGTACTTCATCCGATGGGGTATGACGCATTTGGACTGCCCGCCGAGCAGTTTGCCATTGACCATGGCATTCACCCCGCGGTCTCAACGGATGCCAATATCAAAACATTCCGCAAGCAACTTGATAATATCGGGTTTTGCTTCGACTGGGAACGCGAGGTGCGAACCAGCGATCCAAAATATTATAAATGGACACAGTGGATATTTCTACAGCTATTCAATAGCTTTTTCAACAGGCTTACGCGCAAAGCGGAACCCATTACAACACTGATCGCTGCTTTTGAAAAGGAGGGTAACAAGCAACACCCGATCCCTAACTCACAATATTCAATTACGTCTTTTACCGCCGGAGAATGGGCCTTATTTGATGAATTCACCCGCGAAGATATTCTCATGCAATATCGACTGGCTTATTGTGGGGTAGGTGAAGTTAACTGGTGTGAAGCCCTGGGAACAGTGCTTGCAAACGATGAAGTGATCAACGGTGTAAGTGAACGCGGCGGTTACCCGGTTGTGAAGAAAAAACTGCGTCAGTGGTACCTGCGCATTACAGAATACGCCGATCGCCTGCTCGACGGTCTCGACACGGTGGACTTCAGCGATGCGATGAAGGAGATGCAAACCAATTGGATTGGGAAGAGTAGCGGAGCGGAGATTGATTTTGAGGTGAAAGCCCCATCCCAGCCTTCCCCAGTGGGGAAGGAGCGGGCGAGACCACGTTATCAAACAGCGCAGCCATCTTTATACGGTAGAACCCGGCAACTGGCAAAAGAGAAAAGAGAAAATCCTACTCAGGAAGAGTCTTTATTATGGCACAGACTAAAAGGCAATCAAACTGGGTTTCACATCCGAAGGCAACATATAATAAGTTCTTATCTGGTAGATTTTGCCTGTCTGGAAAAGATGGTAACTATTGAAGTGGATGGAGGCTATCATAATGATCCCGACGTAAAGGAATACGATGATGCCAGAACTGCTTTTTTAAAAGAAATTGGATTCACGGAACTCCGCTTTTCAAACCAGGAAATAAAAACGGACCTGGAATCGGTTGTTAGGAGAATTACAGAACGGCTTTCAGTACTTCCTTCAGTCTCGCGCAAATCGGAGTCTACCCAAGTTTCCCCCCCAGGGGGAGATTTAGAGGGGGCCCTGGCGTTAAGGGTCTATACCACCCGTCCCGACACGATATTCGGCGTTGACTTCATGGTGATTGCTCCCGAGCATGAGCTGGTAGAACAGATCACCACACCGGAGCAACGCGCATCGGTCGATGAATACATCGTTTATGTAAAAAGTCGTAGCGACCGGGAACGCCAGGCCGAGAAAAAGATCACCGGTGTTTTTACCGGAGCCTATGCCATCAATCCTTTCGATGGAAGGGAAATACCGATCTGGATCAGCGAATACGTACTTGCAGGTTATGGAACCGGTGCTATCATGGCCGTACCCTGCGGTGATGAGAGGGATTTTAAATTCGCCCGACATTTTAATATTCCCATTACCAATATTATCGGCACTCATTTTAATGGCGAAGAAGCCAATCCCACCAAAGATGCTTTACTTGAAAACTCCGGTTTTATCAATGGAATGATCATGAAAGATGCAATCGATGTAGTGATCGATAAGATGGAGGAGATGGGGATCGGTGTTCGGAAGATCAATTATAAAATGCGCGATGCTGCTTTCAGCCGCCAGCGCTACTGGGGCGAACCATTCCCGATCCAATGGAAAAATGGTATCGCCTATCCACTCGATGAAAAAGAGTTGCCACTCGAATTGCCGCATGTTGATAGTTACAAACCCGGCCCCGATGGACAGGGACCCTTAGCCAATATACACGAATGGGTGTCGAGGGAACTGGAGACGAACACCATGCCCGGATACGCCGGTAGCAGCTGGTATTTCCTGCGCTACATGGACCCGCACAACGACAATGCATTTTGTGATCGTAAAGCATCTGATTACTGGGGACAGGTGGATCTATATATCGGCGGTACTGAACATGCCGTGGGACATTTATTGTACAGCCGCATGTGGACCAAAGCCCTTTATGACCTCGGGTTCATCGGGCATGATGAACCCTTTAAAAAACTGGTGAACCAGGGGATGATCCAGGGAAGCAGCAGATTTGTTTACCGTGTGCGCAACAGCAATACATTTGTCTCCGAGGGATTAAAAGATGGCTATGAAACCGATCAGCTTCATGTGGACGTTAACATCGTTGACGGACTTGAACTGGACATCGAAGCTTTTAAAAAATGGCGGGATGAATATGCAAACGCCGAGTTTGTCCTGGAAAATGGAAAATACATCTGCGGCACGCTTACCGAAAAGATGAGTAAGCGATTATATAACACCGTCAATCCCGACGACCTGGTAAGCCGGTATGGGGCGGATACCTTCCGCATGTATGAAATGTTTCTTGGCCCGGTAGAAATGAGTAAGCCCTGGGACACAAAAGGTATCGAAGGGGTGCATCGTTTTTTGAAGAAGCTCTGGCGATTGTATTATGATGATACAAAAGGAAAGATCTGGAATGAAGAACCAGCAACCGCAGCTGAGCTGAAGGTTTTACATAAAACGATCAAGCAGATTGAAGAGGTTACAGAACGATTTAGTTTCAATACTGGCGTAAGCGGGTTTATGATTGCGGTCAATGAACTGACCGATCTGAAATGCCATAAGAAGGAAATATTGCAACCTTTGCTTATCTTACTCACCCCATATGCGCCGCATGTCGCGGAAGAGCTTTGGTCGCGGCTGGGGAATGAAGGCAGTGTACTCGATGCCGCATTTCCTAAGTTCGATCCAAAACATATTCTCGAGAGCAGCAAGGAGTACCCTGTTTCTGTAAATGGAAAATTGCGGACGACGATGAACATTTCACTCGACGCATCGCAATCAGAAGTGGAATCACTTGTACTTGCAAATGAAATTGTGCAGAAGTGGCTCGAAGGGAGACCGCATAAGAAGATTATTTATGTAAAAGGGAAAATGGTGAATGTGGTAGTATAATTTGAAAGTGTGGGAATTTGAAAATTTGAAAATTGCTGGGGTTTATGAAAAGAGTCTGTTTTTTGTTGGTTGCTATCTCTGCTTATACAGTTGTGATCGCACAGGAGCTAAACGTGATGAGTTTCAATATTCGTTACAATACTTCACGCGATAGCCTGGATGCCTGGCCGAATAGAAAAGACTTTGTGGCTTCGCAGATTCTATTTCACGAAGCGCATATTGTGGGATTGCAGGAGGCTTTATACGAACAGAACCAGGACCTGTTGCAGCGACTACCCAAGTATAAAATAGAAGGCGCTGGCCGTGATGATGGCAAAGAAAAAGGAGAATTTTCGGCTATATTGTACGATACTACCCGGCTGCAGGTATTGGAGTCAAAAACATTCTGGCTTTCTGAAACGCCAGATGTGCCAGGTAGCAAAGGCTGGGATGCACAGATCACAAGGATCGTGACCTGGATTAAATTCAGAGATCGCCTTACTAAAAAAACTTTCTATGCTTTCAACACGCATTTCGATCATATTGGCAAACAGGCCAGGAAAGAAAGCGCGAAGTTTTTACTGAAACAAATAAAGGCGATCGCGGGTGATACACCAGCCGTTATTACGGGTGATTTTAATGCCAAGCCTTCAGACGAGCCCATTCAGGTAATAATGGACAAGAGCAATCCGCTTCGTTTGACAGACAGCAAGGAAATATCGCAAACCCCACATTATGGCCCGACAGGCACGTTTAATGGATTTGGCAGGAGTGAACGCGATGATGAACCCATTGATTTTATTTTCCTGAAAGGCAAGTGGAAAGTTCTCAGGCACGCCACGATCTCACAGACCTGGAAAGGGCATTTCGCATCTGATCATTTTGCGGTGTTCGCGGTGTTGAAGTTGTAAACAGTTATTCCAACTTTCGAAGTCGTATCATGGCACTACTGCCTTCGGTGCTTTCCAGTCGAGCCTCGTATCTTTTATCGCCCACGATGGCAACCATGTAGGAAGTATTGGGTGGTATCGAACCGAGGTTTTCAGCCACCATGATCAGTTCATTGGTGTCATTTAATTCTGCAACCGGCAGCCTGACGATATATGCTTTTTCCGTGAGACGGATATTTTGGAATATAAGCCTGTCATTCAGAAACAAGGAAATGGAATCTCCGTCGATCTGGGCGTTATCATAAAAACGTAATTCGACTGAATCACCGCTTACCGGGATCTCTGTGGCAAATACTTTTTTACGCTGTCTGAATTTTTCTTCGATGGTCAGAGGTTTGAGCGTGGGAACTGGCGGGGGATCAATCCGGGGTGCCTGTTTGGGAGGCTCTGCTTTGGTGACTTCTTCGTCAACAGGATCGCGCCCAAGTGGATTGATGACTGTTGCGGTCTCCCAGCCAACCGGTTTTTTCACTCCTGAGATCATTCCGATGCTATCAATTATATCCGGGTCGTTTGCACCAACTGTGTAGTTATCGATAACAAAATCCCATTCATCGTTAAAACTTGAAACTGTAGTCTTGTCGAGGTCCACATCACCGGGTTTGCTGAGTGGATCGTCCACCCTGGATGCGGTTCCATCCAGCATCATGCGACCATCGCCGGGGCAATTGAAATCGGCACGTGATAATAGCGGCATTTTTCCGGGTGAAGATATGCGGCCAGTTTTTTCTTCAAGCAACTCATCATCCCACCACACGGCTTCGTTGGTCTGGGGATCAAAATATCCTTTGATGCTGTATCGCCTGTAATTGTCCGTGGAGTTATAATAATAGGAAGTGCCGGTAAGCACATCACCATTCTGGATGATTTTGACTTCAACCTTTTGCCGGTCGATCTTTCCTTTCCATACACCAGTGATCATTTGCGCCTGCATGACAGACACTGTCCATATAAGATATAGTATAATGAAGAGGAGGTATTTAAGTTTACTCAAACTTTATGATTTGGTGACCATATTATTAACTGAATTCCGGGTAAATTATTTTGTGTCTTCGCCAGATTTTGACTTAAAAATCAATGCAGTATATAAATTTAACAAGTTTGGGTACTCACATTCGGTTTAGCATCGCATTTAATATGACCAGCCATTCTTCTTCCAGCGAGATAGCTGGCCTGGTTTTCTTTGCTCTTCGATACCAATAGTCCGCATTCCAGGTATCGCCTTCCTTCCGATGCAGGTAAGCATGTATCCAGGCGGCTTTTTCATCTTCAATGTCCTGGATGATCTCATGTGATTTTTCCCAGTCACCCCGGGCATCATACCATAATGACCGAAGATGCTCAGAAATGCCAGTCGGAGGAGATGATTGGTTTAGGCTCTCTTTAAATTTTTCAGAATCCATAAAGCTGTTGAGAGGTTAAAGTTAATACCACGGCACGATGAAGCGAGTGAAACCTCCGTTTTTTCCGTTTTCCTTTGGCCCTCCGTGTCCCACATCTCGTTCCAGGGGCAGTTGATAATCAGCAAATGCTAATACAGGTCCTTAAATGCCAGATGAAAGACTTCAATCTATCAAATAAAGTATAAGGCTTTCATTAATTTTACCGTATGTCAAACCCCAACCTGAGTAAGGATAAGCAAAGTCTGAGTGCTGCGGATAGAGAATTTGAGAACAATATCAGGCCTGCGCATATCAGTGAATTTTCCGGGCAGCCGCAGTTGATCGAGAACCTCCAGATATTCATCAAAGCTGCCAAGATCAGAGGTGAAGCGCTGGATCATGTATTATTTCATGGTCCTCCGGGTTTGGGTAAGACGACATTATCAAGGATCGTAGCCAATGAGCTTGGCGTAAGTATCAGGGAAACATCGGGGCCCGTAATTGAAAAACCCGGTGACCTTGCCGGTCTCCTAACTAACCTGGAACCAAACGATGTATTGTTTATCGATGAGATCCATCGGTTGAGCACGGTAGTAGAAGAATACCTGTATGCTGCCATGGAAGATTTTCGTATCGATATCATGATCGATACCGGTCCCAGTGCACGAAGCATACAAATCAACCTTAGTCCTTTTACCCTGATTGGTGCCACTACCAGAAGCGGTTTGCTCACTGCACCGTTGCTTTCCAGGTTTGCGATCAAATCGCGTCTCGAGTATTACAGTTCCGGTACACTTAACAGGATCATCGAACGATCCGCTGGTATCCTCGGTACAAAAATTTCCAGGGATGCTGTTGCCGAGATCGGTCGCAGAAGCAGGGGTACCCCACGTATCGCCAATGGTTTATTAAGAAGGGTCAGGGATTTTGCACAGGTATTAAATGACGGTGAGATCGACTTGGGTATCACACAACATGCATTGAAAGCCTTGAATGTTGATGAATTCGGCCTGGAAGAAATGGACAACAGGATTCTCCAGGCGATCATTGAAAAATTCAAAGGCGGACCGGTCGGCATTACAACGATTGCCACAGCTGTGGGTGAAGAAGCGGGTACCATCGAAGAAGTTTATGAGCCTTTTCTGATCCAGGAAGGATTTCTGCAGCGCACGCCAAGGGGAAGGGAAGTAACTGCGAAAGCATATGAGCATTTGGGAAAAATACATCCCGGTGGAGGTGGAGGGACTTTATTCTCATAAATAAAAATGGTTCGTGTGAATAACGAACCATTTTATCGGAGACTTGTAAATAAGCTTTGCGCATTCCTTAGGTCAATCCTGCACCACCAGCCTGAACCCATTACCGTGAATGTTCACGATCTCGATCCTGGGGTCATCCTTGAGGTATTTCCTCAGCTTGGCGATATACACATCCATACTGCGGCCGTTGAAATACGTGTCGCTGCCCCAGATCTTTTTCAGCGCCTGGTCACGTGGCAGAAGATCATTGAGATGCTCGGCCAGCATTTTGAGGAGTTCATTTTCTTTGGGTGATAATGTCTGGGTAATGCCATTATGTGTAAGCTGACGCAATTTTGGATTGAAATGATAGGTGGAGAGATCGAATTCCTTGTTCTCGGTTTCTTTATTGATCTCTTCGTTGCGTTTTAAGATCGCCTTTATTTTCAACATCAGCACTTCGCTGTCGAAGGGCTTGGTGATATAATCGTCGGCACCAAGCTTATAACCCTGGATGATATCATCCTTCATGGTTTTGGCACTCAGGAAAAACAGTGGAATATCTGGATCTACGTCCCTGATCTCTTCTGCCAGTGTAAACCCGTCCATATTGGGCATCATGACATCCAGCAGGCAGAGGTCAAATTTTTCGCGCTGGAAGGCTGCAAGGCCAAGCCGGCCATCCCGCTCAAGCGTGACATCGTAATCGTTTAGTTCAAGGTAGTTCTTCAATACACTTCCTAAGTTCGGATCATCTTCACACAATAAGATTTTGGGTTTCTTTCCTTCCATGGTTTTTATTTTATTGTTAGACGTACAAATAAAATTAAATCATTTACCAAACATGGCCGCATCTCACTAATATTTTGTTAAGAGTGCCTTTTCCGGCTCTGGTCTCCTTTGTCTAAATTTGCGGTTTAATTTTACCAATATGGCCATGCATATAACCTCAGACAACCGTTTTAAAAAGCTTATTGTGATTGGTGACAGGTTGTTGATCAAACCTACGAAGCCAAACGAACAGACCGCCAGCGGGCTTTACCTACCACCCGGTGTGCAGGAGAAGGAAAAAGTGCAGCAGGGTTATGTAATAAAAACAGGCCCCGGTTATGCAATACCCATGCCCGTTGAAACAGAAGAATGGAAGGGTGAGGAAGAGCAGGTAAAATATGTTCCCCTGCAGGCCAGGGAAGGTGACCTCGCAATATTCCTGATAAGCGGTGCAACTGAAGTGATGTACGAGAACGAAAAATACTTCATCGTACCCCAAAGTGCCGTACTGATGCTGGAAAGAGAAGAGGAACTTTAGAGAGAGAGAGGAATATGGAATCTGCGATAGTAATTTAGAGTATCTTTCAATCAAATTTATTATTCATGGCAGACAGTGTTGAATTTTTAGAGATCGTAAAAAATGGTTACTCGTTCAAAGGCGAGAAATTTAAAATTGGTCGTGCCATGCTGGATGGTGAAGTCGTTGCCGACGCTGACGTTTTTATTCCTTTCAAAACTTTAAACCGACATGGACTGATCGCCGGCGCCACTGGTACCGGGAAAACAAAAACCCTGCAGGTACTGGCTGAGGGCCTGAGCGATGCGAGTATTCCGGTATTGCTGATGGATATTAAAGGCGACCTGAGCGGAATAGCTGCGCCTGGTGAATCGAATGATAAGATAAAGGAGCGTTATCAAAAGCTGGCCATGGATTATATCCCTTCGGCATTTCCGGTGGACCTGCTCACGCTCAGTGATCAGCCCGGTGTTCGTCTTCGCGCTACGGTCAGCGAATTTGGGCCGGTATTACTTTCAAAGATCCTTGGACTCAACGATACACAGGGCGGACTGGTGGCCATGATCTTTAAATATTGCGACGACAAGCAACTTCCCCTGCTCGACCTGAAGGATTTTATAAAAGTGCTGCAATTTGTAAGTGATGAAGGAAAGGCAGAACTGGAAAAATCGTACGGAAAAATCTCTACGACATCGACAGGGACCATCCTACGCAAAGTGATCGAACTGCAGCAACAGGGAGCCGATGTATTTTTCGGTGAGAAGAGTTTTGAGGTTGACGACCTGATGCGAATCAGCGATGATGGCAGAGGAATGATATCCATTGTGCGGGTAACTGATTTGCAGGACCGCCCTAAGCTTTTTTCCACTTTTATGCTGCAACTGCTGGCAGAACTTTATGCCATTTGTCCGGAGGAAGGCGACCTGGATAAGCCCAAACTTGTGATGTTCATTGACGAGGCGCACCTGATCTTCCAGGAAGCCAGTGAAGCGTTGCTGCAACAGATCGAGACCATCATCAAACTGATCCGTTCCAAAGGGATCGGGATCTATTTCTGTACGCAAAACCCGATGGATGTACCCGCGCCGGTCTTATCCCAACTGGGTTTAAAAATTCAACATGCGTTAAGAGCTTTTACTGCCGCAGACAGGAAAGTGATCAGGCGTACGGCGGAAAATTATCCTGAGTCGAAGTTTTATAAAACCGAGGATCTCATCACCCAGTTGGGTATCGGCGAAGCCCTGGTAACTGTCCTCAATGAAAAAGGCATTCCCACACCACTGGTGCATTGCATGCTTGGCTCGCCAAGAAGCCGGATGGATATACTTTCAAGCGGCGAAATTGATGACATAGTAAAAAAATCCCGCATTGCTGCTAAGTACAACCAGGAAATCGACAGTCATAGCGCGCATGAGATTTTAACCGAGAAACTTGCAGAAGCCGCAGAGAAAACAGAAGCGCTGAAAAAGCAGGAACAGGAGAAAAAAGAATCCCGTACCAATACTAAGAAAGAAAAAGGATTTTTCGATGATCCCGTAGTGAGAAGTATGACACGAACCGCGGGCAATACCATTGTGCGCTCCTTGCTGGGCGCGTTGGGACTCGGGGGAAGGAGCCGGAAAAAAAGTTTGTTTTGAAGAAAATAAAATGGTTGCCGGTTTGGTTCGATGCCGGTATTAACTTTTTTTGCTGTTCCGCAGCCTGGCCATGCCATTCATATCGACCTCAATCGTATTTTCCGATTGCAGGAATTCGATCACTTTCCATGCCTTATCCCTTTTCATGCCGGCCCATTGCTTAGTAAGTTCTTTAGCAGGCAGTGGTTGAATACTTAACTGTTCAAGTATGGATTTAGCAATGTTTTGAAATTCCTCATTGGTAAGACTATTATTTTTCCTGGAAAGACAATTGTCACAAATACCGCAGTCCCTGATCTCCTTATCACCAAAGTACAAACCGATCATCCGGCCCCGGCATTCAGCATTTTCGTTTACAAAAGAGATCATCTGGTTTACGCGCGTTTTAAAGTTTTCCTTTCTTTCCTTGTACAGCTCCATATTTATCTGAAGATCCCCGGCTTTCATCCGCGGTCGAAGTAATTGCAGCTGTGGCTTGTCTTTCCTCGGAATGTATTCGATCACGCCTGTGCGGTCAGCTTCCAGCAACATCTGTATAATGTGGTCTGCATCGGTTTTCATTAATTGTGCGACCTGTATTTCAGAAATAAAAACAGGCTGATCGAAAATGCCTTCATAGGCCCGTAGCAATGTTTTAAGCAGGAGGTCAAGTGAAGGGTTTTCCTTTTCAAAATGGTAAAGGCGTTCTTTGGTTGTGTTGAACTGTACAGTACCAGGTTTAAATACCTGCTCATTAAAAGAAAGCCAGCCGTCCTGCTCAAGCGCTTTTACTGCGTATAGTGTTGTAAAAGCATTCAGCTTGAACCTGGTAGTAAAAGTGGATAGTTCGAAATCATAAGTTTCGCCCATACCTCCACCCAGGGGCAATTGCAAATAATTGGCAATCGCCTGGTAAACCTCGCGGATGGAAGCCAGCGAGGGATAGCGAATCTCCGCCAGTTCCATTAATTCTTCGAGTTCCTGGTGATCGTATAACAGAACAGCATAAGAACGATTGCCATCGCGACCTGCTCTGCCGGCTTCCTGGTAATAATTTTCAAGACAATCAGGCACATCCGCATGTATCACTGTTCGCACATCCGGTTTATCGATACCCATACCAAAGGCATTGGTGCACACGATGACCCGGGTTTTGTTGCTGATCCAGTCTTCCTGTTTCCGGTTCCTATCTTCCTGGCTTAATCCGGCATGGTAATAATCACTCGAGATGTTTTGTAATCTCAGCAGGTCACTAATCTCTCTGGTGCGTTTTCTACTTTTACAATAAACAATAGCAGTGCCGGGAACTTTATTTAGTACACTTATGATCTTATTGATCCTGGAATCGACCTTAAATACACTATAGGAAAGATTGACGCGTTCAAACGATTGGCGGAATATTTTCCACTCACCTTTTTGTGAACGGGACAATTGCGCCCTGATATCATCCTGCACATCCTGGGTGGCCGATGCGGTCAGTGCTAGCACAGGCACACCAGGAAGTTCTTCTCTCAGCGCGGCTATGCGCCGGTAAGGTGGTCGGAAATCATAACCCCATTGTGAAATGCAATGTGCTTCATCGACGGCAATAAGCTGTACGCCCATGCCGGGGAGATATTCTTTAAATAATGCTGTTTCTAGTCGCTCGGGAGATACATAAAGAAATTTGCAGTTACTTTCGGAAACCACTTTTAAGGTATTCACCACTTCTTTAAAACTCATCCCTGAGTAAATAGCATAGGCTGTAATATTTTTCCTGCGAAGGTTTTCAACCTGGTCCTTCATCAGGGCGATCAGTGGTGAGATCACCAGGCAAAGTCCGTCCCGGGCCATCGCGGGAACCTGGTAACAAAGCGATTTGCCACCACCGGTTGGCATCAGGGCCAGGGTATCATTGCCATTTAAAACGGATTGGATAATATCTTCCTGTAGTGGCCGGAAATTGTCGAATCCCCAATATTGCTTTAGGATTTCGTGGGGCGTGAGTCGTGAGTCGTGAGTCGTGAGTCGTGAGGCGTGAGGCGGGAGG
>JAFAEM010000047.1 GCA_023424015.1 Bacteroidota bacterium | reverse complement strand
GACTTGTTGGGTGGAAAACAAAGCGTCCCGATCAGACGCAAAAAGTCTTCGCGAAACAGGCGAGGTATTTTACAACAGCTAAGTCACCATCTCCCGTAGGGAGATTTTATGGGTAGAAAAAATGTCGAAGTACAAACACCACATCCCCTCCGAACGTTTTGTAGGCGTTGCTTTTGAGTAAATGGTTTTTGTAAAGCTAATTCACATGCCAGGCATAAACCATCCTGACGGGACGGCTCACAAAGCGTCCAGAAGGGATGCAATAAGCCTTTGCGAAATAAGCGAGGTATTTTACAACCGCTGTGTCACCATCTCCCCTGGGGAGACTTGTTGGGTGGAAAACAAAGCGTCCCGATCGGACGCAATAAGCCTTCGCGAAACAGGCGAGGTATTTTACAACCGCCGGGTCACCATCTCCCGTAGGGAGATTTTATGGGTAGAAAAACGATGTGACACGAATACACGTCCCATCGGGACGTTTTGTGCAGGTTATCCGTTTAAATGGTGTGAAAAATCGCGCGACATTAATAATCAACCGGCAGGCTTTTCATGTACGAGTCGAGCTCGATATGGTCGGCTTTACGGAATGGCGTTTCAGTGTTTCTCAATTTCAGGATCCGGGCAACTTTGAAATCGCGGTAGTCATTGCGAATATGACACCAGCTGATCATATGCCAATTGAAAGCATAGAATACCAGGCCGATCGGTTCCACATGCCGCTTACTGATCTCTTCATTGTTGTTTTTGTAATCGATATCTAAAATGGTCCGGGAAGAGATCGCATTCTGAATGATAGATAAATATTCAAAATTATAGCGGAGACATTCGGGTACCTGAAGTTTGATATTATCTGCCAGTAGGTCGATCTTTTCTTTCTGGGAGCTCCGCAACACAGCTTTTATTTTGTTCAGCCCATTGCTATAATGCGTTTGTATCGATTTATCCGAAAATCCCGACACGATCGCTTCCATCAGCAGGAATGCATTGGCTTCTTCCGTGCTGAAAGAAACTGGCGGCAGGAAATAACCCTGCACTACGAAATATCCTTTGTGTTGTTCAAAGCTGATCGGGATCCCTGATTCACCCAGGGCTTTGATATCGCGATACACGGTGCGTACACTGATCTTGAATTTCTCAGCGATCTTTTCTGCCGGTACGAATTTTTTTGACTGAAGCAGGGTAAGTATTCCAAAAAGACGATCGATACGATTCATGGCATTGGTTTAAAAAAAGGGTATACAAGATACGAAACGATTGTCTTTAAAAAATGAAAAACCCCGCCTGCATGTTCTTGCAGGCAGGGCGATATTTTTTATACTGCGATTATGAAACCTTTACAGGCGTTGCCGTTCCCTTTTTCTGCGCATTCTGGATAAACCACATGATGGTGAAGCTGGGAATAAAATCGGTGCCCGGAAGCAATTCTTCGATAAAGTTCCCAAATCCTCCCAGTACCCCTTTCCATCCACCGAAGCTGGTCATAAACACCAGCGACGAGATCGGAGCCCATAGTATATCGCCAAATTCGCCAAGGAATGGAACGGCATAAGTGGCATAACCCACCAGGTCCATCAGGATACAAAAAAAGAGTGAAGGTTGTTTTTTGTTCATTTTTACTTTTTGCTTTGTACTGTATTTATTCAAATATGCTGCCATATTTACTGATACAAAGAAGTAAAACGTGTCGGGATAGTTGCAGCATGTGGAGATTAGAAACTTTAAATTTTTTTAACATCCTGACTACTGAATGCTGGCTCCAGATTCCCGACTCCCCTGGTACAGTTCGTACTCCAGCAACCTGCAATCAATCGTGCTGGTGTAAAATTCAATCCTGCGTTTGGCTTTCAGTCCGATCTTTTTTGCCAGGTCAAGGTTGCCGGTGAAGATATAACCGGTATAACCCTGGCAGCGTTGTTTCATAAAATCACCGATACGAGCATAGGTTTTTTCAAGTTCGGCTACTTCACCCAGCCGCTCTCCGTATTCCGGATTCATGTATACGACGCCATGTTGTCCTTCCGGCACCCTGGTTTTTGCAAAATCACAAACCTCAAATTCTATCAGATTGGCAACTCCAGCGGCAATGGCATTCTTCCGTGCATTGGCAACAGCCCGTTCGCTATAGTCAGAAGCAATTATTTTTAATCCCGGAACCTCCCTGATCTGTTCTTCCAACAGGGCATCCTGCTGCTGGTAAAAACTTTCATCGTATCCCATGATATGCATAAATGCGTAGTTGGCCCGAAATAATCCAGGCCGCCGGTTGGTGGCGATCAGCGCCGCTTCAATCGCGATGGTGCCTGAGCCACACATCGGGTTGATAAAGGGAGCCGAATGGTCCCATCGGGTTGCATAGATGGTTGCGGCTGCCAGTGATTCCAGCATGGGCGCCTGCCCTGGAATTTTTCGGTAGCCATGCCGCGCCAGCGAATCCCCGGATGTGTCTATGAAAATCTCCGCTTCGTCGTTTTTCCAAAACAAATGGATCACCGCGCCAATGAGTTCGGCGCCTGTAGATGGCCGGGTGCCCGTTTTATTGCGAAGACGGTCGGCTATTGCATCCTTTACACGCAGGTTGGCAAACATGCTGTTGTTTATCGTCGGGTTACTGACATTACTCGTAACTGAAAAGTATCCCCCCCTGGGTAGAATGTTCTCCCAGGGATAGTCGATGAGATGGTTATAAATATCATTGGCATCGCTCGCGTTAAATTTTTCAAGGTTATACAATACCTGGCTGGCACAACGAAGATTCAGGTTAAGTCGGATGCAATCGTTCATGCTGCCGCGCAAACGAATGCCGGTCACAAAACTGTCTTCCACCTCAAACCCGAGTTGCTTTACTTCCTGTTGCAGGAAAGGCGTAATGCGTTTGTGCGAGGTAATGGTGATGGAGCCGGGCTTTGTAAATGGATTCATTTGGCGAAGATAGGGAGAGGGGAGTAGTGAGCCGGTAGTCATTAGTTGGGAGTCGGTAGTCGTTGTAGTTTAAATTCTACAAGCGAATCCTGAGGTTTTTCTATAGGACAATGCCAGTATCGTCTATTTTTTCCAACCTTCAACTGTGATTGTTTTGTAATCTCAAGTGAGTAAGAGTCTGGGTGGCAGATTAAACATTTTTTTAGCATTTGGAGACCGTTTTGGTGCCATTTTGCGTATAAAGCATTTAATATTTTATGGAAAACCTGAATAAGCTGGTAGACCGGCTAAGTGAAGTGTTTCTCCCTGCTGCGGTGCAAAATCAGAGTTTTTTTCTGAATGATGTACCTGCTGACTTTGCTATCACCAGCAACACACAGTACATCAGTACCGTCCTGAGCCGTATGATCTCTACGGTGGTCAGGCATGTGAGCGATTGTTGTATCAGGTTTACCGCCAGGAGATACGGAAATATCGTGGTGCTCGAAGTGCAGGAATCAGGGAGCGTACATGGTTTTGCGATGGCGAGTGAGTTGCAACAGGTAAATTCCCTGGCTGAACGGTTTGGAGGGAGACTCAGCATCACACTTCCCAGGCCTGAAACCACAGCTATATCCTTTAGCTTCCCTGATGACGATAATTGATAAAGCCACGGGTTGGCTTATCTCCTGAACCGAAATACATAACTCCTGGTGCCGGTGTACAGGTAGGCTTTGAAGCGGTTAGTACCGGTAAAGATGATCTCATCAAAGAATTCAGACCGGATATCCTGAGTAGTAAAATTGACTGCCGTGATACGCAGACTGCGCACATACCGGTCGTCGCAGGAATACACACCGTTTTCATCGGTAAAACACTGGCCGGCCACCCAGTCGCGACGGATATCCCAGTTGCCTTTGTACAATTCACCGTTGCTATTGATGTACTCGAGCTGTCCTTCATCCTTAAATACAAATTCTCCATCCCTGAAAGGCAGATTGCCGGAACTACCGCCCCATCCCAGCCTGTCAACATCGACAAGACGCCATACCCCGCCTTCGATACGATCATCATATCTTTTTAGAAAATCCTTACTGCAACTGCCCAGTAAAACAAAGGAGACAAACAATGCGGCAATAAAGTATAGTTTTTTCATACACCTGGTTTTTGGTGTTGAAAAATTAAACCTTTCAATTACACACCGCATACACAGCAGCCCTGCTTTAACCAAAAATTAGGTGAAAGCGAACAGGGCAGTAGTTTCAATCCTGGTTGGTCAGCATGATCGGTAGTGAAAAAATAGTCTGCGAACTCACCTGTTCTAAATGTATTTTAACCACCACTGGGTATGCTGCATTTTATATTTATTAAACCATCGGCATGGAAAATATAAAAAGGCAACAACTGAAATCCAGATCAGGTACACGACCCAAAGCGGGTAGCCGAATTGGGAGGGTCTGAAAAAGAAAGGTGATTGCGGTTCGGAAATTTGGGCCACGGTATGATTCGTTGCAAAGAACACGATAACAAGAATCGTGTGCAGCAAATAAAAATGTAGAATATAATAAAAGAACGGCACACGCCCGTATACCGAGACCACGCGGGTCCAGCCGGCGCGAATATTTTCCATCAGCGAAAGTAGGATCAGTGCAGGGCCGATCGTCATGCAGGAAAACTGAAGCGACGGCGGATATTTACTGGTGTTTAAAAATGAGTATAGCGAGTTGCCATCCCATGCCCCGGGATCACCATAACCCCGGGCCAGTCGCAATACAATAAACAAAATGGTGGCCGCTACGCCGGTGATCAGTAGTAATCGTTGTCTTTTTTTTGCCGGAAAGTCTTTTTGAAACCAAACCCCCATGCAGTATCCAAGCAGCATTAAACCTGTCCAGGGAAGTATGGCGTAAAATATGCCAATGGTATGCGTGTTGTCGATCGATAAAAACATGCCCTGGGAAGTAAGTAGCGTTCCCATCAGATAAGTCAGCGTGCTGTTTGCCGGTGGGCTGAAATAATCCAGAATATTATGCCCCAGCACAAGCAGGATGCCGACCCAAAGCACCACCTTGTAAGAGATCCTCATCAAAAAGCCGAGTATGATCATACTCCAGCCAATAGCCCAGATGACCTGCAGGACGATGAAGTTGTAAAATGGGTTGAAAGTAATACCCAAAGTTACCAGGGTAACCTCGACTATCACCAGCCAGGCGCCTCTTTTCACCAGGAATACACTGGCTTCAGCTTTTGTCTTTTTCCGGGATGAAAGCCAGGCCGACAATCCTGACAGGAATACAAAGCCTGGCGCACAATAATGTGTTATAAAACGGGTGAAAAACAAAGCCGGGTTAGTGGTGGCTGGATCCAGCGGATCGGCGATCATCGCTGTAACATGGAAAAAATCCCGGGTATGATCGAGGGCCATAATGATCATGATCAATCCCCTGAGGATGTCAACGGAAGCCACGCGATAGGTGGAAGCAGTCGGGGTCATACCTGTAAATTATAACTTTTTAATATAGAACTGCATTCCGTTTAAATAAATATGCAGTTCACGCATTTCTTTTAACGTTGGACCTTTAAAAAAAATAATTTGCACCCGGTTTTAAACTTAAAAGCGCGAATGAAAATTCTTTTTATCGGGGATAGTTTAGTGAAAGGCAAAAAAGGGGTGGATTGGGTTAAATGGCTCGCCTCGAAAAATCCGGGTTGGGAGGTTGATAATGCGGGGGTTGACGGTGAAACCCTGACCCGGATCACGGATAGAGCGATAAAAAAGCTGGATACATCGGCCTATGATATGATCTTTTTCGAGGGTGGTCTCACGGATCTGCTGGCCCCCGAAATGAGCAAAAGAAGTTTTCTATTCAGGCAAAAATTTGCAGGCTGCGACAATGAAGTTCTCGAAAACCCCGTAGCTTTCGAGCAGGCTTATCGCTCTGCAATTGATAATATCAAGCAAAGAACTAATGCCACGGTCATTATCGCAACACTCGGTTGCATTTGTGAGGACCTGGAGGCGCCTATCAACAAAAAGCGGGCTCTATACAATGCCATAATAAGAGATATTGCCATCGAAACTGGCTGCGGCCTGGTGGACGCCGGTGCGGTATTTGACGGATATCTCCGTCGTTGCCGTACCAGGGACTACCTGATGGAGGGGTACTGGAGTACATGTTATCTCGACGGTTTCCAGTGCCGTGTGCTCGGTTGTCCCGACCAGTTGAGCAGGAAAAGAAAATTGCATTTAACCATCGATGGTGTGCATCTCAATAGCCGGGGTGCCAATCTTTATCGCGACGAAACGGAACGACAGATAAAAGCCGTGATGATCGATATTGCTACTTCCACAGGTTTCCCTGGTTCTACATCTTCAATGTCGCAACCCCGTCACGCAAGTTGATTTAATTAGTATGCTGATCAACATAGGCTGATACCCATCCAACCTGGCCATTTTTTACCAGATAAAATTGTTTGGTTTCATAAACCGATTTGAACTGTCGCATGATCTTCAACATAAGACCGGTACCTGCCAGCATTGATCGCTGATCGAATACTTTATGCACACGATTGATTTCAGCCGACAGCATTTCTTTATCGACCCCTTTCGGAGCCATAGCGGCCAATTTAGCGGCGGAAAGAGCAGTATAGTTTTTATAAAGTGTCTCACTAAACTTCTGCACTTCATCGTAGGTAACCGTTACAATAGAACTGCCTGGCATTTCTGGTTTGATAAGTGTTGCCAGCGCCCAGGCAATACCGCCGCTAAAAGCGATGTAATCATTCATATTATAGGCGCCGCTGGCATTCACTGCATAGATGATCTCCTGTTCCTCTGCAGCTACCAGCACCCTGTATAATTGCTTATTGAAATTGGCCAGGGTTTTATCAAATTCCTCGCATCTTTTTTCTGTCGCATTAGCTACGCTTTTTGTTCCCCAGTTGAGATTGAAAAGCCTGAAGTTTTTGGTATCGTCATAAGGGAAAAAGCCTCCTTTAGTATTGCCACTTCCGATATCGATGAGGAACGTGCTGAATCTTTTAGACTCCGGAACTATACCGAGATGCGATAAGCGGCCTTCCTGCAACGCGTCGATCACTTCCACCTGCCGGTTAGGCTCATTGATCTTGATACGAAATGAATCGATGAGCAATTTGATCCATTCATTTTTCTGGTCTTTGGCAGCCTGCATCTGTACACCACTGCTGACGACAGTGAAAATATTGCCGGGAGAAACGCCGTATTTTTTTGTGGCTACATCATAAAGACTGCTAAGTCCCTTGAGTGTAGCATCGAAAGTGGGCTTGGAGAAAGAGATAAAATCCGTATTGACAGAAGTATCCTTTAGGATATTGAATGTTCCATTGATCCTGGCATTTCGGCCAATTTCAAGCAGGCTCATCTTAACGCCTTTCGAACCTACTTCAATACCCGTATATAGGTCTGCGTTGTCGTAACTTGCCTGGTTTGGTTGTGCAACTACAAAAAAATGAGCCAGCAAAAGGCTGGCGACTGATAATGTTTTCCAATAAGCACTGCGCATGGCTGATATAATTTTCCCAATGAAAATAACGAAAACAGCCATCGTTTTAAGGGGTGTGCAAAAGCAGGGTTTTTTGGTGCAAAACCCGTCTATATCCGCAGCTATTACAACGCGAGTTTTATTATGAATCAATGAATTATTAAAGCATCTCCGGGAACAGAGGTTTTGAAAATTGGGGAAAACCGATACCAGGATTTTGGGATGAGTATCCCGTAGCTATTGGTTTAGGAGTTGGGAATTAGGGATCAAACCCCAATTCCCAACTACAAATTCCCAATTCCTTTTTATTGCTCCGAGCCCAGGCTTCCGTTCTCAATGTATTTGATCTGTACAGCCTTGTCGGTATCTGAACTTCCAGGTATGCCGATCAATAATATAGTGTAAACTTTCCCCTGTTGCAGTTCGATACTGCGATTGGCATTGATATTTGAGTTGTTGCTTACAGTCACTCCCACCTGTCCGGGATCAACAGCTACAAATTCCGATATCGATGCGAACGAAGCCGGTTTGCTGACCACGTTATTATTCCCTGCGCTGATCGTTACCGTAGGTTGTGTTGAGTCAGGGATCGCATTGATATAACGTAAATATGCTTTGCCTGTTGAAGAACTGAGGCTGTCAAAATTATCATGTGTTACAAGGTTCGAGTAAGACCCATTGGCACCTACTACAAACACAGAGTAATATTTATTGACTTCGAAATTACCCGCGGACTTTGCAAGTGAGGAGTCGGTATTGACATCATAAGCCTCCAACTCACGATTACCGGAGAATATACGCTGGTAGACGCCGGTAAAATTGGTATAGGCCAAAGGAGCGTTGGTTAGATTGTTGCCTCCAATTGTAATGGCTATGGCGGATTTGTCGGGCACCAGGTTAAAAGCCATTAAACCGGATACCGGCGAATCGGTACCATTGTCATCGTTATCAAATTTAGAGCAGGCCGCAACCAGTACAGAAACCACCAGTATACCGCTCACCGGAAGCAGGGCCGAACGGATTGAAGAAAAAAACCTTTTCATACTCATCATGTTTTTAGAACTGTTTAAAAAATAAAAATGAGCAGAAGTTGTGGTTGAATAAGGCGGTGGATTGGTTGGCTCGATGAACGTGTCTGCAAATTTCTTGAACACGGGGCGGAGTATGAGTTAAAACTATATTAACCTTATTGTAAAATTCATTTAACAAATTAATGATAGGTTGAATTTGTTTAATGCCGGGAAGACGGGAAGAAGGGAAGTGAAATTTTAAGAAGGAAAATTTATCCTATATGAGATTAATCGCGAGTCTACTTTTGCGGAGAGCAAAAAAGGGAGCTGTCAGTTACAGCTCCCTTATAGTTACCTCAGGTCCCGAATTCTGGATTTACAGGACCGTTAATTTGTAAACCTTCTTTAATACCGGCCGTCTTTTTTGTCCTTGGAACGACCTATACCATATCCGACACCACCACCCACAACACCGCCGATGACGGCGCCGAGTGCGCGGTTACGTTTATGAATAACTGCACCCAGGATGGCACCTGAACCTGCGCCGATAGCTACTCCCTTGGCTGCTTTACTCCAGCCTTTTTTCTCCGCTGTTTTTGCCTGGTTCTCGGTACCGGAAATCATCGTACCGCTATTGCTGCTACTACCAGGGTTACTCCTCCTTGCGGTACTGCGTGAAACCGCAGGTGTGGCAGCAGCTTCGGATTTTTTATAGGCTTCAATGGCAGCTACGCGCTCATTGTACGTTTTCCATTCCTGGAATTCCGCGAGGCCTACCGTGTCGGCATAAGACAATCCTTTAGTTGATTCTACCGGGGAAGGTTTACCGGTGCAGGCTGTAAACAGTACAGCCAGTAATGCGACAAAACTAATAGTGTAAAAAATTTTTTTCATAGTCCTTGTTTTAATTGAATAAATGAATTTCCGGTAACTGGTAAATCATAAAGAATGCCAACGCGGGCGTCAATTGTTAAGGACTGTCAAATGCTTTCTGCAATCCGCCTGAAATAAACGAATTAGGGAAATACCTTTTAACATAAAGAATCAATTTCCTGCACAGATTTAATCGCCAGTCAGAATCGCAAATATTCGATCTTTTTTTATCAACGAATTAAACCTGTATGCAATAAAAAAGTCCCGGCATTACCGGGACCAGTATCATTTTAATGGCTTACCTGCCAGTTGAATTATTAATAGCGATTGCGATCGCGGTTGTTACCAGGAGGCCTTCCGCCACCCGGCCGACTGTTGTAGCCACCACCACTGCCGCGGTTGAAATTACCCCGGCTACCACCTCCGCCAGAGGGACCTGAGGTTCTTTCTTCGGCCTGCTTAACAACAAGTGGTTTTTTACCCAATGAAATATCATTGAGATTTTCGATAGCGTCCCTGGCCTCATCATCATTTTGCATATCTACAAATCCAAAGCCCCTGCTTTTGCCGGTTTCTTTATCCATCGCCACTTTCGCGGATTTAACTACTCCAAATTTTTCAAATATTTCCATTAATTCATCGTCATCGAGGTCGTAAGGAAGGCCTGCAACAAAAAGATTCATACTGTTGGTTTTAAACAAAAGTAAAGAACTTATAGCAAGGTTGTCGAGAAAAAAATATGAATGGTGGTTAAATGGGTAAGCGGTGTGAATAATTGTAGAGAAATTTTAGTCATTCAGGTTAAATACTAAGTGTAAACACTTGTTTCTATTATTCAACTGGTTGTGCTTCCCGGCAATTGCAAAAAAAAGGAGATAGCTTAAACTATCCCCCTGGTGCTGGAGCGAATCGGTTAACTCCTTAACCTATGTTGATGTAGCCTTCGGCTACTGATCTTCTAAAAAAACCGTTCTCCTGTTGATACAGCAAACGGTCATTGTTTCTCAATCATTGATGGCGGATATTGGATTTCTTCAGTTTTCTAGGATTGGACATTGTATAAGTTTCATCCATCAACAATACAAAGTAACGACTGTAGCCGACCAGAAAAAATAGTCGTTCTTATGATTGACCTGTACTATTTCCTGAATCCGGTTTGTCGTTGTATTTACTACATGTTTCCACTTATATTTTGACAATGCTACAATGCGCCCAGCTGTTTCAGGAATTTTTCAGAATTGTCTTCACATTCGCGGGAGGATCAGACTCGGCAATTTTTTGAAATCCTGGCTATGCACTCTGTGCAATGTAAACGACGAGCATTGTAGCCATAAGACTCGTCAGTAGTTTTATCATCTCTCAGTATTTAAAGTGTGGGATGGGTTGACATTATAAGGTACACGAAATTCCGCAGACCGACCCGGAATCTATTTCAACGGTCTATTGCAATGGCTAAAGGGTTAGATGGCTGTCAATTCTGTTGAGGAAGTTTTGGTGCTTCAAGCTTTCTGCGTTCGATCTGCCTGGCAATTTCGCGGCCGGGAATGCTCTGCCGGGTGGGACCGAGCTTGTCATAGAAATGCTGTAGAGAATCTAGCGGCAATTCATCCGCATAAACCCGTAGTTGGTAGGCTGTCACGAAAGACTGGGGAAAGCGGGTAAAGAATTCATACTCGATTTGCCTGATCCTCGCCCGGTAGGGTTCAAAATCCCTTTGTAAGAGATCCATCTTTTCCTGGAGTTCTTCAAGCCTGTCCACATCCTTCTTTGCTTTTACCGCCTGCCGGTATTGGCGGGCCAGGTCCTGGTATTCTTTTGCCAGCGGTTCCATTTCTTTAAACACCGGGGCAGTCGACCGGTTAAGCTCCATCTGTTCCAACTGCGTTTTTGATCCGGTAACTACGGCATTCTTGAAATTGTCTACTACCAGGGATATTCTTATCTCGTGCGGTTCCACAAAAAAACTGGTAAAATTGGGATCGTTCATGTCGTGGGAGGCTACAGGCCCTTCCAGGAAGACTTTGGTCGGCTCGGAGATAGGTCCCCGAAAGCGGAACCGGCCATTTCTTATCTCCGTACTGTCAAGAATATGGTTACCATTTTTGTCGGAGTAGATCAGTTTGATGATTCCTTTCTTCCGACCCGTGATCCTGCCCTTCAAAACAAAATTGCTGTCTTTAATTGTCGGCACTCCTTTCTCCATGCCTGGATGATCCTGGCCGTTGGCAAAAAGATCTTTTTGTCCAGTTATGTTAAGGTACAGGAACAGCAGGACAATGTGGGGTAGAAGGTTCATACAGCAGTTAATTTTCGAATGTATAAGCGTATTCGATCCTGCCGGTCAATTCCTTTTGCTTGTTAAATAGTGCTTCTTTTGTCTTGAGTCCTTTTTCGTTGAATATATATCGCCAAATAATATAGTCAGGGCGATTAGTGGACAATACGGACATTTTCTGGATCACTCGTCCTGTTTCATCATACTCAAACATGGTCACCGGGAGTAATTTCTTTGTCTTCTTATCATAGCGAACGATGTCGGTGAGCTGGTTTTTATCGTTATAATAATAATACATCAGGTCCATCGACACTCCGCGACGATACAGTTGCTCGTCGGCTACATTGCCCTTTTCATCAATCGTAAATCGATACTCCGTACTATCGGCCTGGTTTATCACACGCCAGAGCCTGACTGGTTTGCCCGCATCATTGTATTGGTAGTAGTGAGCGGTGGTTTGGGTAAAATCATTGAGCGAGTCGCGGGTAGTGTTGATGATGGAAAGAATACTTCCCCTGTTATCGTAATTATAGTGGGTTGTACTTTTTATATCCCGGGAAGAGTCGCTGATCCCGATCAATCGGTATTGATCATCGAAACGGTAGGTATTACGGCTGATGGTCTGTCCGTTTCGGGTAGCGATCTTGAGGGTCTTATTCGGTGCGTCGATCTCAATCCTTTCGTTGAAATCTGTCGATTTGACGCCCCGCTCGTCAAAGCCGGTGGCGGTCACCGTCCGCACTTTCTGGTTAATATAATTCTCCATCCGCTGTCCCAGGTCGCTGGCGTCGACGATATCATTATAGTAGTGTTGACAGTAAACGGCTGAACTAAGGAATAAGGCAAATATCAGCAAGGTGTTTTTCATTACTATTGAATTGGTTGGCCCAAAAATACTCGAATTATGCAGGAACGAAAAACAAAGGTTATATGTAAAGTTTATACTTATTTTTAGAAAAAATTTTCATGTCGCACCGGCCAGAGCGGAAAGAAAAGGATTGCCTCAATTGCGGAACGATTGTACAAGGAAAGTATTGCCATGTATGTGGCCAGGAGAACACGGAGCCCAAAGAGTCATTTTGGGGAATGGTCAGCCATTTCTTTAATGATATCACGCATTTTGACGGTAAGTTCTTTACAACCCTGCGGGTCCTGCTGACGCGTCCCGGTTTTTTGTCGGCGGAATATATGAGGGGTAGAAGGATGAGCTACCTGAACCCCGTTCGTATGTACGTCTTCACTTCCGCGCTTTTTTTCCTGATATTTTTCAGTATTCGCAATCCCGACGAGGGTGTCAAAATATTTGATCCCGCCGGGCCTCTCACGGCTGCGCAACGCGATTCCATCCTGAATAAAATCGAACCCCGCCTGGAGAGAATGCCGGGAAATTTTAACCTGCAAAAACAGATCGAATTATTGAAAGATACCAGCCGGCAAATAACGACCCTCGATCTGCTGCCATATAATGAGGAGCAAATGTTTAATACAATAGGGTATAAATATAAAAATCGCAAGGAATATGATTCTATTCAGAAAGCCTTACCCGCATCAGAAAGAGACGGATGGCTGCAGGGGAAATGGAACAAACGGATCATATACCTTAATGAAAAATATAAAAGAGAGCAGCAGTCATCTTTTTCCAGGTTTTCAGAAGTTTTATTGCACCAGATGCCGTACCTGCTTTTTGTGTCCCTGCCTTTTTTTGCGTTGATCTTAAAATTGCTTTATATCCGGCGCAAACAGTTTTATTACACCGATCATGGCATATTTACGATCCATTTTTATATTTTCAGTTTTATCCTGCTCTTGTTTGTTTTCCTGTTCGATTATCTGAGTGATCTTACAGGCTGGGGATTGATGAACTTCCTGATGGCGATGACGATATTAGCCTGGCCGGTGTACCTGTTTATTGCGATGAGACGTTTTTACAGGCAAAACGGGTTTAAAACCTTTGCCAAGTTTTGCTTGTTAAGTATCCTGGGAGTGTTTCTGGCAGCGATATTAATGCTGGTCTTTTTCCTGCTTTCAATTTTTCAAATTTAAAAACGGGCCATGGAGAATAGTTTGAGTAAAGCATTTTTAAGGTTGGTGTCGATCATGAATGATTTGAGAGAAAAATGTCCCTGGGACCGTAAGCAAACCATACAAACCCTGCGGCAACTGACCATTGAGGAAACCTATGAACTTGCGGACGCTATCACCGAGGAAAACTGGAAGGGACTCAAGGAGGAGCTGGGCGATCTAATGCTTCACATATTGTTCTACGCCAAGATCGGAAGCGAGCAAAAGAAGTTCGAGCTCGAAGAAGTTCTCAACTCCATAAGCGACAAACTGGTATTTCGACACCCGCACATTTATGGCGACCCGGCCAATGAAGGCAAAAAGGTAGAAGTCAGCAATGAGGAAGAAGTGAAACGTAATTGGGAGAAGTTGAAATTAAAAGAGGGAAAAACTTCTGTGTTGGGAGGCGTTCCCAAGTCGTTACCAGCAACTGTGAAGGCGATGCGTTTGCAGGAAAAAGCCAAACAGGTGGGCTTTGAATGGGAAAACAAGGAACAGGTTTGGGAAAAGGTGGAGGAAGAGATGCGGGAATTGAAGGAGGTGATCGATACCGGCAGGCAGGATAAAGTGGAAGAGGAGTTCGGTGACCTGGTATTTTCATTGATCAATTATGCACGGTTTTTGCAGGTGGATGCCGAAAACGCACTCGAACTAACCAATAAAAAATTCATCCACCGCTTTACTCAGATGGAAAAGCAGGCTTTAGAACAGGGCAGGGACCTGACTAAGATGAGCCTGACCGAAATGGACAGCATCTGGAACAGTGTAAAACAACAGCCGGATTCGTGAAGCCACTCGTAAGAAATAATTTGATCTGGAAATTTAGTTTGCTTCTGGCATCTGCATTTCTTTTCGTGCTTTCATTTGTGTTTAACACGCTCTATACGAGTCGTTCTTCCGTAGCGGAAGAGGTGAAAGTAGCCGAGCGTTACCTGCACAAAAATGAAAAGGACTTCCGCGAGTTTGTAAAAGACACCTCCCTCGTTTTACGATTAGTCGAGAATAAAGAGTCGGTTGATAAACTGGAAAAGCTGACAGGGAAAGATTATGGGATTTTTTTATACCAGGTAAATCCTTCGGGTACACTCACGCTGAAATTCTGGAGCAACCAGCTCATTTTACCGCCGCCCGAGACTTTCTGGATGGATGATCATGAGCAATTCATGAAACTTTCCAATGGTCACTATCTGGTGATCAAGCGAAACCTGGTGGTGGACCAGTATACAATACTTGCCTATGCAATGGTACCTGTGCGATCGGATTTTTTTCTTGAAACAGAATACCTGCCTCAGAAATTTGTGTATAGTGATATCGCCGACAACAGGGTTCAGATGAGCAATACGGTAACTGAGTTTCCGGTTAAGTCACTCTCGGGAGAAACGCTTTATTACCTTGACAGAAAGGCTGCCGGCGCTGTACCATATAATAACAAACTGACGATCATCCTTCGTTTCAGTGGCTTATTGTTACTATTATTGTTTATACACCTGGTAGCCGAATCGCTGGCTGGCCGGAAGATCTGGAAGGGCGTTGTTTTCCTGGGACTGAGCCTGGTTGGTATTCGGCTTATTATCTATTTATTCCCTGGCCTGCTTAACCTGCGACAATTTGAATTGTTTGACCCTCAAATATTCGGATCCAATTTTATACAACGATCACTTGGTGACCTTTTGTTGAATTCCGCATTTTTTTGCTGGATCGTTCTTTTCACCTGGTATAAAGTACAGCACTTAAAGAACATCATCTCACCGCTCCCTTTCTGGATACGTGTGGCCGCAGGCGTTTTTTCCCTCTGCCTGCTGATCTATTCCACCTTCATTTTGTCGTCGGTGATCAGGAGCATTGTAGCTGATTCGAAGATATCATTTGATGTGACCAATTTTTCCAGCCTTAACCGGTATACAGGTGTGGGATTTATAGTGCTGGCTACGCTTTCACTGGCCTATTATTATTTTACCCAGCTTTTATTCCGGATCATTTTTCCGCTGTTCAGGAATAATATCTGGCTGGTATATTTCGCGATCGCATTTTCCGGCCTGGTTTACCTGAGTTTAAAATCAGGTGATCCAACCGTTCTTTTTTACATACCGGTGCTGGCCTGGTTGCTGCTTTATACCTGGATGGTGAACAGGGATGGTGTAATACTGAACAGATTCCGTATTAATATAGCAGGTATCCTGTTCTGGATCTTCGTTTTCTCAGTTTCCATTGCGGCCATCATGCTCGCTGAAAACCGGAAAGTAGAGTGGGGCAAGCGGAAGTTTTACGCGGAAAAGCTGGCCGATCAGACCGATCGTTCGAGCGAGCGGCTGATGAATATTGCCATGACCTATCTCGATAATGATTTCTTACAGGAAAATTTTTACCGGTTTGCAGACAGTGCCAGCAACAGGTATATGAGAGATAGTATCGTGTCGAGCAACTACAGTGGGTATATCAACAAGTATGATACCCGTATTTACGCGTACGACTCCTCAGGCAATGCACTCAACAATGATGATCCTACTACGTATGACGCGTTGAATACGATCGTTACGCTTCAGTCACATCCAACCAGCACCCCGGATCTTTATTATTACGAAACTGCGTTTGACAAGTATACTTATATCACCCAAAGGGTCGTGACCGATTCCGCGGACAATAAACTCGGATATTTCTTCCTGATATCAAATCCGAAGAAATTCAGCAGCGATGCCCTTTTCCCCGAATTTTTCAGGCAATACAAAGGGAATGACCCGGAGAATTCGCCCATCTATTCTTATGCAGTGTACAGTGAGAAAAAACTTACCCGGTTAACCAATCGCTACCCGTTTCCCACCCAGATCAATGAAGCCGATATACCTGTGAACAGGGAGTTTGAACGGCGAAACAATGGTGAATTTGATGAACTCTGGTATAGAGCAAGCAATGATAAGGTAGTTGTAATGGCCCGTAAAGGTGATACGATCATCGAGTCCATCACCTTGTTTTCCTATATTTTCTGCTCTTTCCTTTTTCTTGTATTTTTTGTGCAGATATTATCACTATTGCTGAAAGCTGTCTACGATAGGGAAGGTTTCCGCAATTTTTTCCATTTCAATATCCGCAACCAGGTACACAGCACGATCATCTTTGTCAGTATTTTCTCATTTATCATTATCGGGGTAGCTACCATTACATTCTTCAAGAACCGGCATAATCGCAATAACAGTGATAAACTCAGCCGCACAATGCGCATCATGGTGAATGAGATGGAGAAACGCATCGACAATGAACATCCGTTTGGCGCTGTAGCTCAGTTTTACGATACCGTATCAAATTATTCACTGCAGGACCTGATCCGGGAGGTTTCAGGAATTCATGGTGTCGACGTTACCGTATATGATCTTAACGGTGACCTGCAGGTGTCTTCTGATGCAAATATTTATGATAAAGGGGTTCTGAGCACGAAGATGAATCCCGATGCTTTTTTTAGATTGAGTCATCTCAACCTGGTGGAATATGTACAGAAAGAACGAATTGCCGACCTGTCGTACCTTAGCATTTACGCACCAGTTCGTGGGGAAGATGGAAAAGCATATGCCTACCTGGGTATTCCCTATTTCACATCACAGTCTGAACTGGATCAGGAGATCTCAAACTTCATAGTAACAGTCATCAACCTGAACGCGTTTATCCTGTTGATCGCGGGGCTGATAGCATTGTTCATTACAAACAGGATCACCCGTTCTTTCTCCATTATCAGCGACAAAATGAAGGAGGTGAATCTTGGGCGACTTAATGAAGAAATTGTCTGGAACAGGAATGATGAGATCGGTGATCTGGTGAAAGAGTATAATAAGATGGTCGCAAAACTGGAAGAAAGCGCCGAAGCCCTGGCCAAAACCGAAAGAGAAGGCGCCTGGAGAGAAATGGCGCGGCAGGTGGCGCACGAGATCAAAAATCCTTTGACACCGATGAAACTGAGCCTCCAATACCTGCAGAAGTCGATTGATAGCAATCACCCCAATGTTAAAGAGCTTTCGAGCAATGTGGCCAATACACTTGTAGAGCAGATCGATCACCTGTCGAAAATCGCAGCGGATTTTTCACAGTTTGCCAATATTACCTATACTAACATCGAGCAATTCGATCTGCACGATGTATTGCGGTCGCTCAAAGAACTCTACCAGGCTGATGAGAATATTGATTTTGTATGGTGGCCCGTTCATACACAATTGATGGTAAATGCCGATAAAACGCAAATGAACCGGTTGTTCACCAACCTGTTTGCCAATGCTGTGGAGGCTTGCGAAGGAAATGCCTGTAGAATAGTGGTGACAGAAGAACTATATGATGGACTGGTTCGGATCAACATCAAAGACAATGGCGAAGGCATACCCCAGGAAATGCAATCGCGGATCTTCATTCCCAATTTCACCACAAAATCCTCCGGTACCGGGCTCGGACTTGCGATGTGTAAAGGTATCGTGGAACAGGTGAAAGGAAAGATCTGGTTTGATACCGAAAAAGGAAATGGTACGACATTCCATGTTGAAATACCCCTCGCAGAACAATCCTGGAATAGTTAAACTTTTGGATTAAGATGGCATAAGTCTCAGATGCCATGCTGCTGTCTTCGTTTTGATAAGAACGCTTCAAATTGCTGCCTTGTAAAGCTGCTCAGGTTTTGCTCTTTAGTCAGCCCGCCTTTCTGCGCGGCCAGCACACCATATTTGATATCGTTGTAACCATCCAGGCTATGTGCGTCAGGATTGATGGATAACAACACATTTTTTTGCTTAGCGTAATCAATCCATCGCCAGTCCATATCGAGTCGTCGCGGGTGAGCATTGATTTCAATGGCAATATTGTTTGCCGCGCAGGTGTCGATAATGGTTTTATGATCAAGTGGATAACCTTTGCGACTGAGCAGGAGCCGGCCCGTCATATGCCCGAGGATAGTGACATACGGATTCGACAGTGCTTTCATCAACCTCGACATGGCTTTTTCTTCCGTCATTTTCAGGTTGCTATGTACGGATGCGATGATAAGATCAAACCAGGACAACACTTCATTGGAATAGTCCAGACTCCCGTCATTGAGGATATCGCATTCGATACTCTTGAAAATTTTAAAAGGCGCAAACTTTTGATTCAATTCATCTATGTAGCGGTGTTGCTCCCTGATCCTGTCTTCGGAAAGTCCCTTAGCGTAAACGGCGGTCCGGGAGTGGTCAGAAATAACCAGGTATTCAAATCCGCGGCTGACGCATTCGGCCGCCATTTCTTCTATCGTATTGAGTCCATCACTCCAGTTACTATGACTGTGAATTACCGACCTTATTTCGCCGGGCTGGATTAAATTTCGGAAACTGTTTGATTTTGCCAGCTCAATCACCGTTGCCGTCTCGCGCATACAGGGTGGGATGAATTGAATATTCACACTTGAAAAAACAGCTTCATCCGCATCACCATCTTTTACGGTGAAATCATGATCGGGAAATTCCTTTTGAAAGGCATTGATAAACTCTACTGAGCCCGTGGTTAGAAATAGTTGCTCAGCAAGATTCGTTCCACCTGTATAAAGCCGCAGTTTCAGGCCGTTCTTTAATTTATACAGCAAGCTGGATTCTGTTTCTTCCAACAATTCGGGTGGCTGCGCGGTAACAAATTTTGGCTTGATGATTTCATTTTTTTCCAATACCACAAATTCCAGCTCTTCGATAGTAAGTTCCTGCCTTCGGTAAGCTCCCGTTACCGAAACGCGACCGGGACCAAACAGCTTTTTCAGGTAACCGTCAATCTGGGGGAAGATCTCTTCCAGTTGCGCGTAGAGATAGCTGCCGGCGTGTTGCAGGTAATATTCAATCGACTCCTGGACATTCTGCTGAGTCTTTTCACCAAATCCCCTGAAGAGAGTAAGCCGGTTTTCATTGCAGGCATACAGGAGTTCACCCACAGACTCGATACCCATTTCTTTCCAAATGGTATGAATTTTTTTGGGACCAAGACCTTTCAGATTCAGCATTTCGATAATGCCAACCGGGGTACGGGCGATGTACTCGTCAAGCACACCCAGCCTTCCCTGGTCCAGCATTTCTATTACTTTTTCACCCACACTTTTCCCAATACCTTGTATGCTAAACAGGTTTTCGCGAGGGGTGTCTTTTAACTGCAGTGGGAGTTTGTCGATATTAAAGGCTGCGATGGAGTAGGTTTTTGTTTTGAACGAATTCTCTCCGTGTATATCCATCAGTTTTGCCAGGAGTGAAAAATTGTCGGCAATCGCGCTATTGTCCATACCCGCAATTTAAAACTTAGTTTTTATAGTGATTGGATTTCATGATGGATGCTTCTAAGTATATAGATGAATGCTCGCATTTACATCGGAAGATCCAAAAGTTCCGTAGGAACGAAGTTTTGGTAGAAAATGCGGATGTTTAGAGGACCTGAACCCCGTAGGGGTGGCGTTATGTATTAAATTTTAAGCCGATTGTTTTTTTATGTGGACGATACAAAACGTCGTGCCTACGGCACTCAGATATCCTGGGGATCACTTTGCTACCAAAGCGGCGCCCCGATGGGGCTTGGGATCTGCAATATTTCAAACCGGCAGTTCGATCAGGATTCAAATCATACCTGTTTTATCATTGCTATAGATGAATACTCGCATATACATCGGACGATCCAAAAGTTCCGTAGGAACGAAGTTTTGGTAGAAAATGCGGATGTTTAGAGGACCTGAACCCCGTAGGGGTGGCGTTATGTATTAAATTTTAAGCCGATTGTTTTTTCATGTGGACGATACAAAACGTCGTGCCTACGGCACTCAGATTTCCTGGGGATCACTTTGCTACCAAAGCGGTGCCCCGATGGGGTTTGGGATCTGCAATATTTCAAATCGGCCGTTCAATCGGGATTCAAATGTTTGTCAATAATTTTTAATCTGGGATGGTATTTATTTCTCTATCGTTACAAGAAAGTAGAGAAAGTCCCCAGGTCTGGTTTTTCTCAATGCAAAAATTTCCGCGGGAGCAACATCCCGATGTGACAGTTGGGTGTCGACGCTTGCTTTCAGTTGCTCTATTTGCATAAAGCAACTCGCCTGGTACCACCACTTATGCGGTGACGGAGATTTTGCTATTGTCATTCAGGCCTTGAGCGATATCTTTCTCTTATGGAATTTGGGGGAGGAGAGAAAGCCTGACAGGAGCAGGTAACATAAAAAAAGTCTCCCGTTACCGAGAGACTTCTATTAACTTCTAAGAAATTTAACTTATTTCTTTTTAGCTGCTTTTTTCTTAGCGGCTTTTTTCTTTGGAGCCGCTTTTTTCTTTGGAGCTGCTTTTTTCTTAGCGGCTTTTTTTGGAGCTGCTTTTTTAGCGGCTTTCTTTTTTGTTGCCATTTTTTAGAATTTAATGTTTAGTGAAATGGGTTATCGTTAGTAAAAATAATAATTATTTTATACTACCCAAATTTTTTTTCCACAAAAATGACAATCGAAGATATCAGGCTTCCGCAGCAGATATTGAAACGTATGTTTTATCGTTGCGCCCTTTTTTAAATTCAACGATACCATCACTCAATGCAAACAATGTAAAATCTTTTCCAACACCAACGTTTTTACCGGGATGATAAACAGTACCACGTTGACGAAGAATGATATTACCGGCAATAGCAGGCTGGCCGCCGAATATTTTTACACCGAGGCGTTTGCTTTGTGAGTCGCGGCCATTCTTTACACTACCTTCACCTTTCTTATGTGCCATGATATTAAGTTTATGAGATTATGCTATATTAGTTACTTTGATTTTTGTATATGCCGTGCGATGGCCTTTCTTTTTGTGAAAGCCTTTCCTTCTTTTTTGCTTGTAAGCAATCACGGTATCACCCTTAACCTGGTCCAGAATTTCCGCAGAAACTTTTGTGGTCAGTGCTGAACCCACGGAAAGTTTACCATCGGCATCCGCCAGTAAAACTTCCAGGTCAACTTTATCACCTGATTTACCTTCCAGGTGGGGAACATACAGGGTCTGGTCTTTTTCCACTTTAAACTGCTGACCGGCTACTTTTACAACTGCTATCATAGTCTGAAATTTTGCCCGAAGGACTGCTTCGGAGGGTGGCAAAGGTAAGGGGATTTTTTCAACCGGCAAACGGAAACTCAAAGTTTTAAATCCCAAAATCCAAGCGGTTTGACCGCCCTTCCTTTATCTTTGCGAATTGCGGTCTAAGCCGTTGTACTTTATCAATTTCTTTTGGTAAACAGACATATGCAGATGAAAATCAAATCATTGCTTGCAAAGCCGTTCGCATCCTATATATATAAAGGTATCCGTAAAGGTATGGCCACGGCAGTTGCCGACCAGGAGCATATCTTAAAAAGCCTTATAAAAACGGGGCGCAGCACTGAATTTGGCAAACAGGCAGGGCTGGATAAAGTGAATACCTATGCCGAATTCCGGGAGGCAGTGGCTATCCGGGACTACGAGCAATTCAAGCCTTTTATCGACCAGATCAAGGAAGGCAAGCATAACGTCCTTTGGAAAGGGCGTCCGATCTATTTTGCCAAAACCTCGGGAACGACCAGTGGGACGAAATATATTCCCATCACCAAAGATTCCATCCCCAACCATATCAATACAGCCAGGAATGCACTGCTTTGCTATATGGCCGAAACCGGGAATACCCAGTTTGCTAATGGCAAAATGATCTTCCTGTCTGGGTCCCCCGTCCTGGAAAGGGTGGGTGGCATTCCAACGGGCCGGCTGAGCGGTATCGTAAATCACCATGTGCCCGGCTACCTGCGTACCAACCAGCTTCCGTCTTTCGAAACCAACTGCATCGAAGACTGGGAAACAAAACTTGCTCGTATCGTCGACGAAACACTGAATAAGGATATGACCCTGATCAGCGGCATACCACCATGGATGCAGATGTACTTTGATGAACTGATCAAACGCACTGGCAAAAAAGTCTCCGAGATCTTCCCCGGCTTTAGTCTGATGGTACAGGGCGGTGTCAACTTTGAACCATACCGGGCAAAATTGTTTGAAAGCATCGGGAAAAAGATAGATACGATAGAACTATTCCCCGCAAGTGAAGGATTCTTTGCATTCCAGGATTCCCAAAATGCCGCGGGATTATTGCTCAATTCAAATAGCGGGATCTTTTTCGAGTTTGTGCCCGCAGCTGAAATCAATAGCGATAACCCTAGGAGGCTTTCACTGGGTGAGGTTAAAACAGGCGAGAACTACGCTATGATCATCAGCAGTAATGCCGGGCTTTGGGGCTATAACCTTGGTGACACTGTAAAATTTGTATCGACCAATCCTTACAGGTTGGTAGTTACGGGGCGTACCAAACATTTTATCTCGGCATTCGGAGAGCACGTGATAGGAGAAGAAGTTGAACAAAGCTTGTTGAAGGTTGCAGAGGAGGAGAAAGTGCGGATCACCGAATTTACCGTAGCACCATATGTAAGTGAGGGAGAAGGCAAGTCCTACCATGAGTGGTTTATTGAATTTGAAAACAAGCCGTCCAACCTGGAAGAATTTGCCCGGAAAGTGGACGAGAATCTTCGAAAAAAGAATGTATATTATGACGATCTTATCAGTGGTAAAATCTTAAGACCGCTGAAATTGACAACTGTGAAAAAGAATGGCTTTATTGATTATATGAAATCAGTTGGTAAACTGGGTGGACAAAACAAAGTACCGAGGCTAAGCAACGATCGCACCATCGCTGACGAATTGATGAAGTGGATGGAGTATCAGGAATTTTCATAAGACGGCAAATAAAGTAAGATGTACACAATGAAACAGCAAGAGAATAAGAGTAGTGAGCGGGTTGCACCTGACAAACCAGCAAGGCGTATAGCCGTATTTGGTTCAACGGGTTCCATCGGCACCCAGGCGCTGGAAGTGATCGCCGGTAGCCCCGATCTTTTTTCTGTGGAGATACTTACCGCCAATCATAACGATGAACTCCTGGTTGAGCAGGCGCTTCGCTTCAATCCGAATATCGTGGTGATCGGCGATGAAAAAAAAATCACTAAGGTCAAGGATGCACTGGCATCAACACATATAAAAGTTTTTGCCGGAGAAAAAGCGCTGGAAGAAGCTGCAGCTGTGGATTGCTATGACCTGATGCTGGCCGCAATTGTCGGTTATGCAGGACTGAGACCAACATTGAAAGCGATCGAACTTGGAAAACCGGTAGCGCTTGCTAATAAGGAAACACTTGTAGTTGCCGGTGATATCATCATGCAGAAAGCGGTCGAAAAAAGAGTGCCGATCATTCCCGTGGATTCGGAACATTCCGCCATATTTCAATGCCTGGTGGGTGAAGGCCGCAATCGTATTGAAAAGATCATCTTAACGGCTTCTGGCGGACCTTTCCTCGGGCGTAAGCCGAACTACCTGGTCAATGTAAAGCGTGAACATGCCCTGCAACATCCCAACTGGAATATGGGCGCGAAAGTTTCTATCGACTCGGCTACACTGATGAACAAAGGCCTGGAGATGATCGAGGCAAAATGGCTTTTCAACCTGCAACCCGAGCAGATACAGGTGATCATTCATCCGCAAAGCATCATTCACAGTATGGTGCAGTTTGAAGATGGCAGTATCAAGGCACAGATGGGTTTGCCGGATATGAAACTGCCGATCCAGTACGCACTGGCATTTCCAAAACGTATTCCCAACCAGTTTCCCCGTTATGATTTCAAGAAAGTGAATACGCTAACTTTCGAAGAACCCGACCTTAGAACATTTCGCAATCTTAGTCTTGCCATAGAAGCGCTCAACAAAGGAGGCAACCTGCCCGCGGTGATGAATGCTGCCAATGAGATCGCGGTATTTGCATTTCTTCGCAACCGGGTTAATTTCCTCGACATGACCGATGTGATCGAAAAGACTATGCAGAAAGTTTCGTTTGTGGAAAAACCTACACTGGAAGAGTATTATGAAAGTGATGGTGAGGCCCGGCACTATGCGGCGGACCTGATAAAATTATAATTCAATTTAGAGCTATCTTCCCGAACTTGAAATATGGTAATGAGTTTGTCATTTTGAATCCCTGGCAAGGTGGTCGGACAGATCAAGACATTATGTGTCAGATCAATAACAATCTTTCCTGACCCGGGCGGGAGGGTTCCCGGTAGTCAAATAAATGGCCGGCGGTAATAAAATCGTTTATATTTAGCAGATATTTGCGGTTCTTTAAAATTGAAGTTTTTACTCTATGTATTTTTTAGCAATCAACTGGGCAGCGGTAAGTGTGCAGGTAGGTCAACTATTGCTGGCTTTATCAATCCTGATCGTGCTTCATGAATTCGGGCATTATATTACTGCGAGATGGTTTGGATGTCGGGTGGAGAAATTCTTTCTCTTCTTTGATCCCTGGTTTTCGCTGGTGAAAAAGAAAGTAGGCGAAACCGTTTATGGTATCGGCTGGCTACCCCTGGGTGGTTATGTAAAAATATCCGGCATGATCGACGAGAGTATGGATAAGGAAGCCATGAAACAACCTCCGAAGGAGTGGGAGTTTAGAAGTAAGCCAGCCTGGCAAAGACTGATCATCATGTTAGGAGGGATCATCATGAACGTGCTGGTAGCGTTTATCATCTATGCATTTGTGTTGATGATATGGGGTGAGAAAAAAGTTCCCAATACAAGTGTAAAGAATGGCATCTGGGTGATCGATTCAGTGATGCACAAGTTCGGTTTCCAGAATGGTGACAAGATCATCGCCATCAACGGAGACACTATTAAGAATTTCGATGATGTCCAGTTGAAAGTTTTAATAGGTGGCAAAGATGTGTTGCTGGAAAGAGACGGAAAGCTCATGAACCTGGCATTGCCGGTTGATGTGATCGATAAAGTGATCACCCGTAAGGATAAGAAAAGAATATTGATGGCACAGCGGCTACCAGCCATCGTTGGGACCTATCGGGACAAGGATACATCTTCACTTGGTAAAAAAGCCGGACTCCAGGCTTTTGACCGAATTCTCGCGATAAATGGTGAACCCGTCCAGTTTGTTGATGAGATCAACTCGATCGGGAGCAGGCATAAGAATGGAGAAGTGGTGCTGGATGTGATGCGCAACACGGATACAGTGCAATTGAAAAGTAAGGTCAATGAAGACGGAAGACTGGAGCTGGCGCTATTGAGTGACGAGCAATACGATAGCCTGGGTGTTTACCAGGTGGTACATACCAAGTATGGTTTTTTCCCGGCATTTCCCGCTGGCGTTGCCAAGTCTGTAGAAAAACTCAGCGGGTATATCGACCAGTTTAAACTGATATTAAACCCTGAGACCGGTGGATATAAAGGGCTGGGTGGTTTCAAAGCCATCGGTTCAGTATTCCCGACTGAATGGAGCTGGGAAGCGTTTTGGAATATTACTGCGTTCCTTTCCATTATCCTCGCCTTTATGAATCTTTTACCCATTCCGGCACTGGATGGCGGCCATGTGATGTTCACCCTCTACGAGATGGTAAGCGGTCGTAAACCTAATGAGAAATTCATGGAATACGCGCAGGTAGCTGGCATGATTTTGTTGCTGTTGCTGATGTTGTACGCGAATGGGAATGATTGGTTTGGATGGGGACGGTAGGTTAGTGGTGAGTCGTGAGTCGTGAGTCGTGAGTGGTGAGTCGTGAGTGGGGAGAGTGTTAGATGCTTGTTAATTTGAGTCTTGAAAATAAACTTTTTGGTCGGTAACGGGTTGAATTAGGCATAATAGGGAAGGTTGTCGAAGTTCTTAAGCAAAGTTCACCGACTCCAGACCCGGTAGCTATCGGGTCCCGACTACAAAAAGGGGCTGTTCCGGTTTCGACAGCATAGGTCTTTGAAAGTGTAAGCATGCAGTGCGTTGTATCATTAGCACTTAAATCTGAAGATTCAAACTTTAAATGGCAATACACAGTATGCCATGGCTGCCTAATCAGTGATTAAGTAGTCATTAGGGCCGCCGGGCAGGTTGTTCTGTTACCACGCCCCGCCGCCGACTTAAAAACAAAACAGGATGCTGTTGCAGGAAGCTGTTACTGCAGCAAAAGACCGGACTTGTCCGGGCCCAGCTAAGCAGGGACTTGGTTTGTTCATTTCCGGGTCTATGCCGACAAGCAATAATGAAATAAGCATGTAGAAAGCTTTTGATGAATATGTTTGGACAGGGGTTCGAATCCCCTCAGCTCCACTTGAGGGGACTGTGATCATTTTCATAGTCCCATCCATCAATTACGAGTAGCGATTTATGCTTGAGAGTTAGTGCATTGTGAGTGAAGGTTTGCATAAGGTAGGGTGTTCGATAGATGCGATCCTGGTAATACAGGCCGTTATCGAACACCTGCCCCAGCAATTCATGTCGCTGGGGGATCGTGATACTATTATACAGGTAGCGAAGATCCGTGAGCTTCTCCAGCTCTGCTTCGTGAATCATCCAGGCTTCTTCCACATCGCGGGTGAGCACTTCAATTTCTGCCTTCAGTGAAATCCTGTTGTTGGTGATATCGGTGTACCAGCGCTGGTATGTTTCGTGACTTACCTGGTCATTGATCCATTTTTCTTCCAGCGAAATGAGCTTCTTCTCCTGCGCCTCCAGCTGTTTGCGGCGCTGATCAGCGAGCTGTGCGTTGACCTGGGCCTGTTCGCGATACTGCTGGCGGACCTCTGTGCAGATGGCTTCTGTGATATAATCCGGCAGGCTTAGCAGATCGAGGATCTCCTCCATCTGTGCGTGTGCCTGGTTGCTGCTGAAATTATTGTGGCCGGCTTTTTTGCACTTGTAATATCCATACCACTTACCGGCTTTGCCTTTTGATTTGGCACCGGTGACCGGTAGTGAGCAATGGCACTTCAGGAACCCCCGCAGGGGAAAATCTTCATCGAGGATCTTCTTCGCATTGCCGCGGCGGATCTGCTGCTGCACCAGCTGCCAGGTGTGCATGTCTATGATCGGTTCATGTATGGCCTTGAATAATCCACCATGGAGATGCTTATGCGGCTCGACGTACTGGTGGCCGGCGTAGATTGGATTCATCAGTATCTTACTCATGATAGAGTTGCCGCATCCTTTGAACCCCAGCTCCCGGGCTTGCTGGTGGATGATGTTCAGCGGTGTGCCGGCCAGGTACTGATCGTATATGTGGCGAATGACAGGCGCCTGTTCTACATCAATCACCAGGCCACGTGCTTTGCCCACGCCTTCCTTGCGATATCCGAAAGGAGCTTTAGGACCGATGTATCGGCCTTCCTTTGCTTTTGCTGTGTATATGCCGGCGCGGATCTTCTGCTGCCGGTCGATATTATTTTCTTCTGCAAGCAGGAACTGCAGCCCTGTACGAAGCAGGCTGCCGGGTGTATTGTGATCATAGATGAGGCCATCATTGGCGCTCACAATCTGGATGGCGTACTTCTTCTGCAGCTGCTTGATCATCGTGAGCGCCTGGCCGGCATCGCGGCTGAAGCGATCCATCTGATCCACTACCAGGTAATCTACATGACGGTGATTCTTCGCGATGAATTCCTGCAGCTTCTTAAAATCGGGCCGATCGAAAGTGCGTGCGCTGTAGCCTTCATCGATGAAGGTGTCAATGATCGCGACATCACTCCGATCGAACCATGACCGGGTGTAAAGATCCTGGCGCTCGATGGAGCTATTACTTTGCCCGTCGGAGCTGTACCGTAGGTATCGTATTCCTTTTTTCATTTGCAGTGAGTTTTGCTAGTACAAGTTTAGCGATAAATTGTACCAGGCGCTTCTCTTCCGGCGTTAGTTCTTTTTTGGCCGGCACTACAGACAGGGGTGATATGGTGTTTTTAGGGCGCAGTTTTTATGGTTGGTTTAAATTCATGCAACTCAATGAACTCAACTCCAGGGTATGATTCAGGAACTTTTTGCCCCTTCAATACATCATAGGCTTCATTGCAGATACGGTATTGCTGTTCAAGTTTCTCATCCCTGATCAGCTCGAGGTAATACTTCCAGTGATCCGGATCCGGCGCGGAGTGAGTACAGCGAAGCCTGATGGCGGCTGACATTTTCGAGTTCTTTTTGAAGTACCACTTCTTCCAGCCGGTGATGGTATTATGGCATGCGCCCAGCTCTAGCTCATATTCGCCATCGATGGCCATCATGCACTTTTTTTCAGTATCGTAGATTCGTTTCATGGTTTAAGCTGGTTAATGTAATCGTTGTACTGTTGCTCGGTGGCGGGGTGTACGTCTTTGGCGTAAAATTTATTATCTCTGAACGTATGCGCTGAACAGCACCCGTCACTATTTAACTCATACCAATTATTCATTACTTTATAAACCCCGTATTCGTCTTTCACATACTCCGGCATATCCTTTTCGTCTCTTTCCTCCCACCATTGAAGTTTGCGGAATAGGTGGGGGTATTTCTCAGGCGAGTATATCATAATGTGACGCTTGTTATTCAAATGATGATTTGTTACCCAATGGTTTTCAAATCCAGCAACAGCCTTGAAGGGGGTTAGCAAGTCGCCTATTTCAAAATTCTGGCTGGTATCTTCAGCAATCACCTTATATCTCGGCTGCATCAACTGTTCTACTGTCATATACTATTGTTTAAACTGGTTAAGTTGGTCGTTTGCAATGTGCCAGCAGCGATTGAACGCATATTTGTAATCAGCTTCTCCCGGTTCAAGTTTTTGCTGCATTATCTTCTCCAACGCCTCCCTATACGCCTGTATCTCTTCGTCTTTTTCCTTTTGCTTCATACGAAGGGCGCCTTTTATATACGCCTCCCTTAATTTCTTCTGGATACTGTTTAATTTTTCCTGCTCGAACGGGCCGGTGCAAGGGTCAATTGATACATCAGGGTATTCTCTCTCTGCTTCCTCGTCAAGTTCGCAGGAACTGCAAAGCCCAGGCGTGGAAATGATCGCTGAACAGAAATTGCAGCGGATATCGATTGTTGTTTTGTGTCCCATGATTAATTTTTTGAGTTTAACAATACGTTTTAGGATATCGTCAATCGGAGCGTTATGCGCCACTAGTGACAGACCGTCTAATTTGTTCAAGGTTATTATCAAAATATTCTTCCCATTGTTTAACCTGTTCAGGTGTAGAATTGGGCGGTGGACAGTTTCTAAAACCTTTCCATTTCCCCATTCCTAAAATCGCACGGCAACGGCTGCATCTATGCGTATGAATAGAAAAATCACCTTCATACAAAAAGGGTTCAGGTTCATGTCCGTTACTAAATATCGTTGGACAAATGAAGTGTCGTGCAAACCACCAATAAAGGCGGCGCATAACACTTGCTTTATGCAATACAGGCTGAAGTGCTATATTGGTCTTTTGTTCGCTGCTCAACATCTGTTTATATTTTAGAGTGACGTAATTCTATTCCCTGTACTGCATAAAGCAGTCTCCCGTTAGCAGAAATGGCTACCGACCTACATATAATAAGCCATATAGCCCTCATTCTTTCCAACTATTGCAGACATTAAATCACCCCAAGCACGCCAACTGAAACCTAATGCAGTTTTATCAGAAAAAACAAAACAAGTATCATTTGCCTTTCTGTCTGCTGTTTCACCAACCCACCCCAATTCTTCAATAGCTTTTTTTATTAACCTAAAATGAGGTTTATACTCGTCTTTATAATCAGCCAAATATTCCTCCCAAGTTTGGGAAATATCCATACCACCCATTATTGGCTGATAATCTTCTGGATGATTTGTTGTTACGGTAAGTTCCAATCCGTTTTCGTCTTTTACTGTTATGAAATCCATTTTTTACATTTTTAAATTAACACCCTTGTAAATTAACCGCCACTTCTGCTAACAAGGGTTTGTAGTAATAGGGGCAGAAGTGCATCTTTTAAGCTGTGTACTTCTAATCAGCTTTTGTGGGTAATTGAACAGTAGTGCTATAAATCCCCTACTGCTACAAGCCACGAACCGTTGTGTGCAACCTTAGAACGACAGTCGCTGCTGACTTTTTCCGCTTTTGGTTTTATTTATCTAGGTATTTTATTTTTCGTAGTAGCCGGGCTACTACCACTGTTTTTGTCCCATTAATATCAACCAGCATATTGCCATTTCTACCGCGAATACATTTGCCATTTAGCAGCTCGACAGCGTTGCACTGGCGTCCTCTGTTTCCAGGATCAGTGAACCGATCACCCAGGTAGATGTATTTAGCTGCTGAACAAATCATTTTTTTCATGTGAATTCGAATCTTTCGTTCTCTTTTACAATTTTTGAAAAATTATTGTACCGGGTTTAAAGTGTTTTTGAATTCGCGTTCATGTGGCGGGTGGTAGGATACACCGATCCATTGATAAAACTCTTCCTCACTTTCCCAGGCTGGCGGCTTCTCACCATCCTTATTCCATAGATTCCATACTGTTTTGCCACCGGCTACAATGCGCCTGGTACAATCTTCCATCCGGCGAAGGCCTACATCCTTCACACCACACCAGCCCTTGTGCACCCATCCACCGGCGATGATGTGATGGACATACTCCTTGCTGCCGGTGCGAATGACCAGCTGGCGGAAATAGTCTGCCGAATCGGGCATGAACAGGTCGAGTTTGATGCCAGGGCAAATACGGCTGCTGGTGATGATCTGCATGTATCTGCCGTTGACATTGCCCTTTACGACCTTACCGGTGATCTGCATCAGCGCCTCAGTGAAATCCTTCGATATTACGTGCTGGCCACCGCCAAACAGATCCGTGGCCTGGAATTCCTTTTTTGGCTGGCACACGATCTCGATATCTTTCACCTGGTGCTGGCGCCGGCGGACACTTCCGGCAATATGGATGCGATCGCAGTGTGGTGCAAGCATTTCCTGGAAGCGGATGGCCGTTTGACATGCGTGGTTAAGATGGTACATCATTGTTTCATTTTCCTTTTCATCGCTGCTTTCAACAGACTGATAACCGATGCGCGATTCTTACCACTTTTTTCTTTTTCGATCTCTTCATTTATGTCCTTGATGCTCAGTTTGTGCTCACAGTGGCGAAGGGAGTTTCTGATATCATCCACATTGCCGGAATTGATCAGTGACATGGCTTTTTAAATTTTAGGTGAGGTCAATGGTTTGTGCGTTTTCAAATACAGATCTTTCGCTTTGCCGATATCGGTACCTGCCGGGACCTGTATGACCGTCCGGTGATCGATACGCACTGATACATATTTCGTATAGTCAACTTTGCGCGTCTGGAATGATTGCTCCTGCAGTCTTTTATTACGGCGAAGGGTGGCCAGCTCCCTGGCTACTTTGATGGCCTGATCTTCTTCGTTGGCCCGATCAGCACGCCGGCGCAGTTTTACATTGTGCTTTTTCACCTGCTTTTTTTCAGCCTTTTCACGGAGTATTTGTTCTTTGATCTTCCGCTTAGGATGGATGCCGGTGAGCTCATTGATCACGCCCCTGACAACCTGTATCGGCTTGTCCAGGATGACAGCCATCTCGTGTGCTGTATGCGTGGATAGCATATTTGAGATGAACAGCTTTTGAATATGGGAGAGGCTATTTTCCATGTTTCAATTTTTTTGGTTCAGGGAGGGCGTCTTTTTTGTTACCTGATCCTTTCAGGTTGCCGAAGGCCGCAGCTTTCACCATGTCCACTTCCTGCTTGTGGCTGTTGACGATTACGGTGGCTACCTTTGAGATCGCCTCTGCTCGTTTTATTTCTTTATCCAGATCACTTGCTGGATCGCTGAGCTTTTGCAGCTGCTGGAATAAATGTCCGCGGAGTTCTGCTGCTTCACTGTTATTTTCCATTTTGAATTGATTTTATCTTTCGGTTTATAAGAATTTGCAATCGCTTGACATCGATAAGGTTCTTATCGCCCAGGATCTCGTTGTACAGGTGCTTTGATTTACGGCCGGCGATAGTCTGTGCCACATATCCATCCGGCAGGTGGAGAGCACCGGAATTCCTCAACATATTTTCTTTACGCGATATCAACTCCAGGTTCCTGACATTATAATTCATACTATTGCCATCTTTAAACCAAAGGCAGAAGCCAGCTGGTATTTTCCCATGCTTGCGCTCCCATTGGTATTGATGATAGGGGTACCAAACACCGCGGCTAAGGCGAATAAACTTGTACGCCTTTTTGCCATTGTGCAATCGAACTGAGATATCACCATCCTTAAACCCGATGGCATTCGCGGGTAGCTGGCCTTTCTTGAACATTGTCGCCTTCACCTTCTCATACACATGCTTCGGCATCTTCTTCCCTTTGTTGGGTGGCACGTTGCCCTTCTTTATTTGCGAATCTTTGATGAATTTCCGGACGATGTGCCTGGGTGTTACCAATCCCAGTTGACGCATGCGGGTTTTTACAAATGTTTCACTGCGGCCAATGGTATTGGCCATTCTATTCACTGGTACCTTCAGGTAGTTATTCTTCAAATAACGATCAACTTTAGGCGTGGATGAAGTGGCCTGCCGTTGTTTCTCTACCCTGAATTTTATCCATACCTTTTTTGGGACCTTATATCCATTCTTCTTCATCCACCTGCTGCTGACACCCTCACTCACACCATACTTGCGGTCGATATCGGATGCTGACATCTTCAGGTAGTTCTTTTTGATAAACCGGATTTGTGCTGCTGTTATTACTATACGTGCCATCAGTCAGGTATTTTAAGCTCCAGTTCTTTTTTTTGATCACTAACTATTTTCAAGCCCTCAATGAAATCATCAGCTTTCTCTTCCCAGCTCTGGCGAGCGATTTTTGCATGATAGCCATAGTGTTCATGCCAATGGATTTGGGCTTCACGCATGCGTTTCAGAATTTGAACAGCCCGGAGAAATTTTTGTTCCAGGTCGGCGAGGTCTTTTACTCTTATGAATGACATAGCGGTGCTTTTAAAATGATTAAAATGGTAGATCGTCGATCGGCTGAGCTGCGTCTGCAGGTATTGGTTGATGGCCATTGTGTCCCGGTGTCATGCTGTTGACATATTCCAGGTCTGCCGGCATCGCCACTTTCTCATCGGGTGATACAAACTGGCTCCTCTGGAACCTGTATGGCCTCCCGATGTACTTTACATCCACACGGATCGGCTCTGTTGGATTTTGGGGTGACTTTTCCCACCGTGGATAGGAATACCGCATATTGCAGTCCTCCACTTCGATATATGACATCACTTCCAGATCATTCTTCTTGCCCAGGTGAGCCTTAGCTGCCTCGATGGCTTCACCGTCTGTCTTATATATTTTGCCGTTGTAACGCCACTGCTTCACTTTCTGCACCTTCAGATCTTCGCGGATCACCCGATCCAGGTAGTTTCCTTCGTACCGGTTGCCGCGGAAGAATTCATCACGGACATTCGATACAGTCATTAGAATTTCCTCCACTCCGAAATCCAGGAACATTTCCTTCATGCGCTGGCGGAGCTCTTTGATGATGGTGGGCTGACTGTTGATGATAACCTTACGCAGCGCCTCTGTCTTTAACAGGTGGGGATGAAACCACATCCGGTTGAGTTGCTCTGTTAATATCTTGCGGGTACTCATAAAATTCAGAAACGCAGGTATCTCTTCCTGCATCAGGTCGAGCATATTGGTGACCTCGTTTCTAAGCACCGGCACCTTCAGCACCCAGTAGCGGATATCATCTTCAGTAATGTTGATGAATGAATCTTCATTGTTGGTGATGAATATGAACTTTATAAAGCAGTCAATCTCGACGTGATCCTTGCCCTTTGCATTCATCATGATCTTATCAGCGGTGGAAAGATTCTTTACTTTCTCGATTACATGCTGCTTATCGATCTTGGTTTCGTCGCAGACTACCACCAGCTTGGACGCCCAATGCGCGTTGAAGTCACCGGCCAGGTCCTGGTTGCCTACGATGGCCACGTTGCGGGTGAAGAGCATGCGGAGGAATTTTCCAAAGGTGCTCTTACCGGTATTGTTGTCGCGCGATACCAGGCAGATGATCGGCAGCTTTTCAGCAGGCCTCTGCAGCAGCACCTGCAGGTAATCCATGCCCAACTCCCAATTAGGGTATTCATGCTTTTGCTTGGTGGTGGGGTGGATGAAACTCACTTTGGTCTCGCCAAAAATATGTTTGATGAATCCGAGTATATGAGGGAAATCCAGCTCCGAGCATTTCTGCGCTTCCATTTCGTGCTCGAATGGTCCGTACATATTGAAACAATTATGAATGACCTGCTGGAAGTTGACGTGATCGGGGACGTTGCAAAATGCCTTGTACTTTGGAATGTGTTTGAATAATGACTTACCATGGTCGTCGATGATGGTGCCCTTCTGCCGGGCATGGAATATCTTCTCCAGCTGGCCGTACTTATTGGGAATCTGGACAAATTCATAATACTGATCGCCCACACGGAAATAGTCTTTGGCCGACCGGGGCGATACGATAGCCACGTCATGCTTCTCTTCGTCATACTTATACTTGGTACCGTTGAACTGCCACTCTATGTTTTTAAGATCTGGCCGGCGCTCTACATGGAAGAGATAGAATTCCAGGGGGGAATTGAGCTTGAAGTAGGTCAGTATTTTTCGGATGCCGGTGGTGATGTTGTGCTTCACAAACCAGTCCGACTGACTGCTGACGCTGCTGATATCATCCACTATGGCGTCGATGTGGCCAGGGAAAGCGACCAGCAGATCATCCAGTCCTTTTACGGCGCCACGATCCTGCAACTTATGGGTGGCCGCGATGCCATCGGTGTCGATGTGGAAGAAGAATTTGTCTACTTCAAAATCATCCAGCAGGGTCTTAAAGATTTCGCAGGATGCAAAAAAGTTCTTAGGCCGCTTATACAGATCAATGCCGTCTTTCAGATCCTTGCCTGTGATATCGAGGCAGTCGCCATCGGTGAGCCATACCACGCGCTTCACCTTGCAGGCTTTGATCAGTCGCTCGATATCACGATGGATGCAATTCTTCCCGGGTTCTTTCATGTGAGTGATGCTCGACAGGCCGATCACCGGTATGCCATGCTTGCAGCCCTTCCAGGCTTTAAAAAAGCCTTCCGTGAGAAAGAGGGTTGGAATCTTTTCTTCCTTCTCGAATTTTTCAATGAGGGACGGGTGAAAGAAAGGGTAGGCGCCCTGGCCTTTTGGCATCAGGTATTTGATCACAGACCCGTCCGCTTTAACTATCGGCTTTTCCAGCCGGGTGAGTTTATAGTTATCTGACCAGCGCGAGCCATCGGGCTTGTAGTTGATCGTGGTGCGATCGAGTGTGCAGACCAGGATATCGATGCCGGGTTTCTTTTTCCCTGGCGTGAATACCGGCAATTCTTTGATTACATTCTCACCGTTTTCGTTTTGCAGGATGCCGATTTTATTTTCTTCTTCCGTGATCCCGAGTGCGTCCATTCGTGATTGGAAGTAATTGCTGTCAGATGCGTTACCGGTTAGTGACATTATGAATTTAATGAAGTGTTTGAGCAAAGGATGAGGGATTGAGGTTTTAAAATATTAACCGATCGGGACCGGAAAACCGTATTTGATCAGTTTTTTAATTTCATCAACAGCTTTTATATATTCATTTTTGAATTTGTCCGCCGACTTTCGGCTGCTTTGATACACTGAGTCTGTTACTGCCGTAGTGTATACCCAATCCGAATTGATCTTTGTAGTGTGACCGGCCAGGTGTAACTCGAAGAAAAACCTAAAATGGTTATATAATGCATAATCGGTACCGGTACCAAATTCTTTCATGAGTGGCCCAATGCCGTGGATGCATTCGGGCTTGATGATATGCCCCATTATATTCATAGCTGTTTATTTTGATGTAGTTGAAGAATCGGGTTGTCATGTGGTGCCTGTGGCATACAATCACTCAGCAGCTGTTGTAGTTCCTGCTGGTACTGTTTCTGCAGCGTCTTCTCCTGGTTGAAGAAAGTATTGAGGATGAGCACGGCGTTACCATCTGTGAAGTCGGCCACGAAAGACGTTTTATCATTTTCGATCTTCGGCTTTGGTACAGAGAGTAATTCCGGTGGGAAATGAAAGATAGACGAGAACCCTCCCATCCCGCTCATCGTAAAAATCTCCTGATTGATATCATTCTTCTGCTTAATATCCTGGTTGACCATGGTAAATGATATCTGCACCTTGCAATTCTCATAAAGCAATTGGCGCATGGCGCCCTTTAAAAATTCGAGGCGTTCATCGATGGTCAGGATCTTTATCTGCAGATCCGCAATGCGGGTGAGTTGGTCTTTAGTCATTTGCCAGCTGATTGAAGATGTAAGAAAGGAAGCCAATACAGCAGCCGCTGACAAATAGCACGAATACAATTGTGACGATGATCGCCAGGGCAGTATCGGCCTGTGATTTGGTATAGCGTTGTTTGCGCATAGACTTTCAAGTTTTGAATTTTAAAAATTGGGGCCGTCGAACCAACGGCCCCTTAACAAGCCACCAATCCTCTTCACCTAAGAGGTCATTTGAGTATTTTCAATTTTATTTTTCAATTTCTCGATATCTGACAGTAAGCGATTGCATCGTTCAGTTTCATGCTTGAATTTTTCCAGATATGCCTTCGCCATTTTATTATATCTATTCTTCTGTTTTTCGTACTGCTTGAACAAATCTTTTAGCAGTTGCAGATATTCTGTATCAGTCATTGTAAATGCCATGTTTGATAGCTTTTTTATTCAGGGTTTTCCTTCCACTGCTGTTCAGCCCCCTGGATTGCGTGATATAATGCTTTTATGAGCTCAGCGCTCGTCTGCGCGAAATAATAGCCACCATTTGCATCTTTAAGAGCGAGAGCGACTGACGTCTTACCGCTTGTCATTCCTTTTTCGAGGATCCCGGCGCGTTCGAGGCTCAGCGATTCGACAAAGTTTTTTTCCGTTATATCCGGCCAGGCTGGCTTGGTTTCTTTGTGTCGATTTATTTTAATTTGAAGCTCTAGCATAAGAGTTTTTTTAAAAGGCGCCAGGCATGAATACCAGCGCCGGTTGTTAGATTAGCATTATGAGAATAAAAGGTTCTTAATAAGATAGCATTCTCCAGTTTCCAGTTTTGGGTGCAGGTACAGATACACAGTATCGCTTTCATCGGTCACAAATAGATGCTTATATCCGCGCATGGTGCGACGTACTGATACAAGCGTGGTTCTTCTGTATTCATTAGCCTGGGCAATAGTGCCACCTTCTTTAAGCACTACTGATGCCCTGAATTGCTTCCTGTCATGACGTTGAACGTCGCGTTCGGTAACGCATCCTGATTTACTGCAGCCGGATTGCTGGCTGAATGTCGATGCGGCGATGGCGGAGATGATGAGTAAATTTTTCATGGTTAAAAATTGTGATTGATGATTCGGTTTTCTATTATATCGAAGAGTTGGAAGCCGCTGTATATAGTGCGTCCTTCCTTGATATTTTTTGATAGCAGTTTTGATTTCAGTTCGCGAGCTGCCACTTTTGATTCAGCTTTTCTCCTGGCTGTGAATGTTGGCCGTGTTGTAAGCTCGACGGTATATATCAGTTTGTACATAGCAATAGTTTTATTAAAAGCCAGCACCATTGCTGATGCTGGCCACCCCGATGCCATTCAGGGGTTTCTTCATGGGTGGGGCAGCCTTTTCAAACCTCAATGACTTGATGGTACTTAGTAAGGGTCCTGGGTTGGCTACCAGTTCTGGCTTACTTACTCTCTCCCGGGCGGCAGTCAAAATCCGTTCACCGGGCCCAAACCGAGCGGCTTGAAATGCTGTGAATCCCCTGTATATGGTATTCGTTTAAAAGAACTTTTAAAATGCCGGTCTTTCCCGGCTGTCAGTCTGATTACTCCTATGACGTTGGCCTAACTCTCATGCCTTCGTAAAGACGTTGGGGCGGCCACCCCTTCGAGACTTCCATCATAGCCATTGCCGTGACGACTACGGTTGGTTTTTTGTAGCGGGGGACAGATTCGAACTGCCGACCTTTTGGTTATGAGCCAAACGAGCTACCAACTGCTCTACCCCACTAAAACCTGGGCGCGGCCGGTTAGAGCTGGCCCAGGAGCGTTTGCTGCTTATCATGAAAAAAAAAGAACTCTAGTTTAAATCGCCGGGTGATCGCTTTACCACCTTTATATTTTCTTAATAAAATCCATTCATGGATACCCGGCGATTTTTTGCAGTATCAGATTCCCTTCCTCACTGCATGGAACTCAACTCCATTCTCACTTTATTTTTCTCAGGTGTTGGATTGTCTTCCAGTGTATAGTCTTTGACGGCTGCAGGGAATCGCTGCATTGCCTGATATAATGAGATATCGGCTTTGATGTCGAATAATACTTCGGCCATTTCATGCTCACCTTTTTCTATAGAAAGGTTGGCGCATTCTTTTATCCTGGCAGAGAGTGCTGTGAAGTCGATTACTTCTTTGTGCGCTTCCAGGAAGGCGTTTCGTTCTCGTTCTGGCATTTTAGCCAGGCGGATGATGAAGGCATTGGTGATGTTCATTGCGTGTCGGTTTTATTTTGAGAGAATAATAGATACAATGAGCATAGTGGCACCGATCGTGATCAGTATTCGGGACAGATTAAGCATCCAGTCGTCGGATGAAATTTGTTTTCTCATGAGCTTAGGATTTTACAGGTACAGTTTTTTCGATAGAGAATATGTGCATGTCATTGCTGTCGCGCACAATTATTTTATTACCGCCGTCCACGATGCGAACCATATCACTGGGGTGATTCTTGATCTCCAGTATATCCAGTACCTGCTGCAGGTCGTGGGGGTGGATGGTTATGCAATCGAGGCGGGGCATGTGTTAAAGTTGTTTGGTTAAACTTTTTGTAATACAACTATGAGGGTATTGACATAGGGGTAAACACTTACTTATATTTACATCGTCTTCACCAGTGATTTTACTTCCAGTAAAAGTTTGTCAAGTGGCAAACCAGTTTCTTCCAGTATCACTTTCAGAGCGGCGTACTTAGTCAGATTGTTATTAGGTTCATTGTTGGTGTATGTGAGGTAAATCGTCTGCTCACTTACACCCAGGGCCAGACAGAGTTTCGGGCGGATCCCCGGTGTTTCAGCAATGGCTTTGGTGGCCCTATTAGAAAGAATGAACATGGTTATTTATATTTGATTATAATTTTCTATTATAGTTTTCTACTATCAAATATAATATTGAAAAATTCAATATTCCAAATTAAAAGTTGAAAAACTCAATATTTTCGAATTTTTTCTAAAAACCATACCTATAATTAGATGGACTACAAGAAAGAGATCGTTAAACTGCTTGATTTTTTAAAATCGAAAGGACATGACCGTGCTTCCATTGAGAAAAAGCTGGGTTATGCCAACAACGCGATAGATCAAAGCCTCGCCAGGGATGGTAGTAAAAAGCTACTAATGGCGCTTAGACTATACAAAGAATGGGTATTGAAAAATTCAATACCCACTGAAAATTCAGAATTCCAGGTAAATGAAGATTCCCGCAACTATGGAGAGAATCAATCCTTTTGGAAAACAAAGTTATCAGAGGTCCTCGAGATTAATAGGGATCTTTCGATAGGGGTAAAAGATATAGGCGCTGCAGTGAAGGACATCGCTCACTCCAATGCTCAGGCAATGGAGCTGTTGAAGTACAAGACTATTGGCGATGCTGCTTCAGGAATGACTGCAGACATAGACCGGAGATTTTCGGATTTGTACATGCGACTGGCGGAGATAGGGGTGGGGAAACGCTGGGCAACGATAGAGGAAGCAGTCGCAGAATTAAACAAATCTGTTGTCTCTCCTTGATTTCGTAGTTGAGTAACCGACAGCAGGAAGCCAACTGGCAGTTTTGACAGTAGGTTAAGTGGTCTTGAAAAAACATGATTCATTTGTAAAAATTAGGTGAACAATAATGGCTTGAAAAGTCAATATACCTACAATTTTTTCGAAAAGGAATAAGGGTTTACACTATATGAGACTGATAAATACCATCATCACGTCGGCTTCGCTGTTCCTGGTTAGTAGTGTTTCAGCACAACTACAGTATAGTGAAGTGGTTAATGCTGACAGTGTCACTGCAGATGCTCTGTACAGCAATTCAAAAATTTTTATCACCGATGCGTTTAAAAGCGGGAAGGACGTTACCCAGCTGAGTGATGATGCCAGTAAAACGATAATTGGGAAGGGCTGGATGCAGGTCGAAGTCACCAGGAATCTGGGGATTGTGTTCCCGGGAAAGGTCTGGTTTAAAATCTCGATAGCGTCAAAAGACAGCAGATACAAATATTCCTTCACAGACTTTGTTCTTACCTATGACGCCGGCCGCGGACGCCCAGATATTGAGCATGACCTGAATCCGGCGGATCCACCGCGTGAGCTCAGCAAAAAGCAATGGGCCAATGTAAAAAGACAGGTGGATGAGAAAGTAAAAGCGATGATCGTGGATCTAAAATCTAAGATGGCCACCAAAAATGATTGGTAGATCGAAGCTATTCTGACTGACGAATTCGTAACTAATTCACTATAGTTCTTGTAGTTACAATATTTGTTGGTGGCTGGTGGCCGCCTGCCCAGGCCTCATTTCTGGGAAATCGAAAATTCTACTGCTTCAAAGTACAGACGGCTGACAAACAGTAAGTTTTGTCAGTTTAAAAGCAAAAAAGGCCTTTAAAAGGTGCTTTCGAGTGCCGTAGCCCCTGTCGGCGTGGAGGGCGGATGCCGCGTTTTCATGGAAATATGATTCGCTGTTGGTTGCAAAGCAATGCGTTGTAAGTCGGATGTCTAACGGAATCCGAATGCAGGTGTATCGTAGGTTGCCTTGATCAGCTTCTGTTTGAGTACAGCATCGTTGATCATATCGAATGCGTCGGTAGCGTGGGTGGTCTCACTCTGATCCAGGTCAGGGTATTTCTCTTTGTCCTCGTATCTCTTATCCTTCTCAGTCTTACCACGGTTGGTCTTTGCTGGAGCTCGACCGATGGCCTTAATCAGCTTGGCACATCGCTGCCTGTGTAGCCTGATCTCCAGGGTAAGGCCTGATGTCACCACATCCAGCACGTTGCCCTGATCATCCAGGTTGGTAACGGGCTTATGCTCGAGCCAGGCTGTTGTATCGATGTACTTCTGGTAGTGCCCGGGTGCCTGGCCAGTATATACTTCAACTACATTCCATTTGTGGGCTTTCAGCTCTTGTACCACAGTAACACAGTATTCATCTGCATCAATGCGCTTACCTATGGCTGTATGGTCATACACGTAGTACACCTTCTTATATCCATGGTTGCGGAAGCGATGGACAAACTTCTTAATGGCATCCTTCAGGCCTTCAGGATAAAGAGAGTATATGTAGTCAACATAATTCAGGGAGTTCTCCAGCTGGCCTGGTAGCTTACCTATCTGCGCCACAGGTATTGGTATTACTGTATGCTGGTAGTCAGCTGAAATAATTAGCGGCTTATTGAAATCGATGTCCTCGAGAGCTTTGGTGTCATACCCGTGTACAGCATCGAGAAAAGCAGGGTAGAAGGCCTCTCCTGGTTTATCCGGATCCCGATTCTCATAGGCTACCTGCCAGATGTGATCTGTGGTGCAGTTGCGCTTTGCTGTCTTCAGCCAGTCTATCCCCAGGAAGGGAAGTACATCATAGCAGTTTATTTCCGCCACGTACACCATTTCAGCCCTTTGCTCTGCCAGGATCAGCTCCAGTTTATCAATCTGCTTCTTCAACTGCTCTGCTTTCGTTGGCGTGGCTTCACTGCGCTGCACCTGCAATTCATTCACGTGCTTTTGGATGGCAATAACATCCTGCACCTTATCATGATCGATCAACTTGCGCTTTTTGAGGATCCATTCTATTTCTGCAGGGTCCGCCAGCTTGTCTGTAGCGAAGAATTTACTCAGGTATCCAGAACAGTTCTCAAATGGGTTCACCGGTCCACCAGGGCGGAAGATCGGGAAGATCTCTTTGAGCTTCTCAGGGTCCATGAACTTCAACTCATCGAAGAATCCCCATTGCGCACTGATGGCATTGGCCGCGGCGATCCTGGCCAGGCTGATGAACTTTATCACTGTGCCATTCTCCCAGATGATGCACCGATCGAACTTTTCATTCCCTTTATAGTCGAGTGGTTTGGGCCAGTGATCCGGTGGCCGTTTATTAATCACATAATGTTCATCAGCATAGAACCCGCAGTCTGCAAATCCTTTCAACAACGGCTCGAGGATATTCTTATCCAGGTGCTCATAAGACAGCGCCACCCCAACGCCGGTGCTGCGTGGCATTTCATATATCTTTTCGAGTGCATAAAGGGCGATGCCGCGTGATGTCTTAAACGAGCCACGACTGCCCAGCAGGTAGGTTTCTTTCGCTTTGATCATGCGGATCTGTGCATGCTTCTCAGGGAGGTCGATATTTACAACGGGCTGGTTGCTCATTATTCAACTACTTCTTCAAAATCGGTGAACTCTTTATCTGCTTTCCGCTTCTCTATACTGGCCAGGGCTTCTTCGAATGTTTTCCCAGCGCTTTGCGTAACATTGAAGATGATAGTGGGCGCCGGTCGCTTCTCCGCATTCAGATCATCAGGAATCGCCTGGATCGCCCGGGTATATTCTGCAGCCAGCTTAGGTACCAGGTGCACAAGTGTTTTGTCTTTCTTGAACTGCTCGATCATCAGCTTCAGATTTTCCGCATGATGATTCAACAGGTACTTTTTATTGACCAGCATGACCGAAGCCATCAGAGCCTGGGCATTGTATATATCCTTCCTGGCTGTGTACTGAGATACACTGAATTTTTCGACGATCTTCTCAACAATTTGCTCTTCGGTGTATTTATTCAGTTTCATCAATTTGTCAGCCATACACCAACGTGACAGGATATGCTCTTCCTTCGGCAATAATGTGATATCGCCGTCGGTCATGAATTTTTTTATCCGGGTGTAGGCATCCTTACGTTGTGATGCCGGCAGCAATTCTTCATTCATGGTTTACAGAGTTCGTTCATCATCCATTTTTTGTGATATCCAACTACTTCCGGGTTCACAATGATCACACCGGCTTCATAGCGACGATTCGTTGTATAATTTGCACTTCCCACTACAGCCATATCCGATTTATCACTACTTAGTACAGTTACTTTGGCGTGCGTACTTAACATCTTGCACCTGGTGGCGCAATTCTCGAGCAGAGAAAGGGCATTGTTGCTTCTTCGATCGATACGGCTATCGATAAGGCAGTACAGCTCCCTGATCATTCCACGCGCCTTCAGGTCAACAATGATCCTGGCTGCATGCTCACTGAATGCGTAGGAAGATAGGTGAACCGTTGCCGGTCCTGTGATCATCAGCAGCCCTATCAGCAGATCGTGCATATCCCAGTCGCCATCGGACACCCAATGCACGCACCTGTTGTCCGCCACCTGTCCGAGCACACTTTCGATCCTGGTACTATCTCCATACCTATGATCCATGGCGCATCTTTAAAAGCTTTTCATACTCGGATACTGCCCATTCATGTTTCTGCAGCAGAGCGGCCTTCTCTATATTTGAAGGATCCTTCACCAGGTCATTCTTGAACTTCCTGACATATCGCTTATGATTGGCCAGTCGCTTTGGCCACAGCAGGTAGTCCAGTGATATCTCAATCGGCTTTTCTTCCCTGGGCAGCTCTTTATACTGCTGGTAATAGTCCCGGTTGTAGTAAAGGGTATCGCACATATCATCCAGATCCAGGATCCGCAGTGCCATCCTGCCGGCTTCTTCTTCCTTTGCCGGGTCTGTGATGCCTGCTCTGGCCACATCGCCAATACGGGCCATCAGGTTCATCATTTCGGCAAAGACGGGCTTCCATTGCAGCCACAGCGCTTGTTCGACTTCATCGCGGTCCTTATTCCATTTGGGTTGTGGTGGTGAGGGTAGTGTTTCGATTTTCGATACAGCGGTACCGGTTTTCAGTACAGGTGTGCTCTTCACCGGTACAGGCTTCCCGGACAGAATTGCATCGAGGGCGGATGTGAGCTTTTGCAGTTTAAAGGGAGTATATCCTTCGACAGTGAATAGCCGCTTCAGCTGCGGATCTTTGCCGTGCACCAGGTAGAGCTTGACGCCGGCATCATAATTTCTTTGCCCATTAAACCAACGGCGGATGTCATCCATAGCTGTAATATCCGCAAGGCATCTGGGCCATTCTGTGACACGTTACTGCTTCTTTTTCACCATTATCCACTCCAATTGAAGGCCACCGGTGTTGAGGCACTTCCAGCCATTTTCCTTCAGGTAGTCAACAATCGCTTTGCCATCGATAGCAGTGTGATCAGGATCCCCCTGGGGCACCCCGTAGTGCCGCTCCAGGGCGCTCATGATTTCAGCCGTCGAGAATTGGTCCGTGGATTCCTTTAGTGTGTTCGCGGGTTCGTAGGGCTCCAGCAGATCCCGTATTGAGGCGTAAAAGTCGATCTGCTCTGGCGTGGCACCATCAGGCGGCCTTACATTCCACTCAAAATAGTTTTCCCCTGGTATTATTTCTCCGTCTTCCATCGGTTATAATATGCGGATGGCCTCGACCTTTACCTGCCCTTGGTAGGGGATCGCGCTGTTAAGTTTTGAAATAAACATCTTTGTGTTGCTGATGACAATGGTATCGCTGAAATGTATTTTTAGATATTCATGGTAGGGCAGGAACAGTGTAGCTTCAAACTCTTCGGCATTCTCAAAGAGATCGATGAACGGTTTCCACTCCAGGTCATAAAGCCCCACCTCCGAGCCATCTATCTTCTTCGCTTTAAATGCCAGGCTCCAGTCGGCCAGCTTTACACCCGTGCTGTCATAGATGTGATGGCTGGCAAATGGCACTTCATCACCTTCTTTGTTTTCGCGAAGGCCGAAGAAAAAACACAGGTGGATGCCCCATGGGGTTTCTCCATCCACGCCGGTCCATATCCCGGGCGAATCCACTCTGGGGATCAGATCCATGTAGTCATCCTTGCGAACCATCTCCACGGTAGTCGCCTTGGTTGTGATCTCTTCATTATACCCGGCAGGCAGGTAGTCATAAATGTTTGCGCTGTGTATTTCCCAGCTCCAGCTTTCATCGTCGTAGTTTTGGATGCAGATGTAAAAATTATTTTCCTCGATCACCAGGTACACATGGTTGACCATCGCCTCTGCCGCTGTTGGCAGATCTGATACTTTATCCACTTCGCCCTGGTAGTCCACCTTTGTCAGGTCAATCCCTTCACCACCCCCAGTAACGAAACTATTTTTCAGTGCATACACCCTGCTATCCTGTAAAACTTTTTTAGGGATCAGAGGGCTGGCATACCTGGTCATATCCCTCTGTGTAAGTGTTACCAGGTCTTTGCGCTTCTTGATATAAATAGTTTTACTTACCGAATCGAAGTCATACCACCACGCGAATCTGTTCTGTAGTTCCAGTAGAAATTCACTCACCGACAAATCTGGAAGATGATCCTGCAGGTTGAAAGTGACGGTATCGTGGATCTGGAAAATCTTACCGAATGATATCGATATCACATAGCCCCAGTCAATAGACCGGAAGTTGATCATTGTGATTTTCTCAAAGTCTGGATCATCTAAAATATCACCCTGGATCCTCCAGCCAACATGCTCCACAGCTTTAAGTAACACATACTTCAGGTAGGGGAATGGCACGATTGGCCCCTGGACAATTTCAGCGATGCCGGTGCTGATGTTTGCGAAGATCTGGTTCATCGTGTCCCTCGGAATACCATTCAGACCATCTTCACCCCACAACGAATTGAAGACCGGATAAAAAGCATAGTCATAGCTTCCGGGCGCAGCGTTGAGCACTGCATTCACGTGCTCACCAAATTCACTATTCAACAGGCCATCTGGAGGTCCGCCGGCGAAGGTCCTGTCACCACCTACATTGATATCTCTAAGCCGGATATTATTGGCTTCAGATGCGAAGTAACTGGCATCAGTAAGGAAGAAAATACTGATACTGCCGGCACCAGGCCTGTTAAGGTTTATATTGGCACGCTCGATCTTTATTTTCCCGCGGGTCTGCTGTGACTTATTGATAACAATGGCGTCGATGCCGGTATTATTCACTTTCTGCTGCAGCACCGACGCGTATCCCAGCAGCCTCACGTTCTTTGGTGTGGCTCTTACTTCAATAGGCAGGCTGAACTTACCAACAACACCATCCGCAAACTGCAGGAATGGATTGTCACTCTCCAGTTCCAGGCTGGTGTCAGGTGGAAGGTCTAAATATTCTGTGCCGATCTGTATTCCAAATGACATTTACTACGGTGTTAAGATGATCAATACCTGTGCTGATTCGCCGATAGTTACTGCATCGAAGTAATAAGTATCGGTGCCGTTGACAGCAAGTGTTTGTATAATTACGCCATCGATATACAGCGACACGTGACCGGTAAGATGCGTGTCGATGGTTACACCTATTTGGTCTGTTGTACCGGTATGAATTCCTGACAATGCACCTGATGGCGTAATCGGTAGATCGCCAGTATTGAAGCTATACCAGTCTGCGGGCAAAATGGCCAGGATACTGCCAACACTCAGGTGGTTCTCTGCATGTATCACGCCGGTGGCAGGGGTCAATACAGCAACAGATCCGGAGAATGACACGGAGTTGGCATTGGAGCAGTTTTTCACAACAAAACTAACGGTCGCAGCTGCTGATGCCACTGTTGGAGTGCCACTGAATACCACCTTACTGCCTGATATCTCGATTGTCATCCAGGACGGCTTAATAATATCGCTCAATACAAATGGTGCCGATCCGCTCAGATCGAATTCATAAGAATAAGCGATATCCTTTATTGCCTTTGGCATCAATGGTGTGCCAACTATTCCCACTGGTGTACACACTTCTCCATTTTCAATTTCGATGGTCTGCGCTGCGCCGTAGTGGTACTCTTCCCCGATCTTACATACAGGCCTTACCGTGATCACGTTGGTGCCCAGTGGCAACCATGGGAAGATGTGTGAAGTATCGGTGGTATATGTCGGAGCGCCGCCACTCACGCCGGGTGTCGATACTTCATAGCGGATCGGAGATCCCGATATCAAACTCCAGCTCACCTGCCACAGTTCAGCGAAGGAAGAAGCGAGCACCGATATCACGGCACTGCAAAGATTGGGACTGGTAAAGCCACCTTCAGCCAGGTTCACACTTCGTGGTGTGTAGTAATTGTCACCGCTATGCGCCAGGCTGTATTCAATCGGGAGCGACCACAGATCATCAGATGTCGATCGCAGCTTCCCGGATCCTGTCCTGATGGTGATAGGAAGCCATTTGCCATCCTGCGCCCACCAGCATTCACGAATGAAATGGATCTCCCGCAGCCGGTCGAGCTCTTCCTTGTTTAAGAACCCGGTGTTGGCCTTAGATACGATCAGCTCTGAGCTGTCGGCTATTTTTATTTTAGGAAGGATAAATGCTCCTTCAAAATAATTATGCAGCACAATGCTGTCCTGCTCTACAAAACTCCGCTCTGCCTGATCATCGATATCACCACGCATGCGAACACTATCCAGCCCGCCCAGGCTGTTGCGATAGTTGAAGGTGGTATCATTGCTGTCATACCGGTTGTCAACTTCATATCTGTATGCTTCGGACAGTGGCACCTGGTTTTCTTTATCCCACACCTGCATCTCCCAGTACCTGATTTTCTTATCCGGGAAGATATCTTCCAGCACCAGCTGCTCCGAGCCGGTAGGGAAATACACTACTTCGTATTTATTGATAGGACAGTTGAGCTCGGCGATGGCAATGGTACCATCGTAGTACACCACCTTGCGGCGCATCTTGATATCACCCACTGGTACATCAGTGGTATTGAGCCAGGCCAGGTACATGCGCTCTGTGAGGCTGGCCATCCGGCCGCTGCGCTGCCAGGTAAGAAAGGGCAGTGATTCAAAAAAGTAATTCACCCAGTAATTATCGCCGCGCCATTTTTCATAGCTGATGCCACCTTTGATCACGTTGAGGGGATTCACCGGTGCAGAATCTGTGAAAGCGGGATCTGGTGTCGCGGAAGTGATCTCCCTGTACGCGATATAGAATTGACCGGTGATCTTGCGACTGAATAACGGGCTGCTATACTCATTGTCATCAGGTATCCCAGGCACTTCATATTCAAGCAGGCCATGCAGGACATGGTTGATGTCAATTTTAGCAACGCCATTCACAGGATAATACGGCAGAATGATGATATCCGAATAGGATCCCTCATCAGTGCGCTTAAATTTGATCTTCACTTCAAAGTAGGCCGTAGGCTCTGCCTGTGCTACTGAACTGTACAGCTGGTAGTGAATCGGGTTGCCGCTCCAGTTCCAGGTGGGTGGTGATTTTTGAATCTCAATTGCCATTTATGAAGTCCATTTATCCGGGTTATAGAGAGGCATATATCCACGGAAGGGCACAAATAGCACCCATCCGTAATAATTGTCAAGCCAGGGCGCATCGATCTCATCCCAGCTGCACTGCTCCAGTGTGAATTCGAGCATGCACCCTTCCTGCTGATCCTGGTACATTTTATTCATGAAGTCGAACATGATCTGCTCCGACTTCTCCAACGCAGTATCGATGCCGGTGCCGGCATTGCCACTGGTGGAAGCACGGGTTGCAAATACGATCGAAACGCCGCGCCTGATCTCATTATCATCTACATCACCGCGACGATTCCCATTCACGCCGGCAATGACAACGATATTGGCCGTGGCCTTCTTTCTAATCTGCGTGATGTGATCATCAGTTTGAAATCTTGCAAAGGCCTTCCGCCCATCGACATCATGCAACAGATCCACGTGCCTGGTAGCAAGGTCCTGATAGTAGTCCTGTATTTCTTCCAGTGTATTCATTGCGGTTTTTTCATTTGCTCTTCCATTTTCTTCCCTTCATCCACGGTTTCATCCAGCTCGATCATGATCAGCCCGATCGGTAGCTTCTCCACCTGCTCCAGTGTGCCATGTGTGCCGGTCTTTGCGATGCTGCGCAGGATGCTCAGCATACCATACCGCGCCGGCTCTCCACTGCCTCCAAATACATCCGGGTATTGATCCACGATCTGCTGCCGGCAGCCTGCATACCAGTAAGCGATGGCCTGCTTGACATGCAGTGGCCAGCTGGCGATAATATTATCAGCAGCCCAGGCTGTTACATTTTCGTTGAATGCCACACGGCAATCGCCATCCGGATTCAGCGCAAAATCATATTTAGGTTTCGCCGGCCGATAGAGAACTGCCACCAGGTGATTCAGGTGATCCATGTTCTGCCGGTCCGCTTCCCACTGCTGGTAATAGTGATCTGTTAGTACCAGCTCAGATCCTAGCAGGTTCTCGAGATCGTCGGCAGGGCCATACATATTTTCATATACAGGAAGAAGCTGTTTTGTGAAATTGATTTTCTTATCAAAAAGGAACCCGGTCAGATATATATATTCTTCGTAGTCCTCCACCTTCAGCCCTGCCCAGGTGAAGCTGCTGATGCCCACGACCACTTTGAACAGCTTCAGCAATTGCTCTTCCGGTTTATAGTTGGGGTTGTTAAGGGCAATGAAAATGTTCAGCAGCTGGGCTGCGCTCAGCTCATTCCAGGTTGCTGGCACCTGGTAGGTCTTTTTTTTTATCTCGATCGTGGTCATAATCTGAATACCCCTTTGTGTGTTTCATTCCCTGATGTACGATCTGCCGGATCCACGTATGACTTTAATGGGCCGGCATCAAACGCAGTTTTAAAAGCGTCTTCCGCAACTGGGGATTCGTCTCTATTGTAATATGCTACCAGGCTGTACTGTGCCTGTGCCATGTAATGATCAGCCATTTTCTGTGCCGCTTGCATTTTCATATCCAGGTCTGTCGGCTCAGCTGACTTCCTGCCGCCATGATCAGCGCTGTCATTGGTTTCACCGCTCAGTACAGTGAACCCTTCATGGCTAAACCTTACATTATAATGTTCACAGCAAAGTTTGATCGTATAGAATGCCAGGGCTGACTTCAGCTTCAAAATAATTTTCGTCAGTTCAGTATCCGGGTCAACTTTGCCGATGATGTAAGCCAGCAGATCTACACCAACACCCTGCACCAGGAACATGTCCTGTGCATTTCTTACGATCTTTCTCACAGAGAAAAATGTGCGCATGGGTTGGTACAACGCAAAATGCTCACTGAAGTCTGTCCCTGTTTTAATCAGCAGGGAATTAAAGGAAATATATTCTGCGCTGGCAGTCCATAGAGCGAAGGATGCCTTTTTCTCAAATAGGAATAAAAGCAATACCTCCATGGCATCGTATGCGGTATTGAGTAGTGTGCGCTCGAGCTTTTCGTATTCCCACTTTGCGACCGGTACGGTGTCATTTGGATTGAACTTTCTGGCGCCATTATCTGTGAGGGTAATATGTCCCAGTATCAACCCATCGTGATAGGCATGGGCCACTACCATCAGCCGCATCTTCAGCAGCAGATTGGTTTCATCCGGGGTCATAGCACCCGGTGTAGTATTATACTTAGTGTGAATGTCATTGTACAGACCCACGCCGGTCACGGGTACCAGGTATTTATATTCTGCTGCCAGGAAATTGGGCAGGCTGTCCGTATCACTTAGATTGCTAATGAAGTTGGGCAGCATCGCCTTCACTTCTTCAATTGTTGTTGTCAGTGCCATCGCTTTTTTCTTTTGCGTTACCAGTTAATACCTGTTTAGTGCCACTGCCTGTATCAAGTGTGGTCAGCACTGTTGCAGGAATAATGAAATCCAGCCCAGGGAAATCTTTGTGCCAGTTGTTGAAGTATTTGATCACGTTCATCAGGCTGCGGATCTGCTGGCGCTCCAGCTCATGCAGTACGATCTGCACCAGTACACTTTCCCTCACGTTGCTGCCTCCCTGGCTGTTTGTATAGGGTCCCGATGGAAGTGACGCACCAATGATAGCAGGGTTGAATAGTGATGCGAAGGCAATTTCGCTGTTGGCCGCTGCGCTGTCAGGCAGATACTCACCCTGCTTCGTGTTATCTTCAATAGGCTTGAATTCGATATCAGACCAGGTATTGCCTTCACGATCGCGGTACCCTGTTGTGAATATGGCTTTGCCGGCATTCTTCGCGCCTACCAGGAAGTTGTCGATCTCTTCAAAAATGACTTTCTGCTTTTCTTCTTTTTGATCCTGTGTATACTTATGCCATACTTCCGGGAACCGCTTCTCCCAAAACTGTTCGTTGATGATCACCACGAATTTTGCGCGGATGCTATTTTCATACATCGCAGCCTTCATCTCAGGAACACTTTGAGCGATCTTTACCCATTTCATTGCTGCAAACCACAGGGGAGTGGGGTAGTAATGCTGCCCCCAGTCAGGGTGTGCGGCAGTAAGGGAAAAACAGTTTGTTTTATCCCCGCCATCGATACGGCCGCGCATGTCCAGGTATGGGCGAAACGGATTGAGCAACGGAGTTTTGAAGACATGCTTATCTTCTTCACTATTGATTTTTTCCCACTGGCCACTTTGATAGACATGGTTGATACGGCCCTGCTCATCTTTTTTTGAGAACCGGATCTCACTCACATCGTCGCGCTGGAATAGGGCGATCTTCTTGCGGCTTTTATCCAGCATCACACGGCCAATGATACGGTGAAAGGCAATGTAGTCTTTCATCCAGGCGAACACATGAAGGTTGCTGCAGTTCATTTCCAGGAACTCATTGACCTCCGTATTCTCGAGCACCTTCACAATTTCGCGCTCACCTTTTTCCGTAGTGCGAATAATAGCCGGGAGCATGCCCTGGCAGAATGCAAACCGGCCTTTGCCATCGATGATAGCATTAAGAATGCCGGTGCTTTTAATGTCGGCCACCATCTCCTGGGGAAGCAGGTTATTGCATCCCCATGGGCTCCATGGCCGGGCGCCGTATTTATCATAGGGTTGCGTCTGCGGCATAGGTCTGTATGGCTCGTTGCGTTTCGCTGCTGCCATATCGATGTACATTGCTTCAGTGACATAGCTGAAGCCTGTGCCGTGCGTGATTGTTAAACTCATTGAATAATGGATTTGCCATTCAGCTCCACCACCAGCCGGTAGTGTACCTTATGTGGGTGAACAGATGGGTTGGCGGGATTGTGCAGGTTGAATGTTTTATTTAGGCCGTGATTGGGATCCCTGGCCAGATCACGACGGGGTGTGCGGCCTGGCAGAGCATTGCTATCCGGTGTCTGTCGAACCTTGCACCACTGTTTGAGGGAGATGTATTTGCCGCCGGTACCACGCCGGCGGTCAGCGGTCACGAATGCGATATTGACCAGCTCACCGCTGTCAATGATCTTCATGGCTTCGCTTCGCAAAATGGTATCTCCCATATTGCCAAATTAACAGGTATATGTGGGGGCTAATGTGACACGTGAGCGGTGAAAAAACGTTTTTCAACGGTGTTTTACACGGCGGTATATCTGTCAGGAAGAATAGCTTTGCAGTATTGAATTCATAGGTCAGCCTGATCGGGGCCCCGGATTACCCCGGGGCTTTTACTTCCCCCTTGATACTTCCCACTTTTCCAAGATGTATTGGAATCCGAGATCTTTTGCAGCCCGGCTCGATCGATTGTAAAATTTGAGTATATCCAGAAGATCCTGACGGGTGTATATAGCCTGGCTTTGCCGCCATCCACTTTTCTGCAGCAGTTTTATTTTAAGATCAGTGCTGATCCCGAGGCCGTTCTTCAATCTATATCGCAGCTGGTGTACATAGGTTGCCGATATAGATAGTTTATGATGCACGGATCGCTCATAGATCAGGGTGGAAAAGGCTTTATTGATTGCGTCCAGGTTCATATTATCTCATTGTTGCTTCCTGCCGGATACGGTTCATGCGATCGCTTTGCCGTTCCTGGTCGCTCAGGATGGTGTATGCCTGTATGCCGTATGCCAGTTGCCGCTGCAGGCTGGTAATGGTATCCTGCATCTGCAGCACCGTTTCGCGCATCATCATATTGCTTTCACTCTGCTCCCTGATCAGGCTGTAAAGCTGTGAAGAATCATTCTCTGCACGTGTAGCGGTGCCAGGGCTCACCTGTTCCTGGAACTTTCCTCCCAGGGCGTAATATTTTCGAATGGCGGGGTAGTTAATCGCCGGCTGTCTTGCAGATTGCCAGCTGGGAGAAATGCGTGCACCGGGCTCCCAATGAACGCCACCACCACGAGAATTGAGCATGCTGATGATTTGGGAAGGCGTACCGCTGATGCTGTACTGCTGCCTGTCAGCCATTGTCCGCTTATTCACGATGCCTTCGCCGCCCTCTACATAGGCCTGTATCTGCCGGGTGTATGGATTATATACCGGCATGCCACGGCTTTTATCGTCGTGAGATGGCCCGTTCAGTTTACCACCTTTGGCAAATTCAGGCCGCTGGGAAGAGATGGCTCCGATCTGTGTTGCGGTGGCGGCAACGATCAGGGCGACCTGGATAGCCCGGGCAACACCCAGCGAGAAGATATCAGCAAGGCCCGGTCGTGCTGCAAAAGTTGCGATGATACCCTGGGCGCCGTTGATCAGTGCCTGGGCAATGGCCAGTCGTTTATTCCTTTCAAACTGTCGCATGGCGATCTCTTTCTCCCGTTTTTCATGGGACTTCTGCAGCTTCTGTATTTCACGGTCATATTGCTGCTGGCTGAGGGTGCCGGCTCTTAGTCGTCTTTCCAGGTTTTCCTGCTTCTTTTCATTGATACGGCGATCGCGCTCCAGGGCCGCATTTTCCCGGTTCGTCTCTGCATCTCCCAGGTTGGTCAAAATTCCTAATACCTGGTTGAAAAAATCGAAACTGGCTTGTAACCTGCGTTGTATAAATTCCATTTCAGCCTGCTCACGCATCTGGCGATACTTCTCTTCGATCAACAGCTTTTCAGATTCGGTATGTTCTTTTGCCAGCAGCTCTGCGCTCTCCTGTTCCTTCAGCAGTTTCAGCTCAGCGGCAAGTCGCTCCCGGCCGGCGCTTTGCAGGAATCTAAGTTCAGCACGTGCCAGACGCTCCCGCTGGGCCAGCTGGGCATTGCCATCCAGGTCCAGGCGAAGACTGCTGGCCATCTTCTTCATATTGTCGAGGTTGGCCTTTATCGCCTGATCAGCCTTGCGCAGGATCTCCTGCTGGGATTTGCCCCATTCATCCACTTCCAGCCTTGCATATCGCTGTATGATCAACAGGCGCTCTCTCAGTGCCAGCTCATTTATCTGCTGTAAAAGGTTGTTATGATTTTTAGCACGGTTCTGAAGATCTGCATACTTCATATCCATCTCAGACAGATCCTGCTCCAGGGCATTGAGTGTAGAAAGGAATAATGACCGGCGGATCTTTGCAAGCTCAGCCACCAGTTTCCTATATTCTTCTTCTGCTTTTTTACGGGCATCTTCGAGTTTTTTCAGCTCTTCCTCGCTCAGCCCGCGTGGTCCACCGGTATGCGATGGGCGGGTGATCGTTTCCAGGGCACGTTGCAGTCCGAGGAAGTTTGCATAGGCTTCTTTTACCAGTTCCTTATCGCCGGATTTTTCCAGCGTTGCAAGCCACATCTGTGCTGCATCCACGCGCTGCTGCAGTGTCTTTACATATTCTTTGGTGATGTCCGCTTCAGTAAATTTCAGCAGCTCCCCATTTTCCTGCCGCTTTTTAAGTGCATTCCTTTGCGACTGCAGGGTGGCCAGCTCTGCCGATACAACATCATCCACTGCCTGCTGCCCGGATTCGGTATTGTCAACAGTCAGTCTGGCCAGGGTATTGCTGATGGATCTGCCGCTGAATATCCCGGTCATCAGGTCCTTTACAAACCCCAGCCCTTTGATGGCTTTATTGATCAGGTCGAGGAAGAAATTCCAGACCGGTACCAGACCCTGACCAATTTCAGTTTTCAGGTTTTCAAATTCGGCATTCAGCCGGTCCGTTTTCTCAGCTTCAGTCTCCAGGTGCTCACCCATTTTTTCCAGCTCTGAATTCACGATGGAGATGGCAGCGGAAGCAAAGTCGCCGGTTTCTTTCACCTTGCGCTGCACTTCAGTGGCGCTGATCCCGAGGTTATCAAGAATAGGAATTGACTTCCTGGAAATACCCAGGATGATGGATTCTACAAGGTATTGAACATTGTCACCAGTTTCACGGGCACGCCGCGATGCAAACTGGAAGAGGGTGCCCAGCTGGTTGAGTGGGATCTTAAAGTTGTCGGCCCTGATGGCGTTACGCATCAGCTCGATATCGGATACAGTACCACGGGTGGCTTTACGGAGCTCCTCCAGAAGTAAAGGATCATTCAGCCTTTTGAACCTGTTCTCAATACCTTCCACTGCGCGGCCCAGCTGGAGAGCTTCACCCACCGCATTCTGGATAAAACCCGCAAGGCGTGATATCCCATTGGCAGCAAGGTTGCCGAAGAATGAGCCGATGAATGATTCCTTCGCGATGCTTTTCTGCGCGGCGCCCAGCTGATCTGCGCCGGCTTTCAATTGCTGCAGCCGTGCCCGGGCTTCACCATATTGCGCCAGCACCTTACTGAAATCAGCATCTTCCGTGCTCATCCTTTTCAACCGGTTGCCCAGTGTATTTACCAGGGAAGTCATATCCCTTACAGATGGCGATAGTTCTCCAGATAATTTTCGGCGTGCCCGATCAATGGGTTCGCTCAGCTTATCGAGAGATGTTTTCAATCGGGCTACATCCCTGGGATTTGTGGCCCTGGCAAGTTCAGCAGTAAGCTGTTTTTCTTTTGCCAATAGCTTATCCAGCGCCTTTTGCGCATCGCCGCTCTCGATGTATATATTGAGATACCGGTTTACTTTTTCATTCGCCATGCTGATGTATTACTTGATGAACATTTTATCGATGATCGCGTCTCCAGTTTCTTCTGCAACAATGGTGGCCAGCTCTTCCACGCCAGTCGGTGCGTCGAGTGTATCGTTGAAGAATGGCTTCGCTGTACGGCCACCGGTACCCATCTTCCCTTTACTACTGTCGGCTGTGGTTTTAGCATTACCGTACTTATCGATCCACCGGCTGCCCTTGCTTCCGCCGCGGCCTTTACCAGCACCTTTGTGCGTCCATATAAGCGACCTGGGGAAGCGGATGCTCGCCTGATCGATACCACCGTCCTTCATCCTGTATCGGTCACGCAGCTGCGGCATGGAAGGTTTGGCGCTGGGGCTATCGCTGCGATGCACCACGCCGTAGTTGCTGGCACGTGCCTGCATGCGGCTGATGGTATCCTTAGTCCAGGATTTTATTCGGTCATTATATCTGTCCAGGTCGAGAGCCATGGGTATATAAATTAAAAGGTCCCGTCATCCCGCATGTGGCGGTACTGACGGGACCTGATTTGATCAAAAGGTTATTGGATCGCCTTAGGGAACGGGCTGTTCTTTCTTCTCCTGGCCTTTGGCGGGTTTAGTCTCTGACTTCTCCGCCGTAGCCTTTAACTGCAAAAGGTTTTGACCTGCACCGGCAAAAATCCGGTCGGCCTGTTCCAGGCTGATGTCCGCGAGCCTCAGTTTAAACCCGTTTCCATTCTTGCCACCGGGCTTATGCACGATGGGGTTGCCTTTAAATGGTGAAGCATATTTGGCAGCCACATCTGGGTTCTTGAATTGAAGCATAAAAACTTTTTATAAATCGGTTATACAATCAATATTAGGCTTCTTCCTCAGTGCTCATCGTGATGGTACCAGTGTAGAAGTACCTGGCCTTAGTGATGATGGACAGTGTCCACTCCTTCAGGCCTTCTTTGGTAGTTTTGAAGTCGCCTTCAGCCTGGTACTCGGGAGCGACACACTCATCGCCCAGCTGTACATACTTATCATCTTCCAGGCAGTTGGCTTCCTTCAGTAGCCAGATCACATGATCATTGAGCACTTTGGCGCGCATGTCCTGCATGAACTCATCATCTCCCAGGATCGTAACACGGTAGGTGTATTCGATCTCCTGTGCACCAGGATCCCCAGTGGCGGCGAAAGTACCGGTCACTCCGTTGGTCTTACAGTCCCAGGGAATCCATCCCTTAGGATCTGTGAAGGTGTGATCACCGGTGATCTTTGAAGAATCACCGATCACGGGAGGCGGGGAGGGTGGTTTGCTAAGTGCAAGAATATCGGAGAGGGCTGCCAGGAATACAACATTCTTGTAGCCCCCTGTGTATGTGCGGGGATTTGTGCTCCGTGTGATTGCTTTATAATTCATCGAAAGGTGAGTTTAAAAAGGATATTGAAAATTATTTTATTTCACTTCCCTGATCACGCCGGATCGTACACCTACCAGGTAGGCCTGCGTCTCTGCATCGGTCGATATCTCCAGGGCAGTCAGTTTCCCTTTACCAGGGATCAGCGCCGGCCCTAACACTTCATAGGTGGCACCATTGAATTCGAACTTCTCTTTGGCCACGAACTTGCCACCTGCAAGTTTAGCTTCCGCATCAGCCAGCTTTGCCTTCGTTTCTTCCAGCTTAGCATTGCGTGATAAAATCAGTTCGTCGGCTTCATCGAGTTTCGCCTTCAAGGCTTCGATCTCTTCGCTTTGCGCTGTAGCCAGGGCTTCTGCTTCATCAAGTTTCGCCTTCAATGCTTCGAGATCTTCAGTGATCACCGGAGCTTCGAGTTGTTCATTTTTTTTACCCATATCTTTTGGTTTAAATGAAGGGCCAGTGATAACGGTGGCGAGCTTGTCACCAGCCCTTCAATTCGTTGATGTATTTTTTACAGGGCTGTATCCAGGTCGTTGGTGAAGATCTCATCAGCCAGCAAGTAGCCGATACCGATCCACCAGTCGCTGTACACAGCCACTTTCCTCTTCACATGCTCCAGCTCGAACATATTTTTGTTGCTGAATCCTTTCACACCCATCACGTAGTTGCGGCTCGTAGTTGCCCAGATCTTGTCAGATCCCTGCATGCTGAAGCGGCCTGCAACCTTCAGGTTAGTGTCATCCACTGTGTCCAAGTCAGCAGCCTGGGCATAGTACATGTTGTACTTTTTCTTGCGACCACGGCGATACAGCTTCAGGTTCTTCATGCTCATGTTGATCGTCATGCCTTCCTGCCAGTAAACTTCAGGGATCGCATCGGCAAATACTTCTTCGATCATGGTGACAAAGTCAGCAGGATCTGCTGGCAATGCGCCGGTGGCAATCGGAGTGATGTCGCCATCATCGATGCCTGTATTGATCTGAAACTTGATACCGTCCATAGCCTCGATCGCCGCACCAGCTGTGCCAGGTGTGGGGGTCACTTTCTTCCCGTTGTAGATGGCTTTCATCTCGAGGTCTTTGTCAACCTGTTTGAGCAGGTAGTCCTCGATGAACCATTTTATGAAGGGATAGGTGCTGCGGTCGATCTTGTTGTTGGTGAGAAAACCCAGCCACGATGAAACGAGAGAGTTGGGGTTGAATTCCTGGTCGATCTTCACCTGCGTGAGGGGAATTGCAACCGGTTTGAACACTACTCCACCTTTGGGGGTGAAGGCATCCTGGTACCCCTGCAGGATCTCAGACACTTCCACATCGCTCAGGCGAAGGATGGTGTCATTGGTCTGGCGAAGGTTGAACACTTCACGGGTTCCAAACTTCTCAAAGGGCCTCATCAGCAGATCCTGCTGGTTCTGGCCACCGTCGAGGTAATAAGATCCAAAACTGGTGATGATGTCGGCTATGTTAATTGTTGTATCTGCCATTTTAAAACATTTTTTAGTATAGGATGGTGGATGAGTTTACTTATTTGAACCTGGCATCCGCTGCGCGGTTCAGGCTGTTTTCGGGGTCTAAGTGAGCTAATGGTTTTTCAGTTCCTGTTTTGTCAGCGGGCTTTGAGGTGCTTTGCATTTCACCTGCCGGCTTTGCTCTTTCTTCTGCCAGCTGTGCTTCCAGCTCAGCGATACGAGCAGTCTGATTCTGCTGTGCTGTGTTGGCTGCCGCGATCAATTCCGCGTCACTTGCGATAGAGGCCTGCAGTTCAGCAATACGATCACTGTATTGCTGCGAAGCGCCGGCCAGCTCTTCAAGTGAGGCTTCTATAGATTCCATTTGCTCTTCGGTCATAAAATAACCATTAGCGTTCACAGGGAGATCCGCGATCACAGCATCGATCTGCTGGCTGTTGGAGGCTTTTAGTATTCTTTGAAATTTCATGCTCGTATTGTTTTAGCCATTTGAAGGCTTCTTTTAACTGCGTAATCGAATGAACCCATCTTGTCAACCAGCCCAAACCTGATCGCGTCTTTCACATTATACACTTCACCTTCCAGTACGTTTTCCCGATCAAGTCTCAGTTTGCCGGCGCGGTTTTCCTGTACTGCAGAGAGAAAGAATTCATTGATCTGGTTCAGCTCTGCTTTTAACCTGGTATCATCTCCAGAAAGGATATCATCCATGTACTTACCTTTCCTGCTACTCTTATCCGCGTACACGTGCCGGATCTTGATCCCCTGGCTTTCCATCCTGGCCGACTGATCCATGATGGTGCATTTAGTACCGATACTTCCGATCAGTGAATTATAACCACCATTTTCATCGTCGGCAATAATTTCAGAAGCAGAAGAACCGATCCAGTAGTCCGCGCTGCACATCATTTTATTTATAAATGATACGACTGGCTTCTTACTGCGTTTTACTTCGCGTGCCAGGTTATGAGTACCAGCAACGGTACCACCCGGGCTATCATTTAAAAGAACTATTGATTCAATGCTTGCGTCTGCGTTGGCAGCTCTTATCGCCTGCTGCATGGTGTTCATGCCTGGCGCTCCACAGTAGTCTTCTTCCATCAGCGGACCACTCAGCCGGATCACCTGTACCTGGCCATTTGGATCCATCTCCGCATTTGCATTCACACGGAAGATGTCTCTGTAAGCGAGGCCGGCATAGGCCTGGGCATGTCCTGACCGTGTCCGCGGATCCATTCCAGGTATTGCATCCATTGTCCTGGATACGAGTATTTGCTGGGCTATGTTTGCCCAGTATGCGGCCTGCGATTCTTCAATCAGCCATGGCCTGCCAAATACCTGTAGAAGACCTTTGAAATCCATTCTATTTCAAAAAACTTTTATCAGTTACTCCTTCGATGGAGATACAACTTCGGAATAATCACTCCGCCGTTTTGATTCACAAAAACAACTTTGTATTGTCGGAATAGTATATCCCCATTGGCATCACGTATTTTGAATGTGCCGCTATTTGTAGCCACATCTGCCAGTGCCAGCGTATCGGTAGATGCCCCCTGGTTTAGGTGGTGACCCCTTAATTGCTGCCAGTTAGTGCCATCATTACTTCCGTATATCCTTACTCCGCCAGCTACAGTGCCGGATACTTTGGTGGCGACTACGGTAACACTTCGGGTAATATTATCCGTGGCCACCGTACCACTGATCGCAGCTGCCTGCGTACTGGCTACATAGATAGTAGCTGTATCGACATTCGTCAATGTATCTTTTGCAGCGGTCGGGATAAGGGTGGTTACCAGCTGGGCGTTGGCCTCATTGCTTTTAATGACTGTCGGCAGCACCAGGGTTGCCAGGCTGGCCAGTAGAAAGATGATGAGTAAATTTTTCATAGTAAAAAATTGAATTCAGTTTTGTCTGTGGATGTAAACATAATTTGAAAGGACAGCAGGCGGTGTGACACGTTAGGGTTTTTAAAAGCTCCCCCCGTAGAAACGGGCGGAGAGGTTTTGAACATCAACCAAAATGAAAACCGACTTAAATATGCTTGTACTCCTCCTGCGCGTCAAAACAGGGGCACCACTTTATATATTCCCACTGATCTATTTTCCCATTGCCATTCTTATCCTTACTGAAATCCCGGTGACCCAGGATCTTCGCATCAGGATATTTGCTTCTTAAAATCTTCAGCGACACTGCCAGGGCATTCTTCTGATGTGGTGTACGGTTGTCCACCGGCTTGCCTTTGCTGTCAATACCTCCCAGGTAGCTGATATGTATGCTGCCGGCATTATGACCGGCCACACCGTTGGCGATCGAAGTCTCAGGCAGCAGTGGTACCACTGTACCATCGGCCTTCACAACATAATGATAGCCGGGATTGCGCCAGCCACGGAGCTTGAACCCATGTAGAAGATCTTCGATCGTTTCTTTTTGATTGCCGGCAGTGCAATGCACCACCAGGTATTTTATCTTTCGAGGGTTGGATCCCTGGTTAATCGTGGATATCATAACTTTTTAATTTCGACAGTCATCGTATTAGGTGCCGGATTGTTGCCTCCGAAGTAAAGACCCAGCGAAAAGGTGAATCTCTTCTTATGCCAGTAGGGAATGCTCACCCGGCCCAGCGGATATTCATTCTCGTGCTGCTCGACAATAAACTCATAGAAGGTTGACTGTACCAGTAGTGTGATCCTGACCGGCCTGTTGGCATAGCACTCACAGATATCGCGGGTGATCCGCTGGCCTTCCACATAGCAATAGGCAGAGAGGATGAATGTTTTTTTGGCCGTATCAAATCGCCATCCCACGCGTGCACTATCACGGTGATGCAGGTTGCGCGACAGTGCCGCATATACCGGCCAGCTGAGCCACACCCATATCATCCGCCACCAGGTAGTAAAGGCCACACCAAACAGTTTATTGATATCGTGCTGATCGGCGCTGTGTAGGTTATAGATGCAATTAAAGTCAAACACCACCTTGCGGCGAATAGTGGTGGCAGCTACCCCCATTTTTGGAGAGAGCCACCACCAGCGAGGCCGATGCTTGCCTTTATTGATCGTGTACTTCATTGAATCATTACAGGTCGAACCGGAAGCCAAACAGGCAACCGAATGCCAGGGCCAATCCCAATAGCAGGATCACCGCAACCCGTGTTGCGGATCCTTTCTTCCCCCAGCCCATGTCATAAGAATGGAACCACAGGAAATAAAGCCAGCCACCAGTGAACAGCCAGCCCAATACTTTGCTAAGTGTATTAGCGCGCTCATAGTACAGGTGGAAGTATGTCCCGTTATTGGTCACGGTGAACAGGAACAGGGTAAGCACAATGATGGTAGCTCCTATGAAGAACCGCCTGGTTGTCTTTGCTTCTGCAGCGCCCATGCTGCCAGGTCTGTGTTTTGTCATGTTGATATTCTTTTAAAATGAATAATTACTTTTTGAATGTGAGCTTGCTGGCCAGCACCGATATTGCTATCACCAGGATCGCAGCTCCGATCAGTTGCATGGTGGTAAACCCCTCCACATCCTTATGCTTAATTCTTTCGATCAGCAGCTCTTCCATCCTGGAAAGTCGCTGCTCCCATATACTATCACGGCTTCGCTCATTGACCACCTGTTGTCCTTTGCCGCCTTCCATGATGATCACCTGCGGCTGTGATGTAGGTACAGTGAAATAGTTTTTGGTGATCGTTGTATCACCACTCTTCGGCTGCTGCATATACAGCAGTGTGTTTTTAAACCACTCCCAATCCGTGTTCGTCATCTTTGTCGCTTCCGATACCCGGCCGGCAGAAGATGTATCGGTCTTCACAGTTGCCTTTTGAGTTTCCTGTTTGCTCTTTAGAACCTTGCATGATGCAAAAAACAATGAGCATCCCCACAGTACCAGGACAGCCATTAAAAACGCGACCAAAAGCTTAACTACAGGATCCTTCATGATTACTCGTTAATGTCAATATTCTTCGATTTACCGAATTGCTCGATCGCATTCTTACCACCCCTATATACAATCAGTGCGATGAGATGCGCGAAGACGCCATACCCGGTGGCATAGGTTCTGAACTTCATCTGTGCAGCCTCGAACCTGGTAAGTTTTTCTTTTACCAGTAGCTCAGCTTTGCTGATATTCAGATTCATCCAGTCCTGCAGGATGAACATTAGCAACAGCGTAGTGAAGAATATGACGATGTAGGTGCCTACTTCTTTATTGACATACTTCTTCAGCGCCGGCACATAGTTGATATATGGGTTCTTTCTCTGCCACACCCACACCGCCACAGTGGTGAAGAATAGCTGGCCTACAACAACTGCGACCCACAGCAACAAATAATATTTCATTTATTGATTTTTTTCTTGATGAATAATTTTTTAAAAAGATGCGCACCGAGGGCGCCCATGGCACCGGTGAACATCGAGACAAATCCTACCCACAGTATATTCCCCAGATCTGCCCAGGCAGTTTCCCAGGTTATTCCCATCAGGTGTATAGAGCCCAGTCCGCCCAGGATGCCGGCAATGATTCCGGCGAGTTCTTCCGCTAAATTGTTGTGCATCGATCGAGTGTTTTTTACAGGATACATTGGTGTCGTTTTTAAAAACGTGACAGAAATTTCCATAACCATCTGAAGAACTTATGTGACGGGTCACTTGATGGTTTAGCTGCTGCCTGATTTACAGTGATCTGTATATCGTCGGTATCAGTGAGGCCATCGGCATCTGTAACAGTGAGCCTGAAAGTGTGAATGCCTGCAGACAGGTTATTGATCGAAGTGCTGGCGCTGTTGGGGCTTACAATCACCGGCACACCCGTGCCACTCACACGCGCCCATTGATAGCTAACAATTCCATTGTCATCACTGCTGCCGGATCCGTTCACGGTAACTGAATTGGTGGGCAGGGTGATATTCTGCGGGTTGCCAGCTTCAGCCACAGGAGAATTATTCGCAGCCTGGAATACCACTATCGTGATATCATCTGTGGCAGTAAGGCCACCAGAATCGGTAACTGTAAGCCTGAATACATAAGTGCCGGCAGCAAGCCCGGAAATAAGTGTGCTGGCGCTGGATGCACTGGTGATGGTAGCGGACCCGCCGCTGATCTTTGTCCACCCGTAGGTTGAGATGCCATCATCGTCGCTGCTGGAAGATCCATCTACAGTGACCGAATTAGTTGGCAGGGTGATGCTTTGATTTTCGCCGGCATCAGCAACAGGACCGGTATTAGGAGCTGCCAGGACAGTGATCTGTACTTCATCATTGCTGGTTGCCCCGGATCCATCAGTAACTATCAGGCGAAACTGGTACACGCCTTTAGCCAGACCGGTGACAGTTGTATTCATGCTCGAAGGGCTGGTGATAGTGGCGGATCCACCGCTCACTTTGCTCCACGCATAGGACACAATACCGACATCATCACTGGATCCGCTGCCGCTGAGATTGACTGAGCTGGTGGGAAGTGTGATCTCCTGGTTGGTGCCGGCATTGGCCACCGGTGCCAGGTTATTTGTATTGACCGTGATCTGTACATCATCGCTGTGGCTTAGGCCTGCACCGTCGAATACGGTAAGCCTGAAAATATAGATGCCTGCCACCAGTCCGGTGACAGTGGTACTATCCGATGTGGGATCCGTTATAGTGTAGCTGGTGGGACCGCCTACCTTGCTCCACTGGTAGGAAGCAATGCCCACATCATCGGTGCTTAGGTCGCCCTCTAAAGTAACGGATGAAGTAGGCAGGGTGATGGATTGGTTTGGCCCTGCATTCGCCACTGGTGGGATGTTTGGATCCACCACCGTGATCCGCACATCATCTGAATGGGTGAGGCCACCTGCATCTGTTACTGTGAGCCGGAAATTATAAATGCCAGCTTCCAGGCCAGTGACTTTTGTAGTGACATTATCAGGCGTGACAATCGTATAACTGACAGGACCGGTGATCTTAGACCATGCGTAGGCAGTGATGCCGGCATTGTCAGTGCTTCCCGATCCGGATAAATTGACAGAATCTTTCGGCAGGGTAGTTGTCTGATTTGGCCCTGCGTTGGCCACCGGTGGCGTATTCCCATTCACAGTGATCTGCACCTGGTCATTGCCAACGGCGCTGTTGTTATCGGTGACGCGAAGATTGAAAACATAAGTGCCAGGAATAAGCCCGGTGACATCAGTGGTAGATGCCGTCGCTGTTGTTATCGTGGCTGTATTCGGACCGCTCACCTGGCTCCACAGGTATGCTGATATCGATCCATCCGGGTCACTCGAGCTGGTACCTGATAGGCTGGCAGAGCTGGTAGGCGCTGTGATACTTTGATTAGGACCTGCGTTGGCGACAGGCGGCTGGTTGGTTGAGCCACCGGTGAAGGTGACATTGCCCAGCAGGTAGGATCCATCCGATTCACGGCCGCGAATAGCCAGCGGCAAAGGTGCCCGGTAATCTGCCGTATCAACAATCTTAACGTATAGCCTGTAGTTGCCAGCTGCTACCGCCGGCAGTGAGAATATGTCGGTCGCGGTTACTGGTGCCGTTGTTGGAAGAAACTTTTTGAGCTGGAAGCTCGAGTTGCCTGTCCACACCTGGGATCCGGCGCCATTGCGAAGGATATACTGCACCTGCCAGAACTCATAGGTTGGTGCCACGCCTATATTCTGCCAGTTTAAATTTATACGGAAGTTGCCACCTACAAGTGCATTGCCACCGGTAAGAATGAGACGATACCCTGTTCGTTTAAACAATTCCCGGATGCGCGTGCGAATCCCTTCATCTGATGGAGGGAATGGATAGTTGCCATTACCTATGGATGAGGCGTGGTACAATAGCACCTGCTCCATTACCTGTGATGGTACGCCCAGGTAGTCTGCCGCGCCGGGCTCAGGTTCGCCGGTCATTGGTGCGTCTTTCCATTTACGCAGGAACTGGGAGCCGAATGTTTCTCCGCCCATATAACTGCGGGTATTGAATTCGAGCAATCTTTTAAGATAGTCATGCGTGGTGAGCCACTGATCACGGCGGCAACCAACGGGTCCCCAGGCATTACTGGCCTTCAGAAGATAGTCTGCCACCTCCGGAAGCGGAATAAATACTGTAGGCGGATTGAACGCCATACCTCCGTCGAAGCCGGCGATGAGTGCCAGCAGTGGCCAGTGATGGAATACCTGAGTATGATGATCGATGATCTTTTTTAAGCTGGCAGCTGTGGGCCTGATATGAGCGGGGTAATCATTCCAGTTGGCAATGCCACCGTGATGCCACTCTCCGTACTGACCATAGATGCGAATGTCAATGGTGAAGATCACCTTGCGAAAAGGTACGCCCTGGTAGCTCTGTGTCATGATCCTGTTGTACAGTGCTTCATTCAGCTTTCGTACATGTCGTAGAAAATCCGGGTTATTCCAGTTGGGCACCCATTGGCCGCCATTATTCCAGGGCCGCATATTTGGATCCGGATTGCTCTTCATCAGGTCATGCAGGAATGGTGGATATGATATCTGCTGGCCATCGTACACCGTGCGCCAGTTCGATGGAGGATCGTCATAGCAGGTCATTACACCGAAGGACCATTTTTGCCTGCGTGGGATTACATCTTTGAAATAATTGTCAAAGAAATTCCAGTTGTAAGTATTGCTGTCGGCACCGATACCCTGCAGCTGCACCCACTGAAATCTGTCGTACTTATCCAGCGACATGGTGACGCCGGTGGACGTTGGGTTGGGTATTGCTGCAGATCCGTTTCCCCATTGCTCAGCTCCACGACCGGGAGAGATGATATCAGGCTCACTGTATGGGATCTCAGTGAAGGAAAATGTTTGTGCCGGCAGTGTGTATGCCAGCAGTAAAAGGATGATGGAAAATATGTTTTTCATTTTCTGAATTAATTACTAATTAAAAATGTCGCAATAGCCTCACCCAAAGCGTCATTACCAGCCTGTGTCAAATGAAGATTGTCGCCCGAATAGTAAGCCGGAATATCAACAGCATACGTTCTCAAATCGAAAGCAAAAAAAACATTTGCCCGTGCATTCACTTCATTAGTCAGATAACCCCTGATTGCATTGATCCGTGTTGTGCTGTACCCAGCCGCCTCACGTCCAATATTGACAACATAAATTCTTGTATCAGGCCAATCAGATTCCAGCTTATCAAATACATCCGTGATCGCATCTTCCACATCACCAAGATCAGTAGCTGCCCTTGCGTCGTTGATGCCTAATATCATAATGATACCGCGCGGCCTTGTTACACCTAATTCAGTTAGTGCATTATTCACTTTCGTTTTCATGGCCGGGTATAATGTGCCGCCCGTTGACCAGTAGTTATTATCGCCAGGATTTGCGAAGTCCGCGCCGCCTGATCCGCTTGCGCTAAATACAGGCTTTAATGTTTTAGAAGTATAGTAATCCATTCCCATGTGTGGCCATGGCGATCCGGTATTGGCATTAATAAGGTCTTCATCTTCCACCTCCACAACTGCGCTGCCATTCCACTCATATACAGTTCCTGCCGTTGGAGTTGGGCCTACCCCTTCCGATGTTCCCCTTGCAATTGAATTACCAATGATGACAAATAACTGCTGACCGGCTTCATTGGTGTTAAATTCATTATTCAGTTCATCTTCAGGAGGCGTATGGTCTGGTACTGTTATCTTCACAGATGACCCCTTCCCTGGCGCATTGATCGTTACCGTTGACGGTTTGCCCGGTTTATTTATAGTAATTTTCTGGCATGATGCCGAAAGTGAAAAAAGTAATGGGATGATAAATAGAATTCTCATTGTACACCCCTCCCTAAAGCGTCCATAAGTGCCTCCGTTAATGTGTTCATGATTGTGGCTTCTGCTTCTGTCAATGCTTCGTCGAACCAAAATGCAAACCGACACTGGTTTGACGAATAGAGTGCAGGCGATCCGTCATCATTATAGCATCCCAGATATAGAACATCTGTTGGGGCTGCTGTTGAGTTAGTCCCTGTGTTTGTCGCCCCCGTTGTGCCGTTCCTTTGAATGAAATTTTTTGTATTGCTTTCTTTTGAATACACATGAAAACCGTGATAAGTTCCACCGTTAGCATAGGAAGCGTTCACAGTCGATGAATAACCATACCCCGCCGTGTTGGTTGCGTTAAGTCTTATCCTTATTCCAAGAAATGATGAACCTGTATTTGCACCCATTTCATAGCGCGTTGTTGCGCTTGCCACATTATCACCTGAGTAATATCCGATAGAAACCTGCGTGGCATTCGGAGGCGCCCAGTCAGTTGTTGCGTATTGGCTTGCCCCATCCCAATCTACCCCCGTACTCGAATGCGTTGGGGAGTTTACAAAGGTTATAGTTGTGTTACCATATAAAGTAACTGCCTGCCCTGCGGCAGTAGAATTATACATAGGGGCAATATCTCCCGTTCCTGCCTTTGTCCAGAGTCCATTTGATTTTAGGGCGAGGAAATAGGTGTTGAAATACCCCTTTGCGCTGGTTGGGAATGTCGAGCTTGTTGCCGCCTCCCACCTGTCAAAATAATCCTGCGCATCTGCATCATATACAATCGCAGTCCGTTTCATTAACAGCTTTTTCATTGGCTGCCCAAACGATTGAACGCAGAATAGAACCGATATAATTAGAAGTAGTTTGCGCATACCCATTTATCATTTCCGTAAGATGAAGTAGAATAATATTGAAGTATTACAGTCAGCGTGTTAGTGCCATCCGTAGCAGTTGGAAGCGTCACTGTGCTACTTACGAATGAGGCCCCCCATGTTATGCTTCTTGTTGCCGTTCCTGTTATTTGTATTTCAAGGATATCGCCGTCATTAGGTGAGCCTGAGAGGTTAGTAGTGAATGATGTTATATCGACAGCCAGGGCGGTGAGTTTATAAATATCTACATTGTCCGTATTTATCGTAGGAGTTGCGCTTGACACCGCTGATCCAACCCGCGCCCTCCATTTTAGTGTACTATCATTTTTGGAGTAAAAACTCTCAATAGTTTTTAATTTCAAAGTATCATCAGATGCGAACCATGTTGGCTCACCCGCTCCTGCTGATTCAATGAGAAGGTTGGCTGTGTCTGCCTTAACGCTGTCCAAAACATTATACAGCTTCTCCTGAGTGACCAGTACAAGGCTATCGGCCTGAACAGTGGAATCATTGACATTATTCAAACCATACCCGGCAACTACTTCGGAGATGCCCGATCCGCCTCCACCAGTTGCGGCAATAACAATATCCGACCCGACAGTACTAACACCTATGCCGGTTCCGCCTTTTATATTCTTAATAATAGCCGTGGTAGCACTCCCTTCAAAATCAATACTGGTTGATCCAACAAGGTCTTCGCCGCTACCATCAAATGGGTTTACGTAATAGCGCGTAAAAGAACCTATATATTTTTTCCAGTTTGTGCCGTCAGATATGAATGTTCCGGCTCCATATCCTACTAAATAAGTACTGGTTGTCGATGAGCCATCAATGATATATGCGGGGGATATAATCGCTCCACTAGGCCCTGACTGGATATTAATGATGCGTCCCGGGAAATCATCTGCATCAGGCAGCGTTATCGTTCCGCTGCCGTCCAGTTGTATGTATCTGTCAGTTGGTTGAACCGTATAGCTTCCGGTAATATAAGTAACGTGGGAAGTGTCTGGTCCGCCGCCGCTAGCCGTCGTATCGATTACGATAGTTGTATCAGTATTCGCCCAGCTGGTGCCGAATTTTATTGACTTAATCGCCAACAGGCTGTCATTAACCTGGACCAATAACGAATCCCCATCACCAATGTTCTTAATGGAATCATTCCTGGATATTTTAGCATGCAGGGCAGGGGAGAGCAACCCCGGATATGTATCATCAGCCATCTGCATGAATACAGAATCATTGTCGATTGTGAGGCCATCAGCATTTTTTGCTCTGCTGTCAATGGGGCCTACATTTGAAGGGATTGCAGGGAATGCTACTTTATTGCCCTGGCCATTGATATACTGATCCGCTGTACCGTTGGGTGTAACCGTTAGCGTGCCATTGCCGGTGACAGGGGAATTGGTGATAGTAAAAGCATCGCCGGTGTATGCAAGGCCTACTGATGTAACTGAAGTAGATGGGACCGTGGAAGTGATGCCGGTCTGGAATGAAAGATCATCACCGTAAAAGCCGGTATAGTTTGCGCTGGATCCAGACCTGGTGTACCGGAGGCGGACCCTCGTGATATTTTGATTGGTGATGGTACCAAACAAAGTTTTTGCAATTGAAAAAGGCTGGTAGGTGGTGGCATTGTTTTTATCAATGGGAATGATCACTTCACTACTTACCGCAGTATTGCCGACAAATAATTGAACCCTGATGTTTCCAGCTGATGGCATCACAGCTTTAAGTTTTATCCACCCTTTCAGATTCTGCGCATTAGTGATATCCCACACGCCGTCAAATCGGACCTGGTCGCCGTTGTTGATATTAGTGACATTGAGGCTTTTTGAGCCGGTATATACATTGGTGACATTGTCAGGATCTGTTGTGGTACCTACATCAGTTACTACCGATTCAGTGTTCTCATCATAGATCTTCTGCGTGGTGATCAGTGCTGCTGTAGCGCCGGCAGGGATATGAACAAAAGCCAGGGACAGCTGATCGCCATCCAGCTGTGGCTCCAGGGCATTACCGAAGGCCTCTTCTCCCTTCATCACGTGTGCAGCCTGATCGGTGGCCAGGTAGAATTTGTCTATCCTGGAAGAATCAGCATCGGCACTATCCAGTACAAAGGATGCAGTATCGCTGGAATATAAGTGGCCATCGATCCGGTACACAGCTTCGTTGACAAAAAAGTTGAAGCCACCGAGATGAATAACCTCCCCACCCAACAGCAATTGATTTTCTGTCGAAACGGAGGACGTATGGTTGAACGGCTCCCAAAATCCTTTTGATGGGATATAACCATACCACACGCCATTGTTTTCCACGATGGTGGCTTTTACCGGCGTCCAGTTGGTATCGCGGCTGGGGAAGAAGATCCCTTTGCTTACTTCAATATAGTTCCTGAACCGGTAAAGGATATAGTCATAAGGTTCTGCCGGCGTGCTCACCGGTGGTGTCACCTGAGATCGCGCTTCGACAAAAGCCAGGAAGAAAGAAAAAAGGATGAGTAGCTTTTTCATTGACATTAGAATTTATATATCTCGATCACTTCATTGTCATACACACCACCGTGGATGAATATGGTACTGCCAGAATAGGGCTTGCTGGCATATCTGTCATCGCTTGAATCGCTCATTTGATGGATGGCTTTACCACCTGAGAAGATGATAAAGTTGCCGTTGGCCAGAAGTGGATTGGTATAGATGGTATCACCTTCGTTCATCGGGGATCCGGCAGCGCCTACACGGAATCGGGCAATGAATGTGAGTGATGCGAAGATGAAATTCTCATCATCCAGCACAACAGATCCGCCCATATACACCGGTGCAGGCAATGGATGCCTATACTTCCACACCAGGTCGCGGTACCTGCTGGCACCCACGTGGCCGGTGGTGTACTTCCAGGAAAGGGTGGCGCCTTTATCCGGCGTGCCCAGCAGGCGCTGTTCTCCATTTATGTCGGTAACGATGAGCGCGAAATCCGTGTTCATCATTGCAGACAGGCTCAGTATATGATTTACTGTAATACCAGGGAGTGATGTAGTAACCTGCATCTCCACAAAGTCACCGGCCTTATCGCGGTTGGTGGATTCTGTGTATGTCCTTTCCTTTTGTGTAGCCTCAACAATAAAAAGGGTAGCACCTGATTTTAATACGATGGTGTCGATGATGACATCGGAAGCATAGTTTTTTTCTGGCCAGGTAGAGATATCACTGATTGGTACAAAGTAAATTTTACACAGGCCTCCTGGTTTTATTGCTGGCGGCCGGCGAAGGTTCTGAATACCGGTATGGATATTTTCATACACCAGCTAAAAATCCGCAATCGGTCTCTATAGTAGTGTGACACGTGAAGAATGGAATCGTGAGCAGGCGTGTGACAAAGTCACCATATAAATGGTGGTCAGGCGCGAAGATTTAATGAGAACCCTGTCTGTGACAAAGTCGCCAGAAAGTTATTGCGCATCGCGGGATTCTTTCGCATGCGGCAATCTTTCTGCCGGATGGAATCATGGGTGATGTCTTCGTCGATGATGATATTGTACCGGTTTAAAAATGCTTCAGTGGCTGTTCGCTTCTCCACTCCGAAACACACTGCAATGAAGATCACCTGCAGGATGGTGGAATCAAAAACATTTTCCAGGTACCGGTTGATATTGACTACCTGCTGATCAGTTACCTGGCTGTCGAGGCGATAAAACAGATCTATAGGTAGTTTGAATTTAAGAACAGACGTGTAGAGTTTGAGTGCGACACCGATCTTTTGACGGTTCACCCGGGTGACAGGCCGGGCAGAAAGTTTAGTGAGGATAGTATCGCCGAAATCGGTTTTATGATCGAGAGGAATGACATCACCGTATATACCGGTGAAATATTTTGCAATGTATGGCTTGCACGGCACTACAACACTATAAGATTGCATAGGAAATGGAAGGTGGTCTTCAAAATTACTTTTTTTTATTGGTAAAATGAAGTTAATGCAATGACTACAGCTTAGTATCTGATGGACTGTAGTAATAGATAGCCATCTCAGTGTCACCAGTGATTTGTTTTTTTTCTGCAGCTGCTAACTGTAAGTACTGATCGCGGGTCATGCCATGTGAGACGTAGAAGAAGATGCCACTTACATCTTTGAATTTTACCCTGGCCAGGTCAACACATTTCTTTTGCACAGGGGGATGCGACTGATCTGTTGTCGCGATCTCGATCACGGTACTATCCAGCTTCGATTCAGGTATAGGATTCCTGGGCGCAATGTCCAGGTGAATGAAGTGTGGGCAGGCTAATTTGTTGTTGTAATTCGTCCGAAAATTGATTTTTTGCGTGGTCATGGGAAAATGGTGATTTTTTGATGAAAAAGAAAAAACGCGCAGCAGCAGTTTTTGCTGTAACATTTGTAACAAATTGATAATTCTATGAATTTCATAGCGTTAACCCCGTTACAAGGGTGTTGCAATCGCTGTTACACTTGCGTTGCAGATTTGTTACAGAAGCGTTGCAGATTTGGGTATTTTTTGACCCCCTGCAACAGGCCGAAACCCTTACTGCTACTGCTTTTTATTGAATTAAGAGGAATATTGTTACAGTTGTTACAGCCCAAAGTCAGAAATTTTTTTGCCCAAAAAAGTAAATTGGGCGTAGCCAGGGAGGCTCTATTCCAAACTATTTTTTTGAAAAAAACTGCTACTACTGCCACCACTGGAAAGGCAGGGAATTGATAGGGGGAGAAGTTCATTTTTTACGGGTTTTTAAGCTACCCGCAACTGATGTATGAAGCTGAGAAGGTCAGGAAGTGTTCGATTGTGGCCCCCTGAGCTCCACTTGAAAGTTCACATTAATTGTTTGATGTGAGCTTTTTTTGTTTACGCATTATCTAAAAAAAGTGACAGGACTTAATATCTCTGTTACTTTTTTATTTCAAAACTATATCGGCGATCTCCTCATTAATTTCGATGGACTTTATAGTTTAATAAATCCCGAACGATATCTCACTTCACTGCCAGCAATTATTTCAATAAAATATCTTCCTGGTCGAAGAGTGTTTACATCCATCGATATTGTCGAAGCCTGGCCCTGGATATTAAGGTTCCTGGTACTTAACTGTACACCCTGCAAATTCAGGATCCGAATATAACTATTACCTGCATCGAGGCGTGGTATGGACAACTGTACGGAAGAGTTAGCGGGATTGGGATAGACTCGCAAATCTGTGCCAGCGCTATTACGTACAAGCAGGACATGACTATAAGTGAAACTAAGATCCAGGTCAACCATTTTTAAACGATAGTATTGGGTAGATGGAGCTGCGTTGTCGAGATAAGAATATCTTCCTCCACCATTTGCATTACTGGACACGCGACCTAAACTATTATAAGAACGGCCGTCGGCACTGCGCTCAATTTCAAAATGACTCACGTTCATTTCTGCTGCTGTCTCCCATTGAAGCTGAACGGCATTGTCTTCAATGCTTGCATTAAAGGAAAGCAGTGTAAGTGGCAATACAAAATTTGCCGGTGCAACCTGTATATTGTTGATACCAGTAAGAGATCCACTTTCGTCTTCCATCAATATCCTTACTTCATCCACATTCCCGAACGCAGGAGGTAACAGAAAATCCGGGTCGGTAGATGTTTGTGAAAGCGTGATGTTCACACTAATATCGATATTGCTCGCGAACGTGAGGGTGCCAGTCAATGCGCCACCCTGGTATGCTTCGATTTTAAACGGGTCTCCACTCACGAATCCCCAGTCATTGAAGTCTATTGACAAAAGTGAGAAGTCGGAGCCCGAAGCTGAGCGTATCGACCAGGCATAGAGTGGGTTAGTATCACCATAAGTAATAATGGGTGGATAGCCGGGCCAGTCGTTACTGTCGTGATATTGAAGGGGGTCTGCCGTCAAAGTTGCACCGGTATTATCAATCGGTGTTGCTTCCAGGTTAAAGTCCGTGATGGTTACTGATCCTCCATCGCCATCACTGGCAATATTATCAGCAAATCCTGTAGCATTTGAAAAAGTGACAGTGGGTGCGGTGGCGAGGCTTACCTGGGAATAGCCGGGTTGGCAGATAAATACAGCGATTCCCACGAGGAGTAGAAATTTTCTCATCAAAAAAAATTTAAGCGTGAAGGAATAGCGGGAACGGAGCTTATCTCAAACGCAGCAATAAGTGTGCAAGTTTCAAGTGGCCAGCTTTGGGCTGTCAAATGCCGGACACCGGGTAGCGTCGAAAAAGAAATGAAGTTGTTCCAAAAATATGCACATCGTTAAGAGGAAGAAAGTTCAATGTACTTTCAACTTTGTATTTAACTAACATACTTCAGAGCAACTTCATTTATGATCATGGCGGATCAAAGCTTATTTGTCCTTGATCTCCTGTCCTTCGGGTGAATACATTACCTTGGTTTTTGGATTTCCGTCAAACTTAACCAGGTAATAACTTGTTCCGTCCTTTTCCATTTTATAAACATCATCGATGTCCTTACCGGCATGTGCTGATTGCAAGGCAGAACTTACTGCAGCGGGCAATTCACTCTGTTTGATTTCAATCCCTTTTTTAAGCAATTTGCCAGAAGCGTCAAATGCTGCGATATTGTCCACATCTTTTACCTCGAATTCCACTTTATAGTGGCCATCTTTTAAAACCCATTCCACATCACGTGCGTCGGGAAATTCAGACTGAAAACTGGTCTTAATGGCTGCGGGTAGATCGGCGTCCTTTACTTTTTGTCCGTCCTGTGCGTTCAATCCCAGGGAGAGGGCTGTTATTAACAATGTTGCTAAAAGTGTTTTCTTCATAATTAAAGGTTTTATTACTCTTTTTTCATACAAAGAATAAGCCATGCACAACCGGCCTGCTCCGGGGAAAAATGGGGCTGTCCTACTGGGGCATAGCTTCCTCAGGGAAGGTTTTTCCACGTCGCGCCAGTCCGAAATAAAGAGTAGCTTAAAGATCAATGCATTGCCGCAGCTAATTTTAATTATTTTTGAGCAGAGCTGTCCCATGCGCAAAACCAGTTATTATATCATCAACGGAATTACTATCTACCGGGTCGCTGCGTCATTGATCCTGTTGTATTTGCTCATTACGAATCAGCCCGAAATTTTCAAATGGTTCCTGGCCTTTAGCTTTTTCACAGATGCGATCGATGGTTTTCTGGCCAGGCGTTACAAGGTTGTAAGTGTAATGGGAGCGAAGCTTGATTCCATTGGTGATGATCTTACGGTGGCAATAGGCGTCGTTGGACTGATCGTTTATAAGTACGAATTTGTCAGCCAGCATTTTGTCTGGCTCATAGTCCTGTTGATATTGTTTGCCATACAGGTGATATCCGCATTTTCGCGATATGGAGAAATGACCAGCTTTCATACCTACTTGGCAAAACTGGCTGCTGTAGCCCAGGGTATTTTTTTAATAACTACTTTTTTTCTGCCTGAACCCAGCCGGGTTTTATTTTTTATTGCTATTACCATTACCGCATTGGATCTGATCGAGGAGAGCATTATCGTCTACACGTTAAAAGAGCCCAGGCAGAATGTAAAGGGACTCTACTGGATCCATCGGGAACTATCAACCAGATCTGCTAATGTTAACGAATGAGGGATCAACCTCACTTTGTGTAAGGAGAATTTAAGTAAGATTTGGATCCGCGGCAACAGGTGCGGCTATTGAAATCTTTTTCCCCGATTCCATGGCTTCATAGATGGCTTCAATGATCACGAGATCGGCTCTGCCCAATGTACCCGGAACCCTGACCGGTTTGTTGTCCAGGACAGAAATTGCAAAATTATCCATTTGCGCTGCTTGTTGGTTTACCTGGGGTAGATCCATAAATCCTGTGGCTGTTTTGCCCTGAATGCCCGAGTAACCATATGCAGGAGACAGTTCAAACCATCCATGGGTAGCGTTTGCATGAAGCAGATCCATATCGCTGGTGTAGCTGGTTTCGCAGCGTGCAATGATCCCACCAGGGAATTCCATTTCCCATTGCAGGGATTCCTCGATATTTTTAAAACGCTTCGGATGGGTATTAGCCCCGCGTTTTGCTGTAATTGATATGGGTTCCATACCGATAGTATACCTTGCTGCCTGTATACAATAAATGCCCAGGTCCATGAGTGGGCCACCACCTGCAAGTGATCCGTCCAGGCGCCAGCCCTCGACCGAGCTGCTGCCATGTTTAGCGGATAATTCGATCAATCTGCCATAACCTGCGTTTTGACCCAGTTTCATCATTTCCTCGTGGTGGGGTTCAAAATGCAGCCGGTAGCCGATGGAAAGTAATTTGCCAGCTTCTTCGCAGGCCTGGATCATCTGGTCACATTCGGCTACTGAAATCGCCATAGGTTTTTCGCATATCACATGCTTCCCGGCTCGTGCGGCCCGTATTGCAAATTCTGCATGTAATGCGTTCGGTAATACGATATATACAATGTCTATTTCTTTATTTCCCTTAATACTGTCGAAGTTGTCATATGTATATACATTCGCATCGGGAATATCATACTTTGTCTGCCAGGCCGGGATCTTCGATGACGTACCAGTGACAATTCCTGCTAGACGGCAGTGTCCCGTCTCCAACAATGCAGGCCCAAGTTGTTCCTCGCTATATTTTCCGAGTCCGACCAAAGCAATGCCCGCTTTTTTCCCGGCTTCAACAGAAGGCCGGGATACCTCGTCTAAGGGTAAAAGTTCCTCTTTTTCGAAATTCCTGTAATTGTGTTGAGTCGCCATAGATGCTCTATATCGACCAAGAATGTGCCACTTATGGAAAGGATATTCTTATTCAGCGATGATAAAAGCCATTTAAACCGATTGCAACGATGATTTCTCAACAGATAAATTTTTCTTTATGCACCTGGCACTCAAAAGTTCAGGCTGGCATGAGATTTTCTATAATGATAATCCCTTAAACCTATACTTATGACGGAAAAATCAATTTCATCTCAAAATGGCTCGACTACACTGACCGTGGTAGCAATTGAAAAGAAAACAGATCGGGAACTGGCAAGACTAATTCCAATTAGTAAACCAGCTTCTCAACCTGTTAACCAAATGCCACCCCAGCCAGAAATGTACATCAAGGCCAGGAGGCATGATTTTCTTTGATTTGACGTTGGAAGTTTACAACGAAAGCCTGTTCAGATTCAGATTTGAACAGGTTTTTTTATATCCTAACTATTGGAATCCAGAGCGGGAAAAAATTTTAATGCTTCTTTATTGATCCATATACTGATTGATCTGTCTCTTACCGGAAAGTCTGCCCAGCCATCCTCATTGATGACTATTTCGCCACATTGTCCATAAATATCTACAAAGGTTTTCCCCATATTTTGTTTTCCCATTTCCATTGCCTTAACGCCGGCTGCTCCGTTGGTCAGGACAACCGCGCATCCGCTCCCATCTTTTTCGGGGATACCCTCGCGGGTCCAACCAACCGTACTGGGATGATCAAAGTAGTCGCGTTGCGTTCCGTAAGCGAGTTCTTTTCTAACACGGATCAGATTTTCCAGACCAGGGACAGTGTTAAGCTCTACATACACTTCCTCTCCATCTTTATGGTCAACATATTTGGCTTCATACATGGCCGGATAAAAAATACAGGGTAACCCACTTTCACGTAGGAGAATGATCGAATACGCATGTGGTTTGAACCAATAGTCGACCGGTGACTGCAGCGATTGAAGAGGTTGTGTGTCGTGGTTGTCGACGAAAGTAATAGCCATCTCTGGTTTGGATTCAACGAGAGAGTTATGTAAAATGGTACTCATATCGAATCCTTCACCACCCGTGGATGCCCGATGAAAATTAAAATGCAGCGGTACATCAAAGAGTTGCATTTTTCCGGCTGTGACATCAATGTACTGCAGCAGTAAACCTGTGTCGGCGCTCCAGTATTCACCGATACATAGAAAATCATTTGCAAAATGCTGCCGCAGGTGGTCGAGCCACTCGTTAAAAAAGTCGTGGGGAATATGCTTTACAGCATCCAGCCTAAAGCCGTCGACCTTTGTCGACTCCATATACCATTTACCCCAGTTAAAAAGTTCTTCGCGTACAAAAGGGTTTCTAAATTCTACGTCCGCGCCCATCAGGTAGTCGTAATTGCCGAATTCCTCCTCCATCACATCCTCCCACTGACCGTTGGTATGTTCGTTATGTATTAAATAGATATGTTCCGGATCTTCACTGATGCCAGTAAAAGTGCGCCAGTCCCACACAAAATCGGAATAGCGACCTTTTCGGCCAGGGAAATTAAATTTGGTCCAGGCTTCAATGATCTCTTCTTCCGAAACAAATTCGGTGCGGTTATAAGGATCAACTTTCCTGGCGGGAAAACTTTCCTTCTCGTCGGCTCCGTGTTTATGATTCAGCACAATGTCGGCCAGTACCTGGATATTGTGCTCATGCAGGCGGTCAATACAGTCCTGGTATTCCTGCCGGGTACCATATCGAGTCCTGACCGATCCTTTTTGATCAAATTCGCCCAGATCGTACAGGTCATATACAGCATAACCGGGCTCCTCTGTGCCAAAGGCTGACTTATAAGCCGGTGGGAGCCAAACATGGGTAATCCCCATCGATGCGAGTTCTTTTGCTTTATCAGCAGCATGTAACCAAAGATTTCCTTCGGTAGAATAGTACCAATGAAAGAATTGAAAGAGTGTGAGGTTGTTCATGATGACTTATTAATTGGGTGATGTTGCAAAATTGTCGACCGAAAGGGGCAGGACCAGGGAGATATTATTTTCTCTAAGTGCATTGATGATATAGAATATTGCGTCATGCCTCGCCACCATATACCCGGGTTGCCGGTGGTTATCGATCCAGAACCAAACCGCGATTTTAATGGCGGTGAATTTTACATCGGTGAAGAACACATCTACGGGTTTTCCGGGATACAGGTAAGTGATTTTTGATAAAGCTTTCATGATGGTCCCATGTGTAATTTCCAGGTCGGTATTGTGATCTATATAAAATTCGAGTTCTATACGCCGTTCAGGTGTCAGCGAATAATTGATGAGAGGTTTTTGGATCACATCACGGTTTGGGATCATCAGGTGCAAACCAGAAAACGTGCGGATTGTAGTTGATCGCAACTGTATTTCCTCAACATTCCCTATAAAATCATTTGTTTTGATAGTATGGCCTATATCAAATGGTTTCTTAAAAGCTATATAAACCCCGGCTATAAAATTGGCTGTGATGTCCTGAAATGCGAAGCCGAGGATAATGCCGATGATACCAGCTCCGGCCAACAGGGAGGATACTGCTTTATTGAGCTGGAGTATATCCAGCGCAATAAAAAGGCCTGTAAACAACACAGCTACCTGGGTGATCGTAGCTATCAGACGGCTAACGGAAGCCTTACCCGAAAGCTGAATAATAATGCGGTACAAACTGCGACGAACTAATTTGGCAACCAGGATTGCCATCAGCATCACCAGTAAAGCTATTGCAAGGTTGGGCAGGATCTTCGCGAGGGAATGCCACCAGTTTTCGAGCTTATCTTCGATAAGGTTCACCCATTCTTTCATGTCTTGGTTTTACCTGCGGGTTTATTCATACATATTATACGTGACATTTATCTGACCGCGCACTTCATCCATGACACGTATCATTTGCAGGCTGAACTCGTGTGAAAACATTTCACTTTCGATCTTTCCGGATCCAAGGCAGCGCAAAACCTCCTGAACTTCAAAGTGGAGACCGTGGCCTTCCCACTGGCAGGGATAAACAATCTTGTTTTCTCCCTCTACCAGTAATTCAATACCCAGGCATTTCTCAAACCAGGGATTGAGAATATGGATAGAACCCCTGGTGCCATGAATTTCAGCGGGTAGTTCAGATTCTGCTTTAAGCGACGACTCTAACACTGCGTGCCGCCCACTGTTATATTGAAACAACATAGAGCAATCCTCATCTACGCCTTCTTCGGTCAGGCTCCCAATGGCTTTGATCGTGTCGGGCTTTCCCATCAGCAGCATTGCCAGGAATACAGGATAAATACCAAGATCGAGTAAAGAGCCACCGCCGAGTACCGGGTTGAAATAGCGGCTATCCGGCTCTTGCGGAGCCTTATAACCCATCGAGGCCCTTACAGAAATGATTTCACCTATTCGTTCCTGCGAGATCAGTGACAGGACAAGCTGGATGCTGGGCAGGAACCGGATCCACATTCCTTCCATTAAGAAGGTCTGAGTCCTTCGCGATGCCTCCACCAGTTTTTCGGCCTGCGCCGCATTGATTGTCATAGGCTTTTCACAAAGTACGGGTATACCGCGTTCCAGGCAGGCCAGTGCCTGCTCGTAATGATGTGGATGGGGCGTTGCAATATACACAGCCTGCAGATTTTCGTGTTGGAGAAACGATTCGATATCGAGGTAATTACCGGGTACCCCGAATTCCGACGCGAATTCGTCTGTGGAATCAGCATTGTGCCCGAGTACCGCGATTAGATTTTGCTGTGTTCTCACCATCTGAAGATCGCGGACAAAATCGCGTGCTATACTTCCCGGGCCTATAATGCCCCAGTTTAAATGATCCATATTGAGGTATTGTATACCTGGTAAAACATATTATATGCCATGTTTACCAGAATGGCTGGTGGTGGCAAACGGGCAAATGGTTTTTTCCAATGAGTAAGAAAAGCCCCAGTTTAAAAAACTATCGAAGCCATATCTATAACAAGCAGGGTAAATAAAGTTTTTTTCTACTGGCATATCCTTTGACATGATACAGGGGTAACCATTTTTTTTAACATCAAAAACTAGAATACTATGCCTAACACAAAAACCAGGAAAGCGCCGGCGGGTAAGACAAAAAATTCGAATGGCACTGCAACTGCTCAATCCAATTCTCAGCTCGAAAAATATTTTATTGACGCCCTGAAGGATATTTACTGGGCAGAGAAACACCTGACCAAGGAATTGCCGCGCATGCAGAAGGCTGCAACCACCCAGGAATTGAAAGATGCTATTGAGGAGCATACTGCCCAAACAGAGGAGCATGTTGCACGTCTCGAGGAAGTATTTGAAATGCTGGGCAGAAAACCCCAGGCTAAAAAATGCGATGGGATGGAAGGACTTATCAAGGAAGGTCAGTCTGTAGTTGAGGAAACAGAGGATGGCACTATGACACGGGATGTGTGTATTATCATGTCGGCTCAGAAAGTGGAACACTATGAGATTGCCGCCTATGGTGGACTGGTATCCCTGGCTACTACGATGGGTAACCAGGAAGTTGCTGACATCCTGTCGACGACGCTTGAGGAAGAAAAAGAAACTGATAGCCTGCTCACCCAAATCGCTGAAAACGATATTAACTGGGAAGCAGAACAGGAAATGGAATAAGACGATTAAGCGTGATTCATTAGCGGAGTGAGTAAAGAAAAAGGCCAGGTAATTTCCTGGCTTTTTTCATTTTTTTCACCTCTACGTTCCGATGGGCTAACACTATAATGAATCGCGACGGTTCATACTGGTATCGTTCATCATTGATGTATCCCTGTTCATCGTGTTGTCCTGTGGGGCTACAACAGTGTCGGTATTGATCGTATCGGTGGTGTCTGACTCATTGTTGCATGCAAATAATGCGGCTACGAAGAATAATAAAAACAGCTTTTTCATAATCAAATTTTTTTTGTTATGAAAAACATTCAATTATATTGCCAAAGCAGTTAATGCTTTACATGGCAATGATGCTGCTGTAGTTGGGCTGATCAGGCTTGCCGTATTTGGGTAATGAATTACACAAATAAGGCAATCGTGGTAACAAGAGGTTTCTGATTATCCCCCACTTTATTACCAATCTCGTGAAAGCGCCTTACGCCCTGGCCAAAGCCCCACCCAGGACAATCCACGAACATGGCCATTTGAAGGAATTCACTTTCCCAATTTTCGAATGTAGCCTGGATGAAATGACCTGAAGTAACATCCTTTACGGCATAATTTCAGGCTGGCCTTCTTCGACTCTTTCTTTATAGTGCTCTTTGTAACCAGTGTAAAGCTGACCGGCCAGGGCAATAAGGAATAAGAATAGAAAGGCCAGGGAAAGGCCGTTCTTTTTTATAAAGTTTTTCATGTTGATCAATTATATACCCAGAGGGGCCAAAATTTGTACTAAGGCAAGGGCGGATAATTGACACTTGGTAATACGAGTGGGATGGAGGTATTTTTATGAGGTTGCTGCTGCCGTGACGTGCCATACAAGGTGCTGTCCGGCCGACAGGTTGAAGTTTTGTTTACGCTGTACCTTAGATTTTTCGCCGGAGAACAGATCTTCATAATCACCGGGTATGGCAGGATGGTCAATCATAAACTCAGCTTTTTCTTTTGACAGGTTAAGTAATACCAGCACCTTATCCTGTTGTCGACGGCACAGGTAAGCCAGTACACCATCACTACCTGTCTGGAGCATCAGGACAGAAGCGCTTTCCTGCAATGCTTTATTCCTTTTTCGAAAATGGAGCAGGGTCCGGTAAAAATCTTTTAATTCGACTTCGCCTTCCCAGTCAATAAAATCCTTTTCAAAAAACGCGAGTCGTTTTTTATTGGGTTTTTCCTGCCCGGAATATATCAGGGGAATACCCGGCCAGGTACAGCAGAAAACAGCCATTGCTAAAGCTGCAACTCCATATTTTTCGTACTCAGTGCCATGATCACTGTTTTCATCGTGGTTGGACGTAAAAAGTAGTTTCCTGGAGCCAATCGGATAATGGCTGTACTGAATCAGAAGGGGAGTGATGGCCGAGAAATCCAGTTCCCCTTTCATGTATTTATCGATACTTCGCAGGACTTCCCAGCCATAGGTCACATCAAAGGCTTCATGGTATTCCAGGATTTCACATTCCGCCAGCCAGAAAAGTGGTTTGATTGCATCACATTCTCCCCGTGCTTCCAGCCAGAAGTCGAGCGGTACGGTACGGGCCATATCACAACGGAAGCCATCGATATCGTATTCACGAATCCAATGCTTCATGGCAGCGATCATTTCGAGGCGCAGCTCTGGTATCTCATAGTTCAGGTCGATCACGTCAATCCAGCCATAGAGTCCCGTAAACTGGCCTTTTTCATCTTTTCGATACCAATCAGGATATTTAACGGTCCATTGATGATCATACCCTGTATGATTGGCCACCCAGTCTATGATGACCTTCATGCCAAAATCATGAGCTGTCCGGATAAGTTCTCTGAAATCCTCGGTACTCCCATAAGCCGGATCAATATCGGTGTATGAACTTGCTGCATAATAGCTGCCGAAAGTACCCTGTCTTTTTTCCACACTTATCGGTGTAATAGGCATGAGCCAAAGTATATCTACCCCCATCACATGGAGGCGTGGAATATGTTGGGTGAATGCCTGCAGCGTTCCCTCCCGGGTGTATTGACGCACATTCACCTCATAAATATTTGTTCCATTACCCCAGGGAACAATGGGGAAAGCTATACTCATATCTGGAAATAGTGTTTAGTCAACTTTGCAAGTACTGTACCACTTGAAAGATGCCTGGCAGGGTTGAAACTATCACCTCACCTATTATTCTTACCTAAAAAAAGTCCCCCTCCTGTATAAGCACAGATTTTGTATAGAAAGCATATTGGACATTTTTACAAAACAAAACAATGAACGTATTAGTCATTAACGGGCATCCGCGGGCTGACAGTCTTTCAACAGCGTTCACCCAGGCTTATACAGAAGGGGCGCGGCAGGCAGGAGTTGAAGTAGAGGTGTTGACTGTAGCGAACCTGCACTTCGCTATCAACGTTACTACCCGGCACAATCATGAACAACAGGTAGAGCCAGATATTTCCCGCTCCCGCCAACTGATCAGCTGGGCGAACCATATTGTTTTTATATATCCGACGTGGTGGGGTACAATGCCTGCACTATTGAAAGGATTTTTTGACCGGGTCCTCGTGGCCGGGTTCGCTTTTGAAGAAACGGAAGGAGGTACAGGTTATGAACCATTGTTGAGGGGCCGCACTGCGGAACTCATTACTACGATGGATACGCCGAGAATGGTCTACCAGTTAATTTACCGCGCCCCTGGACATAATGCCATGCGTAGATCAATACTCGAGTTTTGTGGGTTTACAGTCACAAAGGTGCTCAGTTTCGGCCCGGTAAAAAAAGCGAATGAATCTAAGATTGCATCATGGATATCAAAGGTCAAAGACCGGGGCAGAAAACTCAGGAGAGGCGCAATATCCACATGGAAAAATATATACCTCTCCCTCACGGCCTGGATAAAAGCTATACGACTTCAATTCTATCCCATGAGCTTTATTGCTTATACGGCCGGTACATTTGCTGCTCAACAATCGGGGTATGGTTTTGATGCTTATGTGTATTGGCTGGGGTATGCATGGCTTTTCCTGGTTGAAGTAGCTACTGTTTTAAGTAATGACTATTTTGATTTCGATTCAGATCGGCGTAATGGAGCATATGGGCCGTTTACCGGTGGCTCCAGGGTATTGGTGACCGGGCAAATAAATTTTGGGCAAATGAAAAGAGGTATCACGTTAAGTTTAATTGCCTCGTTGATTCTCTTATTATTTTTGATACCTGCATCATCGGCAGCTGTAAGCGCCCTTTTGTTAACATGTGGCGCAGTTTTTATCCTGGCTTTGGGATACACTATTCCTCCGCTTAAACTTTGTCATCGGGGCCTGGGTGAACTTACGGGGGGCCTTACTCATAGCTTTGCTTTGATTGTTTGCGGGTATGTTTTCCAGGGGGGCGTTGTCTTCGATAGCTTGCCCTGGTTTATGAGCCTGCCATTGTTCCTGGCTGTGCTTCCTTCAATTACACTCAGTGGTATCCCGGATCATGATGCAGATAAAGAGGCCTCCAAGAAAACGCTGGCAGTAAAACTTGGAAAAAAAGGTGCGACAAAGCTGGCATTATCTTTTACTGTACTCTCTATAGCTACCTTACTTGTATTTGAGATATTGGATACGCTACCGTATGCTTTCGAAGGAGTAATTTATGGTGTTTTACTTCATGCGCTGCTGTTGGGAGTTTTATTATGGCGATATATCATCAATAAAAATCCTCCCGCGAGGATCGATGGACTAATGGTGGCATCATTGACTTACCTGATGTGGTTTGCCATTGTGCCATTGGTGCATCTCCGGTGATCAATACCTACAATATGGGATTAACAAGTTATAAGAAAAAGCGAAGTTTCAGCAAGACGCCTGAACCAAAAGGCGGAAAATCGAAGGGAAATTCATTGTCCTTTGTAGTACAGAAGCATGATGCCTCTCACCTGCATTATGACTTTAGATTGGAGATGCGTGGTGTTTTGAAAAGCTGGGCTGTACCAAAGGGCCCCTCAACAGACCCAACAGTGAAACGACTCGCGATGATGGTTGAAGACCATCCATACGATTATCGAAAATTTGAAGGGATAATTCCGAAAGGTGAATATGGGGGTGGCACCGTTATCGTATGGGACGAGGGCGAGTACACCGTCCCCGGCTTTGAAGCATCAGGGAAAGCAAAAATGGAGAAGGAGTTGTTGCGACAATTATATTCGGGAAAACTGGTTATTAGTCTCAAGGGACAGAAACTGAAAGGCGATTTTGCATTGGTAAAAGCATCCGCACGGGGAGAAAACGCATGGTTGCTGATGAAACTGAAAGACCGGCATGCACGTGTTACTGATGTAACAAGGAAGTCCAGATCGGTTATTTCGGGCAGAACCATTGAGGAAGTGGAAAAGGCAGCAGATAATGTCTGGCACTCAAATAGAAAGCAGAAGCAACCTGCGCGCAAGAGGCCTGAATCTAAAGTGAAAAAGTCAGGGCCTGCTTCGACTGGCAAAAAGGAGGCTATCCCCAAAGATTTATCGCCGATGCTTGCCACACTGATCGACAAACCCTTCGACGATGATAAATGGACCTATGAAGTGAAATGGGATGGGTACCGCGCCATTGCATATCTCAATAATGAAAAAGTGGATATCCGGAGCCGAAACAATAAATCATTTAATTCAAAATACTATCCACTGCACGATGCCTTGAAACAACTGAAGCTACAGGCGGTAGTAGACGGCGAGATCATTGTTGCAGGAGAAAATGGAATTTCCAATTTTAGCGACCTTCAGAATTGGCGAAGTGAGGCGGATGGCGAATTACGATATTACTTATTTGATCTGTTATGGCATAATGGCTACTCCCTGGTGGATCTTTCACTTGAGGAGAGAAGAGCAAAGCTTCTCTCAATTATGCCAGAGCATCCTTTGATACATATTAGCAAAAGTTTTGAGGCTACAGGTACAGAATTTTATGAAGTTGCCCGACGAATGAAACTGGAAGGTATCATGGCTAAGCGCCGTGACTCAGTTTATACGGAAGGTATTCGTAGTAAAGACTGGCTCAAGATAAAAATATCAAATAGACACGAGGTTGTGATCGGCGGATATACACGAAATGAAGGAAGTTCGAAAGCTTTCAGTTCTCTGCTGGTAGGGGTATTTGATAAAAGTCGACTCATTTATACGGGCAAGGTAGGTACAGGCTTTTCTGATAAACTGCAGAAGGAGATGATGATGAAGTTCAAAAAGCTGGAGCGTAAGAAAAATCCTTTTGATATAGAGCCTGATATCAATAAACCCTCGCGGTTCAGGCCGAACCCGCCAGTCGCGAAAGCAACATGGCTCAAGCCGGAATTGGTCTGTGAAGTTTCATACACTGAAATTACCAGTGATGGTGTAATGAGGCACCCCTCGTTTGAAGGTTTACGTAATGACAAGTCGGCGAGGGAGGTAAAAGCCGAAATACCGGTTGACGTTGGTCCAACTATTCGATCCGCACCACGCCTTAAACAAAAGATAGTAACGAAAAGTGCTGGCAAAACTTTAAAAACTTTAGTTAACCCCAGCGAGAAACAACAGACCAGGAAAATAAATGGTAAGGAGCTAATATTTACGAATCTTGATAAATTATACTGGCCCGTCGATAAAATTCAAAAGAGGGATGTGATAAATTACTATTACCAGGCCGCGCAGTATATGTTGCCTTACATGAAAGACCGTCCTCAGTCCTTAAACAGGCATCCGAATGGAATAACGGGAAAGAGTTTTTACCAAAAAAATGTTGCAGATAAATTCCCAACCTGGATAAAGACACATGACTATAAAAACACGACAAAAGCAGGTACCAAGAAGTTTTTTGTATGTATCGATGAAGCTCATTTGCTTTATATGGCTAACCTGGGTTGCATTGAAATGAATCCCTGGCACAGCCATATACAAAGTCCATCTAAGCCCGACTGGTGCATTATTGATCTTGACCCGGATGATAGTAATACGTTTAAACAGGTTATGGAGGTAGCAAGGATTATTCATCAAATCCTAATATCGGTTGGGGTGGTCGCTTTTATTAAAACTTCCGGATCGACCGGACTTCACATTTTCCTACCGCTGGATGCCCGCTATGATTATGAGCAATCGAAACTTTTAGCGCATCTTCTTGTTTCCATCGCGCATCGGGAACTTAGTGATTTCACCAGCCTGGAACGAACGCCATCAAAGCGAAAAGGCAAAATATACCTCGATTTCCTCCAAAACAGATCCATTCAAACCATTGTTGCTCCTTATTCCCTGCGACCGAAGCCGGGTGCAACTGTCTCGATGCCGATAGACTGGGATGAATTGAAGCCTGGCCTGAAGATATCAGACTTTACTATTTTTAATGCTGTAAAAGAGATGCCTCAAAGAGACCCTCTGTTCAGAGGGGTTCTTGGAAAGGGTATTAACTTGCAAACTGTTATTAAAAAAATCGAAAATTTATGAGCGAGGATAAAATATTTGATATAGAGTTTGAAAGCAATGGTCGTCGATATTCAGGCTGGGTTAATCCATCCGAGGAGTTCCAGGAGGATGGTCTCCCGGTATCATCACATGTAGTTTTAGATAATGTATCGTTCGGATACCTTTCATTCAATAACGGAAATTGGTCTGTCAACGAGGAGCGGCCGTCCGAACTGGTGCAGGCAGTAGGGGAACAGATCCGTCAGAAATACAAATCATCAAATATCTAAAATGCCGGTACCAACTGAGATTATCGGCATTGCAGCCGGCATATGTACTGGGATAGCGATGCTGCCCCAGCTTATTAAGATTATACGCGAGAAAAAAGCCGAAGACATCTCATTTGTTATGCTTTTGGTGCTGATTGTAGGCCTGGGAGGATGGGTATGGTACGGGCTGCTCAGGGAAGATTATCCAATCATTATAACCAACGCATTTTCCCTGCTGGTTAATTTTGCAATTGTCTATTTTAGCTACCGGTATCGTCAGAAAAAGAATTGAATGAGCTACCCTTTTTCTGATTCTCCCATAAAGTGGGGAAATATTTTCCTTTCATATCGACACTAAGAAGAATTCTCCGCCTGTTTATACCCGTTTTATTTTACTTTTTTATCATGGGCATATACTTTGATGTTTATAATAGGTATTCATTCTGAAACATTCAAAGTCATTTAATTAGTGTATGCAATCCTCGATGACACCGGAATTTCTGGAAATGCTACGGGCAGAACTTCGTGAGCTTGACCGGCAGTATGTAAACATTGGACGTAAGAAACTGCGGCCGAGTCAATGTTATCGCATAGATGTGAATCCTTTACATTTATTGTTTAATACAAACTGCCCCGAGGAGTTGAAACGAAAGCTCGAAGCCATTGTTTCCAAGTATACCAGCACTGATGAAAGTAGCACATAAAAAAAAGAGAAACCGGCTACAATTGCGGATCTGCTAAGCCTGGGGAAGTCACTTGAACAGGATTCTAAGCTCCAGGACGCAGTTGTTGCTTTTGAAAACGTTATTTCTCAGGATCCGCTCAACGAGTTTGCTTTTGACCGCTTAATGATTATTCACAGAAAACTAAAGCAGTATCGAAAAGAAGTCGCGGTCATTCGGAAAGGGATCAGCAATTTTCAAAAATTCTTTCGGTCTGCTTCGCGTCTTACTATTAGTCGACGGGTTGCATCTTTGAGCAAGTCACTTTCACAATCGCTTGGATTGACCGATAAGAAGGGGAAAGAAATATATGAGCGGCAACCGATAGGGCGCTGGCGAAAGCGTTTGCTGGCTGCGGAACGCCTGTCTAAACGATAAGCTTCTTTTGTGAATCAGGTTTGTTGTCAATTAATAAAGGTTATAGCCTTTGCATACTAATTGTCTCTATATTTAATAAGCAGTTGAGAGAATAATCCCCTTTTATATTAATTAATTTTCACATAATCGTAATATGGTTTGATTTTTTGATTGAGGAAACTGCCTTTGGATTTTGATGATTTCAATTGTTGATAGGTTTTTTCCGGTACATTTTTGTAGTCGTAGATACGGCCCGATAAGAACACTATACGCAAAGTAAGCGTATCGGCATAGTAGTGGTATTGCGATATGACGCTTGAAGGCATAGGCAGGGTATACGATGAGATATCTAAAAATTTGTGCCAATGCGATTCGTTCCACGATGGTGCTGTTTTGGTTTTGGGCTCGTATTGTAAATGATCTTTAATTTTAAGTTAGTATTGCCTGTTAATCGGGCATTTTTAGAACCAGGCTAAAAAAACACAGCATGACGTCGCCATTGAAAATTTTAATGCTTGAAGACGACCCCACGGATGCTGAAATTGTGCAGTGGTCATTGAACGATGCTTTTCCCTGCCAGTTCCAGGTAGTAGCCAACAAGGAAGCTTATTTCTCTGCACTTGAAGAATTCAGGCCGGATCTGGTTCTCGCAGATAATGCGTTGCCGAGATTCAGCGCCAGGGAAGCCCTGGAAGAATTGAATCAACGCTCACCTGGGATACCCTTCATTATGGTAACAGGTACTGTTTCAGAAGAATTTGCTGCCAGTATCATTCGTCAGGGCGCAGATGACTATATTCTAAAAGACCGTCTGGCCAGGTTACCATCAGCTATAAAGTCGGCTATAGGCAGAAAGCGATCCGAAACTGCGATCCGCCAAAGTGAGGAGGTGAGACGCCTTATCATGAACGCGGCGCTCGATGCCATAATATGTATTGATCCCGACGGTATTGTTACGGTCTGGAATCCTAAAGCGGAAAGAATGTTTGGGTGGCAGGAGTCAGAGATGCTGGGAAGATTATTGGAAGAGACGATCATTCCCGAAAAGTACAGGGAGGCACACCGAAATGGTATGAACCGTTACCGGGAAACTGGTGTCGGACAGTTAATAAACAGGCCTACGGAAATCACTGCCTTGCATCGTTCTGGCCGTGAGTTCCCTATCGAACTTTCCATTGTGCCTGTTAAAAATGGGAAAGAAGAATTTTTTTGCGCGTTTATCCGTGATATTACAGACCGGAAGAAGGCACAGGAAAAGCTGAGCCGTTCATATGAAGAAATCCGAAGGCTTGCTTCTCATCTGCAGGATGTGAGGGAGGAGGAAAGATTAATTATAGCCCGCGAAATCCATGATCAGCTTGGGCAGCAGTTAACCATTATGAAAATGGACATCAGTTGGTTGAAAAAAAGACTGGACCTCCGGGACAATGAACTGGCAAGTGAAAAAATTGAGTCTTTGCATAGCAATATAGATGATACCATTAAAACAGTTCGTAAAATAGCTGCCGATCTTCGTCCAGGTTTGCTGGATGATCTGGGTCTTGGGCCTGCTATTGAATGGCATATAAACGAGTTTGAAAAAAGGACTGGGATTGAGGTCGATTATGAAGGGTTAAATGAAGAGATAGAATTATCGATGGCATATAAAACAGGCCTGTTCAGGATCGTGCAGGAAGCTTTGACAAATATCGCAAGGTATGCCAGCGCCCGGCATGTAACGGTACGTTTGCAGAAAGAGGATGAGCAACTTTCATTGATGATCCGTGATAATGGAATTGGTTTTGATAAGGAGAAAGTTTATGCAAAAAAAACGTATGGTATTGTAGGTATGCGTGAGCGTACTGCCATGATGGGAGGCAAGTATCATCTTGAAACAACTCCTGGCATGGGTACAACGATTTTGGTCCAGGTTCCGCTGGTTCCAAGAATGGCGACTTAAACTGGGTATTATTTCCATGGGCAGGGGATCACGCCGGTTGATCTTTTCGTGCCACGGAGTATCATCGAAAACTCCCATGTATTAGGCCTCCGGGCTGCTTCATTTAGTTTTGAGGTTGTAATATCATAGCTGATCCCAAATTGAAGATCTTTATAGGCCATGCCAATATAAGGGATTACCGCATTATCTGACCAATACCATATACCCGCTGTCAATAAAGTCTGCGCAGCATCTCCCAGGAAATATCCCAATGCTGTTCCGACAGAAAAATAGCTTGCTTTTGCCTGGTATTGATAGATACCATTTGCGTTGATAATAAGCTGATCATTCAGGTATCGCTCATAGTTGGCGTGGGCTACTTTTCGTATGGCGAGTACTTGCTGTTCATCCTTTAAAAAGGTTTGCCTGGGCTTATTAAGATGAAATGCAGCTAGCCCGATATCAAAATTACTTTGTTCAGAGGTGGCGCTGTAAGTGATACCGGCGCTGGCGGAAACATAGGCTTTCATATTTGACAGGGCGGTTTCCCCGGTAGGAAGGTTGCGGTTGAAGCCAAATCCTGTAAACTGTTCTTCAAAATCGATCCTGCTAAAGTCAATACGCCTGTGGCCATAAATAGCTCCAAAGCCGATTCCCAGTCTTTCTGTGTAATACCCTTCTGTCAGTTTAACATTATAGGATAAGTTCAGTGAACCATAAGAACTTTTAACCACACCACTCATCGCGTGATCGAACATCAGCATTCCTCCCAGTCCGATAAAGTTGTTCTCCGGCATATTGGGGGCTTTGTTTTGCATGACCTTGGTGTCAAATGATACTGTCCCGGTTACGTAGGGGCTGGCGGGTCCGATCCATTGATCCCTGAGATTGGTGATCAGGCGCCAGTCTGAATTGATATTGGCTGTTAAAGCGGGGTTTATATTTAATGGGGAGGAAAAAAATTGGGAAAAGGCCGGATCCTGCGCCCGAAGGTTTGCGGTCACAAGAAACAGGCAGGTTATCAGAATGCAGCATTTCATTGTTTTCATAACTCCAAATTTTTATCTTAATAGAATAGAGTTACCGGAGCGTTTATAATATTTACCGTCGTTACCTGTTGCTTCCAATGTCCAGGTATAGGTATCTGAAACCTGCGGCTGACCTTTGAATATGCCATCCCAGCCTTCACGAAGTGTATTGGTTTCAAATACCAGTTGTCCCCACCGGTTGAAGACACGGAAGTATTTCAGGTCTTTAATATTGACGGGTATTGGGAATAATTTATCATTGTGACCATCGCCATTTGGTGTCCAGGCTTTTGGTACAAATATGCCAGACTCATCGGGTGGTATATTGTCAAGAACCCTCACCAATACAGTATCCACGATTGCACAACCAGTGGTGGGTATGATTTCTATGGTGTATTCCATATCCCTGTCGTAGGAGAAGGTTGGATTTGCCGATGAATAGTCATTCAAACCGAATTTGGGATTCCACTCATAACTATGACCTGCTCCCAGATTTCGGGCCGTTAATTGCACCGGCACATTGACGCCCGTTACAACAGTAGAATATCGCTGTCCTGGCAGAGACTGTGTTACCGTTAATACCAATGTAGCAGTTGAATCGCAACCCGTACTGCTGGTTAGTGTTACATTATAGGTTCCTGCCGTACTGATACTGTTTCCATTCCACGTATAGGGTAGCTGATCAGCACAGATCGTTACAGGGGTTGAACTGGTTAGTACGGGATTGACTGTAAGCACGAGCGTTGCTATTGAATCACAACCTGTGCTGCTTGTCAGTGCCACATCGTAAGCTCCTGCTGCGTTATAATTGACGCCGTTCCATGAGTATGGAAGCTGGCTTGCACAAATATTAGCCGTGGTAGTCGAAGTCTTGATATCGGTTACTGTTAATACCAGACTGGCCACCGAATCACAACCTGCACTGTTTGTCAGGTTCACGCTATAAGTACCCGCTGCGTTGAAATTATTTCCATTCCAGGTGTATGGAAGTTCATTTTCGCAAACTGCTACGGCGGTCGAACTGGTCGTAGCCGCGTTGACGGTAAGTTCAAGCGTTGCGATAGAATCGCAGCCTGTTGTACCGGCCAGGGATACGGTATAGGTTCCTGCAGCATTGAATGTATTGCCATTCCAGCTATAGGGCAATTCGTTTGAACAAATAGTTACCGGCGTGGTACTTGTCAATACCGGATTGACACTTAAAATAAGTGTTGCGATAGAATCGCAGCCAACACTGCTGGTTAGCATTACATCATAAGTGCCTGCCGCGTTGAAGCTATTGCCGTTCCAGCTATATGGAAGCTGGTTTTCACAAATTGTCTCGTTTGTAGTGCTACTGAGTATAGAATTGACGTTCAGTACCAGTGTTGCAATAGAGTCGCAACCTGCACTGCTGGTAAGCGTCACATCATAAGTCCCAGCTGCATTATAGCTATCGCCGTTCCAGACATATGGCAGCTCGTTAATACAGATAGCAATATTGGTAGTGGATGTCAATACATCGTTGACTGTCAGCACCAGTGTCGCAATAGAGTCGCAACCGGCAGTACTGGTCAGTGTCACATCGTAGGTTCCTGCTGCATCGAAGCTGTTACCATTCCATGTGTATGGCAGCTGGCTGGTGCAGATGGCAATATTGGTAGTTGAGGTCAGGACGTCGTTAACTGTTAACACCAGTGTTGCAATGGAATCGCAACCTGCTGTACTTGTCATTGTGACATCGTAAGTGCCTGCTGCATCGAAGCTGTTACCGTTCCAGGTATATGGCAGCTGACTCGTACAGATGGCAATATTGGTAGTTGAGGTCAGGACGTCGTTAACAGTCAGGATCAGTGTTGCAATGGAATCGCAACCCACACTGCTTGTGAGTGTCACATCGTATGTTCCTGCTGCATCGAATATGTTACCATTCCATGTGTATGGCAGCTGACTCGTACAGATGGCAATATTGGTAGTTGAGGTCAGGACGTCGTTAACTGTCAGGATCAGTGTTGCAATGGAATCGCAACCGGCACTGCTTGTCAGTGTGACATCGTAAGTGCCTGCCGCATCAAAGCTGGTACCATTCCAGTTGAACGGAAGTTGATTTTCACAAATTGTTTCAGTGGTGGTACTTGTGAGTATCGGGTTTACAGTCAATACAAG
>JAFAEM010000043.1 GCA_023424015.1 Bacteroidota bacterium | reverse complement strand
CGTGGAGTGGTTTGGCAGCTCCGCCTGTACAGCGCTGCCGATGGGTCATTAAATAGCACCTCTAATTCCATCATCTTTAAAAGAGCATGTAAAGTCTATCGACGACTTTACTTCATGGCACAAACGGCGGGCACGGCAAGCACAGCGAATGGCGCTTACGTGTTAAAAATCTGCTACCGGGAACAGAAAATGATGCAAATACGCCGCTGTGTCTGCTGTGTGCGCTGTGGCTTCCTGGCACATCGAAACTTTTGCAGACAACAATGATTATCAATTACCAATTCCAAATCCCCTACTGATATCGCTTCATCAGGTCAAACAAAATCTTTCTGTCGGCTTCGGTGATCACACGGGTGGTATCATTTTGTACAAAATGGAGTTTGAAGGACTGGATGGCATTCTGCTGATTATTTATGTTGTAGCCAATGATACGCAACGCCTGTATTTCATTGAAGGTAGAATCAACCTGTACGCCTGTGGTGTCGTACCAATGGCCAAATCCACGGTCAGCTAATTTTTGCCATGGAAAATTTCGGTTGGGGTCGACCTTTCTTCCCGGCGCAACATCGGAATGCCCGATAAAATTGGCTGCAGGTATATTGTAGGCATTTTTTAAACGTTCCAATACCAGCAACAGGCTATTGATCTGTTCATCAGTAAATGGCTCGAACCCATTGTTGTCGATCTCAATACCAATACTGCTGCTGTTGATGTCGCTTGCATTTCCCCACTTGCTCACACCTGCATGGTGTGCACGAAGCAGATCATTCAGCATATGATGCACTGTTCCGTCCTTACAGATCACATAATGCGAGCTTACCTGTGTACGCCGAAGGGTAAATGTGCGCAGGGTTTGCTCACAACTATTTTGTGCTGTGTGGTGTATGATCACAAAATTGGGGCGGCGCATACTGAAGTTGGTAGTGCCCACCCATGAGGAAGCCATCGGAAGTCCGGCAGAATCCTTCACGGGATACTCACGTAGCATTTTCGCATACGCTTTAACCTGCTTCTTATAAACCTTATTGGTTTTTGCATAAGGTGCGCAGGCAAATAGTATGATACAAAAGGATATTAGAGTGATAAATAACAACTTTTTCATGCGTGATATTTCGATAGGCCCGAAAGATAAAAAGAATCCCGTTCTTCCTGCCTGCAAAAACCTGCAGGAACTGGTCTGAATATTGTGATAACTGTAAAAAAGTTGATATGGGAACCTATCAGTTAAAACTCCAAAAACCCTGGGAAGAAGTAAAGGAAGACTTAAAGGAAACTAATATCCAACTCACCGATGACGACCTGCAATACCAACCCGGGGAAGAAGATCAATTGCTTAGCCGACTGGAAAAAAAACTAAATCTCAGCAAACAAAGAGTAAAAGAATTGATTGAAAGTATTTCTTCCAACGAAGGGAAAGCTTCCTGATCAGAAGACCAGGTAAATCCTCATACCCGATCAACGCCTGCCGTGGCGGTGCCGGTGAAAATTTCTTTTACCTCCTACTCCCGAACTCTTGTTCCCGGTTCTTCGCCTCGGATTATAAGCTGGTGCTGGTCCGAGTTCCGCGGGTATCGATGCTTTCTCCACTTCTTTTCCGATCAGTGACTCTATCGCGGCAAAACTGTTTTGCTCTTTGTCGCCTACAAGTGTGAACGCCATGCCATCAGCTTCCGCGCGGGCAGTTCGTCCAATACGGTGTACATAATCTTCCCCGTCACGCGGCACATCGAAATTTATCACGAGATCAATCGTATCGATATCAATACCGCGACTGAGAATATCAGTAGCGATCATGATGGGTATACGTCCGCTGGTAAATCCTGAGATCACAGCTTCTCTTTGTGCCTGTTCGAGATCGCTATGCATTTCTTCTACAGCGAAACCAGCCTGTCTCATCGTCCTGGTTAATTGTCTGACGGTTTGCTTGCGACTGCAAAAGATCAGCGCACTTTTGAAAACAGTATTTTTCAAAATGTGTTTAACAAGCGGCAGCTTCTGCGGATCGTGAACAACATATGCTTTTTGATCTATCTTCTCAGGTGGCTTTGAAATCGCGATATTCACTTCCACGGGATCCACCAGTATATTTCGGGCCAGCTGCCTGATCTTGGGAGGCATGGTCGCTGAAAATAAAAGCGTCTGTCGTTTTTGTGGCAGTGCTTTAATAATCCGGTTAAGTTCGTCCTGGAAACCCATGTCAAGCATCCGGTCTGCTTCATCCAGGACGAGAAATTGCAAACCCTTCATTGACACATAGCCCATATTAAGATGGGCGATCATACGTCCCGGTGTGCAAATAATAATATCGGCACCCATTTGCAGCGCTTTTTTCTCGGCCACAAAATTCTGTGCGTCATTCCCACCATACACAGCGAGCGAACTGATATGTGTAAAATAAGAAAGTCCTTCCAGGTGCTGGGAAATCTGGATCGCCAGTTCACGTGTAGGTACGATCACCAGGGCGCCCACCTGGCCATCAACATGATTGGTCAACAGGCGGTTTATAACGGGGAGGAGAAAAGCGGCCGTTTTACCGGTACCGGTTTGTGCCGACGCGATCAGGTCGCGGCCCGCAAGTATAGTGGGTATCACCTGCTCCTGTACCGGGGTGGCGTTCTCATAGTTGGATGCCTCTATGCCTTCTAAAAGATCGGGATGGAAGTTAAAATCGCTAAATCGCAAGTTGCTAAAATATTAGGTATGTGATGTCTTAAAACAGCCAAAGATAGTTAGAATTGGCTGATGATAATCGGAATTTGGAATGTGGACCCGACTCCTATCGGGTTAGGAATTAGGAGCTTCCGGAGGCTGTTCTCTTTGCTGGTGGTAGTTCAAATGTCTCGATGGGCCAGGAAACCATAGCGCACACAGCAGACACAGCGGAGTATTAGCATCATGTCCTGTTCTCCGCAGATTTTTTAACAGGGAGAGGCTCTCGCTTTGCTCGCCGTGCCGCCGTGGTTTATAGTCAACCTCCAGCCCCGATATTTCACCGCTGAACTAAATTCGAAGGGCAGGCGACGAGGGGATTACTACCTTACAGCATTCATCTGAGCCGTATGCAAAGAATTTACCAGCTGCTGTTTTCACTGGGCTTCCAGGTTACCTTGTTTTCCCAACCCGCACCCGGTATCGAAGAACTGACTGTATCAGTTTTAAATGATAAACAGGCTGCAATATCTGGCGCTACTGTGGAAGTTTTAAATGTTGCTGATTCGTCACTGGTAAAAGCGGCGGTAAGTGATTCTATGGGTATGGCTCATTTCCCTCAACTAGCTCCGGGGAACTATATTATTCGTGCCAGCTCGGTCACTCATAACGTACAATATTCAGCACCCTTGCAAATTCCTGAAGATGCCGAAAAACCAATTACACTTGTTCTATACCAGTCAAATGCTTCCCTCCAGGGTGTAACGGTAACATCCAAAAAACCGTTTATCCAGCAATTGCCAGGAAAAACGGTCATTAACGTAGAAGCATCGATTACCAATGCTGGAACTACGGCGTTGGAAGTACTTGAAAAATCACCCGGCGTTACCGTTGACAAAGATGGGAACATTAGCCTGAAAGGCCGTTCAGGTATTCTCATCATGATCGATAATAAACCGGCTTATATTTCTGGTACCGACCTGGTCAATATGCTGAGTGGTATGAGTTCCAACCAGATTGATGTCATAGAACTGATCACTAACCCATCGGCTCAATACGATGCTGCTGGTAATGCAGGGATCATCAATATTAAAACAAAGAAGAATAAACAAAGAGGATTCAATGGCACAGTCAGCACGGCTTACGGGCAGGGTCGTTATTATAAAAACAACAATAGTTTGCTGCTGAATTACAGAAATGGCAGCTGGAATTTTTTCTTCAACTATAGCCTCAATGCTAACAAGGGATTTACAGAGCTATATGCTCTCCGTTCATACTACAGACCCGATCAAAGCATAGAAGCCCTGCTGGATCAACCTTCCATGTTCAGAGGCGAAGGGCGTAGTCACACACTCAGAACCGGCGTGGACTATTTCCTGGATCAAAAAACTACGTTAGGTATAGCCCTGACCGGGATATATTCATCACGAAGAGGAAGCGGAAATAATACTGCTGTCTGGAAAGACGATACAGGCGCCACCGATTCAGTCATCCATACCAATAATGCCAGCAGAAATAAGTGGAAGAATGGCGCCATCAACCTGAATGCCCGGCACAGCTTCAATTCTTCGCAGGAAATAAGTGCAGACATTGACCTGCTGAAATATGATATTTTCACCCACCAGGCTTTTCAAAACCAACTCCTGGCACAGGGCGGCTATGAAGAGGCGTTCAAGGGTGATCTGCCGTCGCAGATCGATATTTTTTCAGCCAAAACCGATCATACCGCGAGGTTTGACAAAGAGTTCAAACTGGAATCGGGTCTGAAGTTCTCTCGTATCAATACCGATAATATCGCCGCATATTTTTATTTTGACGGGACCAACTGGCGTGAAGACCTGGGAAAAACCAATCATTTCCTGTATACAGAAAACATAAAAGCTGCGTATAGTAATATTGAAAAAATATCAGGTCGCTGGACTCTGCAGGGAGGTTTGCGTTTCGAACATACCGACTACAAAGCCAACCAGCTGGGTAATAGCCAACAAAAAGATTCTTCATTCACCCGGCAGTACAGCAGCCTTTTTCCTTCTGCATCTGTCAATGTGGAAGCAGATTCGTTACACCAGTTTATGTTTTCAGCAGGCAGACGTATCGACCGGCCAGCTTTCCAGAAACTGAACCCATTTCTTTATATCATCAACAAATACACTTATCAACGCGGTAATTCACTCATCAGACCACAGTATACCTGGAACCTGGAATTCTCTCATGTATTTAAAAGTATGATCACTACCACGCTGGGCTATAGCAATACCAGTGATTATTTCTCTCAATTATTCATCGCCAATCCCGATGATGGCACCGTGATCTATACAGAAGGAAATTTTAAACGCATGCGAAATATCAGCGCGTCGGTCAGTGCCGCGGCGACACCATTATCCTGGTGGTCATTTTCCGCTATGGCTTTGTATAATCATAAAAAAATTGAAGGTGTTTTGTGGAAAGACTACACCGCAACGATCGGTCAGCTGAATTTTAATGTCAACAACCAGTTTCGTTTTAAAAAGAACTGGGCGGCTGAATTGTCCGGATTCTACATTACAAAAAACCAAAACGATATCCAGGAAGTGCTGGAACCAACGGGCCAGTTATCGGCCGGCGTATCGAAACAAGTGCTGAAAAACAAAGCGACCATTCGGCTTACCATCCGCGATATATTTTATACCCAGGCGATGGCAGGTATGACCTATTTTGAAAATACCGACGAATATTTCAAGCTCACCCGCGATACGCGTGTATGCACGATCGGTTTCACCTACAGGTTTGGCAAGACTTACAAAACCAACAAACGCTCCAGCGGTGGCGCTTCGGATGAGATGGAGAGAGTGGGGACGGGGAATTAGTCGGGAGTCGGGAGTCGGCCTGTCCGCCGAAGTTTTGGCGGAGGGGGATGCTTGATACTGGAAACTTGATACTAGATACTTGATGCTGGATATTGGATGCTGGATGCTGGATTTTGGTACATTTATCGAATGAATTTATTTGGAAATCTTATCTGGCTGATCTTTGGAGGTTTTATGGCGGCGCTGGGATACCTGGTGGGAGGAATCGTTTTATGCATCACCATTATCGGCATACCCTGGGGTCTGCAATGTTTTAAACTGGCCGACCTTGTACTTTGGCCTTTTGGCCGCAAGGTTGTAAGCGACAGTACCGACAGCGGATGCCTCTCCCTGCTCTGTAATATTATCTGGCTTATTTGCGGTGGGCTTTATACCGCCATTGTACATCTCGTGATGGGCGTGATTCTTTCCATTACCATCATCGGCATACCCTGGGGACGCCAGCACTTTAAGCTAGTTGAAATTTCCTTGTTCCCTTTTGGCAAAAAGATCGTTGATGATTAGGCCTCTTTATCTGCAGGCTTTAAGAATGGTTTTAATAGATCAATCGGCACAGGGAATATCGTCGTAGAGTTATTATCTCCGGCGATCTCTCTCAGTGTTTGCAAATATCGAAGCGTAAGTGCGCTCGGCTGATCGGCCAGCACCTTCGCGGCATCCGATAATCTTTGCGAAGCCTGGAATTCTCCCTCGGCAGCGATCACCTTAGAACGACGCTCCCTTTCTGCTTCAGCCTGCCTGGCCATCGCTCTTTGCATTTCCTGCGGCAGGTCAATTTGCTTTACCTCAACATTGGTCACCTTTACACCCCATGGCTCTGTATTGGTATCGATGATCTGTTGTAGTTTATGATTTATTTTTTCACGCTGTGAAAGAATTTCATCCAACTCTGACTGGCCGAGCACACTACGCAGGGTCGTTTGTGAAATCTGGGAAGTGGCCAGCAAAAAATTCTCCACCTGTACAATTGCTTTCTGTGGTTCGATCACACGAAAATAAACCACCGCGTTTACCTTAATTGACACGTTGTCCTGGGTGATAACATCCTGCGGTGGCACATCCAGTACAATGGTGCGTAAGCTTACTTTGACCATCTTATCAATAACGGGGATCAACAGGATAAGTCCGGGGCCTTTAACCCCATCGCCACTGATCAGGCGGCCAAGCCGGAAAATAACGCCACGCTCGTATTCCCTTAAAATACGGATCGCGCTGGATAATAAGATCAGGGCAAATAAAATGATGGCAACGGTAATAACCGGGAATTGTTCCATAATAAATCAGTTTAGGTTTTAGCTACAGGTTCTACGTATAGTTTTAAATTCTTCATTTCCTTTACACGCACCTTCTCCCCTTTACCTATCTCACCTGAAATTGATTCTGCATTCCAGATCTCACCCTGCACCATCACTGTGCCGGAAGGATTAAGATGATCGATCACCTCGCCAACAAAGCCATACATCCCTTCAGCGCCGGTAACCGCTTTTCCCTTTTGCGCCCTGATGCCAACGCCTACCACAAATAAAAAGAAAGCAGCAGTCACGATAGCCGCCCCAATGATCAAACCACGTGAGATGCGTAAAAACTCAAGCGAGGAATCCGACCTTATCAGCATCATCGATCCCAGCACCAGCGATACAATACCACCAAGAGCCAGGAGCCCATTACTTACAATTTTAATTTCCAGTAGAAATAGTATAATACCAAAAATGATCAGTGCCAGTCCCGCGTAGTTGACAGGTAGCGTATGCATGGAATAAAATGCCAGTACCAGGCTGATAACACCTACCACGCCGGGAAGAATAGCCCCGGGATTGAATAATTCAAACATGACACCGTACATTCCCAGCAACAATAATATATACGCGATATTGGGATCGCTGAGAAGGTCAAGCAGGCGGTCAATGAACCGCATATTGTGTTTTTCAACTGTTGCGTTTTTTGTCCGAAGTACCTGTCCACCGCTGTTCAGGGTCACTGATCTGCCATCCAGTTGTTCCAACAGATCTTTCTCATTCACTGCTATAATATCGATTACGCGGCTCTTTATTGCTTCAGTTTCTGTAATGGACACACTCCTGCGCACAGCCTCTTCAGCCCATTCCAGGTTGCGATTTCTTTTTTCTGCAATAGTTCTTATAAATGCCGCGGCATCATTGGTTGCTTTCTCATTCATGGTACTATCCAAAACAGATTGAAGTGCAACCGGATGAGCAGCACCAATATTGGTGCCGGGTGCCATCGCCGCCACATGTGCCGCCATGGTTATGAATACACCGGCCGAGCCTGCGTGCGCGCCCCCAGGTGACACATAAACAATTACAGGTACAGGCGAATCGAGAATATTACTCACGATGACCCGTGTTGATTTCAAAAGTCCACCCGGTGTATTAAGGTGAACAAGCAGGCATTCAGCTTTCTCGCTGCGTGCTTTTTCAATACCATCAGCAATAAAACCAGCGGTCGCAGGATTGATCGACCCATCCACCTTGATTGAGATAACTTTCTGAGCGGTCAAAAACCCGGGGATCAAAATGAAAAGCAGGCAATATGGTATTAGACGTATCATCGCTCCGAAAAGACCTCTTGTAAGATAGCGAAATCTGTTGAGAGAAAGCCCCTTGTTGGCTACCGTTTCGCCTTATATTTTCTTATTTTGTTGGTTTATGGAAGAATACTCAGACTTAACTAAACGAAAGGTTCGACTTTACTTTGCTGCAAATTATCTGTTTGCCCAGGGGAATTCGTATCCGCAAGTAATCGAGATTTTGTCTGAAAACGAGACCGATGTCAACTTGTTAGGGTCGATTGTGGATGCAGCAATGGTGGACAAGTGGCGAAAAATATTTAATGATGTTCAGCGTTTAATCGCCGAGGGCAAAAATTATCAGGAAGTAATTGATATCGTCACTCCGTTGGAAAATGACCCTGAGATTGTTCGCTTTATTTGCAATACATGGTTCGACGTTCAAGCAGTATACGCGGAAAATGCTATTGAGTTCAAGACAAACATTTGGGACGGAATTCAATGGATTGTTATTTGCGCCCTGGGCCTCGCTGCAATGTTCTATTTTGACAGATCGCTAATAGGTAAGATCGTCTGGGGCCTCGGCCTTTTAGGCGCTATTATTACATGGATTTACGGCATGCATCAGAAAAGGTTAGCCACAAGGTTAAAAAAGATCCTGGAGGAAGATTATTTCATTTTCGATAAGGTTTTTTAGCTGCTGGATTAAAAGCAGCACACAAAACTATTGCCAGCATTGCAGAAAATAAAAAGCCGCAAAAGACGTTTTTAACACGATATCAATCCATCATCAATGAAAAAACTGCTGATCGCGGTCATATTTTTACCAGTATCTGTCCTCGGGCAAAATTTTCACTTCTCCGCCCGCGTGGGAATGGCCAGTTACCAGGGTGATTTGAAATCGAAATCGGTTTCATTTTCACAACCCAAACTTTTTCTTTCAATCGGTGCACGATATGATCTTACCGAACATATCATGGCACGTAGTTATTTAAGTTTTACTGGTCTAAGAGGCGATGATAAAAAAGGATCACCCGAAATGCGGCAGCGTAATCTCAATTTTCAAACCAAAATATTTGAATGGGAGCTTACCGGCCAGTACAGCTTTTTTAGTTTAAATGAAAAATGGTGGACACCCTATGTATTTGCAGGGATCGGATTGTTCCACTTCAAGCCATTTACAAAGGATGAAAATGGCGCAAAAACAGAGTTAAAACCACTCAGTACCGAAGGCCAGGGTTTTATTTCCGGTGTGAAGGAATATAAACTCTGGCAATTCAATCTTCCTTTTGGCATCGGCGCTGAATATTCACTCAATGAAGATATGCGGCTTGGACTTGAGCTCGGCTACCGAAAATTATTTACCGATCATCTCGATGATGTGAGTGGCTATTATGTCGACGCCACGGCATTACAGGTTGCACGTGGACAAACCGCAGTGGACCTGGCTTACAGAGGTGATGAAGTGGGCGCTGGCCCCTATCCTACTTCCGACAAGCTAAGAGGTAACCCAAAAAACAAGGATGGCTATTATTTTATCGCCGTAACATACACCCTGAGATACTTCTTTGATAAATACAAACAGATAGCCGGATTGCCTGGTGGTAAGAGATCAAAGAAAGTAGGTTGTCCTGCTACGCGGTATTAATTTCTATTTTTTATAAAGGAGAATATCACATAACACGTTTATCGCTTTTTGCTTCCACCCATTTGTCCCGCTTGCACACTTTGCAGTTATGCTTGTGTGCAGGTTCAAGTTTCTCAGTATGCCCGCAAAAAACACAGGCATAATAGCCTTCCTGGCTTATTTTCCTGACCTGCTTCTCCAGCGAATCAGGCATGATAGGCAGACCATGTTTCACTTTATTGTCGGGATAAAAAAATACGCTGATACCGCCGTTTGTCTCCATAATGGCTGTCTCCACTTGTCCGAGATGTGAAACGCCTTTTAATCTCAATTCGGAAAAAAATTCATCCTGCCCAAGCGCCTCCTTGCGAAAATTATCGACCGCAAATTTTCCATGTTCAACCAGGCAAATAGATTTTCCTTCCACCAGCCTTTCGATTTTTTTACTCTTGCCAACCCAGTGCGTGACCCAGGTATAAAGACTGATCACGATCAGGAACACGATCAAAACAGGCAAAAGGCCTACATCCTTGTAAAACATGGGATCCCCTGCCGCAGAACCAAGTCCAATGATAACGACGAGTTCGAAGACGGAAAGTTGTTTTACCCCTCGTTTGCCCAAAATGCTAAGGCTGACAAGGATGACCGTGAACATGATGACCGAGCGGATAAAAACTTCGGGCAAGAAATTCCACTCCTCGCTGCCGAGCAGCAATTCCTTCCAGTTGAATCCATTTGCTTGTAATAGATACATGGCTACATATTCCGCCTGTATTGCCCGCCTACTTCATACAGGGCATGGGTGATCTGGCCCAGCGAGCAATGCTTAACGGTCTCCATAAGCTGTGCAAAAAGATTGCCATTGTTGATAGCGACTTCTTTTAACTGCTTCAGGGCTTCCCCGGATCTAACCTCATTTCTTTTCCAAAACCCATGCAGGCTTTTGATCTGCTGCTCTTTTTCTTCCGTAGTGCTCCTTATCACTTCACCGGGAATGATCGTGGGACTACCCGTCTTATTCAGGAAAGTGTTCACGCCTATCAAAGGCAGTTCGCCTGTGTGTTTCATGTGTTCGTAGTAAAGGCTTTCCTCCTGTATCTTATTGCGCTGGTACATTCTTTCCATGGCACCCAATACGCCACCACGCTCCGTCAATCGATCGAACTCCTTCAAAACAGCTTCTTCTACCAGGTCGGTCAGCTCTTCTACCAGGAATGAGCCCTGGTTGGGATTTTCGTTTTTGGCCGTTCCCAGTTCGCGGTTAATGATCAACTGGATAGCCATGGCACGGCGAACGCTTTCTTCAGTTGGAGTTGTAATCGCTTCGTCGTACGCGTTCGTATGAAGAGAATTGCAGTTATCGTAAATAGCATACAATGCCTGCAGGGTAGTCCTGATATCATTGAAATCGATCTCCTGCGCGTGCAGGCTTCGTCCAGATGTTTGAATATGGTATTTCAACATCTGGCTGCGTTTGTTGGCCTTGTATTTATACTTCATCGCCTTGGCCCAGATACGCCGTGCCACCCTGCCAATCACACTGTATTCGGGATCCATTCCATTGCTGAAAAAGAAGGACAGGTTCGGAGCGAAATCATCGATATTCATTCCCCTGCTCAAATAATATTCAACATAGGTGAACCCATTGGCCAGGGTAAATGCAAGCTGGGTGATCGGGTTGGCGCCGGCTTCAGCAATATGATAACCACTGATGCTGACACTGTAAAAGTTTCTTACTTTATGGTCGATAAAAAACTCCTGGACATCACCCATCAGTTTTAAGGCAAACTCGGTGGAAAATATGCAGGTATTTTGTGCCTGGTCTTCTTTTAAAATATCAGCCTGCACGGTGCCTCGCACCTGTTGCAACGCAGCCTGTTTGCACTCTTCATAAATGTCTTTTGGCAAAACCTCATCTCCGCTCATGCCAAGCAGGGCGAGACCGAGACCATTATTTCCTTTCGGCAATTCACCGGGAAAAGAAGTATTGTGATAAACCGGTCGCGGCAGGTTTTGAAATTTATCATTGAGTAGTTTTTCAAGCTTATCCTGTAAGCCCAATTCCTGAATTTTCTTTTCGCATTGCTGATCGATCGCAGCGTTGAGAAAAAATGCAAGAATGATGGGTGCCGGACCGTTGATGGTCATGCTCACCGAAGTCTTGGGATCGCAAAGGTCAAAACCACTATATAATTTTTTTGTATCATCTACGGTCGCGATGCTGACACCACTATTGCCCACCTTACCGTATATATCGGGACGATGATCAGGATCCTCACCATAAAGTGTCACACTGTCGAAGGCGGTGGAAAGCCGCCTGGCTGGCTGATCCATCGACACATAGTGAAAACGGCGGTTGGTTCTCTCGGGTCCACCCTCACCAGCAAACATCCGGGTGGGGTCCTCACCTTCTCTTTTCAGGGGGAATACTCCCGCGGTAAATGGAAAATGACCGGGAACATTCTCCTCCGCCTGCCATCGAAGGATATCACCCCAGTCTTTATACCGGGGTAGAACCACCTTGCGAATTTTTGTGCCGCTCAGGCTTTGACTGGTCATGGGTTGCTTTATCACCTTATCACGAACGGTGTATTCGTAAAAGTCCTTCTGGTATTCCTTTTGTTTTTCGCTCCAGTTGCTGATCAGTTTCCTGCTTACAGGTGTAAGCTGGTCCTGGTAAAAATTTATCTGCTGCTGCAGAGTTGTGGCGATCTCATTTCCGTTTTCGTTTGAATTCACCTGTTTCAAAATATCGAGGGCACCCTGTAACTGGTAAAGTTTTGTAGCAATTGCCGATTGCTCATTCACCAACTGGTCATAATTGCGATTATTCTCGCTGATCTCACTCAGATAACGTGAACGATTGGAGGGGATAATCGCTTGTGATACTTTGGCTGTTGCAGGGAATGAATAGTCACCGAAATGAATACCCGTTTTTTCCTTAATTTTTTTCAGCAATAACTCGAAAAGGCGGTTGACACCATCATCGTTGAACTTGCTGGCCATAGTGCCAATGATCGGCAGGTCATCTTCTTTGGCCGTCCATAACTGGTGATTCCTTTTGTATTGCTTTCTTACATCAGCCAACGCATCCAGGGCGCCGGATTTATCAAACTTGTTCAGGCATACCAGGTCGGCATAGTCGAGCATATTGATCTTCTCCAGCTGCGACGCCGCGCCGTACTCAGGTGTCATCACATACATGCTCACATCACAATAGTCGAGAATAGCGGTATCGCTTTGTCCCACCCCGGCCGATTCCAGGATAATAAAATCAAAGCGGGCTTCCCGGCAGATATCAAGTGCATCCTGAACATAATTACTCAGGGCTGTATTATCATCCCTTGTCGCCAGGCTACGCATATACGCCCTGGGATGGTTGATGGCATTCATCCTGATCCTATCACCCAGCAGGGCGCCACCGGTTTTTTTCTTGGAGGGGTCGACAGATATTACAGCAATGGTTTTGTCGGGAAAGTTGACAAGGAATCGCCTTACGATCTCGTCGGTCACGGAAGACTTACCCGCACCACCGGTGCCGGTGATACCGAGGATGGCAGCGACCCCCTCTAAATGAGCCGTATCCAAATGAGCCCCCTCCAAACCTCCCCCTGAGGGGGAGGCTTTAGACCCTGACTGCTTATATGGTTCCCCATTCTCAGCAAGTGTTATAGACCTCGCAATTCTCTTCACATCCTTCCACTCCCCCAACACATAACTTCCATTTAAATCCACAGGCTCTTTATAAGTCTCCCCCTCAGGGGGAGATTTAGAGGGGGCCGAGGCCGGTTCCTCACACGCCCTGATCACCTCCTCAATCATCCCTTCCAGTCCCAACTTCCTTCCATCATCGGGACTGTATATCCGTGTGATACCATATTGATGCAATTCCTCAATCTCATTGGGAAGGATAGTGCCGCCACCACCACCGAATATCTTGATATGACCGCACCCATTTTCATCTAGCAGGTCTTTCATGTATTTAAAAAACTCCACGTGACCACCCTGGTAACTGGTTATGGCAATCCCCTGCACATCTTCCTCAATAGCTGTCTCTACAATTTCCTTTACACTGCGGTTATGTCCCAGGTGGATAATTTCGGCTCCCTTGCTTTGCAGGATCCGCCGCATAATATTGATAGCGGCATCGTGCCCATCAAATAAGGAAGCTGCGGTCACGATACGAACTTTTGGAGTATAGCTCATAAATGCCAGGCATTAAAACGATGCAAATTTAGTCGTAAAACGCTAATGGGTGTTAGTATTGCTCAGCGAGCATCATTTCCCTACATTTGAACCCATGCAAAATCTTACTGAAGCCATCCGGAATCTCTACCTGAAATGGAAAGGCATAGAACCCGCCTCACTCGATGTATTGCCCCAGTCGGGTAGCGAGCGGCGCTATTTTCGCCTCTATGATAAGGATGGCCAGTCCGTGATCGGAACCTATGGCGCCAATATAAAGGAAAACGATACTTTCTTCTATTTCTCCGGACATTTTGGAAAAAAAGGCCTGGCGACTCCCCAGATCCTGGCTATCAGCGACGATAAAACATTTTACCTGCAGGAAGATTTTGGAAATGTTTCCTTATTGAATAAACTGGAATCGGGCGGACTTGTCCCGGAGGTATATGACCTGTTTAAAAAAAGCCTGCAGGAACTGGCCCGGCTACAGGTAAAAGGCGATGATGGCCTGGATTACGATCAGTGTCTTACCAACAAAGAATTCGGTAAACAGGCGATCATGGCCGACCTGTTGTATTTTAAATATTATTTTCTTGACGCATTACGCAAGCCTTACGACAAGCAAAAACTGATCGACGATTTTGAAGCCCTGAGTAACTATCTCACGCATACGGAATACAAGTATTTTATGTTCCGCGATTTCCAAAGTCGCAATATCATGGTAAAAGATGATGGCAGTGTCCATTTTATCGACTACCAGGGCGGCATGAAAGGGGCGCCGCAGTATGATGTGGCCAGTATGATCTGGCAGGCCCGTGCCAACCTGCCCGATGAATGGAAATACAACCTGCTGGAAGACTATATCGACGCATTTGAAAACACGATAGGTCAGAGTGTGAATCGGAACATTTTTCAAAGCCAGTACAATGGTTACGTGCTGATCAGGCTGCTGCAGGTACTTGGGGCTTATGGTTTCAGGGGTTTATTTGAAAGAAAAGCCCAGTTTCTTACCAGCATACCCCTGGCACTTCAAAACCTGGGTGCTTTTTTTCAACGCCAAAGCCTGGGTATCGTATTACCCGAGTTCAGTAAAGTACTTGATCTCTGCGTAGCCGATGAGATCATACAACAGTTTACCCCGGTGCAGGCAACGGAAGAAACGCCCCTGGTGGTAAAGATCAAAAGTTTTTCTTATCGCAACGGCATTCCTCCCGATGATACCAACAATGGCGGCGGTTTTGTTTTTGATTGCCGCGGACTACTCAACCCCGGGCGGATCGAACATATGAAAGTGCTGACTGGAAGGGATAAGGCGGTAAAAGATTATATCGAACAGCAGACCAAAATGCAGGAATTCCTCAACAGTGTTTTTGATGTGGTCGATATTTCGGTGGAAGACTATATCAAACGAAACTTTGAAAGTCTCAGTATTTGTTTTGGCTGCACAGGCGGTCAGCATCGCAGCGTATATGCCGCTGACGCGCTGGCCAGGCATTTGAGAAACAAGTTCAAAGTTAAGATCGAATTGCAGCACCTGGTGCAGGATGCAAAAAACTGGATCAATACACTACCCGAAAAAGAACAGAAATAAATCCCGGGTGAAAGACTAAACAAGATGAAAGCCATGATATTTAGTGCCGGGCTCGGCACGCGATTCAAACCCTGGACCGACAGTCATCCCAAAGCCCTAGCACCGGTGAATGGGAAACCGCTGTTGCAGCATAATGTCGAATACCTCGCCAAATACGGGATCACTGAAGTGATCGTCAACGTACATCATTTCGCCGACCAGATCATTGATGCTGTTCAAAAAAATAATGGCTGGGGCAGTAAGATAATTATCAGTGATGAAAGAGATGAAGTGTTGGAAACAGGAGGTGGCCTGCTAAAGGCAAAAGAACTTTTTACGCCCGGTGAAAAATTCATCACCTGTAATGCCGATATCCTCACCGATCTGAACCTACATAACCTGGTAGCTTTTCACGAGAAACAACAGCCGCTGATTTCATTCGGCGTTACCAACCGGAAGACAACCAGGAATTTCCTTTTTGACGAAACAGGCCGGCTTTGTGGCTGGGTCAATAATACTACAGGTGAAGAACGCATCTCAATTGCAAAACCCAATCTTGTTCAAAAAGCCTATAGTTGCGTGGTGGTTTTTGAATACGATATTTTTAAGCTCATGCCATTCAAGGGTAAATTTTCATTGACCGATGTATACCTGGAACTGGCAAAAGAGCATCTTATCCTGGGCTACGATCACAGCGGTGATAAATTTGTGGATGTGGGGAAAACAGATAGTATTGCGAAAGCGGAGGCTTTATTTTTTTAAAAACGACCGGGAAGGTGAAGGCAATCTTTCAATGCAAATCCTAATTAAGATTGAGGCTTAGGCTGAGGTAGAGATAGCTCGCCGTGCCCGCCGTGGTTTATAGTACTCCGGAATTCCCCGGACGATAATAATCCCAATACCAATTCCTAAAACAATGTCTATCAGCCACCCATCGAATTCGCATTTCCATAAATATCCTTAAATATCACACCAGCGGTATCAATCCTGGTTTTCTTTTTTATATCTTCCGGTTTTGTCGAATACTCTAAAAACTATAAAAATGGTGATGAAGAAATTTATTTTCTCCGCAGTGATGATGGCAATGACGATGCTTGCCCTGGGCCAGTCAAACTATGATGCAAAAGAAGCTTTCGATCCGCAATTTTACCCCTACCCTGGCAATGAATTCCGCAGCGCCAGTGGTGAACCTGGGCCAAAGTATTGGCAAAACCGTGCCGACTATAAGATCAATTGCACACTCGACACTGCAAAACATACTGTAAGTGGGGATGTAGAGATCACCTACACGAATAACAGTCCCGATAACCTGAAATTTTTGTGGTTGCAACTCGACCAGAATATCTATAAACAAGATTCACGTGGTTCGGCCACAACCACCCAAACCGGCGGCAGGTGGGCTAACAACCAATTTACAAACGGCTACGAGATCAGTTCGGTAAAAACGGAAGGTAAAACCGCCAAATACACCATCACTGACACACGTATGCAGGTATGGCTGCCTGATGCACTCAAGGCGCAGGGCGGAAAAACAAAGTTGTCGATTCAATTTGAATTTGAAATTCCACAATACGGCACTGACCGTATGGGACGACTCAGCACGAAAAATGGCTGGGTTTACGAGATTGCACAATGGTTTCCCAGGCTGGCGGTTTACGACGATATCCAGGGATGGAATGTATTGCCCTATATCGGCGCAGGTGAGTTCTACCTGGAATATGGAGATATCAGTTTCAACGTCACTGCCCCCTACGGTGTTGCCGTGGTGGGTTCAGGTGAGTTGCTGAATCCCCAGGAATGTTTTACGCCCGCCCAGCTAAAAAAATACAACGAAGCAAAGAACAGCGACAAGACCGTTGTGATCAGAAATGAATCTGATATAGCCGATAAAACAAAAAAAGGCAATATCACCTGGAAGTTTAAAATCGAGAACACCAGGGATGTGGCCTGGGCTGCCTCAAAAGCTTTCATTATTGATGGGGCTAAAATTAATCTGCCCAGTGGAAAAAAGGCGCTGGCGATGAGTGCCTACCCGCTGGAAAGCACCAAAGACAAAAGCGGGAATGACTGGCGTCGTTCCACAGAAATGGTGAAAGGTTCTATTGAGCATTATTCTGCAAAATGGTATGAATACCCCTATGCAGCTGCGGTAAACGTGGCAGGTATAGTGGGTGGTATGGAGTATCCCGGCATTGTATTTTGCAGTTACCAGGCCACGGGCGGCGGCTTGTGGGGAGTCACCGATCACGAGTTCGGGCATATCTGGTTCCCGATGATCGTTGGCAGCAACGAAAGAAAATACGCCTGGATGGATGAGGGCTTCAACACTTTTATCAATGATCTTTCAACTGCCGCTTTCAACAAGGGAGAATTCAAATCGGAAAGCTTCTTCGACAATCCCAACTCGCCGATGATGATCAAATACACGTTTGGCGACAAGATGGACAAACTATTTACAACGCCTGATGTGATTCAACAGCAAAACCTTGGCGTAGCTGCTTATATGAAACCCTCGGTGATGATGCATGCGCTCCGGGATGTGGTGCTGGGGCCCGAAAGATTTGACCAGGCATTAAGAGAATACATCAATCGATGGGCTTTCAAGCATCCTACGCCCTGGGATTTTTTCCATACCATGGAGAATGTAGCCGGTGAAGACCTGGGTTGGTTTTGGAGAGCCTGGGTATTGAACAACTGGAAACTGGACCAGACGGTGAATGATGTTAAATACATAAACAGTATTCCTGCAAATGGCGCCGAGATCACGCTTGAGAATCTCGAGAAAATGGCCATGCCTGTGACGGTTTTGGTTAAGGAAGCAAATGGTAAGGAACACCGGATCAATCTGCCAGTGGAAGTATGGCAACGCGGTCCCACCTGGAAATTCCGGGTAGCCACCAGCAGCGAGATCAAAGAAGTGATCCTTGATCCCGACAATAAATTACCCGACTGGAACCGGGAGAATAATAGATTGAAGAAAGCCTTCTAACCTGGAATATGCGTGCCATAATCATTGGATTCGGGCTGCTGATACTCTGTTTGCTTATATTGTTCCGGATTGCGGAGATCAATTTTATCCGGGGTAATGTAAAGCTCGAAATAATAGTGGCCATAGCCGCCCTGGTATTTTTTTTTATTGGCGTTTACTTCAACAAACGATCAGGTCCTGCTGGCCAGCACAGCCAGGCTAGTTCTGCAGGCACGATCAATTATGAGGAATTAAAAAAGTCGGGGCTTTCGCCACGTGAACATGAAGTACTCGTCAAAATGGCAGCAGGGCTCAGCAACCAGGAGATCGCTTCGGCCCTGTTCCTTTCTGAAAGCACTGTCAAAACACATGTGTCTAATATTCTTTTTAAGCTTGATGCTAAACGCAGGACACAGGCTATACTGGTGGCAAAAGAAAGGGGGATCGTCGGCTAAAGGGGACTTTAGGTTGCAGATCAGCCTTAAGTATCAGGGTTTTCCTACTTTCGTATGAGGCCATTGGCTGCCGGGGATTGTAGTTTGCAAACAAAAATCAACAATGAAACAATCAGTATTCCGGTACGGCATCTTCGCCGCCATCCTGATCGTGGTTTTAACCGCGTTCAATCTATTTGTCCTTGCCAAAAACGCTGATTATTCCATACAGGAAGCAGCGGGCTACCTAGCCATTCTAATATCCATGATTTTTATTTTCATGGGCATCCGTCACTATCGTGACAAAATAAATGGTGGCAGCCTTAGTTTTGGTGAAGGATTCAAGATCGGCTTATTGATCACCCTGGTACCGGCTATTTGTTTCAGTCTGTTTGACCTGCTCTATACTGAAGTGCTAAACCCTTCCTGGAAAGATGATTATTACAATCATTATATCCAGGATCTGCGAACCAGTCTTAGCGGGAATGTTTTAGATGCTGAGATAAAAAAACTGGAAGAACAACGAGAGATGTACGACAAGCCCCTGGTATTATTTCTCATTATGTTCTCAACCGTATTTGTTATGGGCATGATCGTGAGCATAATTTCTGCACTTTCCCTTCGCAGAAAAAACAATGCCATGGCATAAATTCACCTGCCAAAAAAATCAAACTATGAACTCTCAAGACGTTTTAAAAGAAATAGAAAAAGCAGGAAATGAGTCCTATAAAAGAACGCTTTTAAAACACGGCGCAAAGGAGCCTTTTTATGGTGTTAAAATAGAAGACCTGAAAAATATCCAGAAAAAGATAAAACAGAACCAACAGGAGATCGCCCTTGAACTTTATAATTCAGGCATTGGGGACGCGATGTATCTCGCGGGACTAATGGCAGATGGTTCAAAAATGAGCAAAAAGGAACTGCAGAACTGGGCTAAAAAAGCAAGCGGACAACTTATCAGTGAATACAGCGTACCCTGGGTGGTATCCGAAAATGAATCTGCACTTGATCTCGCTTTACAATGGATTGATTCCCCTAAGGAGAATATTGCTACATCCGGCTGGTGCACATTTATCAGCGTGGCTTCTACATGGCCAGATGACAAACTCGATATCCCGCTTTATGAAAAATTACTTGAACGCGTGGAAAAGGAAATTGACAAAGCGCCTAACCGGATCCGCTATTGCATGAATAGTTTTGTAATTGCTGCTGGCTCATATATCGTAGATCTTAATAAAAAAGCGATCACGACAGGCAAAAAAATTGGAAATGTGGAAGTGAATATGGGTGGAACATCCTGCAAGGTCCCCTTTGCACCAGACTATATTAAAAAAGTAGTTAATAAGGGATATCTTGGAAGGAAAAAGAAAACGGCTAAATGCTAATCATTCAATTTGCCTTGCTATAGTACCGCACAGAGCTCCGACAAACGTATTCTTTCAAGAACCTGTCTCTCCGGAGCCCGGTCTTTTGATGTCCATTTCACGAGGGCGATCTGGCCGCCGTCTATTTCGATCCCTGTAATATCACCATCCACAAAACAACAACAGCCGCTGTTGAAATAAGATGGTTTCATTGTGAGGTAATCAATCGAAACGGCGGAGAATTCCTTTTCCCGTTTGCGGATCTCCTGTTCCAGTTCAGCCATTCTGAATTCATCCTTATTGAGTCGTGCGATCTGCAATTCCTTATACAGTCGTTCGATATGCGTAAGCGAAACAAATACCGGCTGATGCGTATGGCCCGTGATCAAAAGCAGGTTTTCCTGGCGCGCCGACCATTCATACATGATTTCATTGTGAAGGGTTTTTTTCTCATTGTTGTAGGCAACAGTATTGGGATTGATGCGCAGGTAGGCCTGTAGTGGAGCCCAGATCCGGGCAACAAAGAATTTACTGAACCAGTTCCCATCACTCTGCGCATCGCCCTGGTGACCGTGTGTGCAGAAAATATGATAGGGTCGTCCACCTACCAACACAGTTAATACGAGGCCCTCATAAATCTCCACTTCCCCACCATAAATTTTCTTCAGCTGCCACCAGGCAAATGGATCATTGCCCCAATACAGGTCGTGGTTGCCCAGCACTTTTACAAAACTCTTCCTTTGCAAAAATTTTTTCTCGGCTTCAAATGTGTTGGGATAACTGTCACGCACTTTATGAAGTGTATTCTCCCAAAGCTCTTCGCAATCGCCAAGACCGATCAATGAAAAGCCATGGTCATCGTAATATTCCAGCGCAGCCATGTAGTTTGGTTCTGCCAACACAAAATCATCGGCACCGTCTCTTCCACCCTTATGCTGATCAGAAAATATGATGAACTTTCCTGTTTGCTCTTCGAATGGGATCACAGGTCCTTTTTTACCGGGGTTCTCTAAAATTTCCTGGTAAAGTTTATCCAGCGCTTTAAATATGCGTTCGCGCTCCGGCCTCGACGAGAACTTCTGTGATGCCCACAAGACAGGCTTTAATAATATGTAACGCAGGAACCGGCGCATTCGATAAAATTACAAATATGAAGTAATGGCCGGGGAGACGGGAAAGCGTGAAGTTTAAATATTGGTTGTTCAAGAAGATGGTAGCAAAATAACTAAAAGACATTAGATATCAACCAGCCTTGATCTATCTCACCGTCTTCTGTTCTTCCCTGCAAAAAAATTCCAATCTTATCGTCTTACCATCCCGATAGCTATCAGGATCCCGGCAAAAAAACTATGATTTGATCGCGATCATACTGATCTCTACGTTGACAAATTTCGGCAACGCGCCTACCTGCACAGTCTCCCGGGCGGGATAATCCCCATCAAAAAAAGAATTATACACCTCATTCACCGCGGCGAACTGGTTCATATCCGTAAGAAAAATAGTCGTCTTTATCACATTATTGAATCCCGTACCGGCTGCCAGCAGGATGGCGCGGAGGTTTTGCATCACCTGCAGCGTTTCTTCCTTTATGTCGGCATTCTTCAATTCGTTTGTTTTCGGATCGATACAAATCTGTCCCGAAATATATAAAGTGTCGTCCGCAAGTATGGCCTGGTTGTAGGGCCCGATCGGCGCCGGCGCGTTATCGGTCCTGATCACAATTTTATTCATCGTATATTATTTAAAAATTGCAGAACGAATATAGCTTTATGCATTTTCTTTGCAAAAAATAGAATATGCGGGTTCTTGTGATCGCAGATAGGCCTTTGCGCGAGGAATTAATGACGGGTGTAAGCAACGACAGCATCCAGGTTGAATGGATCAGTGATATAAATGATCTGTCATTTGGAACAACGTTTGATGCCTGCATTGACCTGCTTTTTCAGAATACGCCTGCGCGGATAGGCTGGTTAAACAATTTACAGGCGCCGCTGATCATCATCAATTCAGTCATCGATACACTTGGTGAAATTGGCCAGGACTATGTCCGTATCAATGGATGGCCAACGTTTCTGCAACGAGGCAAATTAGAAGCTACAACTTTGCAGGAACACCTAAAATTAAAGGCAGAGCAATTGTTCGATAGCTTTGGGAAGAAAATAAACTGGACTCCTGATATACCCGGATTTTTAACAGCAAGGGTGATCGCAACAATTATCAACGAAGCATATATTGCCCTCGAAGAAGGTGTGAGTACAACCGATGAGATTGACATTGCTATGAAACTCGGCACTAACTATCCTTATGGACCTTTTGAATGGAGTAAAAAAATTGGGCTCGAACTAATCTTTTTACTGCTTACAAAACTGGCAAAAGACCAGGAACGCTACAGGCCGTCTGCATTGTTGGAAAAAAATCTGAAATAATGCCCCTTATCCTCAATATTGATACAGCATTGGACACCGCACTTGTTTGCCTCTCGGGTGACGGAATACCCCTTCATGCGGCAACTAATGCACACCAGATGGATCATGCATCGTGGATACTTCCTGCTATCGCGGAGATAATGAGCAAAAGCGGAAAAATGCTTCAGGATATTGATGCTGTTGCCGTAAGTAATGGGCCGGGGTCATATACCGGCCTTCGGGTAGGACTATCCACAGCAAAAGGTTTATGTTATGGTTTAGGGAAACCCCTAATTTCTATCGGCACACTTGAACTTATGGCTCATGCTGTGGATAAAAACTTAGCCGAGTATATCTGTCCGGCTATTGATGCCAGGAGAATGGAGATCTTTACAGCAGTATATGATAGGAATATGCAACAAATTCTCTCTCCTACGGCGATGATAGTAGAAGCAAACAGTTTCATGACAATTCTTGAAAAAGGAAGAATATTATTCTCAGGCAACGCGCTCAACAAGTTACAACAGGTAATTGTTCATCACAATGCGATTTTTAACAATTTTCCGCTAACAGCTGAATGTTTTTCACAACTATCGACGCAAAGGTTTGCATCAGGCAAATTTGCTGATCCTGCATACACTGAACCCTTCTACATCAAAGAATTTCACTCTACAATGCGGTAATTTGCAAGGTGAAAATATTACACTTCTTAACAATTTTAATTTCAAAAAACAGACATACATAGTTATTTTTGCAATCTATAGATCTAACTATAGATTTAATCAGTTATAACTATGAACAACTACACGTTAACTCTGAACGCGGCACCTGAGAATGGGTCCCTGAAAGTGGATTTATTGAATGTGAAGAAGGCTTCACTGGTACTGAGAGCTATCAATCATAAATTGCGTCAGCAGATCCTGAAATTGATTGATGAGCAGGGAAAAATTACCGTAACGGAAATTTATGTGAAACTGAGGTTGGAGCAGTCTGTAGCTTCTCAGCACCTGGCGATACTTCGCAAGGCCGGCTTTGTAAAAACAGAGCGGGACGGTAAATTCATCTACTATACTATCAATACAAGCCGTATCGAGGAAATGAACAAATTTGTGGAATCGTTGCTAAATTGAAGCGGTTCTGACACTTAATGAAGGAAGCCAATGGCTTCCTTTTTTGTTTTTAAAATCAACTAATTTTGCCCATTCAAAATTATTGCATGTATATCCAACAACTTTATACAGGCTGCATTAGTGAAGCCGCTTATTATATTGAAAGCAATGGCGAAGCTGCTATCGTAGACCCTCTACGCGATATCGAAGTATATCTTGACCTGGCCAATGAAAGAAAAGCAACGATTAAATATATTTTCGAAACACATTTCCACGCCGATTTCATCAGCGGTCATATTGACCTGGGTAAAGCCACCGGGGCACCGATCGTGTATGGTCCGGAAACCGACACAAAATTTCCAGCTTATATTGCAAAAGACGGTGAAAAGTTCAACATCGGCGATATCACCATCGAGGTGCTACATACTCCCGGTCATACTCTCGAGTCAAGCTGTTATCTCCTCAACGATGAAACTGGAAAAAATCATTGCATATTTACAGGGGATACTTTGTTTGTGGGCGATGTGGGTCGCCCCGATCTGGCGCAAAAAGGTGAGTCACTTACGGTGCATGATCTCGCGGGTATGTTGTACGACAGCCTTCAACAAAAGATCATACCGCTGGCTGATGATGTGATCGTCTATCCTGCGCATGGTCCCGGCAGTTCATGCGGAAAAAATCTTGGACCCGATACCGATAGCACTATTGGTATGGAAAAGCAATTCAACTATGCGCTGAAAGCCGCAAATAAGGAAGAATTTATAAAAGCCGTGACCGATGGCATTCCTCCACCACCCCAGTATTTTCCCATCAATGCACGTATCAATAAAGAAGGTTACAGCAGTCTCGATGAAGTATTGAACAAAGCAATGACGGCCCTGTCCGTGGATGAGTTCAAAAAAAGGAAGGAGAAGGACGCGATCGTACTGGATACAAGACATTCAAATATTTTCTCCGAAGGTTTTATTCCCGGCTCTATAAGTATTGGTCTTAATGGCAGATTCGCGGAATGGGCCGGCAGCCTGTTACCGTTTGATGTGCCGTTGCTGTTGGTGAGCGAACCTGGCAAGGAAAAGGAAAGCATTATCCGGCTGGCAAGGGTAGGTCTCGACCGGGTAGAAGGATATCTTGAAGGTGGATTTGAAGCCTGGAAAAACCAGGGAGAACCTATCGATATGATCATCGACGTAGAGGCTGATGAGCTGATGATGGATATTCCGTTTGATAAAAACCTTATCGTGCTGGACGTACGCAAGCCTGTTGAGTTTGCCGAGGGCCATCTCAATGAAGCCATCAATCTTCCCCTGCAGGAAATGACGGATCCGGCGAATATGGCCAACTTTGAAGATCGACATAATCTTTATGTGCATTGTGCCAGTGGTTACCGCAGTGTGATCGCGGCCTCTTTGCTCAAACGCCAGGGTATACATAACCTACGCAATATTGCCGGGGGCTGGAATAAGATCAAGGAACAGGAAAAAGTTCAGATAGTAAAGGACGCTAGTGTTCTAAATTAATAAATGACTATTTGACTCGGAACAATATCCGTGTAATCCGCGTAATCCGTGGCCGCTTCGAATTCTTTTAGGACACCGAGTGCACGGAGGTTTGCCCCCATTCGTGTGATTCGTGCCATTCGTGGCTATCCCCTGCCGCAGGCAGAAAAATCAGTGTAATCCGTGCAATCCGTGGCCCCTCATCCGTGCAATCTGTGTAATCAGTGGCCCATTCGTGTGATTCGTGCCATTCGTGGCTATCCCCTGCCGCAGGCAGAAAAATCAGTGTTAATCCGTGTAATCCGTGGCCCCTCATCCGTGCAATCTGTGTAATCAGTGGCCCATTCGTGTGATTCGTGCCATTCGTGGCTATCCCCTGCCGCAGGCAGAAAAATCAGTGTTAATCCGTGTAATCC
>JAFAEM010000018.1 GCA_023424015.1 Bacteroidota bacterium | reverse complement strand
CCAGCTTCTCATGCTGTTATCCATATCATTTAGCCGCTGGTTTCCTCTTCTGACGATCTCCTCACCCATCCGGCGGGTTTGTTCATCCATCAACCGGATCCTGCCGATATGTTCCACTTGCTTTTTTTGGCGAACAGCCAGCCAGTAAGCATCGACTTCCTTTTGCCAGGCATTGTTGGTGCGAATACTTCCCATGATCACTGTGAGCATGCTGGCTGCCTGGGCTGCTTCCGACGCCGGATATCGGAACACTACTTTTTGCGCGGCAATACTGGAGAATATCTTGCTAAGACTTCCATCATACATATTTTGCATCGTGATCTCTGTTACATTCACACCACATATTACCAGACCTTCGGTGCCATCATTCCATTTTACCTTTGCGTTCAGCGCACTGGGATGATACGCTATTTGCGCAGCACCGTAATTCATCATTTCCTGGCGGCCTTTTTCAGCAGATTTTAATAATTCCTGCCTGCCGGGTTCGTTGGGCTTAATCTCAAGGATCTGCGCCCCTCTCAATTCATTGGGAATAAAAACCTGCTTCAGGTAGTTCTCTGCATCAAGCGGCTGACCATAACTGCAACCGTTGCCCGTGTTCATTTGAGCAAACTGGCTGGCCATCGGGTCGGTATTAAATGTCCAGATTGCATGTGGCAGGAGTTCAAAACTATATTTACCATCAGGTGATACGGCTTTAAAATTTTTATTATTACCGGCACAATTGCTTCCTGCCGGAACCCATATCACTTCACCTTCGTAGGTCCAGTCTTTTGGTATCAAAAGACTGAATGCTTCTACCGGTAGCGAAAACCCGGTTTTATCCATCACCCTGGCTCTTGTAAACTCTGTAAAGTCCTTTCCCGCTGTAAAACTCCCACCGGCGCTTTTGCTGGTTTGCTTCTGGGTATTGCCGGTATTTTTTTTGTTGGTGGCCTGTCCATTACAACTGGTGGTGACCAGCATCGTAGCAGCAGTGATAAATAGACATGCAAAGGTTGAGGTGTTCATGGCTGAGTTTTTTGCTTTTGATAAATACTGGGTGATAGTAACTACGTATCGGCAATGCCTGTTAAAGGTCATCAAATAATAGCCTTTTGATACAGTATTTTTAAAGCACAAAGATCACATCAGCATATGCTGCTCCAGGCAAACTCAATTCCAGTCAAAACTCAGCGGCACATTAAGCTTAATGGCAAAATTCCGACCCGCGTTGAACACCCCCTGCCTGCCGGTTACGTTATTGACTGAAGTGTATTTCAACCGGCTTAAATGGCTTTGATAGGCAATATCGGTCAGATTGCCCGCAGAAAGATTAAGGGTGAAAAGAGTCTGCCCTTTTCTCACAAAATCGGCCCCGATGGATGCATTAATAAGCCAATATGCTGGTGTCTCGGTTTCAGTATCAAAACCCGTAAAAGCATCTCCCTGCCTGAAAGTATAATCGCTTTCAAGGCTCGCGTACAGGTTACGTACATTTTTGCCTGATGGCAGAAAATTACCTTTTAATTGCGACAGGACCCTGGCTGCGGGTATGGCGGGTACATTCCTGGAGCCATCAATAGCACTACGAAATCTCGCTTTTGTCAGGGAGAATGTATTCTCAAAATGCAGCCAGTCGAGCGGGTGAGGGTGTATATCCATGTTGAACTCCACACCATATAAATAAGCATCCTGTTGGGCAAACTCAAAAAGACTCAGCAGATCTCCCGACTCGGGATCGGTGACGAGGGAATCCCCACCTGCCGCGTTTAGTACTTTCCGATAATAAATAAAGTCATTGACTGAATTGTAAAACAAACCGGCGCCAAGGGTAATATGTTCACTATTGAAATCTATTCCTGCGTCCATCTGCAGGCTGGTTTCCGAACGCAGCTCACGCCAGCCCAGCTCAAAACGGTTGGTGCCCTCATGCGCGCCGTTACTGGCCAGTTCCGCCAGGGTGGGCGCCCGAAATCCTCTGGCAATATTAAGCTTCAGGTTGAGATCCGGTCGCAGTTCATAACTGATACCCGCGCTGGCCGACAGATTGTAAAAATTCCGGGTGAATGCCTCAAACTTAATATCGGTGTCATCCATCATCTGCCTGCTTCTTACATGACGACCGTCGAAACGAAGTCCACCACTCAATGAAAGTTTCTCGCGGTGATACTGTGTAAACAGGAACACGCCCGCGTCGAACAAATCGTAGTCAGGAATGATGGCTTCCTCACCCTTATTACGGTTTTGCTGCATCATACCTGAAACTCCAATACTGGTTTTCCAGTTTCCCTGGTAAGGTAAATTCAGTCGTGCTGAGTAATTAAGAGTGTGAAGATCAAAATACGCTTCTGGTGAATGGGTATCAACAGGATCGCCATATTCTTTACGCTGGTTGCGCTGGTAACCAATGCCAACACCCAGTTTGTTTTCTCCCAGTTTAAAACTATTGTCAGATGCTATTTTAAAATGTTGAACATGTTGAAAAGGCACAAGGGGATCGATTCGTTTGAAATCCGATTCATCTGCATCGACTTCACCATTTACAGTCGGTTTTAAAAACCGGCCATTAATGACATTTCTTTCACCCTCGATGATTCCTAACTGCTGATCAAAATGGCTGATGCGGATATTAGCATGGCCCCATGAACCTCCATACCCCAGCAGCGCACCAGCATTACGATTGTGAAATTTTGAGTTAAAGACATGTCCATCAAATTTGTTTTGATAGTCCTGCGCAGCTTTGTAGGAACCATACAGGTTGAAACTAAATCCATTCTTCGTCCCTGCCAGGGATGCATAACTACCGCGCAGCCTGCTATTTGTCTGGTACTCGCCTAATACATTACCGATGACCCTACCTTCGGCCACAGGCACCAGTGTCTGGATATTGATCACACCCGCCAATCCATCCGAACCATAGATTAGGGAGGCAGGGCCCTTTAAAACCTCGACACGTTGTGCGCTGTAATCGTCGATCTCAATGCCATGCTCATCACCCCATTGCTGACCTTCCTGGCGGATACCATCATGAACTACTAAAACGCGGTTGTATCCTAACCCACGTATAAACGGTTTGGATATAGCAGGGCCGGTTGTGGATGCGCTGACGCCAGCAATATTTCCCAGGGTGTTTATCAGGTTGGTCGAACTGATCTTCATCAACTCCGTCCGCTTGATCAGTTGCACCGGTTGTGGTGATTGCTTGATCCGGGTTGCGGTGGATACACCGGTTACTGTTACACCTTCCTGCTCCACGACAGCAGGTCGTAATACAAATGCCCGCGTGGTATGGCCGTCTACAAAAATCCGCTCTACGATACTACCATAACCAATGAATGAAACTTCAACAAGATAATTGCCGGAAGGTATCGCTGACGATCTGAAATAACCAGAATCATCCGTGACGGCATTGCGGTTGACATCATGTATGACGACTGTAGCTCCAGGCAATGGTACACCCGTTAATTCATCTGTTACACGGCCGGATAAAGTAGAACGGTTTTGAGCATTTGTCAATTGAAAAAATAATATCGTTGGAAACAACAAAAAAACAATACGTGTTCTCATAATAGAATAAATAAAAAGGAAACCTTTTAAGTAATTAAACAGGAACAACTGGTTAGTCAACCAGTATGGTGATATTTATCCTATGAAAACCGGGGGACCCCGAAGTGCAGGTAAGCTAAGGGAAGTAAAGTAAATTTTTTCAGTCGGCACGCTGACTGTAACAAGTTCAAATGAGCGGAATGCTTCAAAAATGGGCTCCTCGGCTTCGACCAGCGGCGTTAAAAAATTGTCGACACAGCTACAGGCAAAATTTATCTCCTGCGAGCTATCATGATGCTGGGTATGAGAAAGGCGCTCCTTACCACTGTGCAGGATATTGTGGATATAGAGACCCGCGCCAATTTGCTGGAAAAAAACCAGCACAAGCAGGAATATAATCCCCCATCTTTTAACCCAGCCTTTTTTCATTCAGATGCAAAGAAACGAAATATTTGCAACAGTAGTTCATTTTTTTAAAATAAATGGTGGTTTTGCACCTTACTACCAGGAATGAACTTAAAATGAGAGTAAATCCCGAAGTCGTTCCGCTACTTTGTCAGCGTTTGGTAACATGGCCTGCTCCAATTGGAGATTCATGGGGACTGCAGGAAGGTCGAGGGCGCCGATAACGTCTACCGGCGCATCAAGAAATGAAAAGCAGTTTTTCGATATTCTCCCGGCCAATGCTTCGGCAAAAGAGTTGTTTTGCTGCTCTTCAGTTACTATCAGGCATTTGCCATGTACTCTTACACGTTCGAAAATGAGTTCTTCATCAAGCGGAAACAAAGTACGCAGATCAACGATCTCAACCTGCTGATTGAAATTCTTCGCGGCAGATTTTGCCCAATACACTCCCATACCATAAGTGATCACCACACAGGATGCGCCATTCTCCCTTGCTGTATGGGCGGCTTCCTGCACGATATATGCCTTACCGAGCGGAATAATATAATCCCGCGACGGCTCGGGGGCTTTTGCATCGAGTGTGCCGGGTATTTTACTCCAGTAAAGACCTTTATGCTCTAATATTGCGACCGGGTTGCCATCGTAATAAGCAGCTTTCATCAAACCTTTCATATCCGCAGCATTCGAAGGATACACAACTTTGATTCCCTTAACAGATAGTAAGGTCGTTTCAATGCTGCCACTATGATAAGGTCCGCCACCACCATAAGCACCCGTTGGAATTCGGAGTATCATCGAAACAGGAAATTTGCCACAACTGAGATAACAACTTTTTGAAATCTCCGTCACCAGCTGATTAAAGCCGGGATAGATATAATCTGCAAATTGCACTTCAACAATTGGCTTTAGCCCCACAGCATTCATGCCTACTGTGGAGCCAACGATATATGCTTCCTGGATAGCTGTATTAAAAACCCTTTCGTCGCCGAACTGTTGCGCTAAAGTGGCAGCTTCACGGAAGACACCACCCAGTCTGCGACCTACATCCTGGCCATATAAAACCGCTTCGGGATGTTCTTCCATCAGTTCACGAATAGCAAACAGCGCAGCATCAACCATGGGTATCTTTTCCGCGCCGGCCGGAGCTCTCTCGCCTTTTTCCTCCAACACCGGTGTTGGGATAAAAACATGATCCTCCACAGTCGATGTTTCGGGTTCAGGAGCCCCCACAGCTCTGGCAAAATCATCCGCAATATTTTGAGCAGCTTCTGCTTCAACTTGCGTGAGCTCAGCCTCACTTACCAGGGAGAGCAGCTTTTTTCGCAACTTGATGCGCGGACAATGCGCCGAATGTTTTTCCCAATCTTCGTCTGAGCGATAAAACTCTTTTCTTACACCACTGGTATGATGACCCAGCAAAGGGACCTGCGCATGCACAAGCCAGGGCTTTCTATTTTTCCTCGCAGAGGCAAACACCTGTTTCATGACGGTCAACGAGGCTTCGAAATCGCTTCCATCCACCTGTACCCGGTTTAAACCTTTAAATCCCGCAGCGAACTCAAACGCGTTCATGGCTCTAGCCTCTTCCGCTGAAACGCTTATACCCCAGTTGTTGTCCTGCACCAGGTAGATCACCGGCAACTGTTTTAATACCGCGAATTGCAGAGCTTCACTCACTTCGCCTTCAGTAATGCTTGCATCGCCAAGCGAACATAATACCACAGGCAATTCACCGTTAGCGCCAGTTTTTAGTCGTGACAGGTCAGTCGATTCCCAATATGCGATTCCCTGTGCGATACCCGTAGTGGGGATCACCTGCATGCCGGTGGCACTGCTTTGATGTATGATGCCGGGTTTATCTTCTCCCTTATAGTTCGGGTGCGAATAATATTCGCGGCCGCCGGTGAAGATATCCTCGCCCTTAGCCAAAAGCTGTAGCATGAGTTCATAGGGTGTGAAGCCCAGTCCGAGCAGCATGCTTTCATCGCGATAATAGGGACTTACAAAATCCTGGACCTGGAGTTGATAGGCTGTAGCCAACTGGATGGCTTCGTGCCCCCGGCTGGTGGAGTGAACGTATTTGCAAACGGAACGATTTGCCTCGTAGGTTCCGGCCATTTCCTGCACAAGGCACATGGCCCGGTAGGCTTTTAGCAATACGTTAGTGTCTGTCATCGAAGAATCGTTCCTTCTTTTTAAAAATGAAAAGCAAATTTAAGGGGAACGACCGTTAGTTTTTAAAACAAAGCCATCCCTTTTGATCGGGATGGCGGTATAAGCAATTGGTATGAGGCTAAAATACGAGGCTAAATCGCCGGGTTACTTTATTTCAAGTTTGAACATGCTTTGGTTATCGAGGGTACCCTCCAGTTCGTCGCCCACCACGGCTTCACCCACACCGGCTGGCGTACCGGTAAAGATCACATCGCCGATATTGACGGAAAAAAAGTTGGAAATATAGGAAACGATATTGTCGAAATCGTAGATCATTTGCGCCGAGTTCCCTTTTTGCACCAGTTCTTTATTCTTAAACAACTCGAAATTGATCTCTTTTTTGTTCTTTATTTCGTTGAGCGGGATCCATTTTCCAATGACGGCCGAATTGTCCCATGCTTTTGCTTTTTCCCAGGGAAGGCCCTTCGCTTTTAATTCATTTTGTATATCGCGGGCCGTAAAATCTATACCAACGGTAATGGCGTCATAATATTTACCGGCAAATTTGTCCTGAATATATTTTCCGTTTTTACTGATACGAAGTACCAGTTCGCATTCATAGTGGAGCTCGTTAGTAAATTCGGGATAGTAAAATGGGGAATGAGGTTGAAGCAGCGCACTCTTAGGCTTCATAAATATCACTGGCTCGTCTGGAATATTATTTCCTAACTCTTCAGCATGGGCGGCAAAATTACGCCCTACACAAAAAATCTTCATAAATCTGGATGGTTGTTGTTAAAATACATCGGATACTACTCCAAGGACTGTTGATCCCATATATATTCCTGTCTTCAATAGGATGTGGAGTTTAACGCATCTTAGGGTCGGGCTGCTAAAATAAGTAATCAATATGACTTATCATAACGAAAACCGCTGATTATTTACCTGGTTCATGGCAAAGCTGAAACCCTGGGTTGCGAAGTTTTCGATCACTTCCACTGACTTTTCTATTTTTTGCCTGACCAGGGGTTCCTCCTCTTTAGTCCACTTCCCGAGTACAAAATCAGACTGCATCCCTTTAGGATAATTATTGCCAATTCCAAAACGTAAGCGGGGATAATCTAGGGTACCCAAAGCTTCCTGGATACTCTTTAGACCGTTATGTCCCCCATCGCTACCACCGGGGCGAAGTCTCAGTTTATCCAGGGGGAGTGCTACGTCATCCAGGATCACTAGTAAATTCTCAATAGCTATCTTTTCTTTATCAAACCAGTACCTGACGGCCTTACCACTCAGGTTCATATAGGTGGTAGGACAGATGCATACAAAACCCCGGCCTTTCCATCTCACCGTAGCTATATAGGCCAGCCGGTCGGTAGTGAATTGCCCACCGTGTTTATGAACAAATGCATTTACCACATCAAAACCGATATTGTGCCTGGTGTGTGCATACTCATTCCCGATATTTCCCAAACCAACAATCAGAAATTTCATGACTTCCTTACTAAATAATTATTATAGCTCACTTGATCTATATCAATTCAAATATCGCATTAACGCATAAAAAAACCCGTTTCGATGTTGAAACGGGTTGATGATATCTTGCGTAGCATTATTTTTTCGCCGGTGCCGCAGCAGCAGGGGCAGCAGCAGGAGCAGCTTTGGCAGCCGGGGCAGCAGCTTCTTCCTGTTTCAATTGCCTTGTCAGCACCACAGACGCGATAGGAATACGCGGAGAGTTGAGTATATCGTAATGCTCAACCTTTACATCTTCTACCCGGATATTACCATTCAGATCCAGTTCGTCGATCGGAACTTCGATTTGCTCTTTGAGGTGTTTGGGATAAGTCTTTACTTTCAATGAATTGATCTTAGCTACAAACTTACCACCGTTCTTTACACCGATTGATGCGCCGGTATACTTGATGGGAATTGTTGCGATCACTTTTTTATCCTCTACAAGCTCGAGCAGGTCTACATGGATCAATTTATCGGTAACCTTATCAAATTGCAGATCTTTCAAAATGCATTTGTGTGTCTTACCATCTACCTCTACTTCTGCTAACTGGAAGCTGGGTGTGTATACTAAAGGCTTGAATGCAGCAGCAGGAGCTGAAAAATTAATCTCCTGCGGACCCCCGTAAATTACACCCGGCACTTGATCCTGAGAGCGGAGCTGGCGGGTGGCGGCTTTCCCGAATCCGGTCCTCAGTTGTCCTTTGATTGTAATTGTTTTCATTTTTTATAATTGTTTATTGTTTCCTTTTATTAAAGTTCCGAGATTATCTTTTCTAAACCCGATTCCTGAATCTTATACTTTCCGTTGCGAATGGATGAACAGGCTCGTGATACTTTTGTTCTCAAACGCATTGCGGATCGCTACTGCAAATAACTCTGCAACTGAAATCACTTTAATCTTGGACACCTCTTTTTTCAACGGTATTGTATCGCATACAATGAGCTCTTCCAATACACTATTCTCAATATTCTCGTAAGCTTTACCACTCAATACCGGGTGTGTGATCAATGCTCTCACACTCCTGGCACCTTTTTCTTTTAAAAGAGCTGCGCTTTTTGCAAGCGTTCCACCTGTATCGCAGATATCGTCGATGATCACGATATCCCTGTTTGTCACATCACCGATCACCACCATGCTTGCGATCTCGTTAGCACGCTTGCGATGCTTGTCGCAAATCACCATTTCAGCATTGAAATAGTTGGCAATTTCCCTCACTCGGTTCGTTGATCCCACGTCGGGGGCGGCAAAGGTAAGGTTTTCCAGTTTCAGATTCTCTATATAAGGAATAAAAACAGCGTGACTGTCGAGGTGATCAACCGGGATGTCAAAGTAACCCTGGATCTGTGGGGCATGAAGGTCCATGGTGATGATCCTGTCGGCACCGGCCGCAACTAACATATTGGCTATCAATTTACTACCAATTGCAACCCGGGGTTTATCCTTGCGGTCCTGGCGGGCATAGCCATAATAAGGTATAACTGCAATTACCTTGTAGGCGGAAGCCCGGCGGGCGGCATCAATCATTAAAAGGAGTTCCAGAATATTGTCGGAGGGGGCATTGGTGCTTTGCACCAGGAAAACAAAATCGCCCCTGATACTTTCCATGAAAGTGGGGCACATTTCTCCATCGCTAAAGCGTTGAATATTAATCTTTCCCTGTTTTGTTCCGTACCTCTTGCAAATCTCGTTGGTCAACGAACCGGAGCTGTTGCCGGAAAAAATCTTAGCTGATTGCATGACTTGAAATAATGAAGCCCAAAGTACTCCCTTTGGAGCGGCGAAGATATTACTATCGCAGCAACCTTCGCCTTTGCGCAGAAAAAAATCATGCTATCGACGTGATTACCTCACCACTGCGGCGGTAGAAACCTGAACAGGAAAGCTTTTTTGACCGGCTGGCTGCTCTTTTACTGCAATATCTTCGATGGGGTCATCATTAAAGCTGTAAAAGATGGATGAGCAGATAAAAATGGAGAAAAACAGCACCACTACATACATAACGGCGAAGAACAGGATTGGATGCAGTGCCCCTACTGTTGCTGATCTTTTAGTTCTCATAATACCGGATTTTGGTTTTCAGAAAAATTGGAATTGGGTGTTGCAACAACTCATGTTGTAATGCAGGAATAAAAATATTGGTTAATTTTTTTTTATGCAAGAGAATAATTACCCTATTAATCTTTGGTCAAAAGACGATAGACCCAGCGAAAAACTACTCGCCAAAGGTGCAGAAAACCTCACCGACTCCGAATTACTGGCCATCCTGATCCACCATGGCACCCGCCAGAAAACCGCCTTAGACCTGGGCCGGGAGGTCCTGAACCTGGGCAAAAACAATCTTAATGAGCTCGGGAAACTGACGGTGGCACAATTGCAGTCCGTAAAAGGGATCGGAAAGGCCAAGGCCATTACCATTGCTGCGGCGCTCGAACTGGGGCGCCGCCGCCAGGGAGGTGCTTCACTGGAGCGATCGATCGTAACCACCAGCAAGGATGTGGCCGAATACCTCCAGAGCCGGCTGATGGACTACCGGCACGAGGTATTTGGGGTCCTATTCCTGAACCGCGCCAACAAGGTCAACCATTTCGAGATCGTAAGCGTAGGCGGGATGACAGCCACCATTGCCGACCCCCGGGTCATACTAAAAAAAGCCCTCGAATCCGATGCCGTCAGCCTCATACTCTGCCACAACCATCCCTCCGGCAGCCTTCGTCCGAGCCGTGCCGATGAGGCGCTCACCTCAAAGATCAAAGAAGCCGCCGGCTACTTCGACATCAGGGTGGTGGATCATATTATCGTGAGTGAGGATGGGTATTATAGTTTTGCGGATGAAGGTTTGCTATGAAGATGGGCTCTGATGGATACTGGATACTGGATACTGGATACTGGATACTGGATATTGGATACTATAGCAAGCAAGTGGAAAAAATGAGTTATAAGAAATTACAAATTTGGATGTTGGCAAAGGAGATTGTAATAGAAGTTCACCAAATGTCCTTGACACTACCAAAATTCGAACTATACGAAGAAGGTTCACAGATCAGAAGATCAACTAAAACTACAAAATCGGCTATTGTGGAGGGATTCGGAAGACGGCGATATAAACAGGAATGGGTTAAATATCTCGTGTATGCCCTGGCCTCAAACGACGAAACGATCGATCACCTCGAAAACCTTTTTGAAACAAAATCTTTGGTTGATGAAGCAGTCTATGAAAAGCTAAAAAACAAAATTGAAATACTTGGCAAAATGTTGAATAAATTCCTTCAAACTGTTATTCAACAACACCAATCACCAAAATAAACATCCAGCATCCAGTATCCAGTATCCAGCATCCAGCATCCAGCATCCAGCTCAAGCCTGCGCCGTCGGTCCCCCAAAATTCAACGGCAGCTGTATCTCCTCAATATCCTTGATCGTGCCGTTGGTGGCTTCGAACTTGCCGATATTTTCTGTAAGCGCTTTCATCAGGCGTTTGGCGTGTTGGGGAGTTAAGATAATGCGAGATTTTACCTTGCTTTTGGGAGTGCCGGGCATGACGTTGACAAAATCTATGACAAACTCAGCATGAGAGTGAGTGATAATGGCGAGGTTGGCATAAGAACCTTCGGCTACTTCTTCAGATATCTCTATGTTGAGCTGATTGGGTTGGGGTTGTTCGGGCATAATATGAATTCAAACTCAAAAGTAGTCAATTTATTTTTCTCCTGACATGGCCTAAAACAAGTTGCCCCACGACTTGCAGATTGCAACATCGTGGGGCATTTTGTTTTTCGTCGTGGATTGAATACCGTAACGAAATATTACCTGGCAGAACCCGGCTTAGAGCTTTTTCAGCACCAATGGATAAGTACCACCAAAAGTACCCTGGTCAACCATATAGATCAGGTTGAGGGTAACTGTTTGAGCACAGGGAGAAACAAAGCTTGAAGTAACTGCACCACCGGTTTGTACAAAAGCACCAGTGTAGGTACCTACAGCCCATCCCCAAGCAGCACCTGCGCTGGTTTTGGGAATTGAAGCCTGGTTGTTACCTGTATTAACAGTTACAACGATCGGGTTTCTTGGGGCTGTAGCCCAGGGATCGATAAATGAAAACTTGTTATCGCTCACTCTAGTCAGCGTAACAATGTCACCAGGAGACCAGTCAGCCCAAGCATCCTGTACCACTTCAAAGTCGCCCTCGTAGATGGCTGGGTCATATGCGCAAATAGCGCCGAACCGTACCATATAAGAGTAACCTGGAACACCAGTAGGACCAGAGCTGGTAGCTACGCCACCGGCGGGGAATGCTTCCCATTTAGAACCGCTTTTTGTATAGATGTCCACAGAAAAATCGTAGGAATCGCCCACTGCAACAGATGCACCAAAAAGCGCTTCCAGTTCAGCAGTAGTAACGGAATAAGATGCTGGTAAAGTAGTTACACCAGCTTTAAACACTTTTACGTCTGTACCAGTGCCTCCGTTCTTCCTCACAACTACATCCACCTTCTCAGGTGATTCAGATCCGGGGCCATCAAAAAACTCAGTTACAGTAAACTTACCCTGGAAGCTGGCGGGATTCAGTACGTCGATGGCCGGGCTACCGGTATTATCGATGGTAGTCGCAATAACCGGAACTGCCTCGATCAGGTCCAGGTATTCTTTTCTGATAGGACCATCATCTTTTGTACATCCTGTAATAACCAGCATTGCTACCAGTGCAACAGGGAAAAAGATGCTTTTTAAACTATGTCTTTTCATATAATAAATTATTTAAAATTTTTTAGTTCAGGAATATCTGTGATCTATGGGATCCAGAATACTTTATATTCATTCAGTACTTTCTGAGACGGTGCATTGCCGTTCTTGTTCAGCTCATCCTGTGACCATGGTAAAGAAATCGGATATGCAGTACCGTTGGATACAGGTACTACACCTGCGCCTGTTCCATTAGCAGCACCAGGTACAGTCACACTGGTAACTGTGCCTTCCGGAGCCGGCCTGAACAATTTCGGGAATCCGGTTCTGCGAATGTCAGTATAGTTATCAGCAGAGTTTCCAAAACGAGACAGCCATTTCTGGGTCATGATGTGTTCCAGTTTACCGGTTGCAGAAGCTGCATCAAACTCATCAAGCACTTCCTGCTTGTAAGTGGTAGTGGCTGCCAGACCTGCGATAGCTGGTACCGCCTGTGAAGGTTTTACAAAATTTGTTATGACATGGTCTACCTGTGCGAATGCAGCGTTCAAAGCAGCGCTGAAAACGGCTCTTTCATCACCAGGAGCCAGGCCTGCATTGATCAACTCAGCTTCAAGGAATAAACGGTCGGCATAAGTCAGCATTCTGTGCGGAGCAGCACCTGTTCCGGCATTACCTGCGTTAAGTGTACCACCTGAAGCAGCGATCAACTGACCCAAACCTTCATCGTAACGACCACCGATGGGATAGATACCCAGCAAAGTGTAAGTATTACTGTTAGAACCACCCACACAGATCCCGTTTGAACCGAACATGAGGGTGATAAATCCACCATCACGATAGTCAGTACAGTTTTCAGGGTTGGCAGTTGTTGATTTCTGATTATAGAAATAGTAAGGAATTCTTGGGTCAGTTACTCCATTGTAGATATCAGGATTGTAGCCCTTCATGATCTCATACATCCAGTGGCTGGGGATCTGTCCACCACGCTGAGCGGCAGAGTAATCACCATAACCGGGGTGCCTGTCATCCGTGCTGGTGAAAGGGCCGAAAGGAAGCATAAAGCTTTCTGCCTGGGAATTGATCAGGGAAGCCGGGTTGGCCAGCAACGCGGTTACTTCAGCTGAAACATTCTGCACCTTTCTAACCTGGGTGAGGAGTTTCAATTTGATGGTGTTCGCAGCTTTTACCCAGTTAGTAGCATTGCCCTTATAAATGACATCATCTGCACCGGGTTTAACCTGGGGTGCGGGATTTTGAATGTCGGCTATGCCTTCATCCAGCAATGCGAGCAACTGAGGATAAATTGTGGCGTCATCATCAAATGCGGGCTGCCTGATACCGTCTTTAAACTTGTTGAATTCGGTATAAGGAATATCACCCCAGATATCCACCATCATGCTGGCAGTATATGCTTTCAGTACTTTACCCACACCAGCGTACATGAAACGTTCGCTTTCAGTTGCCTGGTTGATCAATACATCGAGGTTTGCAAGGATGCTGAACAACGTGTTCCATGAACCATCCATTCCGGAAGCGGTGATACCATAACGGTTAAAACCACCGTATTGCATTAACTGGTGGGTATATACGCCAAGGCCGTTTCCGATCGTAGTACCCAGCGCGAATACACTTCCTATCCGTTGTTCACCACTTGTTAGCAGCGTCGATAGTGGCACGCTGGTCGGGCTGTTCAAATTCTGGTTTACATCCAGGTATTTCTTGCAGCCTGGCGCAGCCATAACCAGAACGGCGATACAAGAAATAAATAATATTTTAGTTTGTTTCATAATTAATAGAAATAATAGTTAGTATTTATATTAGAACGCCACATTGATATTGACACCATACCGTTTTGCACTAGGTGCACCGGTAATATCAAAACCCTGGGCTGAACTTGTACCAAAGGAACTAACTTCAGGGTCATAGTTAATGTGCTTGGGAGTACCAGGTGCAACATACCAAAGGTTACGACCACTTACTGATACATTGATCCTGTCTACTTTCAGTCTGCTGATCAGGCTCTTTGGAAGATCATAACCAATGCTGATCTCACGCAGACGATAAACAGAAGCATCATAGAATCCCATTTCACCGGCAGAGTTGGTAGCGAACGAACTGGCGTTAGCAATACCTGCCTGGAAATAAAGGTCATTCGTTGTCAGCTTGGTTTGGTTAGGCACTGTTTTACCGCCAACCAGCAGTGGCACATAAATAGGATCGCCATCGGGACCTGTTACCTGGTTAGGATTACCATATAAGCCTTTGAGAATCCTGTTGACTTCCCTGTCTTCAGTATCCTTGGTTACACCACGACCCAGCATGCTCTGGATAGATTCAGAGAAGAACAAACCACCCTTGGTAATGTCAAACAATACGCTCAATGTAATTCCTTTGTAAGACAGGTTGTTGGTCAGACCAAGTTTGAAATCTGGCTCCGGATGTCCAAGCGCTACAGGAGTAGGATTTACAAAAGGCCAACCGCTATTTGGATCGATCAGCAACTGGCCATCATCAGACCTTGCAAGTACAGTACCGCGGAAATGGTTAAACCTTGTACCTGCTTCGAGGAATCCCCCGGCAGTTGTATAACCAGAGAACGGAACCCTGTCTAAACCTTCAACCAGTTCTTCCACTGTGTTGATGTTATGAGTGAAAGCACCACGTACTTCCCAGAGAAGATCTTTAGTAACCACAGGTTTTACACCCAGGCCGATTTCCCAACCAGTATTACGGATCTCACCCACGTTGGTGAAATAAGACGAATAACCAGTGGTAGTGGGAACATCAATATCGAAGATCAGGTCAGTTGTTCTTTTATCATACCAGGTGATTTCTGCGTTGATACGCTGGTTCCAGAATTGGAAATCAGCACCAGCTTCCACTTCACTGGTGAACTCAGGAGTGAGCTCCGGATCGTATGTCACTGATCCCCTTGTAGCTCTTGGCTGACCAAGGAATGATGTAGTAGAAAGGCTGAATACGTCTTGTCCATTATGAGGATTGGCATCATTACCCACCCTTGCATAACCCACGCGGAGTTTACCATAATTGATCGCATTCGATTTCAGGCCCAGCGCTTCAGTCCAAACAAATGAACCGGATATCGCGGGGTAGAAATAACGGGCATTTTCATAAGGAAGTGTCGAGGTCTGGTCCATACGACCAGTCAGGTTAATGAATGCAAAATTCTTATAACCTACTGTCGCATCAGCAAAATAACCTACCAGCCTTCTCTTAGTCCTGCTGTCGCCGTTAAAGAATTTATTGTTGGTGTTACCCAGGTTATAAAGTCCAGGTACGATAAAGTCTACACCATATACCTGCTGATAACGGGAAGTTCTTTGGTTGATATCATTACCCACTTTAAAATCAAGTGTGAAATCATCACCGATCTTTGGAGTGATGGTAGCGATCAAAGTAGACTGGAGTTCCTGGTTCCTGCTAATGGTTTCAGTGATGTTACCGAGACCGTTGTCAGAAGAACCCAGTGAGCTTTTATCGATGATCGCATCACGATACAGCGCGTATTGGTTAACACCCAATGTATAGCTGATAGAGATCAGGTTGCTTATTTTATAGTTTGCACGGGCATTAGCTACGATACGGTCATCCCATGTTGTGATCGTGTTGTGTTTTGCTGCCCAGATGGGGTTGGTGTACTGACCAGTATTGAAACCGATCTGGTTTCCTGCACGGTCTTCAGTTGGCCAGGCGGCAATGTCCCAGTTACGAGCCTGGGTGAAAGTACGGCCCCAGCCGGTAAGGAATGACTGAACCTGTCCAAAATAACCACCAATTTGTTTAGAGCGGGTATAACCAATGTTAGCACCTACGGTCAGTTTACCAACTACGGTTTGACCACCGGCAGAGATATTACTCTTTGCATAACTGGTGTTCATGATATAACCTTTCTGGTGCACATTAGAAGCAGTCAGGTTGAAGGTTGTACCACCAGTACCACCATTTACGTTTATTGAATTTTCAAACAGGCGACCTGTTTCAAACAATTTCTTTACGTTGTCCGGAGCAGGCTTGTAAGGGGCCAGACCGCCGGGAAACAGTTCAGGATATGCAGCTGACATAGCAGCCCATGTACCTGCAGGAATAGAGTCAATCCCTGAAGAAGAATTTCTTACAACGTTACCACTTGCATCATAGATCACACCACGACCAAACGCGGCACCCCATGAACCGTTCGACGATTGAGTCCTGAAGTTTGCACCCGCACCATAAGTATTTTGAAAATCAGGCAGGTTGGCAATCTTTTCAATGCTGTAACCAGATCTTACGGTAACGTTTAGAGATTTAGCACCTTTTCTGCCTGAGCCGGATTTGGTAGTTACAACAACCACACCGTTTGAGGCACGTGAACCGTACAATGAAGCGGCTGCCGCACCTTTCAATACGTTGATTGACTCAATATCGTTAGCATCCAGGTTAGATAAGCTCGTACCAGAAGCGCCACCACCAGAGAAAGCACTACCGGCACCCACTTCTATATTACTATAAGGAACACCATCCACAACGATCAGTGGCTGAGTAGCCAGACCAAAAGAGGCAACACCCCTGATCTGGATACGGGTAGATGCTCCGGGAGCACCCTGTCCCACCCTGATGTCCACACCAGGAACTTTACCCTGCAGTCCTTTCAGGATGTCTGGTTCTGATCTTTGCAAAACCACGGCAGGATCCACTTTCGATACAGCATAACCAAGTGCTCTTTGCTCTCTTCTGATACCCAGGGCAGTTACTACCACTTCCTGGAGCTCATCCGCTCTTTTTGTCAATGCCACAGAAAGGTCACCTGCACCGGGTGTTGTAGTTACGGGATTAAATCCGATAGCAGTGATAGTTAACCGTGAACCTTCTTTAATAGTAATGGTAAATGCGCCTGCCGCGTCGGCGGTGGTCGCATTGTTAGTTCCGGTTTCAACGATGGACGCAAAAGGAATGACCTCTCCCTGGTCTCCTTTTACTACGCCCTTAACAGTTCGGGAATTTTGTGCAAATGCCACCACGGTGCATAACAGAAGCACCGCAAGCAGTGATGCAAGTTTTCTCATGTTAATGTTAGTTTAGTTTTTAAAACGATGAAATTCAATGCGAAAAAAGTGACTTCAGTTGACTAAAACCTGAAAAGAGACACCTTAACCATGAATTTTGCTGCGTCAAGATAGCTTTTTTTTTGACATTACAAACCGCTGGTAAAAAAATAACTTTTTTTATTGGAGAATTTTTCAGATGCATTTAAAAAAGTTAATATCTGTATGAAGCTTTAAAGCGCACGATTTTACGGTGTATAATAATAAAGGAGCTGCGTGAAGCAACTCCTTTATTATATAGTCTCAAACTTCAGACTTACCACTTAAAAAATATCCCAGAACAATTGGGTCTCTACCTTGTCCCCGCCAATGGCTGCTGCAGCGGCAGTATAATTCTCGGGATTCAGGGTTTGTTCATTGGCCGGATAAGGAAAACGATTCGGGAAGCCTGAGTCGGGGTTGGCCGGAGGTGTGACTTCTGGAAAATCGAGCCTGCGAATCTCCAGCCATCCGGCAACCGGACGGTTGTACAAAGCAATCCATTTCTGCAAGCCGATCTTATGTCTCCAATCCCCGGCAGCAGTATTATAATTTACCTGCGGCTTTGCCAGGTAGGTTGTTGCCTCAGCAGCAGTACCACCCCACTGTATGATAGACGCAGTAATGGCGTTATTATAATGTTCCTGAGCGGTTCCGCTTACGTTAAAGCCACGCTCAGCGGCTTCGGCACGGTAAAACTCGATCTCCACATAGTCCAGCAATACCGATGGCGCATCGGGAGCTTCTACCATTTCGCTGGGTCTTGCCGTTTCGGCATATGTGTTATTGGCGCCAATCCTGCCACCTACCCATTCGCCACTATTATTGGGTTCAAAAAAATCGTCACGCCGCGGATCTCCCAAAGCGGTTAATTGATCCAGGAGTGGTTTGCCTGCTACCATATCTGCCCTTCCGCTCTGAACGAGGTCAACCCAAATTGGATTTGTATTGGGCGTTGTGGGCAGGTAATGAAATACCGCATCATCTGCCGCACTGGTGAAGGCGCCGGCATCAGCCGATTCGAACGCAGCCCTGGCTTTTGACTCATCTACATCCGCGATCGTCATGGCTAATTTGATCTTTAGCGAATTGGCAAATTTTTCCCATTTACTTATATCGCCCTGGTATAGCAGATCACTTTCCGCACTAAATCCTTCCACTGCGGGATCGAGGTCGGCAATAGCCTGATCGAGCCGGACGAACAGGTCATCATAGATGGTTCGTGCATCATCATATTTTGGGAAAAGATTGTCGACATCATTTGACTCTGTATAAGGCACATCGCCAAAAGTATTCACCAGGATGCTATAAGTATAAATCTCTAATAGCTCAAGGGTCGCAACCTGGTTCTTCAGGGTCTCTGCAGAGACAACTCCTGGCTCCGTTTCATTGACCAGTCTTTTCGACTCTTTCAAATCGGCCAGCACATTCCGATAGAGATTAAGCCACCAGTTCTGTGGGATGTTCCGCGTACCAAAATCATAGTTGGGCTCATCCTGGTAGGTAGTAGAAGCCCAGTGTTGTACCGTATAGCGGAAAATATTTAAGTTAACGTTACCGCTGGTTATTACATCCACCAGGTTTCTCATCCCATTTGAAAAAAGCGTCTCAGCCGGAACTTCAGAAGGCGCTTTTGTCTCCCGGTTGAACCGGGTAATATCCTTGGTACAGGAAATCGCGCCAAGAAATATAAAGCAGGTTATTATCAAAATGTATTTTTTCATGGCTGTATCATTTAGAATTTAACTCTTAGGTTTAAACCAATTTGCCTGACTGTGGGATAAGCTCCACTCTGGTATCCCTGCGCATTTCCTGCTGACAGGTTTTCTTCAGGATCTGCATAGGGAAGATTTTTATGAATGATCCAGAGGTTTCTTCCGATCAGGGAGATATCGATGCCCTTCACAAATTTTAGCCGATCCATCAATGTACCCGGTAATGAGTAAGTGATATTAGCTTCCCTCAGCTTTATAAAACTGGCATCGTATACAAATTGCGCTGCGGGATTGCGGGCATACCCAAAAGTTCCAAAATCATTTTCCACCCTGATATCATTAGGCTTGCCATCTTCCAGTACACCTGGCATGATCACACCGCCGCCTGCGCTAACAGGGTCGCGTGACGGATTGCCCAGGTCATTAAGTCCGACAGACTCAGGATAGATACCAGTTGCCAAACCATAATAGAGATCGAGTGAAAAAACATCACCTCCATGGCGCATATCTACTAAGAACCCAAGTGAAAGATTCTTGTATTTGAAAGTATTATAAATACCACCCACCCAGTCAGGGTTAATATTACCTATTACATTATTGGTTGTAACAGATTGAAGATATCTTCCGTTGGCGCCAACTATCTTGCCGCCATTATCGTGAAAGACCCATGTTTTACCCTGTATGGTACCATAAGGTTCTCCTAAAGATGCATTAATGGATACACCTCCCTGGAAGGATGCGATCTGCAGGTTTTTACTTTCGCCATGCAGGGCTACCACTTCATTCCTGTTGCGGGTCCAGTTGAGGTTGATATCCCATGAAAAATTGGTATTTCTGACCGGGCTTGCAAAAACGGTTACTTCAAAACCCCTGTTTTGTACATCACCGGCATTCAGGAATTTACTACCAAAACCAGTAGCAGACGATACAGCCACGGGAATAAGCTGGTTCCTGGTATTGGTAATATAATAGCTGGCATCAAAACCCAGCCTGTTGCGCAGGAATGCCATTTCCAAACCAACTTCCTTACTGAATGTACGCTCAGGTACGAGTTCATTATTATTTTTCGAAACCGGCAGCGAGAACAAAGTAGCGCTACCAAAAGGATCAGGCTTATCATAACTGTCAGCCGTTCTTCCCCAGGGTGCACTATTACCCACTTCTGCGTAATTAGCCCTTAGTTTTCCATGCGATAACCATGGCACATTTTGCAGGTGATGGGAAAACAACCAGCTACCCGATACGGAATAATAATTATAGGCGTTGTTTCCTTCAGGCAAAGTAGATGATCTGTCTCTGCGGAAAGTACCATCGAGCGAAACGAAATCCTGGTAAGTGAGTGTAAGACCTGCGAAATAACCATCCACCGCTGTAGGTGCATATACTTCGGTAGGTGAACTTACAGGGTTGAGTGAATTGGCTATTGAGTACAAGCCTGGCACTACGAGTCCTCCGTTGGTCGATGCGAAGACGCTGTTGATCGTTGTTCTTCTCATATTAATACCAAGCAAACCTTTCAGGTTAAAATCCTCATTCAGGTCGCGGTCTACATTACCCATGAGATCGTAATTCAGTTCCTGGAAGTTTCGGTTGAACCGCGAATACTCGGCGGGGTCCACACTTCCTACTGCAATTCGTTCTTCCTGCAGTTCATCGTAAGTATCCAGTGATACTCTCGCGAGGAAATTAAGCCATTCGGTTGCCTTAAAATTCAATGCTACGTTACCGAATATGCGACTGCGGGTATCGTTCTGATAACTCTCGTGCCGCATAAAATAAAAGTTGTCGGTGTAGATCGGTCTCAGGCCTTCTGGCGTGGATGGATCACGCCAGTTCCAGGTAATATTCTGACGTGTGCGGAAATAAGCATCCTTTTGCTCGAGTATATCCATATTTGTCTGGTACCACTGGCGGAAATGCTGGTTTACATTAAGGCCATTATATCCTGTACCATATCGACCCAGTCCATCTATCTTGGAATAACTCACGCTAGCGGATGCGTTCAGCTTACTGGTCATATCATAAGTTGCCGCAAAATTTATAATGTTCTTTAAAACATTACTGTTGGGTAAAATACCTTCCTCATCATTTCGTGTATAACCAAGCCGGTAAGTACCCCTGTCACCGCCACCATCTAATTGGATGCTATTATTGGTTGACCAGGTGTCTTCAAAAAAAGCAAGTGGTGAATTGGCTGCAGCCACCCATGGTCGCGGAGTACGATAATTGGGCGAAGTGGGATCGAATGCATCCCAGTGATAAACCATGAGGTTAGGATCAAATTTTTGACCATAGGAAGCATCCTCACTGGTGGGCACTACGAGATCATCAATTCCATCTCCATTTGCATCAAAATAAAAGAAGCCGCCATTGGGGTCAGGAGCGCCATATCCTGACGTTGCATAACCCGCTCCATATTCATTTTGGTATTTTGCATACGTGTCTTTGTCAACCGATCCGAAGATCAGTCCCGAGTTGATCGTTACACCGAGACCTTTCCGTCCCTTCTTAGTAGTGATCATGATCACGCCATTGGCTGCTCGCGAGCCGTACAAGGCAGAAGCCGCGGCGCCTTTCAGTACATTGATGGTTTCAATATTGTCGGGATTTATATCCGCAGCTGCGTTACCATAGTCATAACCACCACGACCCGTCGTTTGATTGGCAGTATTGGTCACAGAGTTATCAATGGGCACGCCATCAACCACAAACAATGCCTGGTTGGTATTCGTCAGGGACTTGGTACCCCGGATGACGATGTTGGTAGAACCGCCAATTGAATTACCCTGCCTGATCTCGAGACCAGAGACCTTACCTGATAATGCCGCACCTACATTCGCCTGGCGTACATTGGTGACTTCATCACCGCGAACCTGTTGTGCTGCATAGGGAAGTGTATTTTTGGCACGCCTCACGCCGAGGGCGGTCACCACTACTTCCTGTAAAGCGCCCTGCGGCTCGAGGTTGATCGTGATCGTTGATGAGGGACCTACAGTTATTTCCTGCTCGGCAAAACTGGCCGAACTGACCACTAGTGTTTGTCCTTCCTGTACCTGAATTGTGAAATTACCGTTGGCATCTGCTGATGCACCTGTATTGGTGCCTTTGATAGTAATGTTGGCAAAAGGAACGGGTACACCATTGTTGTCCCTCACCTGCCCGGTAACAGTTTTCGTCTGTGCGAATGCCAAAACATGACATAGCATCAGCACTGCGCACAGTGATGCGATTTTTCTCATGTGAATTTGATTTAGATGTACACAAATAAAAATGCACCTCCGGCTTGGAAGACAGTGACTTGTTGTTCAGCTTGTGTAGTTTAACAGAGAGAGATCCTATTTCCTCAAATCTGCGCTAACCTTAGATGGGCAGTTAGCTCCGATATAACCAGTTAGTTTGGTTGCGATTGATGGTAAGACATCCTGTTTTGGAGACTTGCTGCGTCAAAATTGAGCTTTTTTTAACATTCTTCAAAAAGAAAGAATCTAACAGGCTTAAAATGAATCAAAAAACATAAGCCACCTGCAGCTTTATTTCCGATTTGCGATTGCCGGCAATTTCATCCTGTCCGGAGCCAACCCTCTCTTTATCACGATAGATGGTTTGTGCCCAGCGCAACCAAAGACCCAGTTTTTTACTTACGTCGTAATTGATGGTGAAATAATAACGATACCCTTTATCAAAAAAAACAGGAATGGAATAACTATACATCACGTCATTTTCATATGCATATAATCGCGATGCATAACTGCTTGTTTCAAAATACTGCAAACGCATCAGCCCGGAAAATCGCTTCATCAAAGGTTTATAGATCACGTCGATAAAAATGAGAAAGCCCTGTTCGGCAAGATATTTTTCCTTCTTATTATACCATACCGTTTCAACACGATTGCGCAACGTTATCGCCTGGCCGATCTTATAACTCGCATGTATACGCCAGTTTTGCCTGGGTATCGCTGCGAGTACATTCAAAGCATGATCTATCTCTGTTGTATTGACCTGCTTTGCTTCAGTTCGAAACCTTGTATAAATTTCTGTTTGCCTGTTAGGAGTATAAGTAAACTGTACCAAAAACTCCTTACCCGAACCCGGTGCATCGGCCTGGAACCTTAACCAGGGAAACTTATAAAGATCGCCATATAAATCAATACGCCACGAGGTTTGAGGTCGTACACTGATCCCCGCATAAATACCATTTTCGTTGTTGGGATAAGAATTTTCTGTAAAAGCGTTTGCATTTACAGCCTGGTATTTCATAGGAATGGCACGGTGTACGATCGAAATATCAACACTGGGATCTACACTCAGAAGTATTCCATGCAGAAAGGCCTTGCTGAGATTTTTATCCACGGCAGTTTCGCCAAATAAATGAAGATTTCTGTACGTGTAACTATAGTCAACACTCAAATTGTACCAGGACCTGCCACGGATCGAAAATAAATTATAGGGTTCGTCTCTTTTGCTAATGGGCAATGAAAAATGATAATAAACACTGTTTATACCAAGCTGCCATGACTTACCCAGCCACTTCATATTTCCACCAAATGAAATTTGTCGCAGTCGGTTACGGTTTGAAAGTTCAGTTTCGGTTCGATGCAGCCCCGACATCAGGATCGAGGAGACATATTCATCCTGGCTTGCAGCATCTGTATTAAAATTAGCGCTCAAATTACGAAGCGAAGTAAAAGCCGTTGCTTCCAGGTTGCGCTTTCTAATAGTGATACCGATACCACGATTGAAATTATACTCGCCTGCGGAATGATAAGGACGAAGTGTGGCTGATTGTCTTTTTACACCCATTACTTCGGCGCTTTTTTTAAAAGCGAGGCTTTGCCATTGTATAAGTCCCTGGCCCAGGTTCACTGTGAAATCACCTAATGCGAAAGCTTTCACGATACCTGCATTCCTGGCAAATAAATGAAAGGAATAAAAATCGAAACCCATACGCTGTTTGCCTTTGAAGAACTGTTCCCCGGCATCCTTGTCGCCCACTATCCCAAATTGCAGGTTGTTCTTGTAATTATAGCGATACCGAAAAAATACGCGTTGCGGACTGCCGGCATACGCTGAACCATTCGCGTTTTTTTCAAAACCTTTTTGTTTTTCCAAAACCTGCGAAACACGAAACAACAAGCCATGTGTGCCACCTACGAACCAATCTGCGATATCTTCCCGGACCGATATCGGTGATTCAATACTGATAAATGGAAGGAGCTTCCTGATGGTTTGGATATCCCAGGTGGGTATGGCCTGCAGTTCATAAATGTGTATGATTTTCCCAAAGATTCGCCGATACAAAACCAGGTTGGCAATCTGCAGATCAGTAAGTATTCTCAAGTCACGGAGCTCCTGCATTTCGGCTGTATTCAGGTTGAGTGGGTTTGATTTAAAAAGCTCCAGTTGTTGCAGCCAGGAATCATCCTCGGTTTCTCCCTCTTCAGCATCGGCAAGATTCTCCAGTTGCTGCTCGGCCGTGGCAGGAATTTCCTGCCCAATGCAAATTTGAATTGAACAAACACCAAACACTATGAGCAAAATCGATTTCAATCTTCTTTTGAATTAAGCTGGTAGAGCAAAAGCAGACCGGGTGTAAGTCCCAGCTGTGGGTGATACGATGCAGTGGCGTCAAACCTGGCGGATTTCCATGAAAGACCCAGTCCTGCCCAAAATGAAGTGGAGGCTGTTGATATGCCGGCTCTCACCTGCAACTGAGCAATAAACCTGTATTGAAACCCCGCGTTTACGTTTATGGATTGCGCTTCCTCTTTTACAATTTCAGCGCTCAGAAAAAATTTATCTGAAGCATCATAACCAAATCCAAGTGTGAACACGGAAGAAAGTTTTTCCTGCTGGTCTTTTCCAAACTTGCCACCAACCGGGTTATTGCAATGCAGACCAGTGTGAAGTTTATCACTGATGTGCAGGATCATGCCTGTTTCAAAACTCAAAGCAGATGCATTTCCATAACCTGCGATCCGGATACCGTTGTAATTAAATTGTGCACCAACATCAATTTTTTTCCCAAGTTTTCTCGCGTAAGCAAGGCCCAGTTGTGTTTCGTTGTAATCAGTGAAACCGGCATAAACAGCTTTCAACCCGAAACTGCCGGAGGAGGAAGGCAGGCAGAGGACGGCGGTATAGTTATTAAGTTCTGCCAGCATGAATTTTCTTTCAGCAAATACAGCCACCCCGGCATTTTCCAACTGAGCCAGCGCCGCCTGGTTGTTAATAAAGGAGAATATTTCGTTATGTTCGATGCTATAGGCACCAATCCCGGTGTAGGCTGGTGTTAACGGCCGGTGCAGGTTTTGGCTTTCTGCCACCAGGGCAGTTTGAAATAAATAAATCATAATAATGGATCGTAACCGCAAACCCATGCTTTTTTGAAAATGTAAGCTAGAGAAACCCGATGGCTGACCCAATGTGTTAAAACGGTAAAAAAACGTTTTTTACCAGGTCCGGGGCGGGTTGAGAAACAAAGTTTCTGTAGGTTTGCGCCATGCAAATTTTAGATGGAAAGAAAGCCGCCCAGGCTCTAAAGGATGACCTCAGAATCGATGTAGCTCAACGTTCTATAGAAGGCAAAAAAATACCACATTTAGCCGCCATACTGGTTGGTCACAACGGCGCCAGCGAGACCTATGTTGCCGCCAAGGTAAAAGCCTGTGAAGAAACGGGCTTTAAGTCAACGTTGATCCGTTTTGACGAGACCATTTCAGAAAACAAACTGCTGGAAAAGATCGAAGAACTTAACCTGGATACGGCGATCGACGGTATCCTGGTTCAACTGCCACTTCCAAAACATATTTCAGATGAAAAAGTGATCAACGCGATCATCCCCGAAAAGGATGTCGACGGTTTTCACCCGGTTAATGTGGGCCGAATGGTACAGGGGCTGCCTTCCTATATACCAGCGACGCCATATGGCATCATGCTGCTTTTGGAATACTATAAAATTGAAACAAAAGGAAAACATGCCGTAGTGCTGGGCCGCAGCAATATCGTAGGCCGCCCAATGAGCATTTTGCTGAGCGGTAACACCCATCCCGGCAACTGTACCGTCACCATCTGTCATTCACAGACAAAAAATTTAAAGGAAATTTGCCTGCAGGCTGATATCCTGGTGGCAGCCCTGGGGAAAGCCGAATTTGTAACAGCCGAAATGATCAAACCTGGCGCGGTTGTGATCGATGTAGGTATTACGAGGGTAAAAGACGAAACCCGTAAAAGCGGATTTAGATTAAAAGGAGATGTTGATTTTGATTCAGTGGCACCATTAACTTCCTGGATTACCCCGGTGCCGGGCGGCGTGGGACCCATGACCATAGCCGCATTGATGAAAAATACTTTTCAGTCCTGTGTTTCCAGGAATTAGAGGGAAGCTGCGAGCTTTGAGCTGCGAGCTTCGAGCTTAGAGCTTCGAAACCCAGGACACATTCAATTAATGATTATTTTTAAGCTAAAACACTCACAACTCACGACTCACGACTCACGACTCA
>JAFAEM010000022.1 GCA_023424015.1 Bacteroidota bacterium | reverse complement strand
CACGCGGCATGGCTGGTTCAGACTTTCGTCCATTGACCAATATTCCTTACTGCTGCCTCCCGTAGGAGTCGGGCCCGTGTCTCAGTGCCCGTGTGACTGGTCGTGCTCTCACACCAGTTACTGATCGAAGGCTTGGTGGGCCGTTACCCCGCCAACTACCTAATCAGCCGCACAGCCATCTTCAAGTGATAAATCTTTAAATACAAAGTGATGCCACTTCGTAGTACTATGGGGTATTAATCCAAATTTCTCTGGGCTATTCCCCGCTTGAAGGAAAGTTCTGTACGTGTTCCTCACCCGTTTGCCGGTCGCCAGCATCCCGATTGCTCGGGACCTGCTGCCCCTCGACTTGCATGTATTAAGCCTGCCGCTAGCGTTCATCCTGAGCCAGGATCAAACTCTCCATTGTAAATGATGTTTGATACTGACATTTAACTTCAAAGTCGTTCATAACTAAAAGCTATGAACCTTAAAATTAACGTGTCAAATCGAATTGTTTTCGCTTTGACTTACCTTGTTTGTTATCCCCGCCAAAAGGCGGAAATAAGTGCTATTGTTTCCCAACTTTCAAAGATCTTTCGGCTTTACCAGCCACCCGTTTTTTTGAACGGAGTGCAAAGGTAAGGGCCTTTTTATTTCTACCAAAATTTTCTGCATTTATTTTTAGAAAAAACAGAATCAATTGGAATGAAAATCAACTTGTTTTAGAAAGAGCCCGCTATCTTTTTTATGGCGGACAGCAAAGGTAAGGTTTCCACAAATACCGGCCAATTTTTAATGACCGATTTCCCCAGTTTTCACCCCCTTTATCTTTTTCATAACACCTGCAAAGAACACCCGCTTTTTAAGCGGGGGGCAAAAGTAAGGCTTTGAAGTTTCCTACCAAATTTTACCCCATGTTTTTATAAAACTCTTTCTTTATTTTCTTCAGAGAACTATCCCTTTTTTTCAATCGGGGGTGCAAAGATAGGAGTGAATTGATGACTGCCAAATCTTTTTTAAACACCTGTGACTAACATTTTCCAGGATATACGCTGGTAAAGGGTTTCGGCAGTCAAGTTTTTTTCGGCTCCGGGTTATAGTAACCCGGAGGATAATTGACCCGTACCAGGAATAAACCATGCGGCGGCACCGCGAAACTCGCTACCCGGCAGTCTTTGGCCTCAATTATCGCAGAAAAATCTTCGAGACTTATCTTCTGCCGGCCTAGTTTCAGCATAGTAGCCGTCAGCGCCCGGACCATCCCCCTCAAAAACCTGTTGGCCACCACCCGATAGACAAGGCAATCACCTTCCCGGTACCATTCACTATGTGATACCTGGCAGATAAAGGACTTCACCTGCGTATTCCGCTTTGAAAAAGAAGTAAAATCATGATATCTCTTTACCAGTTCTGCCGCCTGCTGCATGATCTCCAGGTCGAGCTTGTAGGGGAAATAGAAAGCCCTGCCGCTCAGAAAAGGATCCTTTCTCTGGTATATATAATAGCGGTATTCACGACCCGTGGCATCGAAACGACAGTGAGCCCCTGCTCCCAATTCTTTAATCGAATGAATAACAATGTCTTGTGGCAAAATAGCGTTGATCTTGTATAAAAATTGCGGATGGACCGCCCCATCAAAATCAAAATGAAAAAAATTCTGCAGCGCATGCACCCCCGCGTCGGTCCTTGAAGACCCCGTCATGACCACAGTTTCCCGCTGTAAGACCCGGAAAGCTTTTTCAATTTCCTGCTGCACACTATTGGCATTCTTCTGGGTTTGAAAACCACTATATGCTTCGCCCTTGTAGGCTACTTCCAGGAAATATCTTGGCATATATTAAGGAGATGATATTGCAAACCGGCTAGACGGTTGGATTTAATTGACCAGGTTTTTGAATCGATGCACAAAATAGGGATCTCTGAACTCTGCCTCAAGGACCGTAAACCCATTTTTATCACTGCTATTGGGATAAGCCACTTCGTAAAACTGGAACTTACCGGCCTCATTTAGAAACAGGTTTCCGAGGTTCCTGATATGGTCGACAGAAAAACATTTACCCTTGAACTCCTTTTTCGCCTCGCTGATCATTGATTCGCTATCCTTAACACCGGCCATCTTCTTCCTCAGACGAAAAAAATCATCCTCTGTAGCCTGTGAGCTACAGTTATTCCTGGCAGTGCTTTTTGAAACTGCCTTTGTGTTTTCATCAATATCCAGGAACTTCCGGTCATTAGCAGCTTTTTTACGGGCGTCACCCAGTATCGTTCTGGCATTAGGAATAAATATCTGTATGGTATCCTGGCGGAAATCGGCGATCTTATCGATAAAAACCAGACCAAATCCATCAGTAGTTGAACTTTCTGCCTTTTTGATCACTTCCGATCTTTCATAATCCGGAGACGGAGCAGGCCCGGTCCTGCCGGTTAAGGTATTCTCTGACGGAGTGGTATTGCTGACTGGCTCTACTACGGGTTCTTTTTGACGTTCGGCTTTATTAATCGCCGTTTCTTCCTTTTGCTTACTGATCTCTGTTTTCGCTATCACCGGTTCCTTTTTTAGTGTTACCGGCTTTTCCTGTTCTGTGGCAGGCGGCTCCTGCCGTGTTATAGCTTCCAGGCTATCGGCAGTTGTTGAAGCAGGTGTTTCTCTTTGTGCTGCCTGCGATGGAGGGTCCTCCTTTTTTGTCTCAAGCTTTGCAACGGCTTCTTCCTTTTTGGATACGGTATCAGGCGTTATGGGCTTAGACTCCTCTTTTTTTGTATCCAGTTTTGCAACGACTTCTTCCTTTCTGGATACGGTGTCCGGCTTTATCGGTTTAGACTCCTCTTTTCTAGGTGCAGCCGCCACTGTTTCACTCGCCTTATTAACCACCTGTACCGGTTGGGAAGGCTGCTGGCTTATATTGGAAGCGAATACAGGCTTCTCCCTAAGTGAAGGGTCATTTGCTGCTTTTGATAATATTTCAGTAAAAAGCGAAACGGATCCGTTACTGGTCTCCTGCTTTTTTGCGGTGGCATTCCCCGAAGCCATTTGAACACTCATTGTCTGCAAGTCAAACAACCCCCAGCCCTTACCCTCAAAATTTTTTAAGAGATAGCCGTGATCGTTACCGCGCATCGTCACTGTAAATCTTTGCTCAGGCCATTTATTTCCAGGAAATCCAACGATGAATGTGTGCGTGGTATCGCGGAGTTGGGGTAGTATGAGGTAACCGCCGGAAGAGGAACTAACCGTCTTATCCCCAATCCTGGCAAAAAAAGCCTGACCTCCATCACTCTCCAGGTAGATGAAATAATCTTTTTGTGATAACGCCGCCAGTGGAAACAGCAAAATAAAAATGCCCTGAACAAGTCTTTTCATCGCCGCAATTGTTGTAGACCAAAATTAAATCAATTCGGCTACAATCACTTGTTAAATGACAATCACCCAATATCCTCAAGTATTACGCCCTAATTCCTAATCATTATTGTCAGGGGACTTATTGAGTTCTATAAACCACGGCGGGCATGGTGTCTTGCATTATTTTCTCCGTGCTCTTTGTGAAATCCTCTGTGTACTTCGTGTCCTTATTTTGGTCACGGAATGCTCATGAAAGGCACGGCGGGTCAAGGCTTTGACAACAATCCAAAATTTTATTCCGGACAGCAATGGATACTAATCCCAAATTCCTGTAATCTCACCACTTCCCGCCAGCGCCGCCGCCTCCAAATCCGCCACCTCCAAATCCGCCGAAACCTCCACCGCCGCCGCCGGACCAGCCACCGCCACTGCTTCCACGACCAAGTCCACCCAGTCCGCCGAGGCCACCCCAGCCGGTATACCCGCGACGGGAAACATATCCGCCACCTCCACCGCCACCAGCCATGCCGCCAAATAGGAAAATGAGCAGGATGATGACAAAAATGATAGTGCCAATGGGTATGCCTTTACCCCCCCTGCTGCCATACCCTGCGGGAGCCTGGTAACGACCCTCGGCTGCCCGAAAAATGGCATTGGTGGCCTCATCCAGTCCACGATAATAATTCCCGGCCCTGAAATTAGGGACCAGTTCATGATCGATGATCGCGTCGGCAACAAGATCCGTCACCACGCCTTCCAATCCATAACCCGTTGCGATAAAAACATCGCGGTTTCCTTCCCCTCCACCGGTTGACACGAGCAACACAATACCATTCTCAAAGTTTTTATTACCCACGCCCCATTTTCTGCCCAGGGCTATTGCATAATCCGCTGCTGAATAACCCTGCAGGTCGTCCACAATGGCGATCACCACCTGGTTGGAAGTGCTGTCATCATAAGCCACCAGTTTTTGTTCGAGTGCAGCGACCTGTTCGGGCGTCAGAAAACTTCCGGTAAAATCATTGACCAGTTTTGGTGGATTGGGTGCGGCGGGAATAATCTTATCGACCTGTGCGGAAGCCCTGATGACCAAAAAGCCGAGAAGTATAAACAGGAGTTTTTTCATGCGAGTTATTTGCCAAAGACGATCTCGTCGGGCAATTCGTTTTTGTCGGTATCATTATCAAATGGAAAAAAATGATGGAGTGCTTCACCGATATCCGTCACACACTGGCTGATGCCTTCACCATAATTTTCAGTATCGAATTTATCTATGAGCAGTTGGACTTCTTTTGACCAGTATTCCGTTCCCACCTTGTTATGGATTCCCTCATCTCCAAAAACAGCCAGCTGACGGTCCTTCATGGCGATGTACACCAACACAGCATTCCGATCCTCGGTCTCGTCCATTTCCAGGTGAAAAAAGATCTCGGCGGCTCTGTCCAGCGGGTCTACATAACGGCAATGACTCTCTACAAATACCCGCACTTCACCGCTGGTTCGACGCTCCGCGTTTCTGATCGCATTTACGATCTGCACTTTTTCTTCTTCGCTGAAAAATTTGTCTTTTTTGAAAAAGTTAAACACGTTTCTGTTTTTAAAAATTAATCTCCACCGTATTCTCCGCTCCTGCTACTGACTGGAAACCTTCCATGGGCTTAAAGCCAAACAGTTTTGCCACGAGCATGGCACTTCCACTTCTTACCGTTGAATTATAATCGGCGACAGCTTCATTAAAATCAACCCGGGCTACTTTGATCCTTCTTTCTGTTCCTTCCAGCTGGGTTTGCAGTCCGGAATATGCCGATGTGCCCTTTAGGGTAGGATATCTTTCGATGACTACTATCAGCCTGTTGGCCGCGGAAGCCAGGCTATCCTGCAGTCTGTGCTGTTCATTATAATTTTCTCCGCTGATGATATTGGTCTGACCTGCCAGTGCTTTACTTCTTGCTGCTGCAATACTTTCAAGCGTAGACTGTTCAAAATCGGAGACACCTTTTACCACATTGACAAGATTAGGTACCAGGTCAAGCCGGCGCTGGTAGGTACTCTGCACTTCCGACCATTGTTTCTTTACTCTTTCTTCCTTTTTTACAAGGCTGTTGTAAGTGACAATGATGTAAATGCCCAATAAAATAACGATTGCGCCAACAATATAGCCGGCATATCTTTTCCCACCCATGTGCTGACCTGATTAGAATTGAACCTTGGGCGCTTTCTCTGCTCCTTCTTCTGCCTGGAAGCCTTCTTTGGCTTTAAAACCAAACATACCGGCAAAAATATTCATCGGGAATGAACGCACTTTGGTATTGTAAACATTGATCGCTTCGTTAAAAGTTCTGCGAGTGCTCCTAACGTCGTTCTCAATACCTTCCAACTGTCCCTGCAATTGCAAAAAGTTTTGATTGGCTTTGAGATCAGGATAATTTTCAACGACCGCGAGCAGCCGGCTTAATGCGCCGGTCATTTGTCCCTGCGCCTGCTGGAATCTCGCCATGTTTTCCGGGGTAAGCTGATCAGCTGTAAAATTTACTGAAGTGGCTTTTGCTCTTGCTTCCACCAGTTGGGTCAGGGTTTCCTTTTCGAAATTCGCGGCGCCTTTCACTGTATTAACCAGGTTGTCGACAAGATCTGCTCTTTTCTGGTATTCTGTATTCACATTGTTCCAGGCTTGTTTAACAGTCTCGTCCTGCTTTACAAGCCCATTGTAACCGTTGCAGCCCATGGCCCCCACGATTACTATAAGAACAAGGACGATAATTAAGGTCAGGTTTTTTGCCCCTTTCATAACGTGTAAGTTTTTGTGTAGTAATAAAATTAGGTTTTTTAGTTATTACACAACAAGGTTTTTGTTGCGGATAAAAGCCTGGACAAAAAGATTGACGCTATCCCGATAAACTTATCTATTTCTTAAGCTTAATTACCTGTCGGACATCGTTCTTTACCCTGGCATTTAAACCATTTATGACCTGTTCCTGAAACTGTACCAGATCTACGGTGAGGATCATCGTATCCTTAGCCCAGGCGAGGCCGACGGTTGTTGGCAGGGTATTATGTGTAGTCGGAGCGCCCTGGCCATCGGGGGCTTCAAGGATCGTAAAACCTTTCTCAAAGTAAAGTGAGTCCTCGCTCAGTACTTTATACTCCACGGAGCCATTAGAGGGTGGCATATCTCCTTCCATCGGAATTTCAAATTCATCAATAAGGCTACCACCGACAAAATATTTGAAAAAGACAACAGTATTAAATGTATGGGATAAGTTGTTGCTTATACTTTTGCTGGCGTCGAATGTCAGCGTCCCTTTATTGTTGGTAGAAGTATAGGTATAATGGCTCAGCATCCTTTCATGATCAACACCTGAGCCCGCGGTTATTTCTGAAGTTAAATCTACATCCATACCCACGAAGTTCCAGGTTCCAAGAATTTTATCATTTTTCTCCCCGCCCCGGTTTTGCAAACTCGCTTCTTTTTGACAGGAGGAAAAGGAGATTGCCGCAAGCAGGACGATTAGCAGAGCTTTAGTTTTCATTTTTTAATGACTGGTGAGCAGCCAAAATAATATAAAAAACGAAATTTCAATAGACCTACCCGTTCACCGCTGCGATCCCGGGCAACGATTTGCCCTCAAAATATTCCAGCATGGCTCCCCCGCCGGTGGATACATAACTGACCTTATCAGCAAATCCGAACTGGTTGACCGCTGCTACGGAATCGCCGCCACCCACCAGTGAAAAAGCTCCTTTCTGCGTGGCTTCGGCAACCGCTGTGGCAATGGCTTTGGTGCCAACCTGGAAATTATCCATTTCAAAAACGCCCATCGGGCCATTCCAGAGTATGGTCTTAGAACTGTGGATCACATTGGTGAACTGTTCTACCGCGTTGGGACCAATATCCAGTCCCATCCAGCCATCGGGGATCAGGTTGCTGGGAGCAGTGGATATATCGGCGTCATTGGCAAACTTATCAGCGATCACCGAATCAGAAGGCAGGTGAATGTTGACATTCTTCTCGCGGGCTTTTTTCAAAAGTTCACTGGCAGTATTAAGGCGGTCCTCTTCACAAAGCGAACTGCCGATCTTACCTCCCGCTGCCTTCATAAAAGTATAGGCCATTCCACCGCCGATGATGATATCTGTAGCCCTTTCCATCAGGTTTTCGATGATCAGTATTTTATCGGAGACCTTGGCACCACCGATGATGGCAAGAAATGGTCGCTCTGAATGATGCAAGACTTTCTCAGCGCTGCTGACTTCTGCTTCCATAAGCAGACCGAACATTCTTTTCTCCGGTTCGAAAAATTTTGCAATAACGGCAGTAGAAGCATGCGCACGATGCGCTGTACCGAACGCATCATTCACCCAGACATCACCTAGCTTTGAAAGTTTCTCTGCGAATTTCTCATCACCTTTTTCTTCTTCTTTATAAAAACGAAGGTTTTCCAACAGCAACACTTCTCCTGGTTTCATCATACTGGCAGTAAGAAACGCCTGCTCTCCCACACAATCGTTGGCAAAAAGAACGGTAGCGCCACCCAGCAGGCTGCTCAGGTGTTGTACCAGGTGCTTAAGTGAAAATTTTTCTTCGGGGCCAGATTTGGGACGACCCAGGTGCGACATTAGGATCGCAATACCCCCATCGCCGGTGATCTTTTTAATGGTTGGAATGGCCGCTTTTATCCTTGTATCGTCAGTTATTTCAAACTTGTCGTTGAGGGGTACGTTGAAATCGACACGAACCAGGGCTTTCTCACCGGAAAAATTATGATCAGCAAACTTTGACATAATCAGCTATTTAAAATTAAAGGGCTAGTGGTCTTTGACTTTTAAGACTATTGCTCATCCAAAAAAGCAATAATCCCCACATTAATGCGGGGATCATTGTAAAAATACAGGGAATTTATTTTCCTATCAGTTTTGCAAAGTAGTGAACAGTGCGGACCAGCTGGCTCACATAGCTCATTTCGTTATCGTACCAGCTTACTGTACGTACCAGTTGAGTATCTCCAACTGTTTGTACTCTTGTTTGCGTGGCATCGAACAATGAACCATAAGTGATCCCAACGATATCGCCACTTACAATTTCATCTTCGGTGTAGCCAAAGCTATCATTGGTGGCAGCTTTCATGGCCGCGTTTACTTCCTCAACGCTTGTTTTCTTTCCTAATACAGCTGTCACTTCTGTCAGCGAACCGGTGAGTACAGGAACCCTTTGCGCGCTACCGTCCAGTTTGCCTTTCAGGTTGGGCAACACCAAACCGATGGCTTTTGCTGCGCCGGTGCTATTAGGTACGATATTTTGAGCCGCGGCCCTTGCGCGACGCAGGTCACCTTTCGGATGCGGCGCATCCTGTGTGTTCTGATCATTGGTGTAGGCATGGATAGTTGTCATCAGGCCATTGACGATTCCGAATTTTTCATCCAGCACCTGTGCCATCGGCGCCAGGCAGTTGGTGGTACAGGAAGCACAGCTAATGATGGTTTCACTTCCGTCGAGAATATTATGGTTTACGTTAAATACGATCGTCTTCAGATCACCGGTTGCCGGTGCGGAGATCACCACACGCTTTGCTCCCGCGGTCAGGTGTGCAGAAGCTTTGTCTTTATCAGTAAAGAATCCGGTGCATTCAAGCACCACGTCTACATCATGTGTTTTCCAGGGAATTTCAGCTGGATTTTTTTGTGCATATATCTTTACTTCATCGCCATTCACAACAATGGAGTTTTCAGTGGCTTTCACCTCGGCATCAAATCTTCCCTGCGCTGTATCGTACTTAAGGAGATGTGCCAACACTTTCGGGCTGGTCAAATCATTAATAGCTACGACATCAATTCCTTCCATTTTATATATCTGCCGGTAAACCAGGCGTCCGATCCTACCAAAGCCGTTGATAGCAACTTTAACTGTACTCATAGTTGTAAGAGAGTTTTAAAATTTTAAAAATGCGTGGCGAAGTTAAGACAGTTTTGGTTTCCGGCTTCCCGGATGGGATTTTTACCTCCGATACTCCCCGCCTTCACCAAGGCTACGGCGGGCAGGCAGTCTCAAGACTATCGACTAACATCGCCTCACCCCCAACCCCCTCTCCTCAGGGAGAGGGGGCTAGTGCCCGCTACAATAAAAATCTTTTGGGGAATAATATTTCATCAAATCCAGTATCCAATATCCAGTATCCAATATCCAGTATCCAGCATCAAGCATCCAGCATCTCGACTACTCAAGCTGGCATCAATGAGTTAAGCATAACTTCCTTATTTTTTCCCTTTAACTTAATGGCACCAAGGGGGCGCGTGGTATAGGTCCTGGAACAGGTAAGGGTTGCAAGCAGATCGGAAGAAGCGATGACTTCTTCGCGGAACTCAGCACATTTGTTAAGGATCCTCGCCGTGGTATTGAGCACGTCGCCAGAATATGTGATATCCCTTTTTATGACACCTACTTCACCGGCGATAACCCTGCCACAGTGTATTCCGGCTTTAAAAGAGGGAACAAGTCCATATCGGTCGAGGTATTTTTGTTTTTTCTCCCGGATCTGCATTTTCATGTCGAAGAAACAGCGGATACAGTGTTCGTCCTGCACGCCGTCCTGGTAGTTCCATGAAATAACGACTTCATCACCCACATATTGGTAGATACTGCCTTTGTTGTTGAGAACCGGCACTGTGATATCAGCAAAAAAATCTTTTAATAAAGAATGATACTTTTCATCGCCCATCTCTTCGGCCATGCCAGTGGAATCATTCAGGTCAAGGAACATAATGATCTTCTTCTCTTCTTTTGGCCTGTTATATTTTCCGCGAATAATATTCCAGAAATTCGCCTGACCGAATTTACTGTTCACCTGCAGCATCAACTGGGTCATCCCAACAATAAAGGACCAGCCGAGAACCGCCTTTATATGTGAAGGATCTTTCAGGAAATCAAGAAATGCAAGCCATGATATGGGTTCAAATAATGGCCGGCCCGTTTTCATGGGAACGATGATCATGCCCATCAACAACGAGATCAGGGCTACTATCAGTACAAAAGAAACACTCACCACAATCAGGGTATATCCATAAGGCCTGTCTTGTAATTTTTCATTTACGTAAAAAACCATGATGCTGCCGCCAATGATCCCACCAACGAGCCCGGCTCCGACATTGCGTGCCGAAGCTTCTAAAAAAGAATAGTCTGCAGCCAGGCCTGCAGAATAACCGGTTTGCAAAACCAGGTAATCGTAAACAGATATCAGGAAACCCATGACCATCCAGATTGGAATGATCACTTTGAGCTGGTTTAACTTTAAACGTGTGCCTTCTTTCATATTGAGATAATTAACACGATATACTTCCTGATCTCTCTATATCAAAAATATTTCCTGTTTTCTTACTCCATGGGGGGTGAATCTGACTTTTTCGGGGAAATGTTGCGACCAGACGCGGTGTCACAGCCAGTTTTCTGGCAGAAGGGATCATTGAGAGTAATGCAACGGAAAAATTATTTGCCGACAATTACATCATAAGTGTGAAGAGAGAACATCAATTCATTTACAAGACCAGGCTCTTGAGCAGATCATCAAAAACGTCTCTTTTCCTGATGAGCCGGGCCTTTCCATCTTTGATCATCACTTCGGCTGGTTTGTAACGTGAATTGAAATGAGATGACATCTCAAAACCATAGGCGCCGGCATTGAAGAACACCAGGTAATCGCCTTCCCTCACTTCGGACAACATACGATCCCAGGCAAAGGTGTCGGTCTCGCAGATATTCCCTACAACGGAATATTTGCGTTCTGAACCTGCGGGATTACTGATATTTTCTATGCGATGATAAGAGTCATAAAACATGGGGCGGATCAGGTGGTTGAACCCGCTATTGACGCTCACAAATGTGGTGGCAGCGGTTTCCTTGATCACATTTACCTGCGTTACAAAATAACCGCATTCACTTACAAGGAATTTTCCGGGCTCAAACCAGACCTGCAAATTTTTTGCCTGGGGATGACTGTCAAAAGCCTCTTTTACTTTTGCAGCCAGCAACTCAATATCCGTTTCACTATCCCCTGCCTGGTAAGGCACCTTAAATCCCCCTCCAAGGTCGATGGATTTCAACTCGCCAAAATGCGGAATGAGATCAAACAATACTTCAATACCTTTTATAAACACATCCACATCCTTTATCTCGCTACCGGTATGGATATGCAGGTTATTGATATGCATATTATACATATTCACTATCGCCAGCAGCGGTTCCAGCTGGTCCACCGGTATTCCAAACTTACTTTTATCGTGTCCCGTCGAAATCTTAAGGTTACCACCTGCCATGATATTGGGCCTGAGACGTAGACCAACCGGGTAATCATGACCGTAAGCCTTCCCAAACTTTTCGAGATTGGACAGGCTGTCGATATTGATATGTACACCCAACTCCTTTGCTTCCTGTATCTCGTCAAAGGCAATCCCATTAGAAGTGTATAAAACCTGGCTGGGTTTAAATCCCGCGTACAATGCCAGTTTGACTTCGTTGATAGAACTACAATCGATATTGGCACCCATTGCATGAATATGCCGGAGGATATTTATATTAGTCAGTGCCTTGCAGGCATAAAAAAACACAGTATTACTGCCACTGAAAGCTTTTTTCAATTTCTCATACTGGGATGTGATTTTTTCAGCGTGATAAACATACACAGGTGTACCAAATTCTTTGGCCACGTCTATTAGCTGCTCCGGGGATAGATTTTCAGGCATAGTAGGCGAAGATAAAAAAGGCGATGCTTCGCTCCAAAATCACATGTGCCTGGAAGCGTTGAAGAATGCGTTAGAATTCAAAATTAATTATCGCTGCTGTCTTCCGTTTTGTCGACGAGTTCACCGTCTTCTGTTACAGACAGCATCACATCGTCGATTCCGTTTTCTTCTGATTCGGTACCGGTAGATTCTTCGGTTGTACCTTCATTCTTCACGATTGTTGGTTCAACCACCTGGTCGGCAAGCACCTCTTTGATCCGGGGAAGATCATCGGCAGAATTGATACCAAAATAATCCATAAAGCTGCGGGAGGTGCAATATACCAGTGGATGGCCCGGTAACTTCTCATTACGACCACTGATGACGATCAATTCCTTCTCCAGTAATTTTTGCACCGCATAATCAGAACTCACACCTCTGATCGATTCTATTTCTCCTTTTGTGACGGGTTGTTTGTAAGCAATGATGGCAAGGGTTTCCAGGGCCGCTGCAGAGAGTCTCTTCAGATATTTATCACCATTAAGCTGGGCGATCGTTTTATGATAATCCTTCTTGGTAAGGAACTGCCATCCGCCGCCGCTTTGCCTCAGTTCAAATGGATAGAACTCCGAGCTATATTTTTCAGTAATACCTTCAACAGCCGCTTCTACCTGGTCGAGTGTGACCTTATCTTCCATAAAACCAAACGCATTATTCACCAATTCGGTAATATCCAGACTTGTCAATGGCTTATCGCTTGCAAAGATCAATGCTTCAATATGCGGTATCAGATTAGTAATTTCCATAACACTAAAAAGGGTGAATGAATCTCACCTAAAAGCGATTAAAATAAAAAAGGTTCAATAATAATACCAAGGCGACGAAAATACACCCTCAGGTTTGCAGGTGAAAACGCAGTTATCAACATTTTAAAACAAGAAAAAAAGAATGGGGAAAACCACCTGGCTCACTACCCACGACTCCCAACTACCCCTGCAGCGCTGCGGCACCACTTACGATCTCGGTCAATTCAGTAGTGATAGCAGCCTGGCGGGCCCTGTTATAGGATATCTTCAGGGATCGTAGCATTTCATTGGCATTTTCGCTGGCTTTATCCATGGCGGTCATACGGGCCCCGTGCTCGGAAGCATTTGAATCCAGCACCGCTTTATATAATTGCGTATTAAGAATTTTCGGCATCAGCTCCGTTACCAATTCCTCTTTGGAAGGATCATAGATGAAATCCGATTTCTTCTCACCCTCTTTTTTCACCACTTTAGGAATAGGTAAGAATCTTTCTACTTTGAAAATTTGGGTTGCCGCATTTTTGAACTGGCTGTAAACGATCTCAATCACATCAAACTGCTTTTCCTCGAAAGCCTTCATAGCGGCCTGCGAAGCTTTCTGCACGTTCTCGAAATTGAGGTGAAGGAAAATATCTTTATGCGTCGCGTCGGTTTTATAATTATTCTTCAGAAAATGTTCATACCCTTTTTTACCGATGCTCCAGATGGTCAGGTTTCCTTTTTTCTGCTGCTCAGCATACTTTTCAGCAATGGTAGCTTTTGCCAGCTTAATGATATTGGCATTGAAAGCGCCAGCCAGACCGCGATCACTGGTGATCACGATCAGCAAAACTTTTTCAACGGTACGTTCATTGGCCAGTGACATTCCTACCTCGCCTTCACTGCTGCTCACAATATTGCTCAACAGCTCCTGCAGCTTCTGTGCATAAGGCCGCATCTGTACGATGGCGTCTTGTGCCCGGCGCAATTTGGCCGCGCTCACCATTTTCATGGCTTTGGTGATTTGCTGCGTACTCTGTACTGATTTGATCCGGTTACGTACTTCTTTAAGTTGTCCTGCCATTTTGGAAGTTTTAAAGGCCCGGCCGCCCGAAATTGGGACTAAACCGTGTCTTTGAGGCCGCAAAGGTATGGGCTGCGGGCTGATTTTCCATATTCAAATTCAAATTTGAATACAGGGTGGATAAAGGGTGAGAATGCCGCTAATTTCCTGGCTCCCCCTTCGGTTCTTCAGCCTTTAAGAGCTCAAAGGATCGCTTGAGATTGTACGAAAGGGTCAGGCGGCCACCTGCCGGGGTAGCTTCCCGAAGAGTTGCATTCTTTTCCCTGTAAATTTCAAGAAAAACCGGGCCATCTTTCAGTCTGCCAAGTTCAGCCTGGCTGATGACGATGCGGCCATTCCGAACTGTATCAAATATTTCGATCCCCCTGCTATAGAAGCTGGTGTCGTTCATCAAAACCTGGATTTGCTGCGTACTGTCCACCCCACCCAGTTCCAAAACCAGGTCCTGCCGGGCAAACTTTGACGGCAGCTCCTTCAATAACACCGGTTGCACAAAGCTGAATTCCTCCGTAAAAGTCCGGCCTTCTCCGTCGGTATACACAATCGAATGATCACCTACGAATTCAGGTACGGTAGTACTGGTTTCATAATATACTCCATTCATAACCGAACTATCCGGTGTAAGCTCAAGCCCGTCAAACTCCACTTTGGCAGGTGCCAGCAGCGAGAACGGGTCGCCGTCAGCATCATAATCCCTGAACCGAAGTGTAATGGTCACTACATTTCGCTCTTCATCCCCCCTGACCCGGTAATCGAAAAAAGTAAGACCAGGCTCCGCTGTCCGCTTAGGTCGTTTGTCCACACTATCGCAGCTTGCAAACAGGCCCAGGACGATCAAAATAAAAATAATATGATGATTGTGTTTTCTCATATTTATCGGCAAGTCTGTAAGAGTAAGTTAAAAGGAGGGCCGGCTCGAACACCGATTGTCCAGCCATCAACGAAAGGCTTTGCAATATAAGCACTTATGATTTTATCATTCGTGTAATTTTGCGTTATAACCATCAATTCGCCTGTTTACCACTGCCTCAATTCCATTATCTTTGCTGCCCCTGCCAAAATGACCTGGGCTATATAATAGCATCCTTTTTGACCGGGTAGTAAATCTTGTTTAATAGAAATCCACAATTCCAATAATACAACATATGATTGGTTTTTTTTCAAAACTGTTTGGTAACAAATCGGATAAGGATGTAAAGAGAATCTTACCCCTCGTTCAAAAGGTCAACCAGTTTTTCTCAGAATATGCTTCCCTGAGCAACGATGATCTCCGTAATAAAACACAGGAATTTCGCCAGAGAATAAAGGCCCACTTAACTTCCACCGATGAAGCGATAGCATCGAAAAACCGCGAGGCGGAAGGTCTTGGTTTCAGCGACCTGCTTGGAAAAGATGCGATCTACCAGGAAGTGGATAAACTGAAAAAAGAGCGTGACAAAAAAATTGAGGAGATATTAAATGAAATCCTTCCAGAAGCGTTTGCTGTGATCAAAGAAACAGCGCGCCGCTTTAAAGAAAACGAGGAGGTTGTTTCAACTGCAACAGATCTCGACCGCGACTTTAGTGTAAAGAAAGAATATATCACCATAGATGGCGACAAGGCCATTTATAAAAATAAATGGACGGCAGGCGGTACCGAAGTTACCTGGAACATGGTCCACTACGACGTGCAATTGATCGGTGGCGCCGTATTGCACTCCGGTAAGATCGCGGAAATGGCAACGGGTGAAGGTAAAACCCTGGTATCGACCCTGCCTGCTTACCTGAATGCGTTACCGGGAGAAGGTGTTCATATTGTAACCGTAAACGACTATCTCGCACGTCGTGACCAGGAATGGAACGGGCCTATCTTTGAATGGCTGGGTCTGAAGGTAGATTGTATCGATAAACACCAGCCTAACACCGAGGAAAGGAGAAGAGCATACCTGGCCGATATCACCTACGGTACCAACAACGAATTTGGTTTTGATTACCTCCGCGATAACATGGTGCATACCCCGGAAGAAATGGTGCAACGCAAACATCATTTCGCGATGGTGGATGAGGTCGACTCCGTATTGATCGATGATGCGCGTACCCCTCTTATCATTTCCGGTCCGGTACCAAGGGGTGAAGACCAGCAATACCATGTACACAAACCAAGGATACAACAACTGGTACAGGAGCAGGAGCGTATTGTTCGTCATAGCCTAAATGAAGCAAAAAAGCTTTTTGAAAAAGGCGAGGACGATGCCAAGACCGGTGGCCTGCACCTGTTCAGGGCTTATCGCGGTCTCCCCAAATACGGACCGCTGATCAAGTTCCTCAGTGAACCAGGCAACAAAGTGAAACTGCAGAAAGCGGAGAACTACTACCTGCAGGACCAGATGCGCAATATGCATATCGTGGATTCGGAACTTCTATTTCATATTGAAGAGAAAAACAACTCGGTTGAACTAACAGATCTGGGCCTGAACGCAATTACGAAGTCGGGTGAGGATCCCGAATTTTTTATTTTACCCGATATTGGTGTAAAATTAGCCGAGGTTGAAAAAAGTGAAAGCAGCGCGGAAGAAAAATTGCTGCAAAAAGAAGCTTTGCTCAACGATTATTCGCAAAAGGCAGACAGGATCCACACTGTACAGCAATTGTTGAAAGCTTACACTCTTTTCGAAAAAGATGTTGAATATGTGATCATCGATGGCGCCATCAAAATCGTAGATGAGCAAACTGGCCGTATCATGGAAGGTCGCCGCTATAGTGATGGACTGCACCAGGCGCTGGAAGCAAAGGAAAATGTAAAGATCGAAGCGGCAACTCAGACCTATGCGACGATCACCCTGCAGAATTACTTCAGGATGTATCATAAGCTGGCTGGTATGACGGGTACTGCGGAAACTGAAGCAGCAGAGTTGTGGAGTATCTATAAACTGGACGTGGTTTCTATTCCCACCAACCTCCCGATGGTCCGTCAGGACAAGCAGGATCTTGTATATAAAACCAAACGGGAAAAGTTCAGAGCGGCCATTGATGAAATTGAGGCGCTTCGAAATGCCGGAAGGCCGGTTCTTGTGGGTACCACTTCGGTGGAAGTGAGCGAATTGCTGAGCCGTATGTTGCAGCAAAAAAAGATCGCCCATAATGTTTTGAACGCAAAACAACACGCCCGTGAAGCCCAGATCGTTGCGGAAGCTGGTTTGGCCGGCGCGGTAACGATTGCTACCAACATGGCGGGTCGTGGTACAGATATCAAGCTCGGACCCGGCGTAAAAGAAGCCGGCGGCCTTGCAATCATCGGTACGGAAAGACATGAAAGCCGGAGGGTCGACAGGCAGTTGCGTGGTCGTGCTGGTCGCCAGGGTGATCCAGGTAGTTCGCAGTTCTATGTTTCGCTTGAAGATGACCTGATGCGGATGTTCGGCAGTGAGCGCATCGCCTCGATGATGGATAAACTTGGTTACAAGGAAGGCGATGTGATCCAGCACAGCATGATCAGTAATAGTATCCAGCGTGCACAGAAGAAAGTGGAAGAAAACAACTTTGGTATCCGGAAACGCCTGCTGGAATATGATGACGTGATGAACAAACAGCGTAACGTGATCTATGGAAAACGTCAGCACGCCTTGTTTGGAGAGCGCCTTGCGCTGGATCTCGACAACGCGTTTTCTGTAGTGGCAGAAGGCCTTATATCCGGTTTCCGCGAACAGGAAGATTTTGAAGGATTTAAGATGGCCTGCATTGTGAACTTTGGCCTGGAAACAAAAATTGAGGAAGAAGAATTTAAGAAAGGTGATATAAACTCGGTCATTGATAAATTATATGCTGAAGCTACCGGAACTTATGCCGCTCATAAGGAAGCTCTGAAAACACAGGCTATTCCCGTTTTTAAAAATATCCGGCTTACCCAGGGCAGCCAGATCGAAAACGTGGTAGTGCCGTTTTCTGATGGAAGAAAAGGACTGAATGTCCTGGTCTCTCTCGACAAGACACTTAATTCAAACGGTGAAGAGCTTGTTCATGCGCTTGAAAAAACCATTACCCTGGCTGTGATCGATGATGCCTGGAAAGAACACCTGCGGGCGATGGATGACCTCAAGCAAAGCGTACAAACCGCCTATCTCGAACAAAAAGATCCCCTGGTGATCTATAAAGTGGAGGCGTTTCAGCAATTTAAAAACATGGACGCGGAAGTGAACAAGGATATTGTAACCTTCCTTACTCATGCGGCCATCCCCGTACAGCAGGAAAATGCTCCACTGAAAGAGGGTCGTCCCCAAAAGACCGACTACAGTAAGATGCGCGTAAACAAGGAGGAAGTGGATGCTGCTGGTGAAGACTATGCGGCCAATGAAAGGGATCGCTTTGAACCAGGAGGCCCTGGCACAGCGGTAAGGCAGGAACCCGTTAAGGTAGGACCTAAGATCGGGCGCAATGACCCCTGCCCTTGCGGTAGTGGTAAGAAATACAAAAACTGCCACGGTAAAGAGGCTTAAACGCAGACTTCTCAGTATGAGAAAACCAGAAATACCCAGGAAATTAACATTTTTCAGAAATAGGTATTTTTACTATTGCAGAATCGTAAAGTCGACATTAGTTTTGTGTTAGTTACGACGCAGTAATCGAATAAGCCGCATAAATTCCGACACTGATCGGACCAAGATATCAACAATGGACGGTTGGAAAAGAAAGGCCCCGGGTAATTCCGGGGCTGCTTTTTTTTGGATGCTGGATACTAGATGCTGGATACTAGATGCTGGAAACTAGATGCTGGATGCTGGACACTGCGTGATAAGTAGCATTACGATGGCGTCCAGCATCTGGTATCCGGCATCTAGAACGGCTTCTTAATATTATACTTCTGGTTATAGCGCTCGTTGAGCAGTTTGTGTTTATCAGTCAAATCGATCTTACGTCCCTGGATAAATGCATCGGTCACCACGCTGGTCCGCATATCCAGGATATCACCCTCGCTGATCACGATATTGGCATCTTTTCCTTCTTCGAGGCTACCAGTCTTGTCGGCTACACCAAGGATTTTGGCTGCATTCAGGGTGATCGCCTGCAGTGCTTCCTCCTGGGTAAGACCATAGGCCGCAGCAGTGCCCGCATTGAATGCGAGGTTGCGTCCACGGGTCTGGCCATCATCATCGGAAATGGAAAAGAGCACCCCTGCTTTTTGTAGTGCTGCTGCTGTCTTGTAGGGTTGATCAACATCGTCGTCATCGAGCGTAGGAAGACTGTGTGACGACTGAAGGACGACTGCAACATTGTTTTCCTTCAACAGGTCAGCAACCTGCCAGCTATCACTTCCGCCTACTATCACGAGCTCAAAACCAAATTCTTTTGCCAGGTCCATGGCTACCAGGATCTGGCGGGCAGTATTAGCATGGACATATAATTTCTGGGTTTTGTCGAACAGTTTTTTTGTTGCTTCAAACTTAAGATTGGTCACCTCTTTTGAAGGCGCCGCATGATATGCTTTTGCTTCGCGGAAAAAAGTTTTCACCTCCTCCATTTTATCCAGGCCTTCTTTCACCGGATCAGTGCTGGCCTGCGGTCCTCTGCCAAATCCACCGCCACGGCCAAACCTGGGACGTGCCATCAATGCAGGCATATACAAATGCATACCCGCATCGGTTTGATAGGCTGCGTCCTGCCAGTTCCAGGCATCAAGTTGCACCACGGAAGATGAACCTGCAAGCAGGCTGCCCTGGGGTACCACGTTTGCCAGCAGGATACCATTTGACCGAAGCGTATTAATAACACGTGAGTCCGCATCGTAAGCAACGATGGAACGAACGCTGGGATTCATATCCCCGATCTCCCGTACATCGCTGGTTGCCCGTACTGCTGAGATTTCGAGTAGGCCGAGATTGCTTACTGGTAAGATAAGCCCGGGATAAACATGTTTACCCCTGGCGTCAATAACTACCGCATCACCGGCAGGTACGTCAACTGCGGCACCCACTTTTTCAATTTTGCCGTTGTTGATCTTTATCGTTCCGTTTTCGATCACCTTGCCGTTACCTACATGGATAGTGGCATTTTTGATATAAGTGATGCCCCTGGCTTCTTTTGCCGGATATACTGTTTCCTGCGCTTGCGCACCCAGCAAAACGAAACTTGCAATTGCTAATAATATCTTTCGCATTTCAGTTGGTTTTAGTCGTTTGTTAATTCATCTGCATCAATAGTCAGCAGACCGTGGTTATGCTGGTGGTCGCTGCAGGTATGCATGATCCGGTAACTTGGCTGTGCACGCTGCATTGGTGCGCCACTTCTTTTTTCACTGTTCATCTTCCTGATGATCCGGTTTCTTTCCCTGTCAACAGATGCCTGCAATTGTTCATCTTTCTGGCGATCAAAGTAAATAGTGCCATCCACGATGGTATACAGCGATTTGGCATAAATACTGAGCGGGTTGTCGCTCCAAACTACCACATCAGCATCCTTTCCATTCTTCAGGCTTCCCACCCGGTCGTCTACATGCAGCATCTTCGCGGGATTGAGTGTTACCATTTTCAGCGCTTCCTCTTCAGTTACACCACCATATTTTACAATTTTGGCGGCTTCCTGGTTAAGCCGGCGCGCCATTTCAGCATCATCAGAATTTATAGCAACATTCAAACCTACCCGGTGCATTATAGCCGCATTATAAGGGATCGCATCTTCCACTTCCATTTTATAAGCCCACCAGTCAGAGAAGGTAGAAGCATTGGAGCCATGCTCTTTCATCTTGTCGGCAACCTTGTATCCCTCGAGGATATGGGTAAATGTATTGTATTTATAACCCATCCTGTTGGCGATCTCGATCGAGCTGGTGATCTCGCTTTGTACATAGGAATGGCAGGTGATGAAACGTCTGCTTTCCAGTATTTCAACCAGCGCATCCAGTTCCAGGTCCCTGCGCGGCTCTACCGCGGTCGAGCCTTTCTTATTTTTATTTGCTTCGTACTCCTTCCAGGCTTTTTGATAATCCTTAGCACGCGTGAAAGCATCTACCAATACCTGTTCTACACCCATCCTGGTATCGGGGTAACGATTATTGCCAAGTGGAAATGCAGAGCGTTTTACATTCTCTCCAAGCGCGAATTTGATCTGCCCTGTCCAGTTTTGAAACTTGAGATCCTCCGCATTTTTACCCCAGCGCAATTTGATGAGCTGTGTCTGTCCACCGATCACATTGGCTGAACCATGGAGTATATGTGAGGTAGTTACACCACCACTTAACTGGCGGTAAATATTGATATCATCGGGATTCAGGTTGTCGCCAATCCTTACTTCAGAGGTCACACTCTGTCCGCCCTCGTTAATTGAGGCTGCTGCTATATGAGAGTGCTCATCAATGATGCCCGGTGTAACGTGTTTTCCGGTACCATCAATCACGCGCGCACCTGCATCAGGAAGATTTTTGCCAATGCCTGCAATCTTTCCATTTTTGATCAACACATCGGTGTTTTGTAATACCCCATCTTTTTCATTAGTCCAAACAGTTGCATTCCTGATCAGGATCGCTTCCTGTTTGGGTGCCTGGTCTTCTTCCCAGCCAAAAGGTTCAAATGGATAAACAACTTTGCCGATCGGTGACTGCCGACGGGGTCTTGCACTATCTTCTTTGATGGTAGTTTCTCTTTGGAAACGTGCGGTCCAGGTAAGATTATTTCCAGTTGTATCCACACCATAACCACTCCAGCCATCAGCACTTACGAAACCGCTCAGCCTGTAATCGCTTCCACCTTTTTTTGTTGGTGAAAAGCTGATCTTCACCTGGGTTCCATCGAAAGTGAATTTGGTATTGATCGTATCATTGGCCAAAATGTTCGCACTGTTAGCCGATTTAAAATCGAGGGTATAGTTTACAGGCCCATTGGCAGTATTCAGGGCAAGTTTATAAATACCCCGCGCTTTATCGATGCTGCCATCCTTTACAATATACTTCCAGCCCTGGATCCAGTTTTGGTTGATCGCTGTTTTTTCTTCAAAGACAGGTCCGGAAGTAATCAGGAAATTGGCCCATTTACCCGCATCGAGACTACCTACCTGGTCGTAGATACCCAAGACGGTGGCGGGTGTTTTTGTCAACGCTTCCAATGCAGCTTTTTCTGAAAGCCCATAGTTGAAGGCTGACCTGAGATTCGTGATAAAAGTTTTTACATCGCGCAGGTCTGACGTGGTTAGGCAGAATGGTATTCCGGCTTTTTCGAATGCTCCGGCATTAGTGGGTGCCATTTCCCAGTGTTTTAGATCCGAGAGTGACACAAACCTGGCATCGGTGGGATCTTCCACATCCTGGGCCTGGGGATAGTTAAGCGGTACGATGAAAGTAGCATTGGTTGCCTTCATGTCTTTGATACGCTGGTATTCATTGCCGCCGGCTTTGATGATATATTGCACACCAAATTCATCACCGATCTTATCGGCACGAAGACTGTTCCATTTATCCGTCGCTTCAAAAAACTGTGGCAGGTCCTGGATATCGTTCCATGCTTTCAGGCTGGCATTGAAACCTTCTGAAGCGGGACGATTCTTATACCATTTTGCATCGAGATAAGATTGACGGAGCAAAGCGATCGTACCCATCATTGAACTGGGATAACTTTGTCTCGAACTTCCTTTGCTGAAAGAATAATGTGCGGATGCTCTTTCTTTTATTACGACAAAATTCGCTTTTTGATCGGCCAGTGTCACTACCGCGCCAGTGCCACGGGCGATACCATCGCGCACATGCGTAAGTACGGTGCCAAAACCGGCTTCACGAAAGGGCTTGGCTTTTTCATTGTCAACCGAAAAAACCTTATACGCTTCCGCATCGCTTTTTATCGCCTGGTTCCAGCCAAAAGGGCCTTTCTCAGCGGTTTCCAGCTGGGGCTGCTGGGTGAATGAAAATCCGCCACCCCCTTGTTGTATGGCGGGAGTGCCGTAATCGGCATAAATATCAATAAAAGAAGGATAAATATATTTTCCCCTGCAATCTATCTCCACCGCCCCGGCGGGTACCTTTATATTAGTACCTACCGCTACGATCCTGCCATCCTTTATTACCATGGTGGCATTAGTGAGGGTCGTTGTGACGTCTTTTACAATCGTCGCGTTGGTAAAAGCATAGTGGCCCTGCCGGCTGTCGGCAACACCATTTTCAGGAAAAGTGGGCTGGGCGCCTGGCTTAATAGCCGCCAATAAAAAAGCGGTTACAAAGCATAGCATGTAACGTGTTCTGAATTTTCTCATTACAGTAGAATTTTTCAATTAGATGATTTTTCTCAGTGATCCTTGCGTAAGTGAAGTTTCGAATTTAAGAAATCAAATGCATATGCTGGATACTTGATACTTGATACTTGATACTGGATGTTTCTGGCTCCCCTCTCCTTGGGAGAGGGGTTGGGGGTGAGGCCGATACTTAATACTGGATGCTGGATGCTGGATGCTGGATGCTGACTGCAAACCAATTCGCTATCTTTGAAAGACCTAATATGATCGTTATGGCTGCTGCCGCAATAAGTAAAATATTACCTGATTTCAGCCTGTCGCCACGAATCGACCAGGTGGGAACTGAGGAACGGGCTGCGCGGTTTACTACCCGGAGCATAAAAAAAGAAGCGAAGCTAAACGGGTTGAAATTAGTTCTCAATATGATCGACCTCACAACGCTGGAAGGAAAGGATACCATTGGCAAAGTAAAGCAGTTATGCTATAAAGCACTCCACCTGCATGATGCAGTTGCGGGCTTACCAACTGTTGCGGCGGTCTGCGTTTATCCGGCCATGGTGAAGACGGCAAAAAAAGCACTGGAAGGATCCGGTGTGAAAGTGGCTTCTGTCGCGACCGCGTTTCCCAGCGGGCAGTCACCGCGTGAGGTTAAGATCCGCGACACCCGGTACGCTGTCAATGAAGGCGCAGACGAGGTAGATATGGTGATAAGTCGTGGAAAATTTCATGAAGGAGAGTACAATTTTGTATACGATGAAATAGCCGCGGTAAAGGAAGCCTGTGGTCCTGCCCGGCTGAAAGTGATACTTGAAACGGGAGAGCTTGGCACTTTCGATAAGGTCAGGCGCGCCAGTGATATCGCCATGTATGCCGGGGCCGATTTTATAAAAACCTCCACAGGAAAAATACAACCCGCAGCTACGATGCCCGTTACCCTGGTCATGCTGGAAGCCATCCGTGAATTTTACTACAAAACCGGAAAAATGATCGGTATGAAACCTGCCGGCGGTATTTCAAAATCAAAGCTGGCCCTGCATTACCTGGTGATGTTAAAAGAAGTCCTGGGAGAAGCCTGGATGAACAATGAGTGGTTTCGTTTTGGCGCCAGCAGTCTTGCTAATGATGTGCTGATGCAAATTGTGAAAGAACAAACAGGCGTATATCAAAGCGCGAATTATTTCAGTGTGGATTAAATTAAGAACTACAGGCCTTCATCATAGACCTAAAAATTAGAGCATGCCAGTTGCAAAAAAAATTTCCCGTTCAAAACCGGGAAAAAATGAAAAGCGAAATACCCTCAAACTGCAGTTCGACACCAGTTGGTCGTATGAGCCGGCACCGGAGAGTAAAAGCGCGGCGAGTATCAAGCCGCAATACGACCTGTTCATCAACGGGCAATGGCAAAAGCCCCTGTCAAAAAAATATTTTGATTCAATCAACCCGGCCGACGAAGAAAAGCTTAGTGAGGTGGCAGAAGCCAGTGCCGCGGATGTGAACAGGGCTGTAGCGGCCGCGAGGAATGCGTATGAAAAGACCTGGAGCAGGATGTTACCTAAAGAAAGGGCAAAGTATATATTCCGCCTGGCAAGGATGATCCAGGAAAAGGCGCGGGAGCTGGCGATCATCGAATCGCTCGATGGTGGTAAACCCATTCGTGAAAGCCGCGACTTTGATGTGCCCACCGCTGCTAATCATTTTTTCTACTATGCAGGGTGGGCAGATAAACTGGAATACGCTTTCCCAAACCGCAAACCCAGATCGCTGGGTGTGGCGGGTCAGATCATCCCCTGGAATTTTCCCTTGCTGATGGCCGCGTGGAAGATCGCACCGGCACTTGCGACTGGCAATACCGTTGTATTGAAACCCGCGGAAACAACCTCACTTACTGCATTGAAGCTGGCTGAGATCATCCAGGAATCCGATCTGCCGCCGGGTGTTGTAAATATTGTTACCGGCGCGGGAGATACCGGCGCTGCGATCGTAAATCACCCGGACATCAATAAGATCGCGTTTACCGGGTCGACTGAAGTAGGTAAGATCATCCAGCGAGCAATAGCAGGAACGGATAAGAAGCTAACCCTTGAACTGGGCGGGAAAGCGGCAAATATCATCTTTGAAGATGCACCCATCGACCAGGCGGTTGAAGGTGTGATCAATGGGATCTATTTTAACCAGGGCCATGTCTGCTGCGCCGGTTCCAGGTTATATGTACAGGAATCGATCGCAAAAGAAGTGATAAGAAAATTGCGTGACCGTATCGAAACACTTATCGTTGGCGACCCCCTGGACAAAAACACTGATATTGGTGCGATCAATTCAAAGCAGCAGCTTCAAACTATTCAGAAATATATCAGCATCGGGAAAAAGGAAGGCGCTGAAATGTATGAAAGTAGTTGCTCTCTTCCTTCGAAAGGCTTCTGGTGCAGACCTACTATTTTCACCAATGTAGCGCAAAGCAGCCGCATCGCGCAGGAAGAAATTTTCGGACCAGTGTTGTCGATATTAACTTTCCGCACCGATGATGAGGTGATTGAAAAAGCTAACAACTCGCCTTATGGATTAAGCGCTGGAGTATGGACCGATAAGGGCTCCAAGATATTTAATATGACCAGGCGGATGAGGGCCGGCGTGATCTGGGCGAATACCTTCAACAAATTTGATCCCTCCTCACCTTTCGGCGGATATAAAGAAAGCGGTTACGGAAGAGAAGGCGGATTGCATGGGTTGGGGGCGTATTTACATATTTAACTTGTGAACTAACTATGGGAAAAACATATATAAAAAAATCTTCGCTCAAGATTGGTGAGAATGGTCTCGAGACGCCGGCCAACAAAAAAAGGATCGGTGTTTTAAAAACGTATAAACTGTATATCGGCGGTCAGTTTCCCAGAACAGAATCGGGGCGCTACTATGTACCGGTTAATGCAGCGGGTATAAAACTGGCCAATGTTTGCCTGGGCTCACGGAAGGACTTTCGCAATGCAGTGGTTGCAGCGCGGAGTGCTTTTGGCGGTTGGAGCAGCAGGTCTGCATTTAACAGGGGTCAGATACTCTATCGGATCGCCGAAATGCTGGAAGGAAGAAAAGCACAGTTTATTGAGGAACTTGTATTGCAAAACGCAACAAAGGCCAGGGCCGAAAAGGAAGTGAATCTTGCAATCGACCGGCTGATCTGGTATGCGGGCTGGTGCGACAAGTTTCAACAGGTTTTCAGCAGCGTTAACCCGGTTGCTACACCTCATTTTAATTTTTCCGTACCAGAACCCACGGGTGTCATTTCTATAATTGCGCCACAGGGCGACTCATTGCTGGGCCTAATATCGGTCATGGCACCCGCCATTGCGGGGGGCAACACCTGTGTGATACTGGCATCTGAAACGAGTCCCCTTTGCGCCGTCACTTTTGCAGAAGTATTAAATACTTCTGATCTGCCGGGTGGCGTGGTGAATATTCTCACGGGGAAACCGGGCGAACTGGCCAGTTGGTTTGTGGAACATATGGATGTCAATGCAACCATTTACTGTGAAAATGATTCTACTATTCAGAAAATGATGCGTGAAAAATCGGCCCTGAACCTGAAACGTATCGTTTTTTATGATAAAATAAACTGGATGAGCGACCAGGGACAGTCGCCCTATTTTATCATGGATACCCAGGAGATAAAAACCACCTGGCACCCGGTAGAAAATATAGCCGGCGCGGGGAGTGGATATTGATCCTAAAGATTAAAAGCCCGAAACCAAAAATTTGGTTTGAAATTTGAAATATTGATTCTTATGAAAAGAGATTTTGCCACCTGCATCATTGCTTTTATTTTTTTGGTTACAGTACAATCACCGGTATTTTCACAGGACACAACTATAGCAGCCAATAATACTGTTGTAGTGCATAAAGACCCGCGCATTGATATGCTGATGAGCAAACAGGCGCAGATCAACGAAGAAACCAGCCGCGACTCCCGTAAAACAGGAAAAGGATACCGCCTGATGGTGATCAGCACCAGCAACCGCGACGAAGCCATCGCTGCCAAGACTAAAGTATATACCTATTTCCCGGAATTAAAAGCATATCTCTGGCACCAGTCGCCCTACTACAAATTAAAAGCCGGCAACTTCAAAGAGCGTAAAGAGGCTGAGCTGTACCAGCAAAAACTGAGTGCCTATTTTCCAAAGGGTGTTTTTATCATGAATGATATTGTAGAGCTCAAACTGGAAAAAACCCAGGGCGAGGATCTGTAATACTCCCACCTGCCTAAAGCTTCGGCGGGCAGGCCGAGCATCCAGTATCCAGTATCCAGTATCAAGTATCAAGTATCCAGTATCAAGAATCCACCCTCCAGTATCTATTTTTGCACCATGCTAGAAAAAATCAAAGCCTTAGCGAAACAATACGCCCCCGAATTTATTGAAGTACGCCGCCACCTGCATGCTAACCCCGAACTGAGTTACCAGGAATTTGAAACATCAGGTTTTGTACAAAAGAAACTGGAGGAATTTGGGATCCCTTTTGAAATAAAAGCAACCACCGGTGTAGTTGGGTTGATCCATGGGCGCAATCCCAAGGCCCGTGTCGTTGCGTTACGCGCTGACATGGACGCCCTGCCCATCAAAGAAGAAAATGATATTCCCTACCGTTCCAAAAATGAAGGTGTCATGCATGCATGCGGTCATGATGTACACACCACGTGTTTGTTGGGCGCGGCGAAGATCCTGCATGAAACGAGATCTGATTGGGAAGGTACTGTCAAACTGATCTTTCAACCCGGCGAAGAAAAAAATCCGGGTGGCGCCAGCCTGATGATCAAAGACGGCGCGCTGGAGAACCCAAAACCAGCTGCGATATTTGGCCTGCATGTGCATCCCGGGCTGGAAGTTGGTAAAATGAGTTTTCGCGGTGGCCAGGTTATGGCCAGCGCCGACGAGATCTATATCACGGTAAAAGGTAAAGGCGGCCATGCTGCTGCGCCACACCTTTGTACCGATCCGATCCTGATCGCATCGCACCTGGTTATCGGCCTGCAGCAACTCATCAGTAGAAACAATAACCCACACAACCCAAGTGTGCTTTCAATAACCGCTTTCAATGGAGGCACGACCACTAATGTCATTCCCGGTGAAGTGAAGTTGAAGGGTACATTCAGGGCAATGAATGAGGAATGGAGATTTAAAGCGCATGGTCTTATAAGGCAGCTTTGTCATCATCTCGTGCAGAGTATGGGTGGCGAAATTGATCTCCATATTGACATCGGTTATCCTTCAGTATATAATAACGAAGCACTCAATAATATAGCAAGGGCAAAAGCGGAATTATACAAAGGTGCAGCCAATGTGGAAGAGACTGAGAAGAGAATGGGCGCTGAAGACTTTGGATATTACACGCAACTCATACCCGGCTGCTTTTACAGGCTGGGTGTAATGAATGTGGAAAAGGGAATTGTGTCAGGTGTGCATACACCGACTTTTAATGTAGACGAGTCCGCGATTGAAACTGGTATGGGCATGATGGCCTGGCTGGGTGCCACTGCCGAGCTGGACAATCTTTCTTAACGTTTTTTTTCAATAGCGGTACAACAGGTAGGACTGAACAGACGTCTTTGTACTATGGGAATAAAAAAACACCTGGCCATTTCTTCAGCGTTTCTATTTTCAGCGATGTTTGTATATGCACAAAGCAACCGTGAGCGTATTGAAAAGGCATTGACAGATCCGAAAGCGGCAGAGCATTCGGCCAAAGCCGATGCCCGGGTGATCGATAAAAAAGTGATTGCAGACAGCACGAGTTTTAAATCTACCGGGCCGATGTCGAAAAAAGACCGGAAACGTTTTTTAAAACGGAGGAAAATATCTTCTTCAAAAGAATAGTCTGACGTTCCGGTTTACCTTCAACAACACCCGGTTCCTAACTTAGAACTTCCTCGGTTCCACCATTCCTTTAAAAGTATTATCCAGCTTATTGTTAGTGGCTTTTATCTGCGGATCCTGAATGTATTCCTCTGCAGCCTGCATCCTGAAGGCACCGGTGCCGATATATTTCAATGCGCTGGCCAGGCATGATTCTGCAATATCGCCCCAATCTTTATCGAGCCCATCAGCGACCGTATTATTTAGCTCAAAACCATTGAAGTAATTTCCCTGTCCTGCTTTATTCGTACTCCTTGAAGAAACAGGGAAGATATACCAGTCACCAACGGGTATAGCGAAATATCCCACCGGTTTGCCGTAAGTGCGGCTCGGTCCGACGAGAATGACGTCCATATAAGGTTTCAGGTTATTGATCAAAAGTTCACTTGCTGAAGCGGAGTTATTACTCACAATAATAAATACCCTGGGCAGGTTCAGCGTGCCTTTCTTCGAATAATTGACCGCGCTGTTGTACTGGGAATATTTGTTGTTGTATTCCTGTTTCATCATCAGGTTGCCATTGGCTGCGCTACTCACCAGGTAGTTGGCGAGCTCACGCTGGTACAATACAAACCCGCCACCATTGTAGCGAAGATCCAGGATCACATCATCCACACCCTGGGAAGTGAAACGATTAAAGACACGCTGGAACTCGGTCATTGTTTGAAGTGAATCGCCAAGGAAGGAATTGTAGACCATATAGCCCGCCTTCTTCGCACCAACTGTATAAATGGTATCCAGGGCGAGTGGTTGATCCTGGTAAGAAGCAGCAGTCAGTGCAACCTCCACTGTACTTCCGTCAGGCTTTTCAAATTTCAGGTTAACATTACTAGCGTAATAAATCGCATTCACAATTGCATCAGCGTTGGACGTAGTAATATTGGTACCGCCGTTAATTGCAACGATCCGCCAGCCTCTGCGTACACCAGCCAGGCCCGCCGGTGATGCTTTCTCAACCATACGTACCCTGAGATCATTTTGCTGACGGAAGAAAACGTTAATTCCGAAATCTTTTGAGATCCCGGCACTAACATTATCCCAATCCGCCTGTTTTACAGCAAAACTCCACCGGTCAACCGGAGCGGTGAAACCGGGTTCTTTACTATACACCCTGATGGCTTCCATGATCTCGTTAGGATCGGAATAGCCCCGTTGTTTAAAATCTTCTGGAATCTGGCTGTACCATAAATAGATGTCGCGTGCATAAGCAATCGAAGTATCTTTGATCTTATCCGCCTCTGAAGCAGCAGGAGGATTGGGATCATTGTCACCATTGTTCTTCTTACACGAAAAAGCAAAGACCAGTAGCCCTAAAAACAATAAATTGAATTTATTTCTCATATGAACTTTCCTTGATTTAGATATAAACGCGTTTGCCCCGCCGGGCGTTGTGTCAGAACCCAAACATCGACATTTTTAACGAAATCCGTGTAGAAAGTCAAAAACCGCGCCTTTCTAAACGGAAAAGTTAACCGGGAACAATCCCCAACCAGTCAACTACCGGATCCGATCCATTAAAGTTGGGGCGATTTTGACTTTAAAAAATGGCTGACAGTTACGTGGTTTCTGCGTTTGGCCTACTGACTAATGATACAAACAAACCACGGCGAATACGGAGTGCACGGCAAAAGATCTGCTAAGAAAGCAGATCATGAGACTGAACGCAGTAAATCGCGCAGTGTGCGTTGTGGCTTCCTGTTGCCCAAACCATGGTCAGCTCAGGAATTTCCAAATCAGCCTCGTTCTTTTCTAAATCGCAGATCAAGAAATGCGATCAAAGTGAAGAAAGCAAAATACCCGACGGAATTTAACTCATGATTTCTGAGAAGGGGACCTAATAGCTCGGTTTTATCCTGACTTACTTTCATGAAGGTGAGAAATGGGAAAGCATAAGGCAGTTTGTCGACATGTTCCCATGGGGAAAGTATCATCGAAGCCACCAGCATACCCAAACCGATACCGATTGGGACAATAAAGTTCTTGAACCGCAGCCCAAGCCAGTATTGTATGGCAACGATACCCAATAGAGATACAAATGTTTTGAAATTCAGTTTCAGCAACATCGTCCATCCGATACTCTTATCCAAAAAGGTATATTTCGGGTAAATCAAATTCGGGATCACACCCGCCAGCACCATCAGCACATTAAACATGATGAAAAGAAACACGATCATCATCAGTATTGATGCAAACTTTGAAAAAAAGACATTACCGGTCGACTGGGGTGACGCAAAAACCTGTTTCCAGGTATTGTTCTTAAACTCTATTTGTGGGATCAGGCTGCAGATCAGGATCACAAACATGGGAAGCAGGAACGCTGAAAAAGCCTGGTATCCCTGTACAAAATGCAGATCCCAGGGATTAGATTCGTAACGGGCATAATTCTTTTCCGGCTTGAGGGTATAGATCAGGAAGAAAATAAGCGGAATCACGGCCGAGCCCAGAAGGCTCAGCCAAAAAGACGCACTTCTGCGGGTTTTGATCATTTCGGCCCTGGTAGATATTATAAAACTCATGGATTAACAGATGTGATGTCAAGAAATAATTGTTCAAGATCGTTTTGTTGCGGATGCAACGCATAAACACTCAGCCCGCTTTGGACAAGCACTTTATTGATATCTGCGGTCTGTTCCCTGCTTTCAAATGGGAGTGTTAGTTTACCATTTACCGATTTGACCTGGTAGGATTCCAGCAACCTTGCGGCGGATACATTATCGCTGGTTTCGATCTCCAGCGATGTTTGCCTCGTTTTCATCTGTTGCAACTCGGTCAGCGGTCCCTGGAAAAGCATTTTACCTTTGTGTATGATGCCAACATGTGTCGCCATTCTCTCCACTTCATTGAGGATATGGCTGGATACGATTACTGTAGTGCCATGTTCCACATTCAGTTTCCGAATGAGTTCCCGTGTCTCGATGATACCATTTGGATCAAGTCCATTGGTCGGCTCGTCCAGTATCAACAGTTCGGGTTGATGTAAAAGGGCTATCGCAATAGAAAGTCTTTGTTTCATACCCAGCGAAAACTGCCTGGCTTTCTTTTTCCCGGTCTGGTCAAGGCCTACGATCTTCAACACCTCATCGATACGACTTTTATCCACTTTATAAACCAGGCGGTATATCTCGAGATTTTCCCTGGCAGTAAGATGAAGGTAAAGCGAGGGTTGTTCGATCAGGGATCCGAGCCGCTTGAGTATCTCGATCCGATGTGAATTAAAATCCTTTCCAAAGATCCGGAGCCCGCCCTGTTGGTTTTTTAAAAGGCCAAGTAACAATCGAAGCGTCGTTGTCTTCCCCGCGCCATTGGGGCCCAGGAAACCATAGATGCTTCCTTTCGGCACCACCAGGTTGATATCATCCAGTGTCTTTGTGCCATTGCGAAAGGAATAATTCAGGCTGGTGGTTTCAATAACCGGGGTATGCATAATGATCAATTTAATACGTTAGTCAGTTTCTATTGCACAGCGGGCTGGTTCAACTGCTTCAGATAATGCCATCCGGCATTTACAGAGGAACTGTCAGATAGAGTACCCTGCAAACGACTCACAACTGCCTGCGTGCTTATGTTAAGTATGGACTTGCCAACTGCATCCACATTCATCTCTTTTATGTTCACCTCTTTGCCGATGAACAGGCTACCATTTTCGACCCTGGCGGAAAGCTTATTCATCAAAATGGGTTTTCTGCCACGCCTCGGTTGATATTCCTCGTCGTCAGGCGCACCCATGTTCAACCGGCTCGTGCCCTTCAAATCCAGGCTTAGATTTTTAGTACCCGTTGAATCGAAAGAAAGCAGGTTGATTTCCGTGTTTTCTGCCTCCATTTGCTCCAGGTCAGGAAGTGCAAGATTTAAATAAACGTCGCCATAAGAATCCTTACCCCTGCCTGCGGTACTGATATATCGAATGACCAGTACATCGCCTTCGCGGTGCAGGCTGATACTGTCGCTTTGCCCCTTGTAGTAACGATATGACGCAGAATCCGCCTGGCTGAGATTCACTTTGAACCTTGCTTCAGCAGGAGCAACAATCCTGATCATCTTCAGATCTTCGGTCTTACCGGTTTCCCAGTTATTATACTCAAACGAATCACGGCTTATCATCCTGAAATCATCATTCCGGATCTTGCTTTTAAATGACATAAAAATCATAGCCGGAACCAGGAAGACAACCAGGAAAAAGCCAGCTAATATTTTGGTGCTAGTGTTCATGAAAACGTATTTATAATTAAGCGGCATAATTTTTTTTGAACTTTTCAAACCTTGTCTTCAGGTCCTCGATCTCTATACCAAGCATATGCATGATGCGGAAGACAGCAGGCATTTCCTTTTCGGTAAACTCGTTTTTACGATAAGCCATTGCATTCTGAAGGCCATTTTCTGTAATGAAATAACCGATCCCGCGCTTATCATGAATAATTTCCTGTTGCTTCAGGAATTCATAGGTGCGGGCCACCGTATTGGGGTTCACTTCCAGTTGAACCGCCAGTTCCCTTACACTGGGGATTTTGGTTTCAGCCAGCCATTCCTTGAGCAATACTTTTTCGCATACATAGTCAGCGATCTGTAAGTAAATGGCCTGTCCGCTATTATTAAATTGCATAATGCATTTTTTTCAATTCATTAATTGTTTTGGATCTTCCGTTAATATCCATGTCATATCTGTTTTTCTTTTAGCCTGAACCAGGCAACAACCCAGAATACCGGTGCCCAAATAAACCTTGTGGAATATTCGAGCAGGTTTTTTAAAAATGGTGAAAGCTCATAGCTTTTATAGGTCGAGGCCATGGGGTTGTCAGTATCAATTGCCACGATCCTTGAACCCTGCCATGCCAGATTCGAACCGAAGGAGTTGCCGGAATACAACTCCGAGATATAATACACAAACAGGAAAATAAGCAGGGCGCCGATGATGGTGGTGATAACAAAGGAATATTTTGAGAAATAAACCGATCCCATAATATAAAATGCCTGAACTGCAAAAAAACCACACATGGTATTAAACATCAGTTCACCGAAGCCACCACTAAAGTCCGACTGCCTGTAGGTATACTTTGACGGAAAACGATATACCAGGTCATTGATATAAAAATCGGCCGCTGTTTTCACCAGGAAGAAACAAGCGCAATAAATCAATGTAAACACGATGGTGGTATAGAATATAACCGTGATCAGTTTCTCGAGGTGGCTTGCCGGAAAGCTAAGCCAGTACGTACCCTTCGGTTTTTCACCCAGCATATTAAACGACATGCTCGCAAAAACAGCACCTGTAATGAAAATACCTCCAATAAAGATCAGGTAAGCAATATCCTCATGGAAGTTGTTCCCATCTGTCAATACCCAAAAGGTAAACACCAGTCCCATCAACCCCAGCAGGGCCAGAGCGGAAAAAAAATATAGCCTGGAATTTTCAAACCAGTGTTTCCGGATAAGCTGGATCAAACGGGAGAAACTGAAAGTCGTTGTCATATCAATAAAAGTTTTATGAACTGCTATTCTTTATTGTAAAATTGAACGGATCGGGTCAGCGCTGGTAACGATTCTTTCATACCGCAGCGCAGAAGCTTTTTGCTTTTCTTCTTTGGACATTTCGGTGCGGATGATCTCTCTTTCTCCGGTAGCATTCTGATCTGCACGATCGGAGGCGGTCAGGAAAAAAGTAAAGAGCACAGCAAGCAACAACAGCAGTGTCAGCGGAGACAATAGCGCGGGCTTTAGGCCATCATTATTATTCCTGGTTTGTCGCAGTATCCTGGAAGAATTAAAAGCGGTAGTCATGCGTGATAATTTTATAGGCTGAACAGGTTGAATGGTCAATGGTTTTTTATTGGAACACGGAGCGGATCGCCTCCCCGTTTGTGACAATAGCCTTATATAACATTTCGAGATCGAGTTTACCTTCTTCGTTGTCCATATTCTCGGTGATGATGGCGCTTCCTTTCAGCGATTCTTCCCGGTACAAAGCTGATCTGACTTCTGCGCTATCAAAGGAAATCCGGAAACTGAGTTTGGAAGTGATACGATCAACCGTCTGATCAAAAAGTATCCGGCCTTCATCAATGATGGTAATACGATCGATCAGGCTTTCCATGTCCTTTACCTGGTGTGTACAAATGATGATACACTTATTATCATCGATCGCACCAGCGATCACCTTCCTGAACTGGCTTTTACTCATTATATCGAGGCCATTGGTGGGCTCATCCATCAGCAAGAGCGAGGTATTGCATGCCAGTCCAAAACTGATCAGGGCCTTTTTCTTCTGGCCATAGCTCATCTGCTGCAGCTTATTATCGGCTGGTATGTCAAATTCTTTGAGGTAACCCTCAAACTGGGCATGGTTGAACTTTGGGTAAAAAGGCGCGTTGCAGGCCACAAACTTTTCAATAGAAACGTTGGGGAGGTAAAACTCTTCGGGAACCATAAACAATTCCCGCAGGAATTCAGGGTTTCTTGCACCCGGGACAAAGTCCAACACCTTTACATCGCCCTGATCGGGAAACAGCAACCCCGAGATATTACGAAGCAGGGTGGTTTTACCCGTACCATTTTTTCCAAGCAAGCCATAGATATGTCCGGCCTGTAAAGAAAGACTCAGACCATTAAAGACCTTTTTCTTTTTATAAGCAAAATGGAGGTTTTGGATCGCGATCATGCTTTATTGTTTTAGTGTACTATTGTAGTAGTACAGTACAAATGTAGACAGGATTTTTAAATTCCCAAATTTTTTTTCGCCCTCATTGGCCATCATTCCGGGGTATTGGCTGGAAAAAATTGAATTTTTAATTGTTTCTCAATACATTGCACGCCTAAATCCGTTAATGGATAGAAATTTTATTTTGTAATTTTGCCGTCCATGAATAAAACCGAATTGCAGCGCCAACAGGCCCTTGAGTACCATTCCAAGGGAAGGCCTGGTAAGATCGAAGTAGTCCCCACCAAAAACGCCAAAACACAGAGAGACCTCTCCCTAGCCTATTCGCCCGGCGTTGCCGAACCATGTAAAGAGATAGCGGCCAACAAGGAAAATGTATATAAATACACGGCAAAAGGCAATCTTGTTGCGGTGATCAGCAACGGCACAGCGGTATTAGGCCTGGGTGATATTGGTCCCGAGGCCGGAAAACCAGTGATGGAAGGGAAAGGTGTGTTGTTTAAAATATTTGCGGACATCGATGTATTTGATATCGAGATCGACGAAAAGGATCCCGAAAAGTTTGTGCAGATCGTAAAAGCGCTGGAACCCACTTTTGGAGGTATCAACCTCGAAGACATCAAAGCTCCCGAATGCTTTTACATAGAAAAAAAGCTAAAGGAGACCATGAGCATCCCCGTGATGCACGACGACCAGCATGGTACCGCCATCATCAGCGCGGCAGCGTTGCTGAACGCGCTTGAAATCCAGAAGAAAAAAATCGATAAGGTAAAGTATGTTGTCAACGGGGCGGGTGCAGCGGCAATGGCCTGTGTGCAATTGTATGTTGCCCTCGGCGCGAAGTTTGAGAACTTCACGATGTTCGACAGAAAAGGTGTGATCCATAAAGGACGTACCGATCTTGACGAACTAAAATCCAGGTTTGCCAACGCCAAAGGTGAGATGACCCTGGAACAGGCGATGAAGGATGCGGATGTGTTCATCGGCCTGAGTGCAGGAAATGTAGTGTCGAAGGAAATGGTGAAGTCGATGGCAAAAAACCCGATCGTATTCGCGATGGCTAATCCCGATCCTGAGATCAGCTGGGAAGATGCCACCGAAGTACGGAAAGACCTGATCATGGCTACCGGTCGCAGTGACTATCCCAACCAGGTCAATAATGTGCTTGGTTTTCCCTATATCTTCCGTGGCGCTCTCGATGTAAGAGCTACCCGGATCAATGAAGAAATGAAACTGGCAGCTGTGAAAGCGCTGGCTGCATTGGCCAAAAGCCCGGTACCGGATATTGTTAACCTGGCCTATAATGAAAAAACAATCTTGTTTGGGCCGAATTATATTATTCCAAAACCGGTTGATCCCCGCTTATTGTCGACCGTATCACCTGCTGTGGCCCGTGCCGCGATGGAAAGCGGGGTGGCTCAACACCCCATCACTGACTGGGAAACTTATACTTCAGAACTGGAAACCCGCCTGGGTATCGACAATCATGTGATGCGAGCCATTGGTAACAAAGCCAGGCGTGATCCGCGACGTATTGTCTTTGCAGAAGCGGATAACGTGAAAGTGCTGAAAGCTGCAGCAGTGGCTTTTGAAGAAGGTATTGCCTATCCCATCCTGCTTGGTGACGAAAACCGGATCAAAACGATCGCCGCCACCAACGGTATCGAACTGGATGGTCTCCCCATTTTAGATCCACGCAGCGATAGCACCGAAGAAAAAAGAAATCAATATTCTGAAATTTTCTTCCGTAAAAGAAGTCGCCGTGGTTTCAATGCGTACGAATCAAAGAAGGTCATGCGCGACCGCAACTACTTTGGCTGTATGATGGTGGAATGTGGAGATGCGGATGCGATGATATCCGGTCTTACCAAAAATTATCCTGATACCATACGGCCGGCCCTGCAGATCATCGGTACAGAGGACGGAGTGAACAAGATCGCGGGCATGTATGTGATGATGACCAAAAGAGGTCCGCTTTTCCTGGCCGATACAACCGTCAACTTTAATCCAACGGCTGAAGAGCTTGCAGAAATAACTTTACTTGTAGCTAAGGAGGTTCGGCATTTCAATATCATTCCACGCATTGCCATGCTGAGCTATTCCAATTTTGGAAGCAGCAATTCGCCCGAAGCCCGGCTGGTATCTGAAGCGAGGGCCATTGTAAAAAGGAAAATGCCTCAATTGATCGTTGATGGGGAAATGCAGGCGAATGTAGCTTTCAACAAACAACTCTTAAAGGAAAATTATCCTTTCTCCGAACTGGTAGATAAGGATGTGAACACTTTGATATTTCCAAATCTCGCTTCCGGTAATATTACTTATAACATTTTAAAAGAACTGGGTGGTGCGGATGCCATCGGCCCGGTATTGCTTGGCCTGAAAAAACCCGTACATATCCTGCAACTGGGAAGTTCGGTGCGCAGCATTGTTAATATGGCACTGGTAGCGGTAGTGGATGCACAGATCAAATGCAAGAATTCACGTACCGAAGAGATCGTGGACAGCTCACCCTGGTGGAAACGCTTTAAAAAAGTGAGCCGGGATATGTAGTGACTGCAACCAGCTCTATTCATGCATAAGTATGTTTGAAGCGTATATTCATAGCTAAAGCTTTATGGATATTTCATTGTATTTTACAGTTCAAACCAGCTGATGAAACTCATTAAGGACCTTGGCCGTTATCTGTTGATGCTAAAAGGTATGTTTTCCAAACCTGAGAATGGGAAAATGTACTGGAAAGAGTTTATGCATCAATGCAATGATATCGGGATCGGCTCGCTGGGTATCGTCACCATCATATCAGTTTTTATCGGCGCCGTTTCAACCCTTCAGACGGCTTACCAGCTGGTTTCACCTTTGCTGCCAAACACCATTATCGCACAGATCGTAAGAGATACCGTGATCCTGGAATTTGCCCCTACCCTTACCTGTATTGTATTAGCCGGTGTGGTAGGCAGTAAGATCGCAAGTGAACTCGGTAATATGCGGGTGAGTGAACAGATCGATGCGCTCGAGATCATGGGGATCAATACAAAATCCTATCTTATCATGCCAAAGATCCTGGCCGGTTTACTCACGATTCCCTTCCTCGTCGTCATAGCGATGACGCTTGGTATCTGGGGTGGCAGACTGGCGGGCAACCTCACAGGTATTGTACCCTACGAGGCATTTGATAAGGGATTGCATGAGTCATTCATACCCTATAATGTATTCTTTGCGCTCGCCAAGTCCTATACATTTGCTTTTATTATATCAAGTGTGCCTTCTTTTTATGGATATTATGTAAAGGGTGGCGCCCTGGAAATTGGCCGGGCCAGTACAAAAGCTGTGGTCGTTAGTTGTATTCTTTTATTGTTTGCCGATTATGTATTATCGGCCTTGTTACTTTAAAGCAGGGATTTTCGCATGATAGAAGTAAAAAATATAAAGAAAAGTTTTGCTGATAAGGTAGTGATCGACGACGTAAGCGCCACGATGAAAGCCGGGCAGTGCAACCTGATCATTGGCGCCAGCGGAAGCGGGAAAACGGTGCTGATGAAATGTATGGTGGGATTGTTTGCTCCCGACGGTGGCGAAATCCTGTACCATGGTAAGAATTTCACCAGCATGAACGCCGAGGAAAAAACAGAAGTGCGCAAGGAGATAGGTATGCTCTTCCAGGGTTCAGCCCTGTTTGACAGCCAGACCGTGGAGCAAAATGTGATGTTCCCCCTGGATATGTTCACTAAGGATAATTACAACACAAAGCTAAAACGGGTGAACGAGGTGCTTGCAAGGGTAAACCTGGTGGATGCTAATAAAAAATTCCCTGCAGAAGTAAGCGGCGGCATGAAGAAACGCGTGGCATTGGCAAGGGCGATCGTATTAAATCCGAAATATCTTTTTTGCGATGAGCCCAATTCAGGTCTTGATCCGCAGACCTCGCTTGTGATCGACAAGCTTATCAGGGAAATAACAACAGAATATAATATTACTACGGTGGTCAATACCCATGACATGAATAGTGTAATGGAAATTGGTAATTATATCCTTTACATGTACCAGGGCCACAAGGAATGGGAAGGCACAAATAAAGAGATCATCTTCAGCAAGAACCAACGTCTAAACGATTTCATTTTCGCATCCGACTTTCTTCGTGATGCCAAGGAGATGCGTATGTTGGAGGAAACGGGCAAAATCCCCAATGACCGTAATATTGACGATATGATCCAGTAGATTGACTCGCCATAGTTAAGCAGACCCTCAAATTTGCATTTTAACCCTTACTTTTGCCCCACTTAATAACTAGCTATGAGCATTCTTGTCAATAAAAACTCCAAAATACTGGTCCAGGGCTTTACAGGAACTGAAGGAAGTTTCCATGCTTCCCAGATGATCGAGTATGGTACCAACCTGGTAGGGGGCGTAACCCCCGGCAAAGGTGGCAACACTCATCTCGACAGACCGGTATTCAATACAGTAGCGGATTGTGTAAAAAATACAGGCGCTGATACCAGCATCATCTTTGTTCCACCTGCATTTGCAGCCGATGCCATTATGGAAGCGGCCGAGGCGGGTGTACAACTTGTGGTGTGTATTACAGAAGGCATTCCCGTACAGGATATGGTTAAAGTGAAAAATTATTTGTTGGGCAAGTCCACCCGACTGATCGGGCCCAACTGTCCTGGTATCATCACAGCCGATGAATGTAAAGTAGGTATTATGCCAGGTTTTGTATTTAAAAAAGGAAGGATCGGCATCGTTTCAAAATCCGGAACATTGACATACGAGGCCGCCGACCAGGTTGCCAAAGCCGGACTGGGTATCTCAACCGCGATCGGAATTGGTGGAGATCCTATTATTGGAACACCGACACGGGATGCGGTAGAGCTGTTCATGAATGATCCTGAGACCGATGCCATTGTCATGATTGGTGAGATCGGTGGTGGTATGGAAGCCGAAGCTGCTCATTGGGTAAAAGCAAATGGTAATAAAAAACCCGTTGTTGGTTTTATCGCTGGCCAGACCGCACCTCCGGGTCGCCGCATGGGTCATGCCGGTGCTATCGTTGGCGGAGCAGATGATACAGCTGCTGCCAAAATGAAGATCATGGCAGAATGCGGCATACACGTGGTGAACAGCCCCGCTGATATCGGGAAAAAAATGGCCGAAGTACTCACCGGTCGCTAACCCTCAAAAAATATAATTATAAAAAAAAATGGCTCCCGTCGGAGCCATTTCACTATCCAGTATCCAGTATCCAGTATCCAGCATCCAGTATCTAGTATCAAGTATCTAGTATCTCCTCCCCCCAACAAACCTCTCCAACTCTACCCTGCTGCTATTGAAGCTAAACAAATCATACAGGCGATGATAATTTCTTTTATCTACCGTGTTTGCATATGCCTGTTTAGCCAAATCCAGTTTGTTACTTTCAAAACTAAACAGCAGCAGCATTTGTTCTACCTGTGCGGTTGTCAGGTTGTTTGTTTTAACGATCTGGGTAGCAGATTTCAGCTTATTACTTTCCAGCCATTCTTTTTCAATTGCATTCAGAACAGATTTGAATTCACGATCATTCATAGCCCGTACATAAGCTTCGTTATGATCGTAGTCGCCCCAGTGACCATCACGGTCAAAATCAAATCCGCGTCCGTTGCGATGATCGTCCCGGTTCCCATTCATGCGGGTCTCCTGCATCGCCACACGGCCGTTTCTTTCCACCGTTAGCGCCAGGTGAGTGTTGTTCCTGATCTGAATGGTTGAATTGTATACAAGTTCAAAGCCCCTACCCAGGATGTTGAAAATGCCATTCCTTTTTTGTTTATACACTTTAATATTGTGGCGACCGTTTTCGATTCCGCGTATCATGATCGAATTATCACTGGACTCAAAACGTTTGCCATCCAGTACAACCTTGATATCGGTACGATCTGCCGATTTGATGCTCAGAATGCTCTGAGGCCTGGCAGCCGCAAAAACGGCTACGCTCATGAACAATGAAGCGAAGAGTGTAAAGATTGTTTTCATACTGTTTGTTTTAAAGGTTGATTCAAGATTGAATTCAATAATGTAGATAGCCGGAACTGACACCAGTTTAAAAAGGTTTTGGGAACGAAAAGTTAAAAGGGTGGAATCTATTTCCAAATTCCTGGACCCAAATCATTATTGTCCGGGAAACTCTGTAGTACTATAAACCACAGCGGGCACTGCGAGCACAGCGAATGGCGCCTACATGTTAAAAACCTGCTACCGGGAGCAGGACATGATGCCAATATTCCGCTGTGTCCGCTGTGGGCGCTGTGGTTTCCTGACACATCGAGGCATTTGAGCTACGTCCGACAAAGAGAACAGTCTTCAGAAAAAATAAAGCAAAGCCCCTGTCAAAGTAAAAGCCATAGATGCCGCGCAGATCAAAGGTCTTAACAACAATCCAAAATTTTATTCCGGACAGCCATAAACCCAAATTCCCAATCCCACCCCATAACTATCCTGACCAATTATGCAATCCTGGTAAACCCTGCATCTTATCCCTTGCACAGGATTGATTAACTTGTCAACGATTTAATACCTATATATGAAGTTGCTAAAGACCATTGTTATTTTCGCAGCCCTATTCAGCCAATTTACCATGAATGCCCAAAGCCAGCCAGTCAAAAACTACGAGTCCGCCTGGAAACGGGTTGAAGATTTTGTTAAAAAGAATCTTCCCAGGTCAGCCAGTGCAGAAGTGAAAAAAATATACGAGCTCGCAAAAAAGGAAAATCAGGATGCACAGGTAATTAAATCACTTGTATACCTGAGTTTCCTGCAATCGGAAAACAGGGAAGACAACCAGGCTGCATCAATTTCAGAATTTGAAAAAGAACTTGCCCTGAGTAAAGAGCCGGTTAGATCTATTTTAAAAAGCCTTTTAGCTGAAATGTACTGGAACTATTATCAGCAAAATCGCTGGGGGTTGTATAATCGTACGAAAACAACCAGTTTTAAGAAAGAAGATATGGCCACCTGGGGGGCAGATGATTTTCACCAAAAGGTAGGAGCCCTTTATCTATCCTCGCTTCAAGCTGAAGTAACATTACAAAAAACCAGGCTGGAACCATTTGATGCCATTATTGTAAAAGGCAATATGCGCCACCTGAGACCGACCCTATTTGATCTGCTGGCACACCGGGCGCTACAATATTTTGAAAACGATGAACGAGATATTTCAAAACCTGCCTATGCGTTTGAAATCGACCAGGCTTCGGCTTTTGATCCGGCAGCAGATTTTGTTCATAGGATATTCCCAAACCGGGATTCATCCTCTCTTCAGTACCAGGCCTTATTGGTCTATCAAAAACTTATTTCTTTTCATCTCAACGATCCACGGCCTGATGCGTTGATTGATGCCGATCTGAAAAGACTTGAATTCGTCCGGCAAAAATCTGTACATCCTGATAAGGACCAACTGTACTATAATTCGATCAATCATGTGGCTCATCAATATAATGAATTACCAGCCGCGGCACAGGCCTGGTATCTGGTTGCTGAATATTATAACAGGCAGGCAGACGAATACAAACCTTATGAAGATACTACCCATCGATACAAAAGGTTAAAGGCAAAAGAGATCTGTGAGAAAATACTTCAGCAAAAAGATTCTTCAGAAGGCAGGGTGAATTGCTACAACCTGCTCCGGCAAATAGAAAATGAAACCCTGCAATTCAGTCTTGAAAAAGTAAATTTACCCGGTCAGCCTTTCAGGGCACTGGTTGGATACCGCAATTTCAATAAGCTCTATCTGCGTATTATAAAACCAGATGAAAGCCTGAAAAAACAGTTGGAAGACCAATACAGTGAAAAATACTGGCCGACGATCCTGGCGGCAAAACCCCTGCGTAGCTGGACACAGACCCTGCCCGAAACAGGCGACCTGCAGTTACACCATGCTGAAATAAAAATTGACGCGCTTACTCCCGGTGAATACCTATTGATCGCGGGAACCAACGAGGATTTCAACAGTCAAAAAACAATCCTGGGAGCAAGGGTATTTTATGTATCCAATATTAGTTTCATCAGCCAGGACCAGGATTATTTTGTACTCAACCGCGATAATGGACAGCCTCTTGCTAAGGCTTCGGTGCAGATATGGGAAACTAAATACAACTATGATGTATCAAAATACATAAAACAAAAAGCCAAACAATATATCACAGATAAGAACGGGTATTTCAAAAAGGAAAAAGAACACGACCCAGATCGCAGATCGTATCAGCAAACTAATTTTCTGCTGGATATAACCCACGGCGATGAACGGCTTTTCATCAACGACGCGATCAGTGACTACTATTATTACAGGGAATCACCCGACGAGCCAAAGGTCACCAGTTCGGTATTTCTGTTTACTGACCGAAGTCTTTACCGCCCAGGTCAGACAATTTATTTCAAAGGAATCGTGCTAAACCGGGCTGCCGCTGAGAAAAAAGCCTGGGCCAATGACCAGTATGAAACAACGATCATCCTGCGCGATGCCAACTACCAGGACATCGATTCCATCCGTGTAAAAACAAATGAATTCGGATCCTTCTCAGGCAAATTTCAATTACCTCAGTCGGGTTTGAATGGCGATTTCGGCCTTTATGCCAGGAAAGATAACCCAAGTGCGCATTTCAGAGTGGAAGAATACAAACGGCCAAAATTTTACGTCGACTATGAACCACTGAAAGGCACCTATGAACTGAACGATACGATACATATCACCGGATTTGCCAAAGCTTATGCCGGCAACAATATTGATGGCGCACAGGTAAAATACAGGGTAGTGCGACAACCTCGCTTTGTCTATCCCTGGAGGTTCTGGCGAGGCTGGTTTCCGCCATCAGAACCATTGGAGATCACTCACGGTGAGATCACAACCGATGCTGACGGAAAATTCATTATTAAATTCGCTGCCATTCCAGATCTGAAACTGGATAAAAAGCTTGAACCTGTTTTTGACTACACTGTATATGCCGATGTAACGGATATCAATGGTGAGACCAGGAGTGGCGAACAGCGGGTGTCGGTTGGCTATACATCTCTTTTGCTTAAAGCCGATATCCCTACCACCCTCCCGGTCGATAGCTTAAAGGATCTTTCGATCCGAACCGAAAATATGAATGGAGAGTTTGAACCTTCCATGGTAAAACTTACCATCACAAAACTCAGGGAAGAAAAAAGACTGATCCGTGACCGCTACTGGGAAAGACCTGATCAGTTTACCATGACAAAAGAGGAATATATCAAACATTTTCCTAACGATGAGTTCGATAATGAAACCGATCCTTCCACCTGGCTCAAAGCTGAAACGGTGGTGGAGAAAACGGATTCTACAAAAAATAATGTCCAATTCTCCATCGGCAACTGGCAGAGTGCTCCCGGCTACTACATGATAGAGATTTCAGCAAAAGATAAAAATGGAAAAGAGGTAAAGGATATTAAATACATCGAGCTCTATGATGAGAAATCAAAGCAGCTGAGCACAACCCGGTATCTCTGGGCAGATGGTTCAACACCGATCGGGCCCGGCGAAAAAACAACGGTAAAACTGGGTACAGCGGCCGACAAGCTTTTCGTGGTGCAAATGGTGGATAAAGATTTAAAGGGCATCAGGCCTTTGGGAAGTGAAAACGGAGATGACCGCAACTATAGTTTTCTGAAACTCGACAACGAAAAACGCGTTTTTGATTTTACAGCGACAGAAGCAGACCGGGGTGGTTATGGCCTGAACTGGGTATTTGTAAAACACAATCGTGTGCACCAGTATCGTGATTTCATCAAAGTGCCCTGGACAAATAAGGAATTAAACATCGAATATGCCACTTATCGCGATAAGACTTTACCAGGCTCTGAGGAGAAATGGAAATTGAAAATCAGTGGTTATAAAAATGAAATGATCGCCGCGGAAATGCTGGCAGGGATGTATGACGCATCACTCGACCAGTTTTACCCCCACCAATGGCATAAACCTGAAATTTGGCCGGTATTTATTAAACACATATCATGGAGTGGAAGTCAGAATTTTGAAAAGCTCGACCTGACGATCAAAGCTCATCCCTACCCGGATATAAAAATTCTGAACAAAGAATATGACCACCTCATTTTTTCAAATTATGGGCGTCATATGGCGATGAATCAGTTCAGTAGAAGACTGGAAGGCCGTGCTCCTGGCCTTGAGATGGAGATGAAGACGGCCGCACCCGCACCTGCTATGGGAGAAGCTGATTCATCAGTTAGTTACTATGCAGATGAAGATGGTATTGCGGATAAAATGCATGAATCGATGGACCAACAACCAGGACAGGGAGCCGATGTACAAATCCGGAAAAATTTTAATGAAACGGCATTCTTCTTTCCTGAGTTAAAAACTGACAGCAGCGGCGCAGTTGAATTTTCATTCACCTTGCCCGACGCCCTAACAAAATGGAAATTCCAGGCGTTGGCCCATACTAAAGAAGGGGCATTGGGTTATAGCACCAAAGAGATCATTACACAAAAGCAGCTGATGGTACAACCCAACCCGCCACGTTTCCTGCGTGAAGGTGATAAGATGGAATTCAGTACCAAGATCGTAAACCTGACAGATAAAGAATTGACAGGTCAGATCGAGCTTCAACTACTGGATGCGACCACCAACCAACCCGTGGATGGCTGGTTCAATAATATGATGCCTGGCCAGTACTTTACCGTTGCGCCAGGACAAAGTGAACTGGCAAAATTCCCCATTGCCGTTCCTTTTCAGTTCAACAAAGCTTTGGTATGGCGGGTTGTTGCAAAAGCAGAATCATTCAGCGATGGTGAAGAAAACGCGATGCCCGTGCTGACCAATCGCATGCTGGTAACAGAAACACTTAACTTACCTATGAGGGGTGCTGGTACAAAGGAATTTAGTTTCGATAAATTGAAAAATATAAAAAGTGAATCTCTACAGCATCATGCTTTAACTGTGGAATACACATCCAATCCTGCCTGGTTTGCGATACAGGCCCTTCCCTACCTGATGGAATATCCCTATGACTGCGCTGAGCAAACCTGGAACCGCTACTATGCCAATTCGATCGCAAGTTTTATTGCCACTAGCTCACCAAGGGTTAAAAAAGTTTTTGAGCAATGGAAGACATCAGACACGGCTGCACTATTAAGCAACCTGCAAAAGAATGAAGAACTAAAGGCTGTTTTACTGGAAGAAACGCCGTGGGTGTTGCAGGCAAAAAGCGAATCAGAACAAAAACGAAATATCGCATTGCTGTTTGACATGGTGCGCATGAGCCAGGAGCTAAACGGCACTTACGAAAAGCTGAAACAAATGCAAAGCAGCAATGGTGGTTTTGTATGGTTTAAAGGCGGCCCGGATGATCGTTATATGACGCAGTATATCGTTACAGGGATCGGCCATTTGAAAAAGTTGGGTGCTTTTGCGAATGGACAGACATCGAAACTCAATGAAATACTGGCGCAGGCCTTACCTTATCTCGACAGAAAAATAAAAGAAGATTACGACAAGCTGATCAAAGACAAAACCGACCTTAAAAAATACACCCCCGGTTATAGCGAAGTTCAGTATCTCTACATGCGTAGTTTCTTCACGGAACTGGCCATCCCTGTTGCTGCAAAGAAAGCTTATGACTATTTCCGCCAAAGGGCGCAGCTGACCTGGACCAAACAGAATAAATACATGCAGGGCATGCTGGTCCTGGCACTTGGCCGTACCGGTGATTCCAAAACTCCAACGGCGATCCTGAACTCATTAAAGGAAACGGCTATCACTCATGATGAACTGGGAATGTATTGGAAAGATGCACGCCGGGGATGGTTCTGGTATGAAGCACCGATCGAGCGGCAGGCGCTGCTCATCGAAGCTTTCCAGGAAATTGGTAAAGACATTAAGACTGCTGATGAATTACGAACCTGGCTATTAAAGAACAAACAAAGCAACCGCTGGGAGTCGACCAAAGCAACCGCGGAAGCCTGCTATGCCCTGTTGTTGCAAGGTACAAACTGGCTGCAAAACGAACCTGTTGTCGACATCAAACTTGGTTCAATCACGCTTAGTTCAACCGACACCAAACAGGAAGCCGGAACCGGTTATTTCAAAACGACGGTTGACGGAAAGGATGTAAAACCAGCCATGGGTAATATTTCGGTCACCGTTAGTACACCCGCGAATAATGCATCTACAGCCCAGCCATCATGGGGAGGCGTCTATTGGCAGTATTTTGAAGACCTGGATAAAATTACAACGGCAGCAACCCCGCTAAGTCTGGTTAAAAAATTATTCGTCGAGAAAAATACGGACCGCGGACCCGTGCTGACACCGGTCAATGAGGGTGATATATTAAAGGTAGGTGATAAAATAAAAGTACGTGTCGAACTTCGCGTTGACCGCGATATGGAATATGTACATATGAAAGATATGCGGGCTTCCACACTGGAGCCGGTAAATGTGCTGAGCAGTTACAAATGGCAGGGCGGACTCGGTTATTATGAAACAACCAAAGACGCCAGCACGAATTTCTTTTTTAATCACCTGCGCCGAGGCACTTATGTATTCGAATACCCCCTGTTTGTTACACATGCCGGTAATTTTAGCAACGGTATTACCAGTATCCAATGCATGTATGCACCGGAATTTAGCGCACATAGTGAGGGAGTAAGGATAACTGTTGAATAATTTAAATTGTACAATTGCCTGCAGAACATTTTAAGGTATATGGAAACAAGGTATCTGATCATTGGCCAGGGTATTAGTGGCAGTTTTCTTTCTTATTATCTAAAAAAAGAAAAGCAGGAGTTTCTTGTCATCGACAATAATGATCCTAAAGCTCCTTCTAAACTGGCGGCAGGTATTATCAATCCTGTTACCGGCCGCCGGCTGGTGACGGTGTGGATGGTGGACGAGGTCCTGCCATTTGCCTGGAAAGCCTACCAGGAGATCGGCCAGGACCTGGGCATAGAAGCAATTTCTCAAAAGAATATTATCGATTTTTTTCCCAACCCGTTTATGCGGGAAAACTTCCTTCAAAAAATTGAGACGAATGATCCATATGTTCACACCTACCCCGAGCAAAATCATTTCAATCACTTCTTTCATTATGAATTTGGTTGTGGAGAGATCAGGCCGGCTTACACCGCACACCTGGAAACGTTAATACCTGCCTGGCGACAGCAACTTAAAGAAGATGGAAATTTACAGGAAGAAGTATTTGATATCGCACAATTGAAAGTGGGATCGGAGCGGGTAACTTATAAAAACATCAGGGCTGAAAAAATCTTCTTTTGCGACGGGCCTTATGGTTTCGATAACCCCTATTTCAGCCAACTTCCATTTGCTCCTAATAAAGGAGAAGCGTTGGTGGCACGTATTCCCGGCCTGCCCGTCCAGCATATTTATAAAAAGGGATTGATGATGGTACCGATGATCGGGGAGGAACTGTTTTGGATCGGCGCCAGCTATATCTGGGACTTCGACGATGCAGGTCCGACAGAATCCTTTCGCATCAATACCGAACAAGCATTAAAGCAATGGCTAAAACTCCCATTTACCATCACAGAACACAGGTCAGGGTTGCGACCTGCCACACTGGAGCGGAGACCTTTTGTGGGTTTACATCCGCAACACCCTTCGGTAGGAATATTAAATGGCATGGGAACAAAAGGATGCTCGCTTGCGCCATTTTTTGCAAAGCAATTAACCGACCACCTGCTCTATGAAGAGCCGATAGCCAGGGATGCAGATGTCAAAAGATTCACGAAGATTCTCTCCCGTTCCTGAGTCAGGGATTCAGGTTATGCTGGCAAAACAGCCATGCGTTTTTTCTTATTGTAAGCTTTAATAAACCGGCGGCAACGATAAATAAGGTACAGGGTTAACATGTTTCGGGTTTAAGAAGTTTAGTTTTCGTAATAGGGTCCTGGTTCAATACATGGCTCAGGGCATCATACAGGTCGGGCATATTCTGGCGCAGGCCTTTAGGATTTTCAAAAAACGCTTCTACACTCACCGCCCAGAATTCATGCATATTGCTAAAAGCATAACTGCGCAGATAGCTTCGCCGTTTCGCGATCACTTCGGCAAGAATAGGCCCGGTGGTAGTGGAGAATTTTTCGTAGTTCAGGCGGAAGTTCGCATCCATCCCGTATTGAGCGAAAAAATTATTATAGAGTAAAGCATGTGCCATCTCGTGTACGGCAACATTGATGTTATCGTCGTGGTAGGTGTAACCATAAAGGAAATGCTTCCAGGATAGATAGATCCCATCAGGTGCAACATGACCAATAAATAATTCGTTGTCGTCCTCCATATGGTAAGCATCCGCCAGGATATAGATATCCTTGAAATAGGAAAGCTGGTAATTTTTTAAACCAAAAGTGACCTGTACGGCGGAAGAACTTACAAGAATTGCTGTCTCTTCGTTCTTTTCCAATCCGATAAAGTGAAATCGCTTCTGCTTGCGAAACTGATGCGCACGTTTCACAAACTTCCATTTAGAAGCAACGGGAAGATCATTAAAATAACTGAAGACACTACCAATGATATAGGAGTACCTGTTGAAAATAGCGGCATCCATTTCCACCTCCTCTGATTGTGGATCAGAGATTGATTTACCCGAGCGGGTAAATAAATTACTCAATTTGTGGAGGAATGATTGCATAGTGCACGGTTCGGTGATTAAATATACTCAACGAATGTTCAAGATGCAAACGCTTACTGGTTAAATTCCGTTAGTAAAACTACGTACAATATTTGAATTGTTTAACAATCAACCAAATAAGCCTGCTGTCTTTAACCCTCTATTTTCAAAAAATAAAACCTGTCCATGTTATTTCTACCATCGCAAGTTTTCCTGCCCTTAATTTCCTGGTATACTTTAGAGAAAATAAATCGACTAATAGCTGCCTGACCCTGAGAATTTTCCCGGCGGAGGCCAAATTGGCTGGTAGTAACCGCCTTGTTATCTTTGCGCCTCAGAAAATTGAACGATACGTTATGTACAGAACCCATACCTGTGGTGAGCTCAGGATCAATGATAAACAGAAGGAAGTAACCCTGGCTGGCTGGGTGCAGACCGTCAGGAAGTTTGGCGCGATCACTTTTATCGATCTGCGCGACCGCTATGGCATTACACAATTACTTTTCGGCGAACAATTGAATAAAGACCTGGATGAAAACCCGCCGGGTCGGGAATTTGTATTGCAGGCCACTGGTATTGTAAACGAAAGAAGTAATAAGAACTCCAATATTCCAACCGGGGAGATTGAAATTATTGTCAGTTCCTTTAAAATATTGAACAGGTCGGCTGTACCTCCTTTTACCATCGAAGACAAAACGGACGGCGGTGATGACCTCCGCATGAAATATCGCTATCTCGACCTCAGAAGAAATACAGTAAAGAAAAACCTGGAATTGCGATACGCTGTTAATAGGGCCACCAGAAACTATCTGCACAACCAGGGTTTTATGGATATTGAAACCCCATTCCTTATAAAGTCGACGCCTGAGGGCGCCCGTGATTTTGTAGTGCCTTCCCGGATGAACGCGGGACAATTTTATGCCCTGCCACAATCGCCGCAAACCTTTAAACAGTTGCTGATGATCAGTGGTTACGATCGGTATTACCAGATCGTAAAATGTTTTAGGGATGAAGACCTGCGTGCCGACCGCCAGCCTGAGTTTACACAGATCGACTGTGAAATGGCATTCGTGGAACAGGAAGACATTTTGCAAATGTTTGAAGGTCTTGTAAAATATATCTTCAAAGAAGTAAGAGGTATTGATTACAGCGAATCTGTTCAACGGATGAGCTGGGACGACGCAATGTGGCGCTTTGGTAATGACAAACCCGATATCCGCTTCGGCATGGAATTGCTCAACCTGAAAAAACCTCCTACCGTTTACCAGGAAAAAACTGATCAGCGAAACCTTATCGCTGATGCGGGTTTCAAAGTCTTTGATGAGGCGGAAACGGTTATCGCGATGGCGGTGCCGGGTTGCAGTGAATATAGCCGCAAACAAACCGATGAACTGACAGACTGGGTAAAGCGGCCACAGATCGGCATGAAAGGTCTTGCTTTTATAAAATGCAATACCGATGGCAGTTTTAAAAGTAGTATGGATAAATTTTTCAACGAAGAAAAATTAAAAGCTATTGCTGATGCTGCCGGCGCCAAAACCGGAGATCTGGTTTTGATCCTGGCGGGCACCGAGGAAAGAACGAGAAAAGCCATGAGTGAGCTCCGGCTCGAAATGGGGCGTCGGCTTGGTCTGAGAAAAGAAGACGAATTTAAACTTCTTTGGGTGCTGGACTTTCCCCTGTTTGAATATGATGAAGAAGGAAATCGCTGGGTCGCCCGTCACCATCCCTTTACCTCGCCAAAACCTGAGCAGATCCAAATCATGATCAATAACGATCCTCATATAAAAAATGCTGCCGAATACCTCGCACATCCTTATGCCAGTATTAAAGCCAATGCCTATGACATGGTTTTAAATGGCAACGAGATCGGTGGTGGATCGATCAGGATCTTCCAAAAGGAACTGCAGGAAAAAATGTTTGCCGCACTGGGTATGGATAAACAGGAACAACAGCATAAGTTCGGCTTTCTGTTAGGTGCTTTCGAATACGGTGCTCCACCACATGGTGGTATCGCATTTGGATTCGACCGGCTTTGTGCCCTTTTAGGCGGCAGTGAAAGTATTCGTGATTTTATTGCATTTCCCAAAAACAATAGTGGCCGGGACGTTATGCTCGACGCACCCGCCACCATTGATGAAAAACAACTCGAAGAATTACAAATTAAACTAGACCTGGAATCCTGATGCCGGCACGCTGGAAATTATTTAGAGCGATCTGTATCATCCAGATGATCGGGGCTGCATTCAATGAACTGGATGTGCTGTTTAGTTTTTTCCGGTACGCCAGGTGGGGTGGAGTGATCAGCCTGATCGTTTTTTTGGCAATCCTGCTATTGACGATCCTTGGTATAAACCTGCTCAACAACAATTATCCTGATGAGCCGATAGAAGGCAGACAGAAAAGGTATTTTAACCGGTTGTTTTTGGTCAACTTCTTATTAATCGCTTTCCTGTTTGGATTTGTATTTGCTGAATTCCGATCCTTGTCACAACTGGCCAGCCTGGGAAGTAAGCAGATATTCGAAATGCCCTTCAGCATTTTCCTGATGCTGATCACCTATACCGTGATGCTATTGCTTCAACTGGCTATACTTTATGGGTTGTATAAACTAAGGCTGGAGTTGAATGAGAATTTCCTTAAACGGAAATTTGAATTTGAAAATGCTTAGTTCAGATGTCGTTGTTGCAAATTCTTTTCATGCTGCCACCTATAGAAAATAAATATGCCGCCCAGGATCAGCACGATGGCCATGATCCGGAAAACGTATTTTCGCCTGATGGAATCTTTGTCCTCGCCATCAGAAATCTTTTTGGTCGCCGCTTCGATATAATAATTCAACATCGGAAATTCGTTGTTTACCGTTTTTACACTGGCAAATCTTTTCAAAGCCTTCGTATAGTATCCTGAATAAAAATTGGAAAGCCCTTTGTTAAAAGTTACAGACGACTGGCTCATTCGTGTGTCGACATCCACCGAGTCAAGGAATTCTTTGATAATCGAAACCGGTACCGCGAAATTGAACCCCGGCGCCAGGCTACCGGTTTTTTGTTCCAGGCTTCCAAAAGTTGCCAGTCCGATCACTTCTCCCCTGGCATTACAAACAGGGCTCCCACTGCTGCCGTGGGTAATTACCGCATCCATCTGTATCACGGGCCAGCCGCCCAGGGATCGCTTGACAGCGCTAACTACACCCATGGTCAGGGTAGGTTCAATATTGGTTTCCCGCGCCAGGTAAGCATTGGAAGTCACCGGATCGGGATAGCCATACACCAGTACCTGCTCGCCTATCCTTGCCATGCTTTCGTTGCTCAACGGTATGGTGGGAAGTTGTTGTACACTATCTACTTTTAATAATGCCACATCCTTTCCTGGCATAGGCTTACCCTTGATGATCACTTTTGCAGGCAATCTCCGGGTGACGATATCACGGGCATCCTCTTCCGAGTCCAGCCTGTATTGCACAAACACTTCGCGTTTTATATCAAACAGGATCATCGATGAAACCTGGGAGTAGATCGTACTATAAGCATTATTCAACAAATTCCGCTGCTCATCATTAAGCGTCATATCCCATGATGATTGCAGGGCCCTGATATTGGCATCGGTTACTTCCTGGAAAGTGGACAGGGTGAACTTGCGCCGGATGAATGCGCTGTCGCGGTCGAGAATATGGGCGTTAGTGATGAGGTAGCCATTACCGGTTACGAAAAAACCCGTGCCTGAAGATAAGATCCGGTGTTTTTGCCTGAAGTATTCAGTTGTTGCAGAAAAATAACGGAATGGATTATTGTAAAGCGCTTTCACCACAATATCCAGTTTTTCTTCCGGTGAAAACATCGCACCCGTCGTGTCGAGTCGCTTTACTGAGTCAACCAGCGCATTAAATCGTCGTTCATTCATCTCCACCTTGTTCACATAGACCGTAGCGGAAAAAACAGTTTGAACCATGGCCACTGCAGGTGAATTGCGGGCATAATTTTGCTCAGCCGAGATTGCCTGACTGTTTACCGCCTGCAGCTGTGCCAGGGTAAAGACCATAACCCAGATTACATGATTGATTACTATTTTACGTCTCATTTTCTTCAAAATCGATTTTCAAAATACAAAACTATATGTTAGAAAAAGAAATTACGGGAATCGAAAGTTCCCGGGCACTGCTTTGCGCCTTTCAAAATATCATTTGAAGGGGAATCGCTAATTTGCAAATGTGGATTTGCCTTTTTTATTGTTCACACCCGCCTAAATTATGATCCCATTAGCCGAGCGAATACGTCCCCACAGTTTAGATGAGCTTGTCGGGCAACAGCACCTGACTGGCAAAGGAAGCATTTTGCGAACAGCGATCGGGCGTGGCCGGATCCCCTCTATGATTCTTTGGGGACCACCTGGCACGGGTAAGACAACCATCGCCAACATCATTGCCAATACACTTGAGGCTCCTTTCTTTACGCTTAGCGCCATTAGCTCAGGTGTGAAAGACGTGCGTGAAGTGATAGAAAAGTCCAAAGCACTGCCTGAGAGTATTTTATTTATTGATGAGATACATCGCTTCAATAAAGGTCAGCAGGATGCTTTACTTGGGGCAGTGGAGAAAGGGATCATTACCCTTATCGGCGCAACAACCGAAAACCCATCTTTCGAAGTCAACAGCGCACTGCTTAGCCGTTGCCAGGTCTATGTCCTGAAGCCACTGGACGAAGAAGACCTCGTGGGGCTGCTGCAATTAGCGATAGAAAAAGATGAATTGCTCAAAAAGAAAAATATCAGCCTGAAAGAAACCGGGGCGCTCATTAATATCTCGGGGGGTGATGCCCGGAAACTTCTTAACCTCCTGGAACTGGTGACTGAAACCAATGATGGAACTGGCTCGCTTCAAATCACTGATCAGCTGGTGATGGAGGTAGCGCAAAAAAAGATTGCGCTTTATGATAAAAGTGGTGAACAACACTATGATATTATTTCCGCTTTCATCAAATCGATCCGGGGCAGCGATCCCAATGCCGCGATTTACTGGCTCGCACGCATGGTGGAAGGCGGCGAAGATGTAAAATTCATCGCCCGAAGGATGCTTATACTGGCCAGTGAAGATATTGGCAATGCGAATCCTACAGCACTGGTTATGGCGAACGCGACCTTTGATGCCGTAAACAAGATCGGTTATCCGGAATCGCAGCTCATATTGTCTCAATGTGCCATTTACCTCGCCTCCAGTCCAAAAAGTAATTCGGCTACGATAGCGATCAGCGAAGCGGTGAGTGCAGTCCTTCGTCACGGCGACCTCTCGATTCCGCTTCATATTCGCAATGCTCCGACTAAGCTGATGAAAAAGATGGGTTACGGGAAGAACTATGAATATTCACATGACTATGAAAAGAATTTTTCACCGCAGGAATATTTGCCAAAAGAAATTGCCGGTACAAAATTTTATGACCCCGGAAAAAATGCAAGAGAAGAAGAAATAAGGAGATATTTAAAAAAATTATGGGAGGATAAGTATAATTACTGATTGCTTTTATCAGTAGTCAACTCAGAAGACAGGCATATCCCCTTCTCTTTCCCTTGCTCCGCTTTTTATAGATAGTGGGCTCTTTAAATATTTTTTCTGCCTCCGGTTTAGAAAGATTAAGCACAGCAAATATTTTTTTTGTTTGCTCCGCTGAAATTCCCGGGCTGTTTTCTAATACAGAGATTCGTTGCTGTCTAATACCCATCTTACCAGCCAATTCCCTTTGCTTCATTCCTCTTGCAAGGAGAAGTAAGCCAAGTTTATCACCCGTAAGCGTCATTGTTAAGTTTTTACAAATAAAAGCAAATTTCATATTACTGGTCAAAAAACACGAAAAAGGATAGTAATCCAGATCATGAAGCCGGCCTAAAACAGGAAAATACATTGCCAAAAAATACGTCGGGCTAAGTAACTTGCATCTATCCCGGTTAAGGATTCGCTTTTCTCAAAAGCATACCCGGAAGTTAAAATTCGACTACTGATGGACATTCAAACGAGGAGTGATATTGAAAAGCTAATGACCGAATTTTATGATAAGGTAAAAAAAGATGATACCATTGGTTATATCTTTAACGACATCGCCAAAGTGAACTGGGACCATCATATACCCATCATTTGTGATTTTTGGGAAACTTTGTTACTCGATGCTGCAAAGTATCGAAACAATGCCATGGCGGTTCATTATGCACTGAATCGAAAAGAGCCTTTTGAGGAGAAGCATTTCGATCGGTGGCTTTCCCTGTTCAACGAAACAGTGGACCAGCTTTTCACAGGCAATACTGCAGACATGGCCAAGAAAAAAGCGAAGTCGATTGCTTCGCTAATGCTATTCCGGATGAAGCAGGAAAACCAGGGTTTCTATCCCGGCGATACCCGAAACTAAATCAAGACTAAAGACGTATATATGGTTTCATGGCAGCTCAGGAATTTCGAATCACTTACTACTCAGGAACTTTATAGTATCCTTCAACTTCGGTCGGAAGTATTCGTAGTAGAACAAAATTGCATATTCCTCGATATGGATGACAAGGACCAGGTTTCCTGGCACCTGATGGGATGGCGGGATAATGCGCTGGCAGGATATACCCGGCTGGTTCCCGCCGGCATTTCTTTTGCAGAACCTTCTATCGGACGTGTCGTCACTTCTCCACGCGTTCGCGGCACCGGTTTGGGGGTAGAATTAATGAAAAAAAGCATCGAGGAAAGCAAAAAACTCTTTGGGGATACACCCATCCGGATCGGCGCTCAGTTTCATCTCAAAAAATTCTATGAATCATTGGGTTTTACACAAAGCAGTGAAATTTATGATGAAGATGGAATTGACCATATCGAGATGCTGCGCCCGGCAGCCCTTTCGTAAATCCACTAAGTAGATCAACTTTTTCTCTGGCAAAGAATTAAAAAATACTCTTTTACATTCTTTCCTTACAGTTTTCTTTATCTTCTTTGTTATCGAAATCCAATAGTAGAAACCAGAAATCTGAATCTATGAGAAACAAGTTACGCATTGCAGTGCCGGTCCTGGTACTGATCTTAACGTTCAATTTATTTTCCAATCGATCTTATTCTCAGTCAATAACAACCGGCAACGGGAAGTTCGAAGTGGGCCTGGGTTTTGGTCCCATGTTCTTTCTCGGTGACCTTGGTGGTAGCGCTGGTATCGGTCGTGACTTTGTCAAGGACATCGATTTCCCTCTTACCAAGTTTTCAAAAACACTTTATGCCACTTACTATGCGTCAGACTGGCTGGGATTCCGTCTAGCCCTGAACCATGGTGTACTTAGTGGTGATGATGCGGAAGCTCCTAACAAGGGTGGTGCAGAGGTAGATCGTCTTCAAAGGAACTTAAGTTTTAAAACTTCCGCGCTGGAGGCTTATGTTGCAGCGGAAATTTATCCCACTGTTTTCTTCGAAAAATATGATGGCTTACAGGGTAAGTTCCGCCCTTATGGTATTATAGGTTTTGGCCTTTTAAAATATAATCCCAAAACAAAACTCGATGGTCAGTGGGTAGAACTGAAACCTCTCCGGCTTGAAGGACAGGGCATGGTTGAGTATCCCGACAGGAAGGAATACAGCCTGATCCAAAAAGAAGTCCCTATGGGATTAGGTTTCAAATATTACCTGAAAGAAAATTTTTATGTAGGACTGGAGGTATTGCACCGCCAGCTGTTTACAGACTATATTGATGATGTAAGTACCGGTTATATCGATCCGGCATTGTTTGCCAACTACCTGTCTGCTGCAGATGCTGCCAAAGCAAGAAGGCTTTATTATCGTGGAAGCTACGCCAGCGTAACCACCAGGCCGTCTTCACTGGGTGGTTATATCAGGGGAGATCATACCGACAACGATGCTTTCTTCTCCACACTGCTTCGTTTTGGCTGGAGACTGAATACTTTCGACAATGCAAGAAGACAAATGCGTTGCCCGGTATTCTATTAAGGCATTTCATAAATCCGAACCCAAACCCTTATGAGTCCAAAATTAACATTGTCTCTTACTGCTGGTATTTGTCTCAGCGTTTTGACCAGTAGTACGCGAACCACGAGCGAAAGGATACCCCATGCCACGACAGGCAAAACCAGGCCGGTTGAAAGAAGACATCAGGGTTATTCCTCTCCCCGTAACAACAATGCTGTAAAGATCTATCCTGATATTGTTAAAAGAACCATGCACGTGGTTGCCAAGGAAAACGACGGAATAGAAATCGATTTCTTTGTATTTGACCTGCAGGGTGTATTGCTAAAACACTACAGGATGGAAGAAGGGGATCACCATCGAATCACCGGCCTCAAAAGAGGAAAATATATTTATCATGTTTTCAGTGGCGATGAAGAAACAGCCACCGGGAAATTTGAAATTCGCTAATGCTCTTTTACAAGTGCGCAACCTCTGTTCCAATAAGCAGCAGAGAGCTTAATAGAATCTGATACCCTGGTTGATGAAACCTAATCCGTTCTCTATTGGTACTCTCATTAGTATACATTTTATTAAATACTCTCTGCGCTTGCTTATTGGACTTTTTTTCTGAGCTCTTTTTTTCATCATAACTAAGACCCGTAAAAAGGCCTGCTTGCCGGCGGGCGGGGAAATTGCTAAAATCCTGTATCCGGAAAATCCAGTTGCTGGCCATTTGGTAAAGATTTTTCCAATCACTCCCTGCCCTGTTTTACGGGCTATTCCGCCATTTCTACCCTCCCTTCTTAATTCGTTGTTATACACAGTCATGTGCATTTTTGTTTTGGTAAATTCAAAACAGTTTTATTACATTAGTTGACTAAAACCAACGCATTATGAATTTAATCGAACGCGCAAAAAACATTATCGTCGCACCGGCTAAGGAGTGGGATGTGATCTCCACCGAACAACCTGATATCGGTAAGATCATCACTGGCTACGTGCTACCGCTGGCAGGCGCTGCGGCCGTAGCAGCCTTTATCGGGTATGGCCTGATCGGCGTGAGCTATTTTGGAATCAGGTTCAAATCGATCGACCTCGGTCTTTACCAGGCCATCAACGTACTGATTACAGCATTGATCAGCGTTTTTGTAAGCGCATTTGTCATCGACGCCCTGGCTCCCAGCTTTGGCTCTGAGAAAAACATGGGGCGCTCCGTTCAACTCGTAGCCTACTCTTATACACCCGGATGGGTAGGTGGTTTACTGGCGATCATTCCGTCTATTGCCATAGTTGGCGCCCTGGCGGGATTGTATGGCCTTTACCTGCTTTATCTTGGTCTGCCAAAGTTGAAGAAAACACCAGAAGACAAGCATATTGGTTACTTCGTGGTATCATTGCTCGTGATCATTGTGGTTTATTTCGTAATAGGTATGATCATGGCTGCTATTCTACCGTTGAAGCCTTATGGCGTTGACGGGCTGGATCTGAATCTCTGATTCATTATAAATAAAAACAGGCTGTATCAAAACTTTGTTTTTGATACAGCCTGTTTTGCTTTTACGACTTATTGATTAAGTTGATTTAACTGAGTTCGGTTTTTAAGAACCTGGCGGTGTGACTCTCCTCGTTTTTCACCAGATCTTCCGGTGTACCTTCAAACAATATCCTGCCTCCACCATCTCCGCCTTCGGGACCGATATCGATGATATGATCCGCTACTTTGATCACATCCATATTATGTTCAATCACCAGCACAGTATTGCCGCGCTCAACCAGCTTGTTCAAAACATCCAGCAGGTGACGTATATCTTCAAAATGCAAACCGGTTGTGGGCTCATCAAGAATATAGAATGTTTTTCCAGTGTCTCGTTTTGAAAGTTCAGTTGATAGCTTTACCCGTTGCGCTTCGCCCCCGCTTAAAGTGACTGCAGACTGACCGAGAGTGATATATCCCAGCCCCACTTCCTGCAGGACTTTTATCTTACGGTAGATATAAGGTACCGGCTGAAAAAATTCCACGGCTTCTTCAACCGTCATTTCCAGAACATCAGCGATGGATTTGCCTTTATAACGGATCTCGAGTGTTTCGCGGTTGTAACGTTTACCATTGCATTTCTCACAATGTACATATACATCGGGGAGGAAATTCATTTCAATCACCCGCATCCCCCCGCCTTCACACACATCGCAGCGACCGCTTTTGACATTGAAGGAAAACCGCCCTGCATTGTAGCCCCTGATCTTCGCTTCAGGTATCGATGCGAAAAGTGTTCTGATCTCGGTAAAAAAGCCACAATAAGTAGCCGGGTTACTTCTCGGTGTGCGGCCAATCGGCGACTGATCGATCTCAACCACCTTATCAATATGATCCAGCCCTTTTATCGATTTGTATTCCAGCGGTGCGGTTCTCGAACCATAGGCATGCTGGGAAAGTATCGGATATAAGGTCTCATTGATCAGTGTGGACTTACCGCTTCCACTTACACCTGTGACCACAATGAATTTGCCTAGCGGGAATTTCACATCCACATTATTCAGGTTGTTACCCTTCGCTCCTTTCAGTTCAAGAAATTTTCCGTTTCCTTTTCGTCTTTCGGCGGGTACTGGGATCTTCAATCGACCATTCAGATAACCCGATGTAATGGTGTCGAGTTTCAATAGTTGCTTCGGATCTCCCTGCGCAACTACCCTTCCGCCATGGTAACCTGCTCTTGGTCCGATATCGATCAGGTGATCGGCAGCCAGCATGATGTCTTTATCGTGTTCTACGACTATGACGCTATTACCTATATCACGCAGGTTTTTCAACGCTTCAATCAGGCGATGATTATCTCGCTGGTGTAATCCGATCGACGGTTCATCCAGTACATAAGTAATACCTTGCAACTGCGAACCGATCTGCGTAGCCAGCCTGATACGCTGCGATTCCCCGCCACTCAGAGTTTTCGAGCTACGGTTAAGAGTGAGGTAAGTGAGACCAACGTCAAGTAAAAATTGCAGGCGTTCCCTGATCTCTTTCAAAACATCTTTACCAATAATATTCTGCTTATTCGAAATGCGCAACTCAATTCCGTCGAGCCAGGCGGCAAGGTTGTCCAGATTCATGTTGCCCAACTCGGCGATATTTCGGCCGGCCACTTTAAACCAGAGACTTTCCTTTTTCAGGCGCGTGCCATTGCAGGTCTCGCAGGGCTTAAGCTGCATATAGTCTTCAGCCCAATTGCGGAGTTCTTCTTTTTGTCCATTGTTGAACCAACGGTTGAGCATATTCACGATACCTTCATAATCGCCGCTAGTTCCATTAGACATATTATCAAAATCGATCTCCTGCTCAATCCCCTCCTCGTTACCATATAGTAATATGTTTAGGGCCTTTTTAGGTATATCGCTGATCGGTTTTGTAAGCGAAATTTTATTCTTCTTAGCGACTGCCTCCGCCGTCTTATACACATAGGCCTCCCTTTCACCTCCCAGGGGCGCGATGCCGCCTTCACCAATACTTAAAGATGGGTCGGGGATAACAGCGTCCATATTTATATGAAAGGTAGTACCCAGGCCCTTGCAGGTAGGACATGCTCCGTAGGGAGAATTAAATGAAAACGCGTTGGGCGACGGCTCTTCATAGCTGATACCGGTGTCTTCACACATCAGCAATTTGGAGTAAGAGGCACTTGTTGCGGCTGCGTGAGATCCGTCAAACAGAGAAGCTTCTTTTTTTCTGCTCGTGTTCTTGCTTTCACCAGGTTCCGGAGTCATGGTGGTTACAAACATGAGATCTTTTCCAAGTTTTAGTGCCTGCTGCACACTTTGGCTCAGCCTGGCTTTCAGATCATCAGTTACCTGGAGCCTGTCAACCACCAGTTCAATTTCATGGATCTTGTACCGATCCACCTGCATTTTAGGAACGAGGTCTTTGATTTCACCATCAACCCTCACTTTCAAAAAACCTTTTTTGCGAATGTCTTCAAAGAGTTCGCGGTAATGGCCCTTACGGCCACGTACCAGTGGCGCAAGGAGGTTTATTTTTTTCCCGTAAAACCTTGTGAAGATATTTTCGACGATTTCCTCTTCGCTCCATTTCACCATTTTTTTACCGGTATTGTATGAATAGGCCTCACCAATACGTGCAAACATCAGCCGGAGAAAATCGTAGACTTCAGTAATGGTACCAACCGTGGAACGCGGGTTCTTGTTGGTTGTTTTTTGTTCGATGGAGATCACCGGCGACAAACCAGTGATCTTATCGACGTCGGGCCTTTCCATATCGCCGATAAACTGACGTGCATAAGCTCCGAAAGTTTCCATATAGCGACGCTGGCCTTCAGAATAAATGGTATCAAAGGCAAGTGATGACTTGCCACTACCGCTAATTCCGGTTATAACAACCAGTTTATTTTTTGGTATGGCAATGTCAATATTTTTAAGATTATGTTCTCTCGCGCCAAATACTTCAATGACATCTTCCGTTATCTTTTCCATAATAATTCACAACTTGATTTTACAAGGCCGGAAATGGGGGCAACGAAGATAAAACAAGCTGCAAGGGAAAAACTCATAAAAATCCTGATTAATCACATATAATTGATTATCAATACATAATCGTTAATTGAGTCTAGAAAGAAAAGAATTTTTCGGTAAAACGATTCAAAAACGAATTTCTGGCACAATATTTAAATAGAATGGGACGAAACCAAAGACATTAATCATCTTAAAATTTAAAATACCATGAAAAAAATCGCAATCATTTCAAGCGCAGCGCTATTGTTGACGGCTGCGGTGAGTGCCCAAACGGATACCGTTCCCAAGCAAAACACCGAACCAGTTTCTCAAACTACAGAACCCGTTGCTAAAACATACAACGATAAATACAACAACTGGACAGCTGATACTTACAAGATGCAGCCCATGCCTGAAGCGCTGACCATTGAAAAAATATTTCCTGTAATTGGTAAGTATGAAGTAACTGGTAAAGATGGCCAGGCCACTACACTTACTGTTACACTTGATGAAACCAATAAAGGTATAGTTTGGGTAGAAGGTTTACCGCAGGGAAAAATTAAAGCTACCCTGAGAAAATCTCCGGCTACTTATAAGATCCCCGCACAACCTTTAAGCGAAACTGTTGCGGAAGAAGCAACTGATGTAAAGGCTGATAAAAAAGCGACCGCTAAAGCAAAAGAATTACCTGAAGGTGTTTTGATCTATGATAAAGATGCCAATGTATTGAACGTTTGCCTGGGTTGCAAATACAGCAATGAAGATCCTGCCATGGTTTTCACTCCTGCCGCTGAAGAAACTCCAGCTGCTGAAGAAACTGAAAAGAAAACTACCAAGACTTCAAAGAAAACTACCACTAAAAAAGTTGAAAAAGTAAAACCTGTTCACTATACTGGTTCTAAAGTAATCGAAACACCAGTTGAAGAAACAACTGAACAGCCCGTAGAACAACCGGCCGTACAACAATAAATGAAATATTGATTTGTATCCGGTGAAAAAATAAAAAAAGGAGATCGCTCACAAGCGGTCTCTTTTCTTTTTACAGCTGCAGGTGTGACCTGCACAAAGAAAAAAATGAAAAATTTGGTAGTGTCGATTACCCTCACCTATCTTTGCAGCAGTTCTTTTATCATCACTTATCAAGAAAGGCTGAGGGTAATGGCCCAGCGAAGCCTTGACAACCTATCCTGTGCAAACAGGAAAAGGTGCCAACTCCATCCTGGCATTGCCGGGACAGATAAGCCAGATCTCCAGCTTTGAAAAAAGTATTTAACATATTCAAGCTCATCTGATTTATCGGGTGAGCTTTTTTTATCCCCGAATTTGGGGATTGGAAACAGGTCCCCCGCAGATTTATCTTCCCGTTTTCTGATAAGTGCTCTGATCCATTTTATATCCCTGATTCTTAAAGATGAAGGTAAAAGTCCAAAGACATGAGCATTAAAAGAAAGCCGCTGAACTACAGCAAACCCACACAAAAAACTGGCGAGAGAAACAAACACTCGTTCATCAAAAGCATTAACAGTTATTTAAATGCCGCCAGGGAAGAAAATTTGCTGGAACAGGAATACCCTACTAAATTCGTAGGCTATTATGCAGGTACCAGGATCTGATATTGTTTTAAGCTGCCGCCTGGCAAGCTGTTGTACTTGCTTTACCATGCGCTAGCCTTCTTTTCTCCCATCCCGGCCTTTTACCTTTTTATTCAAAAACTAAAAATAAAGACCATGAGCAACAACCTTCATTTTGAAACCCTTCAGCTCCATGCTGGGCAAAAAATCGACCCGACCACTAAATCACGGGCGGTACCCATTTATCAGACTACTTCCTATGCTTTTGATAGCAGCGACCATGCAGCAAATCTCTTTGGTCTGCGGGAATTCGGGAATATCTATACCCGTATCATGAACCCTACCACGGATGTATTTGAGCAAAGGATCGCGGCGCTTGAAGGTGGTGTGGCTGCACTGGCAACTGCTTCTGGCCAGGCTGCGCAGTTCCTGGCGTTGAACAATATCCTGCAGGTAGGAGATAATTTCATCACTACACCTTACCTCTATGGTGGTACTTACAACCAGTTTAAGGTTGCTTTTAAACGCCTTGGCATAGATGCACGTTTTGCAAAAGGCGACGATGTCGAGAGTTTTGTTCCCCTGATCGACAAAAACACAAAAGCGATTTACCTGGAAACAATCGGTAACCCCCGCCTCAATATTCCTGATTTTGAAAAATTTGCGGCCCTTGCAAAAGAGTATGACCTGCCTTTGGTTGTCGATAACACTTTTGCAGCAGCCGGATATCTGGTTCGCCCGATAGAGCATGGCGCAAACATCGTTGTACAGTCAGCTACAAAATGGATTGGTGGTCATGGTACCAGCATCGGCGGTGTGATCGTAGACGGTGGTAACTACAACTGGGGTAATGGAAAGTTTCCACAATTTACCGAACCTTCCGAAGGATATCATGGTTTGAAATTCTGGGATGTATTCGGTGAAGGCAATCCACTGGGATTACCAAACATCGCATTTGCCATTCGCGCACGTGTAGAAGGACTTCGCGACATCGGACCTTCTATGAGTCCATTTAACTCATTCCTCTTGTTGCAGGGTCTGGAAACTTTATCCCTGCGTCTCGACCGGCATGTACAAAACGCATTGGCCCTTGCACAATGGCTAGAAGAGCATCCATCTGTTGAATATGTTCAATACCCAGGTCTGAAAAGCAGCCCATACAACGCATTGGCGAAAAAATACCTGAAACGCGGCTTTGGTGGTATCCTGAACTTTGGAATCAAAGGCGGCCTGGAAAGCGGACGTAAGTTCATCGATTCACTCCAGCTTACCAGTCACCTGGCAAATGTTGGTGATGCCAAGACACTTGCAATTCACCCTGCATCAACTACGCACGAGCAATTGAGCGAGGCAGAACAAAAAGCGGCAGGTGTGGAACCAAACCTGGTTCGTATCAGCGCTGGCCTTGAACATATCGATGATATCAAAGCCGATTTCGAACAGGCATTTAAAAAAGTTTTTGCCAAAGAATTAGTCGCATAAAATGACCAGAACCTTTCAATACGATAGCCCATTCATTCTTGAGTCAGGGATAACCCTTCCGGGTTATCACCTGGCTTATACTACCCATGGAACATTAAACGCTGAAAAAACAAATGTGATCTGGATCTTCCACGCGCTTACTGCCAATAGTAACCCGTTGGAATGGTGGCCGGGACTGGTGGGAGATGGTAAATATTTCGATCCCGCGAAATATTTTATTATCTGTGTCAACAAACCTGGAAGTCCCTACGGAAGCATTAGTCCTTTAAGTATTAATCCCGCTACTACTCAACCATGGTACCACGATTTTCCCGTGTTTACCATCAGGGACATGATAAGGATGTACCAGCATTTGAAGAATCATCTGGGCATCCAAAAAGTTCATGCCGCCCTCGGTGGCAGCACCGGTGGTATGCAATTGCTGGAATGGGCGATTGAAGAGCCCGAACTCTTTGAACATATTGTACCCATCGCTACAAATGCGAGGCTGTCGCCCTGGGCTATTGCTTTCAATGCCTCACAACGGATGGCCATTGAAGCCGACACAACCTGGCTGGAACAAAGACCAGATGCGGGACAAAAAGGCCTGGCCGCGGCCAGATCGATAGCGTTGTTGTCATATCGCCACTACAACGGCTATGATATAACACAGGCAAGAGACAAGGCTTTTGTGGCGCTTACAAATAATGTTGCCTTCGCCGCTGATAATTACCAGCGTTACCAGGGCTTAAAGCTGGTGAATCGCTTCAATGCGGTTTGCTATTACCGGCTCAGCCAGAGCATGGATAGTCACGATGTAGGCAGAAATCGTGGCGGGGTTCAGAAAGCCCTGCAAAGGATATGTGCTAAAACTTTGGTTATAGGCATCAAGTCGGATGTGCTCTACCCTATCGCAGAACAGGAATACCTGAAGGATACTATTCCAGGAGCCAGTCTGCTAAGTATTGCCAGCGATTTTGGTCACGACGGTTTCTTACTGGAATATGAAAAAATTGAAGCAGCATTAAGAAAATTTATTGAAGATAAATCGTCTCATCATTTAAAAGTAGTTAACGAATAAACATGGACACCCATAAGGAACTCACGATCGGCTTATTTGGATTTGGCGTAGTAGGTGAAGGCTTGTATAAAGTGCTTCAACAAACACCCTCCCTGAAAGCACAATTAAAAAAGGTCTGTATCAAAAACCCCGGCAAAAAAAGAAATGCTCCGGCCGGTCTTTTTACCACAGATAAAAATGACTTACTGAATGATCCCACGATCAATGTCATTGTAGAAGTAATTGACGATGCAGACGCAGCATTCGATATTGTAACTACCGCCCTGAAAAACGGCAAAGACGTTGTTAGTGCCAGCAAAAAAATGATTGCAGAACACCTGCCCGCATTACTCGAACTGCAACAGGAAACAGGACACTCACTATTGTACGAGTCGGCAGCCTGCGCTTCCATTCCCGTGATCCGGAACCTGGAAGAGTATTATGACAACGATCTGCTCCATTCAATAAAAGCGATTGTAAACGGTTCCACCAACTTTATACTTACAAAAATTTTCGAAGAAGGGCTGGACTTCAAACAGGCTCTGATCCTTGCGCAGCAACTGGGTTTTGCCGAAAGTAATCCCAAACTGGATGTGGAAGGTTATGATGCTGTGAACAAATGGACTTTTTTGCTCACTCATGCTTATGGCATAATCGAATCGCCCGACAATATTTTGTTCAACGGTATCCAGAACATCCAGGCCGGCGACGCCAGGGTAGCGCGTGAAAAGAATCACCAGATCAAGCTGGTTGCACAGGCACAAAAGCTACAGGACGGAAAAGTGGCAGCATTTGTATTGCCGCAGTTTGTAAAACAGGATGATCATCTTTCTTTTGTTAAAAATGAATACAATGGCGTGGTGATCGAAAGTGGTTTTGCCGACAAACAGTTTTTTTATGGTAAGGGTGCAGGAAGTTTCCCAACGGCTTCAGCCGTATTGAGTGATATCTCCGCTTTACGATACCAGTATAAATATGAATACAAAAAACTGTATCACCATAAGCCGCTGGAGTTAAGCCAGGATGTATTTCTCAGGGTATATGTCAGTTTCGACGACCTCCAGTTTGTCCCCCGCGACAGGTTTGAATGGCTGGAAGAATGGCATGCTCAGGAAGAAAGGAAATACCTGGTAGGCGTCATATCCTTCCGCGAGCTTTTCGGCAATACCTGGTGGAAAGAAAACAATACTTCCCTGATCCTAACACCCGACCCGGTAATCGAAGATGTTGAATTAAGGAAATTGAAGAAGAAAAGCCTCGAACTGGCGGGTTTGTTCTAATTCGGCATTAATAATAATAAAACAAAGGCTCCACAGGAAGCCTTTGTTTTATTATATGGACAAGGTCAGGGCTGATGAGACTCCCTGGCGCAGGCAACAAGACTCAGGCTTGCAACCAGGGAAAACAGGAACCTTATGACATCTTATTTATCGGTATAACGGCCTGAGGGGGAAATGCCATCAAAAAATAGGAAGAATTTCATTTTTTAAACCCTCGGGGAAAGGCTGGCTGGTCGAACTTATGAACTTCCGTAAACTTCGTGATACTGCTCGGTCCACCGTGACGAAAGGTGCTCTAAGTAATTAATGCATATACCTTGCATAAAGCAGATCCTTCATCCAGCAGTTAATCTCCCAAAGGTCTGCAACGGGTTTATTGTCGTGAGGTGTATAGATCATATAAGGATATGGCCCAAACTCAGGAGTGATCGTGCATTCAGACACGCCACTTCGCCTTAAATGCTCTATCCATTTGTCCCAATATTTCAAATGATGTTGAAGGGCGATGGCATTGTCGGGTGTACGCGGATCGGTAACCTGAGGACCCTGGGTATGACCTATACGGGCATGCAAATGAACGCTGTGTTGCAGGGCAAGATTAACCGCATCCTGCTGGTCTTCCAGGAAGCTCTCCGACACACAAAACCAATGTGAGATATCCAAAGCCAATTGAAGATCAGGAAATTTTTCCAGATATTCCATTACAACATGCGCAGCATAGGACCATCGAAAACGATGGGTCTCCTGTATGATCTTTATACCCGTTTCCCGGCTAATCTTATCACATACTTCAAAACAGGCAGCAACCTGTTCCTTTGTATAGTACTCCCTGCCTGTCTGGGAGATGATAAAGCCCGGCGTTGATTTTTTTGCCCGGTAGGTTGTGGCAATTTCTAATAAACTTTTCTCAAGAGTATCCAGGTATTTCTTAAAATCGCTGCCCTCTTTTTTCTCAGTGTAAATCAGGCTGTATTCGAGTCCCGAATCAGCCAGCGCATCCAGCATCTCCTGCTTTTGCTCGGGATAGCGGAGTGCGATGATCTCCACCCCGACAAAACCATGTGATACAACCTTGCGAACAAAATCTTTCCAGGGAATGGTCTCATGTCCCCACCTGCTGCAATAGAATTTAATTACCGGTTTTTTCATTTCTAAAATTCATCTGAAAAATGTTCCATTAACCTAATACAGCCAGCGGGCCAGGTCCACATTGTTATTGAAAAAACTACGATCAGGTGTTTTTATATTATAGATAAACATAGGTACTTTCAGTTCATATAGCGAACCATGTGTGCGATAAGTTTCAGCCAGCTGCTCTGTCTGAACATCTTTATCCAGATCCCCGAAAACAGTTTGCTTGTCGCCAAATACAACGAGATCCCCAACCCGGTCATGTCGCTGGCCGTATTTTTTAGAAAATTCCTCTCCTGACAAAATTTGTTCTACACCGGGAATATCCTGCAGCATTTTTTTTACCTGCTCCAGGTCTTGCTTTTGTTTAAGATAAACGTAAGAGATACCACCAAAACCAGAATGGTGCTTGGGATAAAGATCTTTTAATGGCGAAATAGCGGTTACGATTGAAATGTCACGGGCTGATAGTATATTTTTTATATCAAGAACCCTTGATTTATGATTCATGCCGTGATCGGCTGAAATTAACAGGGCTGCGTCGGGAGCTGCGATCATCATAGCCTGAAACAAGCTATCAAGTGCTTTGAGGTGAGCCTTTGATCTCGGATCGGCCGCTTCCCACATATGCATGGGGTAGTCTGTTGTATGCAGATAATATAACCCTATCTCTGGCTTGGTTTTCAACGTATGTATCAGTGCGCGACATGTCCAATAGTTCACTTCACTGGTATATTTATCCGGTACCGGTCCGGCAGCGTCGATCCATTCCTTTGTTGCGATCTCGGGGCTGATGGCTATCTCGGCTCCCTTTGACAAGATCTTAATCGTCTTTAATTTGCTCGAGAAAAGTGCTGATCGTATTCCATGTCTCTTTGCTCTTTGGAATATGGTAGGGGCGAGCAATAAAGATGAATCTTCCATAAGCTTTTCCTTTCCATCAGCAAGATCATAAAACGTATTACCTGCAATACCATGGGCTGAAGGAAATACGCCGCAATTGATCGAAGCATTATTCACAGAAGTAACTGAAGGCATTACGCCATCTACTTCTTTGTATAATCCTTCCTTCATGATCTTTTTCAGGAATGGCATTTCGCTGGCGGCAAAATATTCAGGCCCGAACCCATCAATCATTACAACGATGACCCGTTGACGTGGAATCACTTTTTGGTTTTGCTGAGCACTGACTATCAGCTGTAATAAGCAAAACGATATTCCCAGCACGAATGTGATTTTATACCGATTCATGATTTTGTTTTATACAGTACCAGATAATAAGTGGTAAGGCAAACTCAGCAGCTTACATTTTTACCTTCGCTGCCAAAGATTTTGAGCCTCTGCTCGTCCTCCCAGGTTTTAGATCTTGTACCCTTATAGTGAAGTTGTACTGCCCAACGGTAACTATCCGTTTTGTTTTTAGGTGTGCCGTGGGGCAGCTTGCTATCGAAGATCAGCACGTCACCAGCTTTCATCGGGGCGCATACCGTTTTGCCCGCGAGGGTATCATATATTTCTGAATCGCAGATCTGCCAGTCCCTGCGCATAAAATGGAGTATGGGTCCCTGTTTATGCATACCCGGCACCAGGTACATACAACCGTTTTCTTCATTTACATCTCCGAGCGCGATCCATACACCGATGATGGAAGTATCTATCGGGTAATTAAAATAAGCATGGTCCTGGTGCCAGGGTTTTTCACGACCGCCCGGGGGTTTGATCATGGCCATTTCCTGGAAAAGCTCTATATCCTTCGCGCCAGCTAACGTGCTTATCAAATGAAGCAACTCGGGTTTATAAGCGAGCTTTCCTAATGGCGGGTGTGTTTCCGTGAACCCCATAAATTTCCTGACAAATGCGGCCCGGGTTTTGGGAGGCAGCGCAGGCAGGTTTTCTCCAAATGAACCCATGGCCAGTTGCTTGCCTTTATTGTCCTTAACTTCATCCTGATCCAATCGGATGAGTTCCCTGATATCACCTTCATAATATATACTTTCACACTTCGGATCATCGGCCTGCGTCATATCGGAGAGTTCTTTTTTAGCCTGCTCTACCTCTTCAACACTATATGCATTACCCACGATCAGGTAGCCATCACGTTCATACTGTCGCACTACATCCTCATTGATCGCATTCCATCCATCGATAGTAGTGGCAATCTTGTCGGACTGGTAAAGCGATGGATCATGTTCAGCGATCTTGGGTTCAAAAATCACTTTCATATCTTATAATTTTAATTCGATAATAAATTGGTCATGTTTCCAGGTTTATTTCACCTGCTTATCACTGAAACCCCTGAATTTCTTAATACGGTGAAATGTGATAAAATTTGAATCGTGACAATTATTCGCGCCACCCTCTTTGTCATCATAGGCTGTACGGGAAAGAAAAATAATATCATCTCCTTCAAATTGCCAGTCTACATATTGAAAGCCATGCGTGGCGACACTGGTATCCTGTAGTATGATCTCATTGACCTTCCAGTTGTACAAATCCGGTGAACTACATAATGCAAGCGTATTACGTACCCTGGAAGACCGGATTCGTTTGGGATAGTTACTCACTTCATCATAGTACTGCCTGGTTATATAGTTTGACAGGGTCCAGTACAATCCTGATTTTTCATCAAAATGAACCACAAATTTCTTGCTGCCGCCGGGGAATGGAATAAATCCTGTTGCTGGATCAAAGGTAGAATGTTTACCGTCAGCAGAGACCTTTACGATCGCAGCTTTTTCATCGAAGGTAGTACGGTCGTCCACGCGGAGAATATTGGCAATATTTCCATCACGGTCGATCACGGCATTTCCTTCGCACCAACCATGAAAGTTACCGTTCAGATAGGTGGAATCAAACAGCAGGGAATCGCTGATTGTCCAACTGGAAGCTTTTAACAGATCAGCGTCTACGGGCGCCGACATCATAAAGGTACCGTACCTCTTTCCCCATACCCTAACCGGGCCATAAGCCAGTTCCATTGCCCGCCAAATCCGGCCTTTGTGTTCGACAATGGGTGTTGGTGCGCAATGATATTCTCCTGCCAGTAAAAGGCCATTTTGAGTACCGGTAGGCTTGGTCCAGGTTTTACCTCCATCACCGGATTTCCTGATCAGCAGGGTACCATGGTGCCTGTCTGTCCCCATAAAATATAATGTATCACGGTGTACAAACAATTTGGACCAGAATGCACCATTCACTTCGGAAATGCGGCGCCATGTTTTTCCTTTATCGGAAGAACGATATATCCGCGAAACGGCCTGAACATATTCGGAACTCTCAGGGCCAAACATATCATGGGAAGCCATATAGTCTCCATTAGGAAGAACTGCCAGGCTGGGTGAGCCAAGGTAAACCTTCGTGGACGCCGGACTATACGCAACCACTGAACCTGTTGCACCATTTATATTTAAAATCTGTGCGGAGGGCTGGCATGAAAATAATAATAATAATACACATAGAAATACGGTACATCTTAGCGCTAAGTTTCTAAAGGGAATCAGTTTGGTCATAGTTCATTTGTTTTTTTATATATGATCTACTCTCCGCCTATCACAAGCCTGTAAATATTCTGCCCGGTAATATTAATGATATCAGCAGATAGTATCCAGGGTTCCACCTTTGTATTGACGGTAATTTTCAAGAATGAGTTGGGTTCTGCCCGGGCAAATAATAATCCCGGATGCTTTAGGTTCTCGTTTTCCCTGATCAACCGTTCGTGCATGGGTGATGTCACTATATGGTACAGCGGATAACCAATACGTTTCTCTGTTGCATATTTCATAACATGAGTACAATGTATATCACCGCCAACCAGCATGACGCCCTTGATCTTTTCTTTACCCAGGAAATCAATGATCGCTTCCCGTTCATATACAAAACTGTCCCAGGTGTCGGCGTGTGTCGCCGTGGCGGGAAGTTTCAAATCCCAGGTCATACCGCAAGCTAATATTTTGAATGGTGCTGTTGATGCTTTCAGAACACGTTGCAGCCACTCCCATTGCTTTTTGCCGATAAGGGTAGGTTTATCTGGCGACGCAAAAGAAGGTTCTGTTCGCGCAAAATATCGGGTATCAAGAATGAAAACTTCTACCGGTCCTCTTCTGAAATGGGTATAGATCCCTTCGTTGTTCTCGCCATAATTTACCAATGCACGGTATTCTGTGAATACTTTCCTGGATGTCTCACGGTTGTGAAGTCCTCCATCGGAGTCATTGGCACCAAAGTCGTGATCATCCCAGGTGCCCCAAAAAGGTATTTTTTTTGAAAGAAATGATGGTCCATCCTGTGCAAGAAAATATCGGTGTTTTATTCTTTGTTGCGTAATCAGTGTGCTATCGATATAAGGCGTATCACCTAGCAGTACCATTCCATCCGATCCATGTTTCCATATCTGTTGCCAAAGTTCGCCGAACCGGCCGTTCATGTCCACACATGAACCAAAAGCAATTGTAGTAATAGCAGGAACACCAGGTAAGGCTGCTGTTTTGAAACTCAGCGGCATTCCTGGTAACATAGTTCCGCCATCCCTGGAAACTGAATATTGGTAATCTGTATCGGCCTGCAGATCGTTAAGATGCCACTTGATACAAAAATCATTATCTGCAAGTGCCTGCTCCTGAATCTTCCTGGCTGCTTTGCTGCCCTGGTTTTTCTTCCAGTACGAAAGGGAAAATCTGCCGCCCGTATCACCCCGCATCCAAATAACAGCCTGTTGATGATCGATATGACCTAACGCCGGGCCGATCAATGGCTCAGGTGTCATGGAGCTTGGCTTCAGACGTGCTGCTTTTCGGCTTTTAATATCGAGTGTGTACTGGTAAAGGGAATGAAAAAATGATTCAGCCGCGGATATGGTGCCAGGCTCGGCCATTTCATTTCCATTCTCATCAAATAACTTATCAAGCCAAAGTGAGCTGATCAGGTATCGTCCATCACCATGTTGACCTTCCAGCAAGGCGGCCCGCCCGGGAATCTTCGCACCTTTTTTATAACCACCACCCGCACCGATCAACAAACGCATACCATCCCACTCCGCGATACTTTCCCAACTCCTGCGTCCATCATAGATCACTTCCGGCCGGCGTGGTTGTTTAGGGAACTGAAGAGCATCCTCATTGCCATTGAGCCATTTCCTTATGAAAGCGTGTTCTTTATCTACTGCAATAAGCTCATCGGTGCCTGACCATGTTTCACGTACTAACTTCATGCCTGCTGGAAGATATGGTGGATGCATAGAAGAATACCGCCCCCATTGCGACATCTCTACCATCACACCACCCTTGCTGACAAAACCGGGGATCTGCTCCGCATATCGACGCATGAAATCCTGGTAAGGTTGGTATGCATTGGTAAAGGTTCCAAAAAACAAGAGGTCTATTTTAGAGATATCAGGCCCTACAGGAAACTGATACCTTGGGTTAGCCATTCTTTCCTGCACTTCTGCTTTCTGTTCACGGTCTTCATAATTCATGACCATCGCACTCACAGACATATCCTTACTGATCATCTCCGGTGTGAGGCTGATCACCTCAAAACCGGCACGTTTCAGCATCATCGCTGCGCCGGTCATCTTCAGGGTTTTTGAATCTGTACTTTCCAGTACAGCAGCTACTAATTTTTCTGCCGCAACAGGTCCATTACGTAGTTGTGTGAGCGCCCCAATCGCGGGTACACTGGATACGGATAGTGCAATAAACTTTCTACGGTTTAGTTTCATTCCTGATTTCTAATATTAGGTTCAAATATTTTGAGCCAATGATACATTTCCATTTACCAATAGCGGCTCGCCACTGCTATAAATACCTTTCGACACGTCAGCGTGTGTAAAAAGTTCCGGCGTATATGCAACAAAATAACTGCGTCTCGGTTTGTCTGTAATGTTCGCACCACTTTTGTGAAACAAAAAACTGGAAAATGCCACCAGGGTTCCGGCAGGCACTTCAACAGGATCTCCGGGATCTTCACCCTGGTAGCCAACCATAGCGTTTTGCTCCTCCACCCACACATGCTCTGCTAAGTCTTTTGAACCCGCACGGCTGAATGGTAATACTGAGATCGTTCCATTGGATACGCTCATATCATCCAGGGCAATCCAAAACGTGATATAGGGTTTGTGCCTGGCAGCGCCACCCTGGTATACAGAATACCCGCTATCCTGGTGCCAGGCAAAACTTGTCTCTGTATCTGTCATCTTAACTACAAATTGTTCATTGTGCAAATAAGCCTTATCACCAATGGTGGCCCGGCAAACTTCAGCGGCTTTCTCACTAAAAACAATATCACTCAATACAGTCTGTTGTTTTCTCGGGTTTAGAACAAAGTACTTCTTCCCAAGTACATTGATCCGGTCTCGTGTTACACCCTTAGCGCGCATTTCAGATTCCAGGTCATGGATGCTTTGGTCACAGGCTTTTCTTACCGCTTCCAGCTCCGCTGCATTCAGAAAGCCCGGAACGATCATATAACCTTCTTGTCTATAATGTTCCTTTTGCGCATTTGTGATCTTCATAATACAATATAAATTATCATTAAACAAGGACTTAGTTATATCCATTGTTTTGAGTAAGCTTTGGATTAGCTTCCAGGGCGAAGGTTGGGATTGGCATCCGCACATGATGTGGCTGTGCAGGTTGACCGCGTTGCTGCGCTCTTTCAATAAACTTACCATGGCGAATAAGATCGTGTCTTCTCTGCCCCTCGAGATAAAATTCCCAACCTCTTTCATCAAGCAGGTGATCACGCAGGCTTTCCTTGGTTGGGAAATCGACCAGCAACAGAGCATCAACCCCGGCACGGTCTCGTACGAGGTTTATCAGGTCGATCGCTTCCTGTGTTGGTCCATTCAGCTCATTCATTGCCTCTGCCCTCGAGAGCAGAACATCTGCATACCTGATCTCTGGAATATCATTGCCATAGGCTGGTCCTATATAATCTTCGTCGGGCCAGTATTTGAACACTGCCCTGCTATTGGCATTCGCTGTGAGGTTGATCAGGTTACCAGCCTGGTTGATATATTCCGAGATAATCAGATCCTTTCTTTTATCATTTGCAGGGAAAGAATTGTACGCGGCGTCGTACATATATAGGCCACCACTGAAGATAGACGCACCAGCCGGGAACTCAAAACCGGTTGCAGGATGCCTCTTGAATGATGGCGGGTAGGCAATATTCATAAAAGTATTTGCGGCTGTTCTGTTTAGATCAGCCTTGGCTGGTCTTACCCAGATCAGTTCCTCATTTCTTTCGTTGGCGACAAAAAATAATGTAAAATAATTAGGGAAGAGATCATACACATTCAGATCCATGATCTGCTTTGAATAGTCCAACACTTTTTGCCATTGCTTGGTCGCAAGACTCAGTTTCATGAGATAACCAAGCGCTGCCCCCTTGTTGGCACGCCCGTATGCAAGTTCCTGCCGCGCCTGGGGCAGACCATCAAGCGAAGTTTTCAATTCGTTTTCAATAAACGTTGTCATTTCATCTTCACTCGCACGTGGCAATTCCAGTTCCTGCAATGTATTGGTACGAAGGGGTACGGGGCCGTATCGCATGTATAGCCTGAAATAACTGACCGCCCTGATAAAATGTGCTTCTGCCTTTATCATGGTCTTAGAAGCATCATTTATTTCCGCGTCTTCAATATTCTCAAGAATTATATTGGCATTCCGGATACCTTCAAATGGTAAAAGCCATAGTTTATCCCAATGACCCGGGGTAGCCGGATCAAGGATAAAGCGCTTGAAATTGACAACATCGGCATTATTAGAATGTATAAAATCACCGCTGTTTTCCTCCAGCATGGTGGAGATCACGGCAATATTGCTACCAGGCATCTCAGCGAGTTTGGCATAAGCGCCATAAAGTACTGATTCCACACCCTTTAGCGACTTGAACAGGTTTTCTGGTGTGGTCTCAGAATAAATTTTGGGCTCCAGGAATTTTTTGCAGCTATACATCTGCAATAACACCAGCATGCAAATCCCGGAAAATATGATCTTGCTAAGTTTCATAATACTTTGCTTTAAGTTTTTTTACAAACCAATATTGATTCCAAATACAAACGACCTTGACGACGGATACCCGTTCCAGTCAATCCTGAAGTAGGAGTTACCGTTCGGGTTTAGCGCCGGATCGTAACCTTCGTAATCGGAGAACGTTATCAGGTTCTGGCCTGTAAGGTATAGCTCAAATGAGCGAACTTTTTTCTTCAATACCTTTCTTGACAGATCGTAACTTAACCTGACGGTCTGCAGTTTTGCATATGATGCATCAACAACTGTTTTTGAATTAATGGCCTGTGCTGTCTGCGTGGTCATTTTCACAAAAGAGGGCTGATCGTTGGTAGGATTCTGGGCGGTCCAACGGTTATTGAAAGGCTCGGCGAGCCTGTTGGCACGTAGTCTTCCACCTCTCGGCCAGTACGTTTCCAGCAATGTACCGTTGAACATCTTAAGTCCGGATACTCCCTGGAAAAAGAAATAAAGACTCAGATTTTTATAACTTAATGTGTTTCCAAAGCCCCATGTAAATTTTGGAAAAGAGTTGCCAAGGATCACACGGTCATTCGAATTGATCACGCCATTTTTATCCTGGTCCCTGAATTTGAAATGCCCTGGCTCTTTTACATTTGAGATCGATGATAAATCGTCACCCTGCTGCCAGATACCGATAACTTCATACCCATAGTAGGACCAAACTGGTGAGCCTGGTGTAATGATGGCCACATTGCTGTGCTCCGAGGTCATGCTACCTGTAATAATACTATTAATACTACCCAGTGATGTAACCTCGTTCTTCAGCGTGGAAAAATTGAGATCTGAACGCCATGTAAAGTCTTTTGTCCGCAGGTTGTTTGAAGAAACGGCAAACTCAAATCCTGTGTTCTGCATACTACCTATATTTGAAAGCTTTTTATTAAAACCGCTCTCCGATGGCACAGGTAGATCGATCAGCATATCATCCGTTACTTTACGATACCAGTCTATGGAACCTGTGATTCGGTTCTTCCATAATGCGAAATCCAGGCCCAGGTTGTATTGAGTTGTTGTTTCCCATTTCAATTCTGGGTTTGGAATCCGCAGGGGATTGAGTGTGGTGATCAGTTGATCGTCCAAAACATAGCTTTGCCTTGTCCCTACATAAATATCGGGGTTGATCGAAGCATAAGTGGAAAGTGAGGTATAGTTCCCAATATCCTGGTTACCGGTTTGACCCCAGCTCACCCGCATCTTTAACATATTCACCGTATTCAGCAGTGAGCCAAAGAACTTTTCCTGGTGTATCTGCCATCCTAGTGACAAGGATGGGAAGTAACCAAAACGGTTGTCTTCACCAAAACGGCTCGAACCATCAGCCCGGAAAGTAGCAGTCAAAAGGTATCTGTCTTTCAAATTGTAGTTCACCCGCGCGATATAGGAAAGAAGTTGGTTGGCAGACTTGTAGCTTTCTGAAACCAGCGAGGCTCGATCAGCAAGCGCGAAATTGAAAGATGTGGTAGCATCAGTGGGGAAGCCGGTACCATGTGTTTCGCTGTTATAGCGGACAAACTTTTGCGCGGTGGCACCTCCAACTATATTAATTCTGTGGCCATCCATAATCTCGTCTTCATATCGTATGAGTCCTTCAAAAAGGTAGTTGGACTGCATACCATTATAAAGCGATGCCAGGCCTCCCTGCGCACGTCCGATTTCAGTTGTACGATCTTTATATACACTTTTGTCGTCGTTGCTGATATCGGTTCCTACGTTTCCACGCAAAGACAATTTGGGTAGAATATAATATTCGGAAAAGAATATTCCGGAAAAGCGATAGCGATTCCCCCTGATATGAGAGCCGTCGATGATCACAGCAGGGTTATCGCCTCCTCCCGTTACATCCGACACGTAATTACCCTGCGCATCACGAACCGGCTGGGTGGGGTCATAGGCTTTCATGGCATTGATCACGCCAGAACGAATTCCTACATCAAAACCATAGGGTATGAAATTATCCTTGATATAACTGAAATTGCCCGTGAAACCCATCTTGAATTTTTCACCATTGTGATTCAGGTTCACGCGGGCGCCATACATTTCGAATGCGCTACCCTTGACCAGTCCGTTTTGTTTGGAATGATTTAGTGCGACCAGGTAAGCTCCTTTGCCCACACCACCCGAAAGATTCAGGTTATGCGTCTGCATAAAAGCATTGTCGCGATACACCACGTCCTGCCAGTCTGTACCGCCATTTACAATATCAGTTACTTTATCGAGCGGATCCCCGGCACCGGCATCGATGATAGCGTTTATTCCTTCCTTATAATCCTCAGCATTTAATAAGTCCAATCGCTGATGTACATTCTGTATACCGAAAGTCCCCGTGTAACTTACCTGGATAGGCCCGGATACACCGCGCTTGGTAGTGATCAGGATTACCCCGTTCGCACCCCTCGAGCCATAGATAGCAGTTGCCGACGCATCTTTTAAGATCTCCACAGAAGCGATATCACTTGGGCTAAGTGAACTAAGTGGATTTCTTGGAGAGCGGCTATTTACTACCTGGCTTCCCGATTCAGTGATCAGTGGTGAATTGTCGATAGGCAGTCCATCAATTACATACAACGGTGTAGTACCTCCGGTGATAGATCCTACCCCACGAATATTTGTCGCCATCCCGCCACCTGGCTCGCCCGTATTCTGAACCACTTGTACCCCAGGTGCCTTGCCTGCGATCATTTCATCAATAGAAGTAGCGACGGGATTAAAGTCTTTGGCGGTGAGCTTTGAAACAGATCCGGTAAGATCGCTTTTCTTAATCGTACCATAACCAACTACAACCACGTCCTCCAGCTCTTGCGCAGCCTGCCGGAGTGTAACCTGGATATTGGTCCTGTTATTAACAGCGATGTGTTCGCTGTCGTAACCTACATGCGAAAGCTCCAGGGTATCCTGGCCGCCGGCCTGGATCTGGAATCTTCCGTTATCATCTGTCTGGGTGGAAGCTTGAAGTCGGGAGAGACTTACGACCACACCTTTTATCGGCAGCCCTGATGTTGCATCAGTGACGGTCCCTGACACCGTACTTTGCGAGCCGTTTTGTTGAGAGAGACCTGGTATGGGAATAAATCCCAAAAGGAGAATGACAAGCAGGAATTTTATTCTCCTGGTTAATGGCCTTAACATAAGCAATCGTTTAAGTAGTATTAGAATTTTACTATTTGCAATTTATTATTGAAACAAGCGGATTTCTTTAACCTGGTTTTCTAAATGTTATACGATTTTAGCATAAACCCCTAGTTTTTCAAAAGACTACTCACGTTACATTTATACAACTTTCTCGAATCATATTCTCCTGAGATATTTACCGTTACCATGGAAGCGAAAATGTTTTTACAAAACTGAAACACTTAATCGCTTCGATCACGCCTTCTTTAATACCCAGGCCTGAATCTTTGATGCCGCCAAATGGCGAACACTCGATCCGGTACCCAGGTACTTCGTTGATGTTAACTGTACCCATCCTTAATTCTTTTATAAACCGGATACTATGCGCCATATTATTAGTAACCACCCCGGATGATAATCCATATGCAGTACTGTTGGCCAGGGCGATCGCGTCGTCGATATCAGAAAATTCCATTATCGGCGCAAGCGGTCCGAAAGATTCATGTACCACCATGTCTGCATGACGTGGTACATCAACGATGACAGTTGGTTCAAGTAAGGCGCCCTTTCTATTCCCGCCCAATATTACTCTGGCACCCTGTTGCACGGCCTTGTCGACAACGGATTCAAGATATATTGCGGCCTGTTCGTCGATCACGGTGCCAACCACGGTATCAGGATCGGCGGGGTCGCCCGATTTGTAGGTCTTTGCTTTCTTTACAAATTTTTCTACAAATTCCTCCCTGATATTTTTATGAACGAGTATGCGTTTTACCGCCGTACACCGTTGCCCGCTATTTCGAAATGAACCTTCGGCAGCTAACTGTACAGCCAGGTCCAGATCTGCATCATCCATGATGATGATGGGGTCATTACCTCCCAGCTCCAGGATGATTTTCTTGTAACCCGCAGAAGCGGCGATGGCTTTACCTACTGCAACACTTCCGGTAAATGAAACGATATCAACCCGCGGGTCCTTTACCAGCGCCCCGGCCACCTGGTCAGTAGGTCCAAGCAATACACTGAGCATATGAGGCGGTAATCCGGCCTGGTATAATAGTTCTGCAATCTTAATGGCAGTGAGTGGGGTCTTTTCCGACGGCTTAAGTATCACCGGTGTGCCTGCGGCGATAGCCGGTGCTACTTTATGCACCACCTGGTTGAGCGGGTGGTTAAATGGTGTAATACATACAGCCAGGTTAAGCGGCTCACGTGTGGTGAATATCTTTCGCGCTTTACCCGAAGGCGAAACATCACAAGAAAATATTTCACCATCATCTTTTAGACACTCGATGGCAGCGAACATCAGCACATCATTAGCCCTGCCGGTTTCATACAACGCTTCTCTCAGGGCGAGACCGGACTCGGCGCTGATCAATTTTGCTATTTCTTCTTTCGACTCAAGCAGCAACTGCCGCGTCTTCTCAAGAATGGAATACCGATCAAAACGCGTAGTTTTCTTTCCTCCTGCCAAAGCAAGATCTATCGCCTTTTTGGTATGTGAAAGATCGGCAGTAGTAACGGTACCGACCAGCCTTCCATCGTACGGACTTTTTACCTGCAACAGATCTTCTGAAACAACAGGCTCGCCCGCGAGATATGAAGTAGCCCGGACAGGTATCGGAGTTGATTTTGTTTCTGTACTCATAACCTTGTTCCGTTTATAGTAAAATCAAAAATTTCAAAGTTTCTCGCATCGCCGGAAGCCTTCATGGCATACAACTCGTTAAGTGGATGCGAAATGATCATGGACACCATCTCTTCGTACCTGCCACCATGTGACCGGAGGGTGCCATCGAGCGCAGACAGGTCATGATAGGAAGGCTTACGGCCGAGAACTACATCTTTTGCGGAAAGTACCACCAGGTCACCAATGCGATCTTCCGGCTGCTCGAGCAGACGTACTGCTGTAGCCTTGTCGTGAACTTCAGTTACACCATCCTGCGCAAGCAGCCATGCCTGTACATCAGGGATGAGATTCTTGTCGTTGATATGCACAGCTACATAGGACCCGAGAGCACCATGATGTTTTACATAAGGATCAGTGATGGGGCAGATAACGCGAAACAGGCCCTGTCCAAACCTGGCTTCCAGCATATCTTCCACGAATAATACATTTGGCTTTCCATCCTCTTTCACCTTTGCATTCATGCCATGGTCAGGGGTAATGCCAATGATAGCCCCGGCCTCCATCATCTTTCCAAGCTCTACATCAATTGCTCCATAAAATTCCAGTGACTCGGGCGTCTCCGGCGCATAAGTATGTTGCATATAATCAGTCAGGGAGAGATAAAGAAAATCAGCCATGCCCTTTTTCAGCAATGCGACGCCTGCTCGCAACACAAAAAGACTGGCTTCAGGGCTATAGATCTCTGGTGTAGGATGACCAACTGTTTCCTCAACGTTCTCGATGCCATGTTTCTCAAGCGTGGCCAGTTTTGCTTTTTCCGCAGAAAATGCGATCCCCTTCATCTTGTGTGAAAGAATATCCCTCAATTTTTCTTTAGCAGTCACCACAGCCACTTTTCTTCCGGCGGCAGCGGCCGCGGCCAGTATGGTTTCAGTACGCAGGTAATCAGCCGAATTCATCATCACTTCCTCGTCTCGAGATTCATCGTAAAAGAAATTTCCGCAGATACCATGAATCGCCGGTGGCACCCCGGTGACTATCGAAGTGTTGTTCACATTGGTAAAAGAAGGCAGAGCCCCTCTTACCTGTCCGCGGTAGCCGCGAAGGATCATTTGTTTGAGGTTGGGCATACGGTCACGCAGGAGTGAAGCGTCATAATATTCATCCGCGGAACCGTCTGCGCAGATCACAATAATAGGTACGGGCGCGGGCTCATAGGTTTTGTTGTTGGCTGTAAACGAAGCATTGGAGATCTTACTCATGATTCAGTTTTATTTTGATATCGATATTTACAAAAAGAAATGGTAATGGCTGATAAAGCGGAAATGATACTGATTGCGATAAATACAGATGAAGTATCCTTTGTCATGTCAATCACTTTGCCAAGTACCGGCTCGCCGATCGCAGCGAAGAGATAGGCACACATATTCATGATACCAATCCCGGTAGCCACATATTTTTCGCCCAGCAGGTCGGGGCTGATCGGCCAGAAATTAGCCTGTGGTCCATAAACAAAAAATCCTGCAGCGAACATCAGCGCACCGACGATAAAATGACTGGTATCGTGCGGGGTAAAATAGATAATGAGTGAGATCAGCGCAGCGATCAGCATACCAGCACGAATGGAAGCCGGGCGGTTACGACGGAACAGTGTATCCGATAATTTGCCAAAACAAAGCGCACCGGCTGCCATGCCGATAGGCATGAGCACACTGGCCCATAGCATGTCAGGATTGTTTTTGGATCCCGCTCCCAGGTAATGTACAGGCACCCATACGATCAAACCATAGCGGGCCATACTTTCAAATCCGAGTGCTACAGAAGCAATGATGAACTTTTTGTTTTTTAATACTTCTCTGTACCGGTCCTTCCAATGGGTATTTTTCAGTTCGTTCGTTTCAACATAGAGATCAGGGAAACCTTTGTCAGAAGGTTTACTCCGGGCTATCAGAAAAAAGATGATGGCGACCGGCAACAATAACATGGCCGGTAATCTGAACAGTGAATGCCAGGAAACATCCTGTTGAATGATCAGGATAGATAAAAGAAAGGTTAGTGCTGAAGAACTCCCTGCCGACATCGTATAAAATCCAAATGCCTTACCGCGTTCTTCCCGGCGCCACCAGTTGGATATCAGTCGTCCGCCTGGCGCCCACGCCATGGCCTGGAAATAACCATTTATTGCCCACAAGACAAGGATAGTCCAGTAAGAACCCGAAATACTGATGGCAAAATTTGCAGCAACTGAGAGTATGGCGCCGAGCACGATCATGTTGCGCGGACTGTACCTGTCTGCAAGGTTGCCGTTCACCAGCTGCCCGATTGCATAACCAATCAACATCGAAAAACTGATCCACCCAATACTGGTGTAGTTGATCTGCAGTTCTGCAGCCATATCCTTTGCGGCCCAGCCGAAATTATGCCGGCCTGTATAAAAAAACAGGTAGCAAAACATTGTGACCAGGAGCATTTTCCATTGCTCCGCCCTGAAACTTCTTTTATTGGTTAGAACTTTTTCCATAAGCGACGGATACTAGCTTTTGAGGTTTTGTTGACCCACACCCGCCTCATTAATGCGGATACCGACACGGATTGGCTTATTTGATACAGCGTACTGAAACGCCTTCTCCGCATCAGCCAGCGCAAATTCCTTCTCAACCACTGACGCGAAAGGATATTTTACATGACTTTCAGCAAGAAAATTCAAGGCATAATTGAGATCATCGAAATTATAATTGTGAATCCCTTTTATTGTGACCAGGTTTCGGATTACTCTTTCCGCATCAACCTGTATTTTCCTGTTACGGAACACGGCGCCAACCCATACTGCCACTCCACCGATACCAAGAAGGTCAATACCAGATTCCATCGCTTCCGGCGCCCCGCTCATATCAAATACCACATCGACATTTCCATTTTTAGCGCTGCGTTTTACTGATGCAATAAACTCCGTGGATTCTGTGATAGGAAATACATCGCTGGCGCCGAATTTTCGAGAAGATTCTAATCGCTTTTCAGAGATATCGGCTGCCCCGACCCATTCGGCACCCGCTTCTCTGCACATCGCGACACAGCTTATTCCAAGCAACCCCATCCCAAATATCAATGCCTTTTTACCCTTTAGGTCGCCGGCCATTCGTATCGCACCGGCTACAGTCGCCATTGCGCAATTGATGGTTGCTGCCAGTGGTAACGGTATTGCCTGTGGTATTTTTAGAATACCTGTATGTGCACGCAGTTTGCAATACTCAGCGAGGCCACCGTGAAAAGCGTCGGACTCCGATAGCAATGCATGTCCATACTTAAATAGATTATCACCTTTCTGAGGAATGCCCATACGGGAGTAAGCTGAGTCGGGATCACTTGAAAATATGGACCAGGTTATAATATCCCCGTTTTGAAGTGGTTGTCCCTGTAGGTCCCGATAATCATGACCTTCATGCAATGACACGATCTCACCAACGATTTCATGTCCCAACACGGTAGGACAGGTCTCCGTTCTTACGCCGCAATAAGTATGAATATCACTTCCGCAAAGTGTTGTATACAGGTTCTTAACGAGCACTTCTCCCGGGGCCAGTGCGGTAACGGGAAACTCCATCAGTTCCAGTGGCTTCCCCACTCCTTTAAAAGCAACTAGTTTTCCTTTCATATCGGCATCGTTGTGATGAGACGGCCCTGTTATCAACCCCAGACCAGGACTCAATTTATTTTATTTTCCTGTGAGGAAAATATTTTTCTTTTCTAAAAATATTCCTTCTTCCTAAAACAAACAACAATTTTGCGGCAGGATTACGGTAAATTCCTCTAATTTGATAATATAATATAAGTTTTTAGCTAAGATATCAGACTATACCTTACGTATATATAGCGGGTCTATAGGCTAAGTAATATTTTCTTAATAAGAAAATAACATAGGAAGCCAGGAAATATGAATTTTCGCCGGTAAGTTTTACTTTTACGTTCATCCTTACATACAAATGAAACAACTTGGAGAATAAATATAGCTTCAGCCAGATTGGCAATATCATAAGAAAATATCGGAAAGAAAGAGGTTTAAAGCTGATCGATCTGGCATCCGCCTCTGGTATCAGTGTGGCTATGCTCTCCAAGATTGAAAACGGCAGGATGATCCCCACCCTTCCCACGCTATTCTCTGCAATAAACGCATTGCGTATCCCTGTTGATTCTTTCTTCAAACAACTCGAACAGGACAATGCCTTCCCCGGTTACTACTTCGTACCAGCTAAAGAATATTCCCGCATTGTAAAAGAAGAAAAAGCAAAAGGTTTTGAATATTATTCCATCCTTGAACACAACCTGGAATGTGCCGCAGTACAATTTGCCTTATTACACCTCGCACCTGATAGTAAGCGACAATCAGTGAGGACGGCTGCTTATGAATATATATACCTCGTTAGCGGATCTGTTAAATACAAGTTGGGTAAAAAAACTTTCGATCTGAAAACCGGTGACTCAATTTTCTTTGATGGCACCATTCCCCATGTTCCGGTTAATGCAGGCAGGTCCACGGCAGTGATGCTGGTGGCTTATCTTTTCACAGTACCACAATAACATCGGAAATGAATTAACACGTTCAATAGTTCATGTGGAAAATATGAATCGGTAGAAATATTATAATTTTCCCGGAACTTACTGTAGAAAAATAAAACATGTGATGCGTGGACGTGTGCCGGAAAATTTTTATGATAATATTCTACAATAAAATACAAAAAACCGACAGGTTATGCCGGTCTACAAAAAATATTTTTACCCTGTTGTTATGATAGTTTCATGACTTAATATCGATAGATGAAAAGTTTGCCAGTTTTAGACCTGCTTATCATAGCAGCTTACATGATCGGAATGGTATTAGTGGGGGTGTACTTCTCCAGGAAAAACAAAGGATCAGAACAATTCACAAAAGCCAGTGGATCCATTCCGGGATGGGCGATCGGTCTGTCCATATACGCTACCTTTCTCAGTAGTAATACATTTTTGGGTGTACCCGGTAAAGCCTTTGGTTCAAACTGGAATGCGTTTGTATTCAGTCTTTCCATGCCCCTGGCTGCCTGGCTGGCCGCAAAATATTTTGTTCCATTTTATAGAAAAACAGGTGAGGTATCGGCGTACACCCACCTGGAACATCGATTCGGTCCCTGGGCAAGGACTTATACAGTCACCTGCTTTTTGCTGACTCAGCTCGCCCGCATGGGATCCATATTTTTTGGAATAGCCCTGAGCCTGCAGGCACTAACCGGCCTTTCTATGTCAATGGTCATGATCGTGATGGGTATTTGCATCATCATCTATACCGTGATGGGCGGCCTCGAAGCTGTCATTTGGACCGAAGTGGTACAGGGAATTATAAAAACACTCGGTGGCCTACTTATCGTATTCCTGGTGATCGACGGGGTACCGGGCGGGGTGTCCAAAATCGTTGACATAGGTTTACAGGATAACAAGTTTAGTCTTGGTAGTTTATCGCCTGACTTAACAAGCTCCACATTCTGGGTGATCCTGCTATATGGATTTTTCATCAATCTCAACAATTTCGGCATGGATCAGAATTATGTGCAGCGCTACCATGCGGCGAAAAGTGCCAGGCAGGCGGCAAGCTCTATCTGGCTATGTGTTTGGATATATGTACCGGCATCACTATTATTTTTTGTTATCGGTTCATGCCTCTATGCCTACTACCAGGTAAATCCTGAATTACTGAATGTAGTTAAGGAACAGGCTGCACTCGAGCGACTTGGATCGGGAGCCACCAGGGAACAAATTGTTCAACTGGCCCAAACCATGCAGCCCGCTGATTATGGCGATAAGGTGATGCCCTACTTTATGGTAACAAAAATTCCTGCAGGACTGGTGGGTGTGATCGTATCGGCGATCCTTTCGGCGGCGATGAGTACGATCAGTTCAGGCATGAACGCATCAGCCACTGTGTTTACTGAGGATATTTATAAACGTTATTTCAATAAAACGGCAACAGACTCGCAGAAGATGCGGGTACTATATATCGGAACAGTAACTTTTGGCTTACTCGGCATGTTGGCGGGTATTGCCATGATCGGAGCCAAAAGCATTCTCGATATGTGGTGGGAACTTTCAGGAATATTTGCTGCTGGCATGCTTGGGCTTTTCCTTCTTGGCATTGTCAGCAGAAGAGCAAAAAATCACCAGGCCATCATTGCCACAATTATCGGGGTGCTCGTCATATGCTGGCTCACGCTTACTCCTCTTCTCGATAATAGTTTTGGTGGTTTTAAAAACCCAATGAATAAAAACCTCACCATTGTCATTGGCACACTTACCATATTTCTTGTGGGTACATTATTATCCAGGAAAAATTCCCCGGAGATACAACATCCCCACTGATACTGATTGATCTATTAAATAACATGCAATATGAACAATGAGAAAAAATTTGTACCGGTAATGCTCACACCTTTTGACGAAAAAGGAGCTGTTGACTATGCGGTATTATCGAGATTAACCGAGTACTATATCGAAGCAGGTGCCAAAGGCCTTTTTGCCAACTGCCTGTCGAGTGAAATGTTCGAACTCACGGATGAAGAAAGAATTTCGATCACCAAACATATCGTTGACGTTGCTGCAGGCGCCGTGTCCGTAGTCAGTACAGGCACCTTCGAAGGGAGCCCCGACACACAGGCCGACTTTGTAAAACGTATTTATGACACCGGCACAACAGCAGTGATTGCGATTACCAGTGTTCTCGCCAAAGCTGACGAAGAAGATGAGCAATTGGATGAAAGAGTGTTTCGTCTTCTTGAAAAAACTGATAACATACCCCTGGGATTCTATGAATGCCCCGTGCCATATAAAAGAACCCTGAATCCGGCACAATTACGTTCCTTTGTAAAAACAGGCCGGCTGCTCTATTATAAAGACACCAGCCTCAGTGTGGATGCCATCAGTGAGAAAATCAAGGCAACAAAAGAATTTGAACATTTCGAACTCTACGATGCCCATATGGCAAATGCCGTAGAATCGTTGAAGGCAGGATGCGCGGGACTCTCGTGCATACAGGGAAATTTTGTTCCGGAACTGGTGACCTGGCTGGCCGAAAACTATCATGATGAAAACCTGAAGCGAGAGGTTCAAATGGTACAACAATTTTTTATAAATAAGATGGAAGTAATGCACGAAGCTTACCCCGTTGTCGCCAAATATTTCCTGCGGCAAAAGGGTCTACCCATCAGTCTATATACCAGGCGGGAAAGTGGAAACCTGACAGAGCGCATACAAAAGAAAATCGATAAGCTGGTGGTGGAATGTGATGAAGTACTTTCAAACCTTGGAATTATTACAAAAATAGTTGCCTAAACATGCGCCTGATCCTCTATGTAACTTTACTTTGGAGTGGAATGGCCGCTTGTAATTCGGGCGCGAATACCGAAAAGATCAATATGAATTTTACGGAGATACAACTCACCAGGGATGCATCGGGACATTGTCTTAATACAACGCAGGTCTTTTCACGAAACCATGAATGGATCGTATTCGACGGGCGAAATCATGATACCCTGATCGGTAGTACCGCGGAAATATCAATCGTACACACACAAACGGGGGAGATAAAAAAAATATACCAGGCAAAAAATGCTACAGAATGGGGCCCTGGCGTCGGCGCCGCTACGTTTTCTCCTAAGGACGACAGGGTACTGTTCATTCATGGGATCCGGAACGCCGGAAAGGAAAATCCGTATTCATTTACCCGTCGCACGGGAGTTGCAGTGGATATAGAAAAACCTCTTCAACCAATTTTCCTCGATGCGAGGGATGTAAAAGAACCTTTCACCAGCGGGGCACTACGTGGTGGCACACACGCACATACCTGGTCAGGCGATGGTCAATGGATCAGTTTTACTTATAATGATTATATTCTCCAACAATACAGCGGCTCCGATACCAATGTCGAAGACCTGCGGACTATCGGTGTGATGTTGCCTGGCAGGAAAGTAATCGTTGATCAAACGGAGGATCTTGAAAACAACAGTGGTGAGATGTTTACTTTTTTGGCCGTCCCGGTTGTGTCCAACCCCAAACCTGGTAGCAATGAAGTGAAAAAAGCATTTGATGAATGCTGGATCGGTACAAACGGCTACCAGAAGCCAGACGGCACCCGTCAGCAGAAAGCTATTGCATACCAGGGACATGTAGTGGATGAAAAAGGCAACACAAAAACAGAGATATTTATAGCAGACATCCCTGGCGATATCCTTGATACCGCTTTGGAGGAAGACCTTCGCGGCACAAATACACTAAGACCAAAAGTGCCAAATCGTATTACACACCGGCGCATCACATTCACAGCGAAGGGCGTTAGCAATATTCCGCGGCACTGGCTAAGATCTGATCCGGACGGGACAAAAATTGCATTTCTCGCGCCGGATAGTAATGATATCATCCAGTTGTTCTATGTTTCGCCAAATAATGAAAATGAACAGCCGACCCAACTTACAAACCTGGAATTTTCCGTCCAGGGGCCGTTTAATTTCAGCCCTGATGGTAAACAAATTGCATTTGTGGCGGACAATAGTGTATTTATAACAGATATGGCAGATGGAAAATCTGTAAGGTTAACGTCACGTACCAGTGATGAAGACAGACCGGTTGGTGCTGTCAATTGGAGCAATGATGGTAATATGCTGGCTTATAACCGGTATAAAAAGTCAGGAGAAGAAAAGTATCTTCAGATTTTTTTACTGAAAAGAACTGACTAAGCAGCGGAATCCTGAAGGTATTTCTTTTTGTATTCGAAAGGCTTCAGTCCTGTTACAGCCTTGAAATGCCGGTAAAAATTGGATATATTATTGAACCCGCATTCAAAGCAGATGATCCCGATTGGGTATCGATCTTCAACCAGCATCCTGCACGCATGACTAATCCTTATCTCCACCAGGAAATCAAAATAGGTTTTTTTAGTCATCATCTTAAAATAGCGACAAAAGGAAGTAACGCTAAGGTTACTTACCGCAGCTATTTCTTTGAGAGAAATATCCTTTTTGTAATTAGACAAAGTATAGGTACATACTTTATTCAAACGATCGGTTTCGATCTCACTTGACTTATAAAAAGCGTGAGCGGATGCAATGGGTGCGTATTCCTCATTCTCTGCCAGCGTCTTAATAATATTCAGTAGGAGGATCACCCTCTCGAAACTATCTGCATCTACAGCCCGGTACATATCCTGCACCACTTTTTCGCGGGCAAGACCTTTAACGATCATACCTTTCTTCGCTTTCTCAAATAGTTTGGGGATCTGGTAGGCTTCAGGCAAATTAAATATCTCACGACCAAAACAATCAGGAAGAAACTGGATTACAATCGCCTCCACGTACATATCTTTATTCTGCTCGTAGTATTTTTCATGACATCTCCAGGTGTGAGGCAGATTTTCTCCCAGGAGGATCAATTCGCCCTCGCTAAAATTGCTAACGTTATCACCGATAAACCTGACGCCCTCGCCCCTGATTGTGTAATGAAGTTCGAGCTCCGGGTGATAATGCCATATACGGCCAAAGTTTGGTTGCACATCATGACGAATCGAAAATGAGCTCTGAATAGGTGATGTGACTTTGTGAAATCTTGGTTTCATAAAGGCAAGCAGTTGTTAAATCGGAAATTAAGAAATATTCTTTGTAAACTTATTCAGCCATGATAATATTCTATACTTTTCGGCTAACAAGATAAAATAAATACCCTTCTTATCTACAGATATTTGTTTCGATTAACAGAAAATTAATAATAAAACATTGCCATATTCTCTCTCACAAACTAGCTGATTATAATGAACCGGCTAAGTAAAATCCTTTTTCCAGGGCCAGTCAGATCAAATATTGACTGAGAGCTGAAACCGGCAAACACTGGATCAGGCTTTGCAAATATTATCATCAGAAACTGTACACCAAACCTATAGATATGAGTAAATCAAAACAGGTATGGCTGGTTGCTAGCGGCGATCTACGGCTGTCAGCAAATCAGACCTGCTGGCAGGCGCAGCACAATATGGAAAAACTGCTTGGCAGCGCACTTGAAAAATTTGGATGGACTGTGGTACGGGCACACCAATATAATGAAGAAAAAAAACATGGCTTCATCGATTCTCAAAAAGCGGGGATCGAAGTTTTCAAACATATACCTGAAAATGCGCCGCTCATCGTTGCAGAAAGTGTATGGCAATACACGCATCATGTACTTGCCGGGCTCACTACACATAAAGGTCCTATCCTCACCGTAGCCAACTGGAGTGGACAATGGCCAGGTCTTGTAGGAATGTTAAACCTGAATGGTTCCCTTACAAAAGCAGGGGTTCGCTACAGCACCTTATGGAGCGAAAATTTCGATGATGACTTCTTTCTTAACGGTCTCAGGCAATGGCTTGATAAGGGCGAGCTGATCCATGACACCAGTCATGTGAAATCGTACAATGAAACAAGCATTCCCAAAACTGATCAGGAAACCGGTTTCCGCTTCGCTGAGCAGTTTAAAAAAGATAAAGCCATCATGGGGGTATTTGATGAAGGCTGTATGGGCATGTTCAATGCAATCGTGCCGGATCACCTGCTACATCCCACCGGAATATTTAAAGAAAGGCTTAGCCAGTCCACGCTCTATGCACGGATGAGAACGGTGAAAGATGAGGAAGCCGCGTCGGTACTACAATGGCTGCTGGATAAAGGAATGAAATTCAACTGGGGATCGGACCCTGATATGGAACTGACCCGCGAGCAAACCCTGGAGCAATGCAAGATGTATATCGCTGCACTCAGAATTGCTGATGAATTTGGATGTGACACGATAGGCATTCAGTACCAGCAGGGCTTAAAAGACCTGGTTCCCGCCAGTGATCTTGTAGAAGGATTATTAAATAATACAGACAGGCCCCCGGTCTTTTCAGAAGATGGCCGGGAACTTTATCCAACTAAGGCTTTGCCGCACTTTAATGAAGTAGATGAATGCGCCGGTATTGATGCGCTTGTAACCTACCGGCTTTGGAATGAACTTGGAATGAACGGTGACAATACTTTACACGACCTACGCTGGGGTGCGCATTTCCAGGATGAAAATATAAACGCATTTGTGTGGGTATTACTGATCTCCGGTGCTGCACCGCCGCAACATTTCAAAGGTGGATACAAAGGTGCAAGCAGTGAGCGGCAGCCCGCCATGTATTTCAGACTTGGCGGTGGCACGCTGAAAGGCGTTAGTAAGCCCGGTAATATCGTATGGAGCCGGATATATGTCATGAACGATAAACTCCATTGTGACATTGGCACCGGTAAAGCTGTTGAATTGCCCGAGGAAGAAAACAACAGAAGGTGGCAACTTACTACACCGCAATGGCCGGTGATGCATGCAGTGCTGGACGGGATAGACAGAAACCAGCTAATGGCACAGCACAAAGCCAATCACATCCATGTAGTATACGTAGACGATACTTATTCTGCCGGCCAGGCCTGCAGAATAAAAGGGGCTGTACTACAAAGCCTTGGTATAGAAGTACATTTTTGTGGTCAAATAAGTTAAATATTGAAAACTGCATTTGTAATAGGCCTGGATTTTGGCACTGACTCGGTCAGGGCCCTGGTGGTGGATACTACCAATGGCACTGAGATCAGTCATGGCGTTCACAGTTTCCCAAGATGGAAGCAAAGAAAATATTGTAATGCTGCAAGATCACAGTTTAGGCAACACCCTTTGGATTATATCGAAGGTATAGAGGCGGCAGTCGGCCAGGCGCTATCTGGCTTGTCGCCCGAAATAATAAAAAATATAAAAGCGATTGGTGTTGACGCTACCGGTTCAACGCCCGCACCCGTGCATAAATCCGGGCTGCCTCTTGCCCTGATTCCCGGGTTCGAAGATGATCCTGACGCCATGTTCATTCTTTGGAAAGATCATACTTCACAAGAAGAGGCGAACGAGATCAATGATCTGGCGCATAGTTGGGAAACAGATTATACAAAATATTCAGGTGGAGAATATTCTCCCGAGTGGTTCTGGTCCAAAATACTCCACATCACCCGGAATAATGCCCGGGTGAAGGAACAAGCATTTACCTGGGTCGAACAAAGCGACTGGATCCCGGCTTTACTTACAGGTAATACCAATCCCCGAACATGGAAACGAAACAGATGCGCGGCTGGTCATAAAGCAATGTGGCATGAATCCTTCCAAGGACTACCCTCCACTACATTTCTAACGCGATTAGATCCCGTACTGGGCATTATCAGGGAAAACCTATATCACGACACATTCGAATCAGATGTTGCAGCAGGTACTATCAGTGAAGAATGGTCGAAGAAACTAGGTCTGCCGCGTGATGTAATCATTGCAACAGGTATTATTGACGCACATGCCGGCGCGGTGGGCGCAAATATCGATGCATTCACAATGGTCAAGGTCACTGGCACTTCTACCTGCGATATGGTGGTAGTACCCGGTGAGAAATACGCGAATACGCTTGTTAAAGGCATATGTGGACAGGTTAACGGATCCATCATACCGGGTATGCTAGGCCTTGAAGCGGGTCAGTCTGCATTTGGAGATCTTTATAGCTGGTTTGTTGATCTGCTTACCTACCCTTTCGCAGCTATGGACAAACTGGATATGCCTGAACTGCAACAATCCATCGCCAAACAAGTATTACATCATCTCAATATAAAAGCAGCGCTGTTACCAGTGACTGACAACGATCCCGTATCACTGGACTGGATAAATGGAAGACGAACGCCTGATGCCAATCTGGGATTGAAGGCGGCAATAACAGGATTACATCTTGGTACCAATGCGGTGATGATCTTCAAATCTCTTGTTGAGGCAACGGCATTTGGTTCAAGAGCCATCATCAGCCGTTTTGCCAATGAAAAAATTCCAATTAAAAAAGTAGTCGCTGTAGGCGGTATCAGTAAAAAGTCAGATTATGTGATGCAGGTTTTAGCCGATGTACTCAACCGGCCAATACATGTGGTGGGCTCAGATCAAACCTGCGCACTAGGTGCAGCAATCTTCGCGGCTAAAGCAGGCCAGGTTTATAAATCATTTGAACAGGCAAAACACAATATGGCAGCGCAGGTAGTAAAAGAGTTTATTCCTGACACCAGTAAAATATCTATATACGATAAGTTATATATGAAATACGAGTCAATCGGTTCTTATTTGTCACAAAATTGACATTGTACATTCTTTATTATTTTATTATTACCCTATTATTACCGAAAATATTTTTATCTGCTATTTATGGTAATATCATACAACAATTAGTAAAGTATCTTAAATAATTCCAGCTTATTCTCGATTAATTTTCACCCTGCAAATTGCTGGCTCTTACAAAAAACGACTGCTTATGCTACAAAAACTCCGAAAAAATTTGTATGCCATTGTAATGCTGTGCTTCACGTTCCAGTTTGTTTCTGCACAGGAAAAAACAATTACAGGCACAGTAACCGATTCGTCTACCGGACGGCCGCTGAAAGGCGCAATCGTCAGTGTATCAGGCGCCTCCTCGGGCAAATTAACCGGCGATGATGGAACCTATTCCACCAAAGCAAAAAGTGTTGACACATTAATGTTCTCACACATTGGTTATGCAACCATTTTTATCCCCGTTAAAAATCAGACGACCATAAACGTCATCATGAGGCGTGCGGAAAAAGAACTAGAGGACGTCGTCGTGATTGGCTATGGTACTGTCAATAGAAAAGACGTAACGGGTTCGATCGGTGAAGTAAAGATGGATGATCTTATGAAAGCCCCGGTTGCATCATTTGATGAATCTCTTGCCGGTAGAATAGCCGGCGTACAGGTATCATCTAATGAAGGGCAGCCAGGTGAGGAAATGAATATCGTCATACGCGGAGGTAATTCATTAACGCAAAGCAATTCACCGCTATTTGTTATTGACGGTTTCCCAATCGAAGATCCCGGTGCAGCAGCCATAAATCCTGCAGATATCAAATCCATTAATATATTGAAAGATGCATCCGCGACCGCGATCTATGGATCAAGGGGTGCGAACGGTGTGGTGATTATTGAAACAAAACAGGGTCAGGCAGGCAAAGCTCGCGTAGAATATGAAGGCTCAGCCGGTATCCAGCGCGTGACAAAGAAAATGGAAATGATGGACTCCTATGAGTTTGTGAAATACCTGATCGAACTTAACCCTGATGTAAACAAACGTGTTTACCTGACGAGGCCCGGCCGGGAATTGGAAGATTATAAAAATATAAAGGCTGTCGACTGGCAGGACCTGATGTTCAGAGATGCATTCATGCAAAGCCATAACCTATCGCTATCGGGTGGAAACGCGCAAACCAAATACAGGATATCCGGCTCCTTATTCGACAGGAATGGCGTAGTGATCAACTCGGGTTATGATCGTAAACAACTCAGGATCGTACTGGACCAGGCAATCTCGGACAAGATCAAAGCAGGTATTAACCTCAACTACACTAATGACGGTAATTATGGCAGCCTGTCATCGGTATCACAGGGCATAAGTACTGGTTATTCCACCTACCAGCTATATCGCATCTGGGGATACCGTCCTGTAACAGGAAGTGAGTCTGCAGATCTTATTGAAGATGTCATGGACGAAGAAGATGAAGTGAGTTTTTCAGATGCACGTATCAACCCGGTGATTTCAGCTCAAAATGAATTGCGGAAAGAAACGCGAAACATTATGATTGGAAATGCAAATTTGAAAATTGATGTGGCCAAAAATCTCGTATTGAATGTGAGAGGGGGTATCAACAAAAGATGGATCAAGGACGAAGAGTTTTACAATTCAAAAACGGCACGGGGATTTCCAAGTGTAAACAATTCACGTGGAGTAAATGGCCTGTTCAACTCGGTAGAAAGCAGCGAGTGGGTAAACGAAAATACACTCACGTTTGACAAACGCAATATCGATAGTCGTCACTCAGTCAATGCCATGATCGGCACCACTATCCAGGGTCAGAAATATTACCGTTATGGATACGAGGCGCAACATATTATCAACGAAAGCCTTGGCCTGAGCGGCATGGACGATGCCACACCGGGGCCTTTGGTAGCATTACATTCAGAAAATACCCTGATGTCGTTCCTGGCAAGAGCGAACTACAACTTCCGCTCCAAATATATGGTCACCACTACTTTCCGTGCTGACGGCTCATCCAAATTCGCACCGGAAAACAAGTGGGCCTATTTTCCTTCTTTCGGACTTGCATGGCGGCTTTCCAGGGAAAGTTTCATGAGAACTGTAAACTTCGTCTCTGATGCAAAACTGCGTATGAGCTTTGGTGTAACAGGCAATAACAGGATTGGCGATTTCGTCCGCTTCTCTTCACTTGCCAGGGATTATGAAAGGTTTTACCCGATTGGAGGTAATCCATCTCCGGCTATCATTCCAAACCGGTTCGGTAACGAAAACCTTAAATGGGAGACCACACGTCAGACCGACCTGGGCCTGGACCTGAAGCTTTTCAGAGACAGGATCGATCTGAGCTTCGATGTTTACAGAAAAGTTACTTCTGACCTGTTACTGAATGCGAATGTGCCCTATAGTACCGGCTTCACAACTATTTATAAAAATGTAGGCGTTGTGCGTAATGAAGGTCTTGAAATCACATTAAATACAACAAACATCCGTAGCAAGGATTTTACCTGGACAACGAATTTCAATATCAGCTTCAATCGCAATAAAGTAATGGAGCTTGCTGAAAACGAGACCCAGCTCTTTAGCGATATCTCATGGACTTCAACTTATAACAATCAGCCGTTATACATGGCAAAACTGGGAAGTAGCGCTTCTTCGTTTGTAGGTTACATGTGAAATGGACTCTACCAGTATGCGGATTTTGATCAAATGCCTAATGGCACATACGTACTTAAAAACTCTGTACCGACCAACGGCCTTGATCGTGGAGCGATCCAGCCTGGTGATATTAAATATGTAGACGTCAATGAAGACGGTATTGTCAACGAGAAAGATATTGTGGTGATCGGTCGCGGGCTTCCTGTTCATATTGGCGGCTTCAACAACAATTTCGAATACAAAGGGTTTAGTTTGAATGTTTTTTTCCAGTGGTCTTATGGCAATGATATTTTCAACACCAACAGGCTGATGTTTGAAGGTAATTCTGAAGGTCGTGGTCACCTCAACCAATACGCTTCTTATATCAATCGCTGGTCGCCGGAAAACCAAACCAACGAAAACTACAGGCCTGGTGGACAGGGACTCCGTGGGATCTATTCTTCAAAATATATTGAGGATGGATCTTACCTCAGGCTTAAAACCGTGTCGCTGTCCTATTCCATCCCGCAACGATGGATACAGGCCGCCAAACTCACCCGGCTGGAAGTGTATATATCGGCACAGAACCTGGTTACCTGGACAAAATATTCAGGTATGGACCCCGAAGTATCGGTCAGGCATTCTATGTTGACACCAGGCTTTGACTATTCGGCTTATCCGATTGCTAAAACCATCGTGTTTGGAATACGTGCAGCATTTTGATCACGTGAAGACTAACGACAGTGTCTGAGAAATAAATAGGTATTCAACTATTATAGACGGTGGCCGAGAGCACCGGATTGAATTTACAACTCACTAAATGTAGCAAGGCATGAAAAAAATATTTCTTTACCTCCAATGCATCCTGCTGGTATCATGTACAAAGTTCCTTGATACAACGCCAAAGGATTTTATCAGCCCGGATAATTATTTCGAGACGGAAGAACAGGCGAAATTCGTATTAAACGGTGTCTACTCTACCCTTACCCAGAATGAAACCTATGGTTCAAATATGCTGGGGCGTATGGCGCTGGACGGCGATGAGTGCTGGAATCATTATACCGGTGACAGGTTTACAGTTGCCGACAACAATTTCGGAGCAAATGAGGCCAGGATTTTATCCTATTGGAAAGAAGTTTACTCGGGTATCAACAGGGCCAACCTTTTCCTGGAAAACATTGGTAAAGTACAGATGGATGAACAAAAGAAAAATGTGATGATTGGAGAAGCCACTTTTCTGAGAGCTTATTTCTACCTGATGCTGGTGAATCGTTTTGGTAGCGTACCACTGATCCTGGAAAGCATTAAAACTGGTGATGCCGCGAGCATCCAGACACCGCAAACGCCCGCCAAAGAAATTTATGACAAGATCATTGCCGAAATGGAAGAAGCGGCGGATCTCGTGGAAGACGCAGGAACAGTTGGCATGGGTGGCCGTATCAATAAATCCGCTGTATGGGGCATTCTGGCCAGGACCTGTCTTTATGCTGCAGGTCATCCCATCAATGATGTATCACGCTACGCGGATGCGAAAAAATGGACAGAGCAGGTTATTCAAACCGGCGTACACAGCCTTAACCCTGATTTCAAGCAAATATTCATTAACCACGTACAGGATATATATGATATAAAAGAAAGCATCTGGGAAGTTGAATTCTGGGGAAATGGTACGGGTATCTATACCAACCTTGGGGGATATGTGGGAAGGAACAATGGTATTGGCAACACGCAGGATCCGAACATAGGATATGCTGCTGGTATGGCAAGGATCACAGGTCCTATGTTCAAGCGTTTTGCACCGGATGATCAGCGGCGTGACTGGGCAATTGCGCCATTCCGCTATGTCGGGAACCCTGGTGTTGCTACGGACTGGCTGCCGACCAATATCTACCAGCGCTATTGTGGTAAATGGAGAAGGAGCTATGAACTGATTACACCTCGTTCAACAACGCGCACACCAACGAATTTTCCCTTACTCCGCTATGCTGATGTGCTCCTGATGTTTGCTGAAGCAGACAATGAAGTTAGCGGAGGACCTACTCCCGCTGCATATGAAGCTATCAACCAGGTTCGCAGGCGTGGCTATGGCCTGGATCCAAACCAACCCAATGAGAGTGTAGACCTTAAGGACATGGACAAACAAAGTTTTCTTGGAGAATTACAGGATGAAAGAAGCCGCGAACTGGGATTTGAGTGCCTGAGAAAAAGTGACCTCGTCCGTTGGAATATTTTTCTACCCAGCATGCAAGTAGTTGTTAACGATCTGACTCCGTATTCCGGCGATTTCTATGACTTTGCAAAACGCACATTTGGTTCAGTCACCCAACGGCACGAACTGTGGCCAATCCCATCTTTCGAACTTGGGTTGAACCCTCACCTGATACAAAATCCAGGTTGGTGATCAGCAAATTGAACAAACTTTCATGACCAATAAATAAAGAAAAACATGAAAAGAAATTATTTAACGATACTGGCCGTCCTTACATTACTTGTCTCCTGTAAAAAAGATATGGTCGTAGAAGAACCCGAGTTTGACGTCAGCATTTCATCGGCTACATTTAAAGTTGGTGAACCGGTTGTATTTGCTATTAAAGGGGCACCGGATGTCATTACTTTTTATTCCGGTGAAAAGGGGTCAGATTATGAATTTAAGAACGCTGAAAGAATATATGAAGCTACTACAAGTCTGTCATTTCACTCTGCGAAGTACGCAGGAAACAACGACAACCTAGTGGCGCTGAAATATTCGACCAACTTCAATGGAGTGTATGAACCAGATGCAATCCGCCAGGCAACCTGGGTGGATATCACTGACCGGTTTCATATCCCACCGATCAATGGCACCGCACCCGTGATGGAACCTTCGCAGGAAGTGGATATATCTGACATATTTCCGGACCCGGAAACACCTGTTTACATTGGATGGTTCTTCACAACAGCAGAAAATTCCAGCAGAACGCGTTTCCAGATCGTCAATTTCGAAGTAAAAGGAGTGGTACAGGAAGACACGACTTTATCGGGGGTAAAGTACAGCCTGGCTTCCGCCGGATTCCAAATGGTAAAAGGAGAAGGATTCCAGATACAGGATCATGCAACCACCACGCCACGCGTTACCGCTACAGCCATCATTTGGGATGGCGTATTCGCTAATACATCTTTTAAAGAAGGCTGGGCAATTTCCAACGAGATCTATCCGGCGACCAAAATTAATCTCGGCCGTGACTATGGCGTAGGTATCAAATCCGTACTGGATCCGCCATTGTTGGAGCACAATGTTACTTACCAGTCGCCTGGTACATATAAGGCTACATTTGTAGCATCCAATGTGAGTGTATATGGAAGAAAAGATACCAGTAAAGAACTGGAAATTACTATTGAACCCTAAAGACCACAAACCTAAATGATGTCGAGTTTAAGGATATTTATTTGCATACTGGTAACGCTTGCGTCGCTGGCTGCAACCCCGACGCAGGCCCGGTTTGAATCATGGAAAAAGACGCAGGTAGATCTTAGAGATCGCGGAAATATAATACGTATTGCCACTTTTAATATCCGATCCAATTATGGATCTGATACACAGGACTGGAAGACCCGGCTCAAATCACTGGACTCCCTGTTTCGAATATATGACTTCGATATCCTGGGAGTGCAGGAGCCATACCAGCCGCAAATAGACGAGCTGATGGAATTGCACGGTAATACTTATGACTACTACGTAGTAGGGACGGGCAATATCAACTCACGGGGTTTATCACATAGCAACCCGATTTTTTACCGGAAAGACAGATTTGAGCTTTTGCAGAAAGGTGTTTTTTGGTTTTCAGAAAAACCCGATTCTCCTGCATCTGTGAGTTGGGATGCGAGCCAGGCCAGGAACTGTGTATGGGTACAGCTGCGGGATCGGAAAACCGGTGTTTCGTTTTATGTCTTTAATTCTCATTTTGATCATAAAAGCACACTAGCCAGAAACAATAGCGCTCAATTGCTGCTCGACCATGTAAAAAGAATTGCTGGCGATGACCTGGTGATCTGTACAGGTGATTTTAATACCCGACAGACGACAACAGCCTTTAAACTGTTATCCTCAGGTCACCTGATGGACACTTATAATATTGCCAGGAAGGTAGAAAATAGTGATTACAGAACAAGTCATGGTTACAAAGATATCCCACCCTCACCCGACGCGGCCCGGATCGATCATATCTTTATCTCCCGTAAACCCAAATCTAAAAAAGTGGATATGTGGAAGGTTTGCAACGAAAATTTCAATGGCAAATGGGCATCAGATCATTTCCCGGTATATATTGACTTGAGAATGCAATAAAAGAAAAACATCCTTCTCGTTGCACATAATATATAGGCAGATATAAAAAGAATACTCCCATCCGCTCACTCCTTAATATATACACGTAGTAGGACATAAAAAAAGAACCTACGACCCCTGGTCCCAAACCAGGTGTCCCGTCGACAGGCGGGGCTACTTCCCGTAACAACAAAACATAAAAAAGTGACCCATATTTCGATGAATCACTTTCGTCGGGAAGACAGGATTCGAATTTGTTTTATAAAAAACTCATTCTCAATGTCTGAACTATTTTCAATTCCGCGAACTCACCTTTTAACTCACCACAATTGTATTGCGATGATGGAATTCGCTTTTTAATATTAGTCGGGAGGACAGGATTCGAAAGTCCTCCATAATATGATAATTTTCAAATGCCTGTGAAAAAAGATTATATCGAACTCACCTTTCAACTCACTGGCAAAAATGAAGTAAAGAGCTGGCTATAAAAATACTAAACACTTTTTTATTGACGAAGTTTATCTGCATTAATTTGATCCTGCAACTCTCATAAAAAAAGTCCCCGATTGGAACTCACTAATCAATATCCTTCTTCCAACAGTCGGCCTTAGTATAACGTCCCAATTTCTTTCTTCGCAAATTGTGGGACACTCTAATTGGCTCTTTCACAAAAAAACTTCCAATTACCCTCTTGCAAATTCAATAAGTGAAGCCAAGTCACCGCTATCTGCTTTTTTTAATGCTTGCAGATACGTTTTCCTAGCGTCACTGACATCAACTAGGTTTGTCCGCCCCCACGTAAACACTTTCCTGCCGAATACTTGGCTCACAATCACGTCTGCAATCAGTCTTGAATGTCTTCCATTGCCGTTGGGGAAGCAATGAATGGAAACAATTCGATGCTTAAACCGAACTGCGAATTCATCTTCACTATATGTTTTGTTTTCAAGCCAATACTTTGCATCATCCAGCAATTTTTTCAATTCAATCCCGATCTGAAATTTGTCAACACCGATATTCTTATTGGTTTTACGGAAATGACCTGCCCAGCGCCACACATCCCCGTACATTTGCTTATGCAATTCACGAATAAATTCTTCTGATAAAATTTCAGGCGGTTTGAATTTTTTACGCAAGGTCCATGTGATCGCCTCCTCGATATTCAATTGTTCCGCTTCATTTAACTGACCACGTGTTGTGATTGATGGAATGAGCAATCCTTCCTTTTCATCTTCATCAAGTGGCGTTTGACCTGGTTCGTAAGTGAGGTCTAATCCCATAAAAATTTGGGTATTTCATTTTTTAGTTCACTGGCTTTTTCATGATACGCCGCGAGCAGCCTTTCCTTTGGGTTTTGCTGATCTTCTAAAGACATTGTCATATCTGTTCTGTTGACGATGTCTCGTGCCTTCTCTTCTGCGCGCTTATCAACAAACTCCTCCAATGTCCCTTCCTTGGGAATGATCGCGTATACCAGTTGCATATCTAGTGCATCTGCAATGTCTCGCAGTGATTTTATAGTAATTGTACCCAACTCTTCTCTTTTTTCAAAGTTTTTAAGCGTTGGGGCCGTTACTTTTATCCTTTTCGCAAGTTGGCTTAATGTCATGTTTAATGCATTCCGGATAGTTTTCACCCAACCTTCTCGAGGGTTTTGTTGCATTCGGGCTTGACTAAACCAATTAAGGTGGTTACTAACCTGCTTTAACAATAGCCGCTGTTTTCTGTCTTTCATAAACCTATAAGCTAATTTAATTTCACAAAAGTAAGCTTTTAAGCTAACATTTTATTAAATAAATTATCCTATACGCTAATTTTCACTTTTATTAATTAGCCTGAAGGCTAAACAAAGGTGTGTGAGCGTTAAACCTACTATCAAGATTATTGTAAGCAAATTGATCTAATGGCGAATATTAAGAGGACTGATTAACTATAAATGACTATCAAACAACATCTTAAAGGAAGCAAAAGAGGCTGAATAAATTTCATCCCCATTGAATCCTAATCCCAGTGCCAAGTATCCCAATTTCAAGTCGTAGTTAATGAGTATACATACTCATTAACTACGACTTCCCAATGAAACTATTCAGGAAACACTCTTTACTAACACTCCCAACCAGAGAGACTTGTACATTCGCATCCTCATAGTACAGGACAAGGCATATCCCTTTGCATCCAATAAAAAAACACCACAATTATCTCAAAACCTACCGTATAAACTAATATGACATCACTGATGTGAAATATATTATTTGATCCCGAAACAGAGAAAACTTACATTGCTATTCATGTAAAAATGCATAAAAGACTTTGAATAACCGGTTAGTATCCTATTCACGTGCAGGAGATGTTTTTCACTATCGATGGGCAGCCAGAAGATGCTTGCGGCTGCTGTACCCCAACACGGAATTAAAACACATTGTTATCGAAGGATCGACTGAGCGAGAAAAGGCAGGAGAATACGTGATAGACGTTTCAGAATACTTAGAAACAGTAGACAACTGCAAAAGTATACAATACTATCAGCTAAAGCATACCACTGTGCGTGGTCAAACAGCAATGAATTTAGCTGAAATGAGACAGACCCTTGAAGGTTTCGCTGACAGATTTCGCCAGCATGAAAGAGAAAAAAAGAAAAAACCCGTTTCGATATCCTTCAACATTATCACAAACAGGAAAGTAGGTGATATTGTCAAGGATCAGTTACTCTACCTAGCGATGGGAGAACTTGTTGAACCACATTTTCTTAAGACCTTGGAGAATTACACGAAACTTAAGGGAAAAGAGCTCGCAGAGTTTTGTGCGCTTCTTAATATTGAAGATGGCGAAGGCGATTATAATGTACAGAACTCTGAACTGCGCTTGGAGTTGTCGCAATTAGTTGCTGGCTCTATCACAAGTACTCAGGCAGAAACGTTGGCGAGTATGGTTCAGGATAAGGTGCTTCCTCACAGTGATCATATTGTTACCCGTGAGGAGGTATTGAAAAGATTTGGTATTACCAATGGCCGGGAATTTTTTCCCGCACCCCCACTTTGGGAAAAACTGGATAAAGTCGTTGATAGGGAGCAGTACGGTTGTATAATTCGTTCTATAAGCGAATCGGAAAATCCAATCATTGTTCATGCGGCAGGCGGTGTTGGCAAAACCGTTTTTTGCCGACATCTCAAATCCTCTATTCCTGAACATTCTTTGGTAATTGCCTACGATTGCTTTGGAACAGGCAGCTACCGTAACAGAAGCGCATTCAGACACAGATATCGCGACGCCCTTGTACAGATTGCCAACGAACTCGCAGCAGAGGGCATCTGTCAACCTTTGTTAGTTGTTGACACCACCAATGATGACGATATTTTAAGAAATTTTCTACAGCGAATTGATTCTGCTATCAATGCTCTGAAAAAAGTAAATAGGCATGCCCAGCTTTTTATCGTAATAGACGCGGCGGATAATGCAGAAATGGCAGCGGAAGAATTTAAAGATAACTGCTTTGCACACGAACTCTTGCGCGAAAAAATGCCGAGGAGTTGCAAGTTGATTATGATGTGCCGAACAGAACGTAAGCATCTTCTAAAGCCGAATGATAATATTCTATCCCTTGAGTTGGAGCCTTTTTCCGAATCAGAATCACTTAATAATCTACGCTACTATTTCCCAAATGCTACTTTAAACGACGGCTTGGAATTTTACCGCCTTACGAGCGGAAATCCAAGAGTCCAAGCAAATGTGCTCGCAGCGTCACACCAAACCATAACCGAGTTGCTTTCATCTTTCGGTACCAACCCGATGACAGTAGAAATGCAGATTGAACAACAGTTACGTGCAGCCGTTTTGAAGATCAACGAACACCAAACTCCCAACTTCCAGGACAAAATCAACGCCATTTGCATTGGCCTTGCAAGCCTTCCGCCTCATATACCTATTTCAATACTAGCAAGCGCTGCAGATGTATCCACAAATGCGATTAAGAGTTTCGTCGCTGATTTGGGGAGGCCGTTATGGATTAGTGACAGTTCCGTACAATTCAGAGATGAGCCCACGGAAACTTGGTTCCGTAAGACCTATCTTGCCGACGAAAAAAACTATCTGGCCTATATTGCGAGGCTAGAACCTCTAGCATCCGATTCAACATATGTGGCAGAAGTTCTTCCTCAACTATACCTACAGGCTGGAGAATACGACAAGCTGATAACAATCGCTTTATCCGATGATCTGTTACCTACCAGTAATCCGATTGATGCGCGTAATGTTAGAATTTTCAGGTTGCGTTTTGCATTTATTGCGGCGCTGAAATCGGAAAAACTTAAAGATGCTGTTCAACTTGCTATGCGGGCAGGAGAAGAAGTAGCAGGCAGTAATCGGCAATTTATTCTTTTCAAGAATAATATTGACCTTCTTGCGATGTTGCAGGGAAAGGAAAAGGTTCAGGAAATTGCCTTTAAAACGAAGCTGCGAAGCGGCTGGGACGGATCGGAAAATCTTTACACAGCATCCCTTTTGTCCTCTATTTCAGAATATAAGGGCGAAGCAAGGGGATACTTGCGTGCAGCAGAGAACTGGCTTTCGATCTATTTTAAAAGAGACAATACGGAAGACAAAAAGAATCACGGCGAAGAAAAGCTGAGTGATCAGGATATTCTGGAGTTCGCGTATGCACACTTGAATATAAATGGCGTTGCTGGATCCGCGGCGTTTCTTAACAACTTAAAGCCCAAAGAAGCGGTTTGTAGGGTGGTTGCTATGCTTGCAAAACGGCTTATCGATGCAGGAAAAATTGCTACTCTGCATAAGTTTGCTGAAAGCTGGCAGGATGAACCATATTATATCGTCACTGTTGCACACGAACTTTTGCAGGTTGGCGAGTTTTTGAATCGGTCAATCACAATAAAAAGCCTCGATAAACTCTCCAATCCTAAAACCCGAATACCCAAACCCGAGGAGCGGTTTTACGATGATCAGCAGATTGTAACTGTCATAAGTTTCATTGAAAACTGTTTCCATTATAAACTCAATTCGCAAAAAATCAAATCGACCCTTGACTATTATGTCTCTGTCAGAGCCAATAATATGATGGTGTCGAAGCACTCATCAAAAGACAGGTTTATTTTTCTAAAGACGCTTGCGATTAGATTGATCTTGGCTGGGAAAAGTGAAATTGAAATCGAAGATGTTGTTCCCGCAGAACTATTGACAAAGAAGAAGAAACACGATTCGACCGATGACCTAAGAGAGTATAAAGAATGTATTAATGGATTATTGCCGTGGTTTTTATTACGAGCAAATATTCTGCGGGGAATTTCTGGTGTTTTCGATATTCAGTTTCAGTCTACTATAACTAACTCCCAACAAGCTAGAACAAACAGGTATGGCAATTATGACCCTTTACCAAAGGAAGTTGCCGAACTCACTTGTTCCATACTTGTACTTGGTGACTCGACGGTTGTTAATAGTTGTTACCAACATCTTGTGTCCTCTGCAAAAGATTTTAATCCGCAAATCAGACTCCGGCTATTACGTGCAGCTTACCGCTGTGAACATCTTAAGGGTATTTGCGATAACCTGGAGCAAACAACTCACGAACTTATCGAATCACTCAAGGAAGAAGGACCGGATGAAATGGCTGAAAATTATATTTCCCTTTCGCGGGCAGTAGCGGTGAATTCTAAAGCTGATGCCAGTGTTTATTTTGACCAGGCAGTGGAAATTGTTTCGAAGTTTGGTGAGGAATTGGTGGGGCGCTGGGAAGCCTTGGAGTCTCTTGCCGAACGTGCGGCAAACTTGCCGAACATCGCCGATGAATTTGCCTACCGATTTATACGCTGCGCTGAATTGGTTGGCACCTACGTTTCCCGAGAAAAACATTGGAATAGAAGTAATGCAGCCAGGGTTTGTGCCAAGATGTCCTCTGCAACAGCGCTTGCCGCCATCAGCCGGTGGCGTGATAGAATTGTAGGTAGATATCAGTACCAATTGCTTGCGATAGTAAAGGATCTTGTAAAAAGAAATTTGCTTCCTCCTTTGTGTGCCTGGTCATTGAGTCATTTTTTTAGTGAGCGATTGTACGGTGACCTCGCTTTGATATGTATTGAGTGCGAGGCAACCAATGCAGGAAAGCAGGCTATTTTAAATGATGCTGTACGGATATTGGAGGTGGAAGGGGCCAATGAAAAACACGTAGACAACCTTCGAATTATTTCCTTAAAGTTTGACCTTTCAAACGAAGGCTTGACAAATCTTGTTGAATTTTTCGCAGCCAATAAAGAAGAGAAGACAGACGATCAAGATTATTCTTACTTAAAGAAAAGAAATGATCAACCAGATACAGAATGGGATGTGCTATTTAGTGGCATTCAAATCACTTCACTGGATGGGTTGACTAAACTTCTAGGCCGATTAAATAACAAGCCCCAAGATCGCATTGGCCATGGCAGAGTGCGGGATATGTTAATGGAAGGACTTTCAAGGGTGAATCAAAGCCAAGTTTATAATTTCATCGATGCAGTACTTGCATTGGAGCAGATCGAAATGTACGATGCAAGGGCAGTTTTGTACGGCATTCCGGATAGTTGGAAAAATAAACCGGCACTGAAAGCCGCCTGGCCTTCACTTATTAAAAAATTTGGTAAGCACTATGCCCATGAACTGGCCAACAAGTACACCTTTGAATACTGCGTAAGTGATCTACAATTATCAGATACTCTGGTTAGTGAATTAAAGCATGGCATGTACGAAGGTCTTCAAAACGAAAACGGCTTGAACGACGAGGAAACATTTTTCGGATTCTGCAACCTTTCCGCGTCCATGTTATCATCGAAAGAGGCTTTGGAGTTGACAGACTATGCCATGCGTCGTTTTGAATTGCATATCGACGATACATTTGGGGACGGACCTTATGGCAATAAGGTAGCTGTCGACAACGATATAAAGAAAAGTGTGGCAGGATTTATCTGGTCCGCATTGGGATCACCATGGGGCTGGGAACGATGGAATGCAGCACATGCAGTTCGATCAATGGGAGAGCTAGGCTGCACAGACATTGTCGATGCATTATTCGAGTCATTGGAACATGGAAAAGTCGGCGCCTACGGCAGCTCGGACTATGTATTTTACAAATTGCACGCAATTCAATACTTCTTCATTGCCCTTGCGAGAACTTCACTCTCAAATCCTAGTGTTATGGTAAAGCACGCAGGTAAGATAAGCGAGTATGCCCTTGGAGCTAACCACCTTCTGATACAGAAGTTTGCTGCCGACACCGCTTTGAATATTACAGAGGCATTTTCTGACACTTATGACGAGACAACTATCGATCTCTTGCGCCGCGTTTGTAAAAGTCCATTCAAAAAGAAAAAAGTAAAATTCGACTACAGTACAGATAGCATCTGGCATAGAGCGAAAGAAATTGATACTAAAATTGATTTTCATTTTGGATGGGATTTTGACCGTTACTGGTTTGAACCACTCGGTGATGTTTTCGGCATACCCGGAAAGCAGGTAGAAGATATTGCGGCAGACGTTGTGGTAAATAATTGGAGTATGGGTGACAGCAACGGCTATAAAAATGATCCTAGGGTGGGTTTATGGAACCGATCTTCGTCTGACCGCGAGACTTGGCATGATCACGGTAGCTACCCAAAAACGGACACGCTGGACTTCTATTTGTCTTATCATTCCTTGATGGTAGCCGCTGCGAAACTTATAAAGGCGATGCCTGTTGTTGAAAACAGGGAATGGAGGGAGGATTCTTGGAGAGAATGGCTGCATCGTCATTTATTAACCCTTGAAGATGGCAGATGGTTAAGTGATATCAGAGGGCCATTGCCACTCAATCGGCCCGAATGGACGAAGAACCAAAGGACCGATACCTGGCAAAGCGACATCACAGAACAAGATTTCAGGGAACGGCTTATAGAGACCAGTAAAGGAGAAATTTGGATAACTGTAGGTGGTGGTTGGCATGAAAAGGCCAGTGAGCGAAAAGAGGATGTATCTATACGGTCAGCATTTGTAGCCAGGGAAACATCCAATGCTTTAATGCGTGCCCTGCAGTCTTGCGAAGATCACCATGATTATAAGATACCGGATTATGAAGAAAAGGATATGGAATCAAGGCGCGGTAATTTTATTCTAAAGGGCTGGCTTGAATATCCCTCTGGATCAAAAGGACTTGATTATTTTGACCCGCGTTCGGCTGAAGTTAGCTACCCGACCATTGACGTTGGTACATCAAGCGTGTCCGATCTAAAACTGGTTTCCGAATTCAATACGTGGAGGGAGAGAGATAAGGCCAAAGTGGTATTGATATGCGAAAACTGGAGTACAGATCGCGCAGAGCCTGGTGAATATACCGACCGGTGTGGTACGCGGTTAAAAGCAAATTTGAATTTTTTAACGCAGGCTTGTAAAAAGTATCAGCGTGATCTGATAGTTAAGATGTCGATCGACAGGGATATCATAATGCATAGAATGGGGGGGAATAATGATTACGGAAAACCAGTTGTAAAAATTTTAATCATATCAGCCGATGGAACAATCAGCACAACAGAAGGCAGTCTTGGAATTGGGTAAGTTGCTAGTGAAAGAACTAGGCCTTGAGAAAAGCGTTGATACTCTTTCTCGATGGATGGCTCATTATGTTGCTGAAAAAATCAAGTATGCCGAAACGCTCCCTGATGGGATGAAGAAAAAGAAAGCAGAAAGAGAATGCTTTTCTTTGATTCTTGACCTTTGGAAGCATCGCTGGCATTATAAACCAGATAGGCAACCTTTAAGGAATTTCAATCACTTGTTTGACATTCTGCAAAAACTTGATCCTGAAAGAGAAGAGCCCTATTATTATCGTTGGTATAATACCCAGGCTAAGGAAGAGGAAAATGAATCTTTTGGGCCTTCGGATCTTAAAAATTTATCTCCCCTTGCGCTACAGATTGATAAAGTCGCAAGAATATGGATTAATTATTTGCTTCGTGAAGCTGCTGTGAAGGCCAAAAATGAAAAGATGGGAAAAATAATAGACCGTGCAGTTAACCTTCCTGATTCGATGGATGCCCGTATTATTCAAATTGTTTTTGAAGATTCGATGGAGGACATTGATAAAAGTTCAGTTGATCAAGAAGCATTAGATAGAAAAATCAAAATCAAAACACTTAACCGGCGTATCGAGGAATTACAAAAATTCAAAAAGGTCAACGAATATTTGATCAGCCAGTATGAGAAGGATCTTAATAATTTAAAGAAGCGACGAAGTTTACGGCCTTCGAGGTAGATTCTTCATAATTGTTTTTCCATTTCATAAACAGAATTTGAAATTGTAAGGAAACCAAATGATAGCCAACCAAATGAGCTTGCAACAGCTTTGAAATTTGCTTAATAAAATGATGATTCATCTTTATCTGACTCAAACCTCATAAAAAAAAGTAGTGAAAGCGAAGTTGTTATTTAAAAAGCAGTTCTACATATACTGGTACTATAAAATCCAAAGAGAAAGGCCCTGGGATTACTTGTTTTTTGATTGGTTTACTTTTGTAATATTAGGTCTGATATTTACTATAGGCCTATTGATCTTTTTCCCCGGAAAGATAGATGTAAACATCCCAAATATTGCCACACAAATTTATATTCTTGAATCAATATTGAGGAATATAAGTCTGTTTATTGGTATTTCATTTTCATTCATTCTCCTGTCATTCAATATATTTTATCGTTATTTTGGTCGTTTTGCGTTTATTGATTTTTTTAAGACAAGGAGTGCAAAGATTTGTTTAACCCTACTTGTATGTACTATTGGGCTGCTTATTTACTCGACGGCTTATTTGCGTAATATTAAAGAGTCTGACAGTTTCGATGAATTCCTGTATACATTTAGCATTCTACTTAGTCTATTAAGCTTCTTCTCAGTATTTCCATGCCTTTTACTTTTACTTAGAAATTCTCAGACAAGAGAAAATATCAAAAGACTATTTCATAGATTAAATGAAAATTGGCTGATTGATGAGTTCCACGCGAGAGTAATTGACAAGTCATTACACAAATTTTATCATAAAGATCCAATCAGTATTTTAAATGAAATTGGTCTTAGTGCCATAAAGGAGTTTGATAATAAAACGGTTTTAGTCATTACCACCAATTGCCCTGAATACTTTGAAAAAAATCTAAAGCTTTTTGCATCAGACAAATCCCGAATTGACAACCTCACCTTGTATGATGAGTTTACAAAATTGTTATCGAACTTATTTCAACTCAGTGTGAAGGAAAGAAACGAAACAGCCTCTATGATGATATTGGGTGCTCGTTTTCGGTTAGAGGAGCATGTTCTTAATAATTTAAAAACAAAAGGATTTGAAAATTTCACAGACCATGCTGGAACGTATCGTCATTGGCGGCTAAATTTTGACATGGTAGACTATTTCAAGAGAGCAATTCAGTTCAATGAAGATGATGTATGTAAACGAATAATTGACAAATACAGGGATTTTGTTGTCAAGGCTATACCGATTTTATTTCCCCAAGATTTTAAATACTCAAGAGAAAATCATTACACTGCTGCCAGAGAGGCGGATATGATTTTTGAGCCATTAAGAACAATCAACGATTTAATCCCAACAATAATTTTAAACAAAAAAAATCATCTATTTCAAGCAATATTCACTCTTTATTATACTGTTGAGCAAACAGTATTGAAATTAGATACAAGCAATGAAGTAAAATGTTTCCTACTAAACATCATTTATAACTACAAGTATGATGCATTCAATCAATATTCCGATCTGTCAGATGTACAACATATAAGTAATCTTAATTTTCCTTTCAGTTGGACTGTTCAAACTTTTAAAGATACTGACTGTTCAACTCCTTATTTAGGGTTTTTGCAAGTGATGAATTTGCTCTTCGGCAAAAGCAAGCTGAATACTGTAGCGATCAACAATTTAAAAGCGGAGATGCTTCATTTAGTCGAATTAGTGAATGGAAAACCACAGGCAAAAAAACTAATGTTAAGATCAATTGATAAATTTAAAGAATTAGCAAGTAAAATTTCTCAAACAGATAACGACTACAGGAAAGACATATACTTAAAGTTGGAAAAATATTTACGAATAGTATTTACAGTTGCAGTAGAAAAAAATATCACTGACGAAGACATAATGGGCAAATTCAGAGAGACATTGCATTCATTTTCTCATAAAACTCAGTTCGAAACAGAGCTTCAAGGGAAGGGCTATATTAGTGACGATAGAATAATTTAATCCTCAGCCGCAGTAGGTATGTATTTATTGCTTAAGTTGTAGCCTGATTAGCCTGCAGTTTATCTTCTAATAACTGCATATCTCTTGCAACGGTGGATTTATCGGCTCTTGCATAATGTAAAGTGCTTTCAATTTTTTTGTGCCCCATCATTTCGTTTAGTGAGGTAATAGGTACACCATTTAAAATCGTAACAGTAGTAGCAAAGGTGTACCTGGCGATATAAAAGTTGAGGGAAATGCCAAACTCACAAATCTCGCTAATGATTTTGAGATTGTCGTTCAGGTCCTTATTCGTGACAAACGGGAATGTTGTGGTGCGATGAAAATCCCCTTTCTTCCATTTATACTTATTGATTATTGCCAGCGCCGGGCTAAGGAGCGGGACACTGGCCGGCACTTTGCTTTTAGCACGGCAATAGGATAACCATGTAATGCCATTTACGTCCGTGTGAATTTGATGAGGCATTAGTGCCTGTACATCCGCAGGGGCAAGTCCTGTATAGCAGCTAAAAACAAAAAGATCTTTTACGATATTCAGTATCGGTCTCTGAAAATTTTTATTCTCCAATAATTGCAGTTCACGCCAATGTAATCTTGGACTTTCAAATGGGTTCTTTTTTATTTTAAAAGACGAAAATATATCCCTATCGATAAAACGCATTTCTGACGCCCATGTGATGATCTTTTTTATTCGTTCCAGGTGCTTCATGCACCCATTATTGGTACAGGGATCATTTGGCTTAATGGGATTACTTAAGATATATGTTTTGAATTCTTCGATAAAGGCATAAGTGAGGAATTTCAAAGAAACATCTCCCGACTTGTATTTCATCCTGCAAAACCCTTCCACATAGTCTCTCGTTGCGCCATAATTTTTGAGACTACCTGGTGCGAGTTCTTTCTGATATTTCTTGATTGCAATATCTATTAACCAGAGAATGGTATATCCCGGTTCATCTTTACCGAGATAGATGTTCTTTATCCTTTCAGCAGAGATTTCTGCGCTGTTTCTCGTAAGGTCAAAATAAATGTCAAAAAGTTTTGCTTTAATGGCGTCGAGGTGCAGGGAAAGTTTTATTAGATGATCATTTATTTGTTTTGGCTTGACTTTTCCTAAATCCCAATCTGCTCTTTTAATACTTCTTAGAACACATATTTGTTTTGTGCCTGAGCCGGCCATCTTGATAGAGCAATAGGCGCTGTAATCGTCATTTCTGTTTTTGTTCTGACGAATATAAAAATGCACATGGAAGGAGTTGGAAACCGCGGCCATTGCTGTTAGCTTAAAGTCTTGAGAATTCTTACTGTACTTTAAAAACAAACAGCAGCTCGTATGGAGCCATAGAGATAAGGAAGCTCAAAGGGTAAATAGAGCACAAAGCTACATCCTAATTTTCAACCACATTGTATTTTGATGACAGTGATAAGCTTTTATCAATCAATGTACTAAACAGCTTCGAATCCTCTGAAGATTCGAAACTAACTGCCAAATGAATGAAAGAAAAGCAGTTATAAACACATCATTGTTGAACTCACCTATTAGCTCACTGGAACGTCTTATACTTTTTGAACGAAATAATTGAGAAAACCCTTGGACTCGATTGCTAAAGAATTACAAATGAAATAGTTAGGACTCGATATGATTGCCCGGAAAACTAGAGAAAAAAATGCAGAGAGGATTCGAAACTGGCCATAAAAAAGATTGTAAATCAATGACTTACAACCAAAGTCGGGAAGACAGGATTCGAACCTGCGACCCCCTGGTCCCAAACCAGGTGCCCCGCCGTTAAGGCGGGGCTACTTCCCGTAACAACAAAACATAAAAAAAGTGACCCATATTTCTATGAGTCACTATCGTCGGGAAGACAGGATTCGAACCTGCGACCCCCTGGTCCCAAACCAGGTGCGCTACCGGCCTGCGCTACTTCCCGAACTCTTTACCAGGTGTCCCGCTATCAGCGGGGCTACTTCCCGGGCCCCAAAAGGGGTGCGAAAATAATGATTTTTGGCTTACCAGCTCCTTTTAAACCTAAATAATTAAGCAGGTTGAGTTCAGTAACAATCGACGCAGCCTCATGATTTTCACCAGTTCCCAGGCAGCTAAATAGATACTTTATACGATTGGTTGCTGAACGGAAGCATGAAAATCGCATTTATAACAAGATCAACCCTCCACAAAGTCCCCGGCGGGGATACGGAGCAGGTTCTGCAAACTGCCCGCTTTCTCCGTCAGCTGGGCGTAGAAGTGGATCTGCGACTGACCACTGAAAATATAGATTATTCCAAATACGATTTGCTGCATGCTTTTAACATCACACGTCCGGCGGACTTACTTTCTCATATCCGAAAATCAAAGAAACCCATCGTTGTTTCAACGATCCTGGTCGACTACACCGAATTCGACAAAAAGTACCGCAAGGGTCTGCCGGGTTTTATTTTAAACCTGTTTCCCAAAAACTCCAACGAGTATATCAAAACGATAGGGCGATGGTTATTGAACAAAGACAGCCTGCAAACAAAATCCTATCTCTGGAAAGGACAACAATCGAGTATCAGGGAGATACTAAGGTATGCAAACTGGCTTCTGCCTAATTCGGAAGCTGAATACTTCGAAATTGAACGTCTTTATGGCATCAAAAAAAATTATACTGTCGTGCCAAATGGTGTTGATGACTCACTCTACTCGCCCATACCTGGTATAATAAAGGATGAGCGCCTCGTGCTTTCAGCTGCCCGGATCGAAGGCCGAAAGAACCAGCTCAACCTGATCAGGGCATTGAACAATACTAACTACACCTTATTGCTAACCGGTCTGCCGGCACCAAATCAATCAAAGTATTTTGCCGAATGCAAAAAAATCGCGTCGACTAATATCGTCTTCTGCGGCCGGGTACCTATTGAAACGCTGATCAGCTACTATCAAAAAGCAAAAGTACATGTACTGCCCAGTTGGCATGAGACCTGCGGACTTTCATCGCTGGAAGCTGCCGCCATGGGATGTAATATTGTTATCACCGACCGCGGCTTTACCCGCGAATATTTTGGAAACGACGCGATTTATTGCGACCCGAACGATCCAGCTTCCATCCTCGATGCCGTGCAACGGGCCACCGTTAGAGAACCTTCACAAACACTTCAACAAAAAATCTTATCTCAATATACATGGCAACAGGCAGCACAAAAAACCCTGATGGCATATCAAAATGCATTATCAGCATGCAAAAACTGAGAATCGGCATACTCGGCACCCGTGGCATACCCAATCATTATGGTGGCTTCGAACAGTTTGCCGAATACCTGTCGTGCGGACTTTCACAGCGTGGACATGAAGTGTATGTATATAACTCAAACCGTCACCCATACCAGGAAAGAGAATGGAATGGGGTCAATATCATTCATTGCAAGGACCCCGAATTCAGGCTGGGAACATTTGGACAATTCCTGTATGACCTTAATTGCATCAACGATGCGCGCAAACGCGATTTTGATGTGCTCCTCCATCTTGGCTATACCAGCGACTCGATCTGGCACTGGCGCTGGCCCAGGCAAACCGTGAATATTGTAAATGTCGATGGTATGGAATGGATGCGAAGCAAATATAATAAACCAACACGCCGTTTCTTAAGATTTGCTGAATCTCTTGCCGCGCGGCATGCCGATGTGCTGGTTGCCGACTCTCCCCAAATGCAGGATCATTTTCGGGACAGCTATGGCAAAGTGCCCGCCTATATCCCCTATGGCGCGGAAGTATTTACAAAAATCGATCAGTCCATTCTTAATTCATACAGACTTTCAGCACAACAATATTACCTCCTGGTAGCGAGAATGGAACCGGAAAACAATGTAGAGATGATACTGAAAGGTTACCTCGAATCTAAACTGGACTTCCCTTTGATGGTCGTTGGCAATATCAGTAACCGGTTTGGCAAATACCTTAGCCGTCATTTCCGGCACCGGCTCATCCAGTTTGCAGGCTCTATCTACGATCAGCCTGTCCTGAACAACCTTCGCTATCATTCAGCGCGGTATTTCCATGGTCACTCTGTTGGTGGCACCAACCCATCCTTATTGGAGGCCATGGCCTGCCGATGTAATATCGCGGCGCACAATAATGTATTCAACAAAGCCGTGCTGGAAAACGGTGCAGACTACTTCTCATCAGATGACGAGGTAACCGGTATCATCAACACGCCCCGAAATAGCCCGGTCCATGATTTAAGGAGGAATATGAACATTGATAGGATACGAACGGTATATAATATTGAAAAAAATCTAGCCGATTATGAAAGACTGATGCTGGAATCCTGCAGGCAAAATAATATCCTACTTACACCTGCTGCGACTCGTTTGATGGACTGACCATATCACCATCCTGCCGTTTTCTCACATCAAATTGTGGAAACACATTCGTGAAAGCCAGAATCCAGGCTATATACTCAGCTGCATTGGTAATAAAGCTGCCTGTAAATTGATAAATGAATACAAATAAGAAAAGCGAAAGCCTGTAATAATTGGACCAGACCCGGGTATAAAAAAAGAAAAATATCTCTACCAAAATTCGCAATGACAAACCTACCCAACCAAAGATCGCAAGCGTCTCCGCGGCTGCGTTGGGAATAGTTACCACGATGTCCATATTATAGAGATAAAAGTCCTTGATAATACTTTCGCCAGCGATCTTAATCTGGCCGAGACCAATGCCCCAGAACTCACTACTCTGGCTGATCAATTTCCCGGCCAGGATAAATGCTTCATTGGTGCGGCCCCGACCGGAACTATCCCGCCCGGTAATTATATTCCGAAACCTGGTAAAAACCGGGTTGTTCCTGAGAAACATCAACAAAGTGAATAGAACCACAGCTAGTGATACGCTCGTAGTAAAAATGGCGTTGGCGATCCGCTTTTTGCTGGTAAGCCGCCTGAAATAAATAACCCAGGTAACCAATAATGCCACAACCAAAGCTCCCATAACCCCTATGGAAAACGAAAGCAGGTAAGGCAAAAACAACATCGGCAATAATAATACGCCCCTGATCCTGTTCTGCCTGAACAAATACTGCAACAGAAAGAAAATAAAAACCGGAGTAAAAATAAACGCGTAATAAGAAGGTTCATACGTAAACAGGCGTAGCCGTCTTAGTCTTCCCACTCCTTCTGTGATGATCTGCTCATCCCAAAATATCGGATAGTAAGGCGTAAAATAGAAAGGTATTGCTATAAGACAGAGTATAAAATTGAAACACAGGATCCATCTGAATATCTTCTCAATATCACCGCACACTATCAGGAATGTATATACAGTCTGGCAAAAAACATAAACAAGCAGCAGGTTGAGCAGTGAAACCAGGTAGGCATCGAGCACGATCTCATTTAACAATACATGTACGGCAATAAATGGAAGGAGGATGGCGATAAATGGAAGTAATACCTCCTTCTTTCTTATAATTATTATCCAGGCATAAAACAGGGGAGCGAGTAAGGATGTATAGGTAAGTCCAAAAGGCAATCCAAGGGAATTGATAAAAAAATAAATGAATGCAAATGGAAGGTACCGGTTGACATTCATAGTCTCTGTTAATTTTAAACTTCTCAAAACTCCAGGCTACCCTCCTGATCCGCGATCCTCCCGGGCTTTACCTGCCTGCGGCCCGCAAAATAGGATACCGCAATACTGATAAAAGCCTCTGTGATGAAAATCGTCATCAACGTACCATACGCCTGGTAATAACTTGCCAAAAACAGGTTTAGGGTGATATTCAAAACGGTTGCAAACAGGTATACTTTTAAATAATCAGTTTTCTGTTGGGCTGCAAACATCAAAAGCGTACCCGGAATATTCAGACAGACAATCACGGCTATAAAACAAAAGATCCGCAAATAGATGACTGCATTTAAATATTCATTACCCATAAAAAAATACAGGACATAGGGGCTGAAAATAAATAACAGGGCAGCACCCAATATTATAAGCATTAAAAAGCGAGAGTACGGTTTGATCAAATATGAAACAGCACTGGACTTCCCCTCCTGTAAAGCCAGGCATAACCGGGGATAAACTGCCTGTGAGAATACAACGAATACCTGCCGAATAGTAAAAAATATTCTCTCAGCAATGGCATAATAGCCTACAATCAGGTCGGCAGTAAATATCCTTAAGATAAATATATTGGCATAGTGGCAGGTACTATTGGAAAGATGGCTGAGTGTAACCTGCCAGCCTTCTTTTAACTCTGAAATTATCCCGTCTGTCCCAGGCCATTTTAGTGTGAGCGAATACTTACTAAAAACGATCATCAGACTGACCAGTGCTGCTACCAGGTTGCCAAGTCCCAGGAAGAAAAGAAATAGGTACTCATCCCCGGCTCCCCGAATAAACAGGAATACCAGCAACGCAAAAATCAACCTGGCGATGAAAGTGACCCAGGCTATGATATGCATACGTTCTATTCCCAGGAAAAACCAATTGATCAGGGCCGCATGTCCAACGACGAAAGTAAATGCCATTAAATACAGGAACAAGTTGGACCGGAAAAAAGGAATGATAACAATTAATATGAGCAGCACTAAAAACGAAATCGCACAAAGTATAATACGGGAATAAAACACCCTTGAAAATATCGTGGAAACTTTTTCCTGGCTTGCCCGATTCACGGAGATATCACGTGTGGCTGTTTGGTTGAACGAATAGTCCGTTATCACAGCCAGGTAAAACATGACTACCTGTGCTACCGCGACTACACCATATCCATCGACCCCGATCCTGCTAATGACATGTGGTATAACGATTAATTGCACCAGGGAACTTATGGCCTGTACTGTGCCCAGTGAAAAAAAATTACTAAGCAATTGGTACCTGGTTGTCGTGATATCCATGCGTAACCGAAGTTAGCAAGGAGCCAGATGAAAAAAAACATATTTAATTCAGGATAACCGGGGACAGCAGGCAACCTTTGGAGGCAATATTTCGATACGGCTCGAAGTCACCGGTACATTATATATCCGGATCCAGGTTAAAATATGAACCTATCAAACCAACGGGATATCAATCGCGATGAGATCGACCTGCTTTCCCTGCTCGATCGGAGCTTCTCATTTTTAAAACGGTATAAATGGCTTTTACTCGCAGCTACGCTTACCGGGCTGTTTATCGGCTTTCTTCGCTTTAACTCCTTACCGGCTGTTTATAAAAGCAGGCTGGTGCTGCAGTCATCGTTTACTACAAATCAAAATAATATACAGATCGTAAGCAACTGGAACAACTTATTACGGAACGGCAACGATGAATCCCTGGCTGGCATTTTAAATGTGCCAGTGGAGCTCCTAAAAAAAGTGAAAAGCTTAAAAGCTGAGGAAATCCAGAAAATTTTCAGTGCACAAAACCCCAATGGCTTCCTGATCGATGCCAGCGTGACTGATCCTTCCATCCTCGGTGAACTTCAGAAGGGGATCGTTTTTGGTTTTGACAACCACGGGGTGGCAAAAGAAAGGCTGAATTCAAAACGAAACCGTACCGAGGCTATGATCAGCAAAACAGCCTGCGAGATCCAAACCCTGGATTCTTTGAGAGCCGTGATGGGAGGTTTATTAAAAACAAAAAGCACTAATAATGGTCTTATCGTGGATGTACAGGGCATAAGCCAACAATTAATAGATATGAACGAAAAACATCTTGGGTACAAAGAAGAGTTGAAATTTATGAGAGCCGTCCAGGTAATACAGGATTTCTATCCACCAAAAAGTCCCGCAGGTAATAATCTGATCGTTTGGCTTATGCTGGGATTCTTGTCTACCTTCTCTATCAGTTTTATTATCGCATTGATTCATTCCATCAATAAAAAATTAAAGTTATATACACTGGGAAAAAGCTAACCAGTCCCGGAGGTTATTTCCCTTATCTGGCCGCACATGAATACAGACTCATCCAAAGCCGTTTGCCAGGTATTTCACTTGTTATACGTGATGCTATTTGTCAGCATGGCCTTTTCCCTTCGTGCAGTGAGCAGCATCGTTATCGGTATTATGCTTTTCGCAGGTCTGTTCCTGAATACTGCTGGTCTAAAGAATTTTGCGCGTGACAGGCACTGGACATTATTCTTCTCTACAATTATTTTCTTCCTGTTACTTCAATTTGTTGCATTGTTTTTCACTGATAACCTCCAACAAAGCTGGTCTAACATACGGGTCAAGTCGGGACTGCTGCTGGTACCCCTGGCCATTACCGCCACAAGCTCCTACATACGATCAGCGGATAAATTATTCTTTCACTATTGCCTGGTCCTGGCTGCCGCCTCGCTATACTGCCTAATATATAACCTGCTATCACCCGGCGCGAATGGTAATTTATCGGTTCTTTTCTATCACGAGCTCGTTGCGCCTATCGGTCAGCACGCGGTATATTTTTCAATACTGGTGTTGATTGCGATCTTCTACCTCGCGGAAAAACTATTGGTTAAAACTCAAATGAAGAGAATGTTCTTCCATTTGTTACTTCTCATATTTTTCTCTATCCTGCTTTTCCTGCTCTCCTCAAAATTTGTGATCGGAATCTGGGTCCTTGGCGCTGTTGTCTGCCTTATTGATTTTGTCCATGCAAAGCGTATTGGAAGAGTCACCTTTTCAGTCATCCTAATTTTGGGAATCTCTGCAGTTTCATTTACAAAAAATCCGGTGCAGGAAAGATTCGCGGACATTTTCAAAGGTGACCCCAGCCTGGTAATGCAGGACCGATTTGACCAGGCTGACTACTTCAACGGTTTTCAGTTCCGTTTGCTACAATGGCGATTTGTACCTGAAATTCTCGCCCAACAGAAAGCATGGTGGCTGGGAGTGAGCCCCGGTGATGCGCAGACCGCTCTTAATGACAAGTATGTCAACATGAACATGTACACAGGCGATCCAGGCCGCAAGGACCTGGGCTACCGCGCTTATAATACCCACAATCAATTCCTGGAAACCACTTTACAAAATGGTATTACTGGCTTGCTGGTGCTAATATTGGTTTGTTACAGCCTGGCAAAACTGGTACTTGCCCCGCGGTACAGGCTGGCAAACGTTGTCATTCTAACACTGTTTGGCTGGCTCTTTGTCGAAGCAGCATTTGAAACGCAATACGGCACCCTCATCTTCATGTTATTTCCGCTACTTACCACTAAACTGTCAACTAACCCGTGAAAAAAATATTCGAAAACACCTGGCGCATTTTTGATAAAGAAGAGAAAAAAAGCTTCTCCTTACTGGCCCTTGGCAATATTATTATCAGCCTGCTTGACATCGTGGCCCTGGCTTCCCTGCTTTGGATCATTCGTTTCTATATTCAACCCGGTGACTATACCCTTTCTGGCAACCTGCCTGCCTGGCTTGCCAACCCGGATTCAGTCTGGCTGATCGCGATCTTTTTTGTTCTATTTGGTTTGAAAAACCTGGGCGCTTATTACCTGGAAAAAAGCCAGTATCGCTTCAACAGCAGGGTGGCTATACGCTTATCTTCCGAACGGCTGAGAAATTACCAGTCTTCAGATTACCCCCACTTTGTGAATATCGACTCCTCAAAGCATATCAGGATGATCTGCCTGCAGCCATTTGAATTCTGCCAGTATATAGTCACAGGAATTCAACAGATCATCACGCAAACCTGCCTGATCAGCATCGCAGTTCTTGCCATTCTACTTTTTAACTTCAAACTTTTCCTGTTACTGCTTGGAATATTGTTACCACCGGTTATAGTTGTATTTTATTTTATTAAAAAAAGAATGGCAGCGGCAAGAAAAAATATCCAGGTTCATAACCAGTTTTCCTACCAGTATGTGATGGACGCTTTAAAAGGATATATTGAAAGTAATGTTTACAACCGTCGTGACTTTTTTCTCAATCGGTTTATTAAGGCACGAAAAAAATTCAGTACTGCCCTTTTCGATAGTATGCTGGTTCAGAGTATGCCATCCCGGATCATTGAGGTGTTTGCCATCCTCGGTTTGTTCGTCCTGGTTGTCATTGCAAAATGGACAGGCACTAATGATTCATCATATCTCTTAACTATTGGTGCATTTGTAGCGGCGGCTTATAAGATCATTCCCGGCATTGTAAAAATTACCAACGCCAACGGACAAATGAGGGCTTACGATTATGCGACAAATTCTATGATTGACGCCGCTCGGATCGCTGTGCCAGAAAATGATAACCACCCTGTAGTCAGTATTCAGTCTGTTAAGTTAAAAGAGATAGGCTTCAGTTACAACGGCACGCCGGTATTGGCAAATCTAAACCTGTCCTTGCAGCGAAAAGACTTTTTGGGTATCAGCGGGGCGTCTGGAGTTGGAAAAACTACCCTGCTAAATATAATCCTCGGATTCCTCGAGCCTGCGAAGGGAGAAGTGATCGTCAACGATGTATCTCTCAATAAAAACAGCCTCAAAGTTTACTGGCCCTCGATAGCCTATGTCAGGCAACAACCTTTTCTCATACATGATACCCTGCTTAGAAATATAACGCTGGAAGAAAATGGTTATCATCCGGCAAATCTCGATTATGCGATCCGGGTTTCGGGTCTATCTGAATTTATTTCCCGGTACCCGGATGGGTTGAGTATGATCATCACCGAAAATGGGAAGAACATCAGCGGCGGGCAACAGCAACGCATCGCTATTGCACGCGCTTTATATAAAAATGCAGACATCATACTACTCGATGAACCATTCAATGAGCTGGACGAAACCTCGGAAACTTCCCTGCTGACGCATTTCCAGGAACTTACCCGACATGGGAAAATGGTGATACTCATTACTCACAACAAAAAAAGTCTTTCCTGGTGTAATAAAATCATTTCGCTGGATGAGTCATAATAAAACACTTGTCATACTGACACCGGGTTTTCCAAAAGATGAAACCGACTCAACCTGCCTGCCTATGCAACAGCAACTGGTTGAAACACTTCAGAAAACCGATCCAAATCTCAACATCATTGTTTTAAGCTTTCAATATCCCTATCATAACTGGGAATATCGCTGGCGGGGAATACGCGTAATTCCATTCAATGGTCGAAATAAAGGGGGCATAGCCCGGCTGACGCTCCGTCAAAAAATACTGGCCGTCCTGGGGCGTATACACGAGGAGCATACTATTTTTTCGCTCTTAAGCTTCTGGTATGGCGAATGCGCCGCAATCGGTCACCTGTTTGCAAAAAAAAATCGGCTCTGCCATTACTGTTGGATACTGGGGCAGGATGCGAAAAAAGAAAATAAATATCCGAAACGTACCGGGCTTAAAGCAAACGCACTGATCGCGCTTTCCGATTCGATCAGTGCGACATTTGAATTAAATCATGGCCTCAAACCCCTGCATATCATAACACCAGGGATAAACACCAGCCTGTTTGGAGCAACACCTATAGAAAAAAACATTGACCTGCTGGCCGTGGGATCACTAATCCGCTTAAAACGATTTGAGATCTTTATTGAAATTGTTGCCTCGATCAAAGAAAATATTCCGGGTATAAAAGCCGAATTGATTGGAAATGGACCTGAGAAAGAAAATCTATCAGCACTGATAAAAAAGCTTGATCTGCAGGACACACTCAACATTATGGGTGAATTGCCCTACCCCGGGGTACTTTCCCGGATGCAAAAAGCCAGGATACTCCTGCATCCCTCCGTTTACGAGGGTTTTTCAGGAGTTTGTATGGAAGCCTTATATGCCGGTGCGCACGTTCTTAGTTTTTGCAGGCCGATGAATACCGGAATTCAACAATGGCATATCGTCTCCTCGGTAGAAGAAATGACACAGCGGGCGATCAATATATTGAATGCCCCGACCCATGATTCCAATAACATATTATATTGTAGTATCGAGGAAGCCGCGACAAAAATGCGAGCTCTAATTCTTCAGGAAAGATAGAATGACCTTTGCCGTTTTTTTTAGCGGGATGATGCTCAGTGGCTTGTTCCCCCAGGCTTTTAAGAACTTTCGGGCAGCCGTGCCATAGTTATGGTACCGCAAATGCTTTTCTCCGGCGTTGATATACATTCTGAACATCGTATCGCGGGCGAGACTGTGGGACAGAATCTTCTCCTTTTGATAGGTCAATACACGCTCGATCCCCTCATCAGCGCGACTTGCCCAGTTTGTATCGCTGTCATTATGGTCGTGCAGGCGCCGGAAAAAAAGCGGATTAAAAACCACAACTCCCTCATAGTGGCGGGCAAGCTGAATAATAAAATCACCATCGGCAAAAATCTTTTGCACATCAAAAATCCCGGTTTTATTCAAACATTCTTTCCTAAATACCAGGGTTGGAATGATCATCGCTACTTCTGATTTGAATATTGCCGTCAGCATATTCCCAACCCGATAGCCCTGCCTGTCTTTATAAAAGTACTCGAGCGGCTCGCCCGGTATCCTAAAGTTGTAACCGCCTGAGAGTGAAAACCCGGCCTGTGTATATTGTTTAAGTATGGCTATCTGCATATCAAGTTTGTTCGAAGCCCAGAGATCATCTGAATCTATAAATGCGATCAGGTCTCCCCTCGCCTTCTCAAGTCCAATATTTTTTACCCGCCCATTGATCCCTATTCGACCCGCTTTTATAAACTGTACTCGCTCATCACCAATACCCTTTACCACCTGCTCCGTATCGTCTTCAGACCCGTCATCCACAATGATAAGTTCCCAATTACTGTAGGTCTGCATCCTTACCGATTCGATAGATTGCAGTATCAGGTCTGCCCTGTTGTAAGTAGGCATGATAATACTTACCAGGTGCGTTGTTTCATTCATGAATTAATGCATTAATCTTTCCGGCGATAGCTACAAAAGAAAACTCTCTTTGAAAACGCTGTATTGTTTTGGAACGTTCCTTCTCCCTATCCATTTGTTTTGTTTTTCGCAAAGCGTCAACTAAAGAGTCAGCATTTCCAGGTTCAAACAATAGTCCGCAGATTCCGGGTCCCGTCATTCGCCGGAACGAAGCGATATTTGTTAGTATCGGTATACAGCCGCATGACATTGCTTCCAGGACTGAGATACCACTGCCTTCATAATGCGAGCCGGATATGATAAAGTCGGCACCATTATACCAACGCTGCATATCATGGTGAAGAACTTTCCCGATCAGACTAATCGACCGGCTGGCATGGTCATGGCTTTGTATCAAATCCTTGACTTCATCCAAAAGATCATCCTTCTGATAGATCATAACAAGTTTCGCGGAAGGTTTCTCAGTCAAAAACCTGGTAAATGCCCTTAATACGGTAATAGGATCTTTATTCGCATCGAGCCGACCCACCCAAAGAAATACAGGCGCTTCCGGATCCCCAGCATGGTGAAGCTCAGTTGGAATAAACACTGATGAAGACTGCATGATCTCCCTTATCTTATCCAGATCGCCAATAACGCCAGCCCGCCTCCACTCGTCCCCAATTTCTGAGGAAGCAAACAGATAGTGATCCACATACCTGTCTGCCGCTCTTTGAAAATAGGCTTTCAAATTTTTTGATGGTCTTTCTGCACGATGCAGGACAATGATCTTTACGCGTTTTCCCAATTTCCTCTTTAGCTGCATTACCTGCAATGGAAAAATTAACCCATTTACCAAAACAACGTCGGGTTGAAACTGGCGGATAACCCTGTGCATCCGGAAAGGAAAGCGTACTACATCCTGTTTTAGATCCATGAAATAATAATTCACTCCATTCCTCCTGCTCACTCCCTCATAATTGATGCGTTCGATACTGGTAACCTCATGGTCTTTAGCCAGCTGTTCCAGTATTCCCGTGTAAAATGAAATCCGGCTTAACCATTCTTCGGGATCATTGTATTCTTTCGATCTGCTGTAACTCGTGCTAATGATTTTCATTTCCAACAACGATTTGCTTTTGATCAATTTCTATTTTTCTTAGTTTTAAGATATGAAGCTGCTGCAAAAAGTGCTCAACAAATTCAACGGTCTTCATTATCCCCAGGAATATCTCTGCTTAGCCGGTGACATATTTGAGCAACCTTTACGCGCTTATCTTGTCAGCGGAGGACGGGTTGTACAGGATATCACCAATCTCCATTCCTTCGTCGGATACCATCCCCTCGTATTAGCCCTTCCCGAAAAAATCGCAGGTTCAGATATCATTGAAATAGCATTCAGCAGCCAGTCACTTCCACCAAACGAAACTTTGTCAAAAAAGGATGCTATTGCCAAACTTCGTTTGCGAAAAATACAGGAAGCATCATTTCAACATGGCGCCGTCCATTTCTATGAAGGCTTAACGGGATCCCACCAGTTTGTATCATCTTTTCATCAATATATTATCGGCATTAATAACCGGCTTTTCAACAGAAAAAAGGGGAACGTCTTCCTGAAAGACGATCTCTATAAGCAGGTACAGATCGCATACGCTTTGCCGAGGAATATCTCGCTGATCTCAGTTGGTCAGCAAGACAACTACAACCTTTTCCCTACCGATCTACATGGTCCGGCAGATGAAAACCACTACCTGGTTTCCCTACGTTTCTCCGGGAAGGCCTGCCGCCAGGTGGAAAATGCCGGCGCAGTACTGATCTGCAGGATAGCAAATGGGTTTTATAAGACCGCTTATGCGCTGGGAAAAAACCATATGCAGGAGCTGAAAGCGAAACAGCATTTCCCTTTTAGCGACGCCATGTCGGATCAACTGCATCTACCCCTGCCTGAGTCAACGATTTCTTACCAGGAACTCCGGTTGCAGGATTCTTTCAATCACGGAATCCATAAAATCATGCTTTTTGAGGTCATTTCCACGAAGCAGGTTCAGGATCACTCTTCCGCGTTGGCACATATTCATAATACCTATGCCACCTGGCGGCACAATAACCGTTTGCCGGGCAACTTTTTATTGCGATAAAACGATTTGGGTAGAAAATCCTGCTGAACGCATGTATGCAGGCATTTACTCAATTTTTTGAAGGCGGCGCAGCAATCATGAACAAGGTTTTATTTTTCAATCCACGAGCGGCTGAATCAAAAGCCAGGGTCCCCAATTCTATTTTGTCCATCGTAGCTTCTATCGAAGGGAGATATGATTATGCCATCGTCGATGGCAACCTTGAGAAAAACCCGCTAAAAGTAATTTTTGATTACCTCGACGGGGGAGGATTCGGCGTTTTTGCCTGCACGGTAATGCCAGGTCCGCAATTGAAACAAGCCATTCCATTTACACGGGAGATCAGGCGAAGATATCCGGATCTGAAAATTGTCTGGGGTGGTTATTTCCCCTCCAATCACAGCCAGGTATGTATCAATTCAGGATATATAGACTTTATCGTTTACGGCCCCGGTGATTATGCATTTCCCATGCTGATGGAAGCGATGCGATCCCAGGGCCCGGTTCATCATATTCCAAACCTGGTTTTCAAAGAAAATGGTTCTATCGTCAAAACAAAGAAGGATGAGTTGTACGACCAGGATGCATTGCCTCCGCTGCCTTATGAAAAACTCAACACATTTTACCCGATGAAGAAATACATCGGCAAGTCGGTGCTGGGAACTAAAACATTTGCCTACCACAGCAGTGTGGGATGCCCCTTTACCTGTGCATTTTGTGGCGTCGTTCCCATTTACAATGCCCGATGGAAAGGACGATCCGCACAAAAAATATATGATGATATCATGGAGGTGAAAGAAAATTATGATATCAACGCGGTAGAGTTTTATGACAGCAATTTTTTTGTTTCGGAGAAAAGAGTGGTGGAGTTCTCCCGGCTGGTTAAAAATGAAAATCTTGTCTGGTGGGGCGAAGGCAGAATCGATACGATTGACCGATACGCCGACAGCAGCCTGGCGATCATGCGTGAAGCAGGATGTAAAATGATCTTTCATGGCGCAGAAAGCGGCAACGATGAAATGCTGAAAAAAATGGATAAGGGGGGAACGCAATCGGGCGAGCAAATAAAACGTTTTGCAGCGCGGATGGCCAAATTCGATATCATACCGGAGTACTCTTTTGTAGTAGGAACACCGGCAGCCACCGAAGAAGAGGTAAACCGCCAGATTGATTTCGACATACAGTTTATTCGTGAGATAAAAGAGATAAATCCCAAAACAGAAATCATCATCTATGTCTATAGCCCCGTACCTACAGAGGGTTCGCAACTTTCCAAAGATGTACTTGACTCCGGCTTTGAATTTCCCAAAACCCTCGACGACTGGATATCGCCACAGTGGGAAAACTTTGACCTGCATAGAAACCCGCTCACGCCCTGGCTTAAGCCATATATGGTGAAAAAAATAAAGGATTTTGAAACGGTTTTAAACGGCTACTACCCTACCGTAACCGATACTAAACTGACACCCCCGCGCATAAGACTCCTGAAAATGCTGTCGCTGATCCGTTATAAAAAAAACTGGAACAGGTTTCCCTATGAGATCAAGATCATGCAACGACTTTTTAAATATCGCCAACCCGAAATTGAAGGATTCTGAAACCACTGCTAAGACATATCGTTGCCCGCACTTACAAGCCTTTCCTGGAAAAATATCTTTCCAGGACCAGGATCTATCGCTTTGGAAATATCAGGCTGGAAATTCCGCCCGAAGTTTTTCACCCGGGCTTTTTTTACAGCACACAATTTTTATTGCGTCATATTTCCTCCATGTCTTTACAATGCCAGCGATTCCTGGAACTCGGTGCAGGCAGTGGGTTGATCTCAATCTATGCGGCAAAAAATGGTGCAAGGGTCACAGCCACTGATATTAACCCGGTTGCCATCGAATACCTGGAAAAGAATGGCTTGACCAATGGCGTAAACCTGGCCATCCTCCATTCTGACCTATTCACGCATATTGCAGAACAGGTTTATGATATTATTGCTATCAACCCCCCTTACTACAAAAAAAAGCCGATCCATGCGCGGGATTTTGCCTGGTATTGTGGCGAAAAAGGGGAATACTTTGAATCCCTGTTCAGTGATCTCGGCCGGTATACCACTAATGATTCCCAGGTTTTCATGACCCTGTTCGAAGGCTGTGATTTCGAAATGATCGGTGGCATAGCTGCTCAAAATAATTTCAGGCTTGTTTGCATTCAGACACAGAAAAACCTGCTGGAAAAGAATTTCATCTATAAAATCGAAAAAAAACTTGACAGGGGAAACTGACGATAGCAAACTTTTGGACTTTGAATCCATCTACCTGCGGCTGAGGCTGCAGGAGGGAAGATTATACACCGACCAGGAACTAGAAAAGCTGCCCGTGATCAACCGGCAACATCCATATTTTAGCGAATGGATGATCCGCCGTCGATCAACAAAAAAACTCGTTCAATACATTGAAAGAAATAAGAACGGATCTGATATACTGGAGATTGGGTGTGGTAATGGCTGGTTGACACGTCAACTCGCCTCGGTCACAGGAGCCAGGGTCATTGGAATTGATATCAACTATATGGAATTACAACAGGCCGCAAGGGTTTTCCATCATATCCCCAACCTGCACTTTATATATACCGATATCAGGAACGAACCGTTCAGGGAAAAAAAATTTGACCTGGCTGTCTTCGCTGCCAGTATTCAATATTTTGAATTGCTTCCTGAAATACTGGACAAAGTGTTGAAACTGCTGAAACCCGGGGGGGAAATTCATATTCTCGATTCGCCTTTTTATTCTCCCACGGAAATACAGGCGGCAAAGCAAAGAAGCAGGGCATACTACGAACAGGCAGGCTTTCCTGCGATGACCAGTTGCTATTTCCACCATAGCCTGAACGAACTACATGACTACCACCCTGAAATTCTTTTTGATCCGAATAACTGGATCAGCCAACTACAATTGTCAAAAAATCCTTTTCACTGGATCAGGATCAGGAAATAGTCGAAATGCTTACCCAGTCACTATATCAAACTTTCAAGCGCTATAAGAGCCTTCACACGCATGTGATTTCAATGCTCCCCATTGCTATCCTGATGCCGCATAGCGCCTGTAATTGCCGCTGTGTGATGTGTGATATCTGGAAGGGCAACAAAAATCTAAAACAACTGACAGAGGCTGATATCCGGGAGCTCTTAAAAACTTTTGAAAGGCTGAATACGCAAATGGTGCTGATGTCGGGTGGTGAAGCATTACTGAATCCCAATTTTTTTCGGCTCTGTGAAATATTAAAAGAAAAAAACCTGCGAATCTCTCTATTGTCGACCGGCCTTACTTTAAAGAAGCATGCAAAGTCTCTTATACGATGGGTGGACGATATTATAGTGTCATTGGATGGGGATGCGACAACGCACGACGCCATAAGAAATATACCGGGAGCTTACGATAGCTTAAAAGAAGGGGTTCAGTATTTAAAAAACATCCGGCCTGGGTTCAGGATCACCTCTCGTACCGTGATTCACAAACAGAATTTTCGCAAATGGCCTGATATCATCGAAAGTGCAAAGGATATCGGGATCGACCAGGTAAGTTTCCTGCCCGCCGATGTAAGCAGCCAGGCATTTAACAGGCAAACAGTATGGAATGAAGAAAGGCGAGATCAAATTCTACCTGCGGAAGAAGAACTGGGGGATCTGGAAAATATCACTGAGCATATCATTCAAAAATATATTCCAAAATTTGAGGACCCTTATTTTGCCGAAACACCTGCAAAACTGCGAAAGATCTACGCATACTATGCCGCATTTTATGGACTCAATCCTTTTCCTATTAAAAAATGCAATGCTCCCTGGGTATCTGCCGTAGTGGAAGCTGACGGAAATGTACGCCCCTGCTTTTTTCATGATGTGTTTGGCAATATCCACCAGCAGAGCCTGCACAGGATCATCAACAGTGCTGAAGCCATCAAATTCCGAAAGACGCTTGATATGCAAACGAATGACATATGCAAAAAATGTGTGTGTCACCTGGACCTGTCGCCGGGCACCAATCTCAGGAAACTTTGAGCTTTGGATAACATCACATGAGGAGACCTCAAAGCAACCGAATATTTCATTTATACGATTTAATGATGCCGTGAAGACCCTGATAGTTTTAAACCATGAATGACGCGCAAATACTTTTTACGCATTCGTATTTTCTACGCTATGACCCCAAACAATGGGATACGGGTCAGCCTTATGCACCCATCGCCACCCTGCATGCCGCTGCATTGATAAGGGAACTGGGTTTTCATGTTTCCTTTTTTGACACCATGTTTGCACAAACTCCCGACGCAATTCTTCCGGTTCTGCAAAAAAACAGGCCAAAAATTCTTGTTGTCTACGACGATGGATTCAACTATCTCACAAAAATGTGTCTGACCAATATGCGGGACGCCGCATTCAGAATGATTAGGTTAGCGAAACAACAAGGTTGTACGGTTATTGTATCCAGCTCCGATGCCACCGATCACTATGAATTGTACTTAAACAAAGGATCCGATTTCATAATTCTGGGTGAGGTTGAACAAACGCTGGCAGAACTTGTAACAAGTATTGATAATGGATCCAGTGTCTGGCTTACCATTCCGGGTATCGCATACAAACAACAGCATGCGGTGATTAAAACCGGGAAAAGAGCCGTGTTAAAGGATCTGGATTTGTTACCACTTCCTGCCTGGGACCTCGTTGATATCACCGACTACCGTAAAATGTGGATGAAACACCGGGGCTTTTTCTCAATCAATATAGCTACCACGAGGGGTTGCCCATTTAAATGTAACTGGTGCGCCAAACCTATCTATGGCAATAGGTACAATTCACGATCGCCACGAAATGTTGTTGCTGAAATAAAGATGCTGAAAGAAAAATTCGACTTCGATCATATCTGGTTTTGCGATGATATTTTTGGCTTAAAACCTGGCTGGGTTCATGAATTTGCGGACCTGCTGGAAGATGAAAGACTCCGTTTTCGTTTTAAGATCCAGTCCCGTGCGGACCTGCTTTTACAGGAAAACTATGTCCGCGACCTGGCAAGAGCCGGTTGTGAAAATGCCTGGATAGGCGCGGAAAGCGGGTCACAAAAAATACTCGACGCCATGGACAAGGGCACGACCGTTGAGCAGATCTACAAGGCAACAAGACTTTTGAAAAAATATAAAATAAGACCCGGCTTCTTTATCCAGTTTGGTTACCCCGGTGAAACAAAAGAGGATATTATGAAAACTATTCGCATGATCCGGGAGCTGATGCCTTCGGAGATAGGCATTTCGGTATCATATCCATTGCCGGGAACCTCATTCTACGACAAGGTAAAAAACCAGTTAACAGAAAAATCAAACTGGACCGACTCTGATGACCTCGCACTGATGTTTCGCAATACATACCCGCCCGCCTTTTATAAACAACTGCACAGGTATGTACACAAAGTATATCGTCGTCAAATGAGCATACAACAGATAAAGAAAATATTGGTACAACCTGGTTCTCTTAGTACGGTGTCGCTTAAAAAAGCATTTTCATTTTTCTACTACGCACCGGCAGCCTGGTTCGATAAAAGAAGATTGAAATTACTCGAAAATGCGGCCCTATGAATGAACCATTAGTCATCAATGTTGAAGATGCGGCTGCAATTGCCTTTAATAAACAGGCCGTAGTTTTTGATAAACTATATGGCAGCGACGCGATGACTGGTTATAAGAGAGAGCGGGTAAGAAACCATGTTTGCAAATATCTATCTCCCGGCTCACATATACTCGAACTTAACGCTGGCACAGGAGAAGACGCCATTTTCTTTGCCCGGCAGGGACATAAGGTGCATGCGACTGATATTTCCACTGAGATGCAGCAAAACTCTATACAAAAAACCTGGCAATATGGCCTGCATGAAAGGATCAGTCATGAAATCTGTTCTTTTAATCATTTGGAAAAACTATCGGCCCGAGGACCATATGACCTGTTGTTTTCGAATTTTGCAGGTCTTAATTGCACGCCTGCGCTCGGCAAAGTCCTTCAGTCTATGGACGAGCTCGTCAAACCAGGAGGGCTGGTTACTCTCGTGCTGTTACCAAAATTCTGTTTATGGGAGGTCCTGATGCTGTTCAGGGGAAAGTTTAAAACGGCCCTGCGAAGGTTTTCAGGAAGTAAGGGTGCAAGGGCACATATCGACGGTGTTTATTTTCGTTGCTGGTATTATAATCCTTCGTTTGTCAGGAAACATTTACCATCCACATTCTCCGTGGTCGGACTGGAGGGAATGAATACCTGGCTGCCGCCTTCCTATTTAACACTCTTTGAGGAAAAGTATCCGAAGCTTTATAGATTCCTGGAGAGAAATGAAGATAGATATAGATATTCCTGGCCCTGGAGAAATATAGGTGACTATTATATCATCACGCTGAGAAAAAATTAAAATAAACTCCATGCTCCCTGTGCAATTCTCCGTGTTCCTCGGTACTATATTATGGTCACGAAGAACACAAAGGAGACACCAAGGACACGAAGTAATTTGCAGAACCCCTCTGTGTTCACCGTGCAATACTTCGTGTACTCCGTGACCTTTTTCTTTGCACCGGGGAATTGCAGCATTTCTTAGTGTTCGCCGTGCTCGCTGTGGTTAAGTAATACTCAACGCTCGATCCGAAGTTCAGCCAATTTCTGTTCATACAAACTCAAAACTCTTTCCTGGAAAGACCCCGGGTTGGATTTTGAGAAATGCCGGCCCGTTAGCAGCTTCATGGTTTGTCCATTTCTATTTCGCCGGTTCTGCCTGTTTTTTTTTGCCCAACGTCGCGTTGTGATCTTCATCAGCCAAACATCCAACCGGTCAGAAAAGCGACCCGACAATATCCTTTCCAGTAACTTTTTCAACCCGGTTCTGAAAGCAGGTTCGGGACTTGGATACGCATTGTGACAGGCCGGAAAAAAACGGGCTACCCAATTATTGGTTCGAAGGAAATTCTCATTTGTTTGTTTGCCGGCGACGGGTATCAAAGTAGCAATTTCCAACGCCGTATAAATATTCTGTTCACTGATCAACAACGCCTCTTCATCTATATAATAGTTCATGCAGAAGTAATGCTGATGACCTGTCAGAAAGGTGAGCTTTTTAAACAGGTGCATGATGGTCCGGGCTATCCATAAGCGGTTGGCCCTGGTAATGATAAAAAAATCGATATCGGCGTTCTCGTCAGCAAAATTCTTTGAAAGCGATCCCGATATACAAACTCCTCTTACAAATGGAAAACGAAAAAGAAAACGACCGATCTTAAATGCCTTTGGCAATAACTTTCCGGCACGCCAGTTACCCTCACGTCTGCGATATGTCAGTAAAGTATTGTCCTGCAAAGAATAAAATCCCTGGTGATAAAAGATGACCCGATCCGAAATTAATCCTTGCAGCGCAGGTACGAAATCCTTTTCGTCCAACTGTTTACCCAGGAATTGTCCGATCTCGGCAACTGTAAGAGGATACTGGAAGATGTCATAATAGGCCAGTACTTTCAGGATATTGGTTTGCACCCCGGACCGGACGCCGGGGTGCTCCATCGTTTCAACTTTCTTTGAAGCTATTAACATGATCAATTCAGACCAGGAACTCTATGGTCATGATATCCAATCGTCAAGTCATAGCATTGCGTTGCCCCCGGATATTCTGTGACGCTGAAATTGCTGGTAGAACTGATGTTGGTACTATCTGGATGAGAATCTCCAGGTAAAAATCCAGGTGAGTTAAATCGATATACCAAAACAAACAGGTGATCGGGGAAAAAGTAAAAGCGCACAAGTAACTAAAATTTAATTTCTTGTGCGCCTCGTTGCGGTGAGGGCGGGATTCGAACCCGCGGTACAGTTTAACCCGTACGGCAGTTTAGCAAACTACTGATTTCAGCCACTCATCCACCTCACCGGCTGCCCCTTTCAGAGGGGTGGCAAAAATAAAGATAACTGGCAATAAAACCCAATCTCAGGCTTAAACATTTTTGCCGGGAAGAAAGGAAGACGGTAAGCAATAATGACAATAAACAACTTCCCCCCTTACCGCCTCCCCGGCTATATAAAAGACGGTAAGTAAATAATAACAATAAACAACTTCCCGTCTTACCGCCTTCCCGGCCATCCCTCCTGGAAAAAAAGAAATCCCAAACTCCTACCGGAATCTGGGATGCCTTATAAAATATTTTCTTAATTACATTGCAGCCAACTGGACCTTTTGCTGAAGCTCCAACACATTTTCACGGAACACAGTATCGGTATCCATCAGGTCTTTTACAGTCTGGCAGGAGTGAATAACAGTGGTATGGTCTCTTCCGCCAAAATGTTCACCGATCGTTTTGAGAGAGTTCTTGGTAAATGCCTTAGCCAGGTACATCGTGATCTGCCGGGCCTGCACGATCTCTCTTTTGCGGGTCTTTTGCAACAGTTTATCGTAGGAGACGTCAAAATACTCACAAACCATACGCTGTATGGTATCTATTGTGATCTCTTTGCTGGATGATTTTATAAAGTTTCGTAACACTTTCTTTGCTAAATCTAGGTCAATCTCTCTCCTGTTAAGCGAAGATTGTGCCAACAGCGAAATCAGGGCGCCTTCTAACTCCCTGATATTACTGTTAATATTATAGGCAATGTATTTCACCACCTCTTTAGGCATCTCCAGGCCGTCATTTTTCATCTTTTTCTCAAGTATCTCAATACGGGTATCATAATCGGGGATCTGCATATCGGCGCTAAGCCCCCAGCGAAAACGGCTCAATAACCTTTCCTGGACCCCGTCGAGGTCTTTTGGTGACTTGTCGGAAGTAAGGATCAGTTGCTTATGAGATTGATGAAGGTGATTGAAAATAGCAAAAAAAGCATCCTGTGATTTTTCAGCTTTATTAAAGAACTGGACATCATCGATGATCAGCACATCGATCATCTGGTAAAAATGTATAAAGTCGTTGATGGCATTGTTTCGCCCATGATCCATGAACTGGTTGATGAACTTTTCAGAACTTACATACAACACCACTTTGTTGGGATGAAGCTTTTTGACTTCATTGCCGATGGCCTGCGCCAGGTGAGTCTTACCCAGACCCACACCGCCATAAATGACCAGGGGATTAAAAGAGTTCGCTCCAGGCTTTTCGGCAACCGTTTTACCTGCGCGCCGGGCCACCCTGTTACAATCGCCTTCAATAAATGTATCGAAAGTGTAAATATGATTTAACTGAGGGTCGATCTGCATTTTCTTCAGACCGGGTATTACAAAAGGATTCTTTACAGGATTGTTGATGACAAGGGGAAAATCCATTTCATTATTGGAAAAAGTTTTATATCCCTGTCCGGTAACATCCATGGTCAGTGGCTTATTCTTGCTGTTCCCGCTATCCACCATGATCCGGTATTCCAGATGGGCATCTTTTCCCAATTCTCTCTTCAAAGTCTTTGCCAATAAATTTACGTAATGCTCTTCGAGGTACTCAAAGAAGAACTGGCTTGGCACCTGAATAACGAGAACATTATTTTTTAAGGAAACAGGATGGATAGGTTCAAACCAGGTTTTGTAATGCTGCCATTCAACAATATCCTTGATGATCTTCAAACAATTTGACCAAACCTTTTCAGCATTTTTCTCCATCAGTAACGTAACAATTTATAAAGCGGGTTAATTATAGTCGTTTGAAAAAAATGTCCAAAAAAATTCTCCACACATGTCAATAAAAAAAGTTGGACGGGACGGCGAATATCAACATTTATTGGATAAAAAAAAATTTTTATTCAGGCCTTTTTTAACTAGCTGAAACACTATCTCATTTCACAAATTTTTCCTCAGAAAAATTTGGAAATTTCAAAAAACAACCCATTAAAAAAACGCAACCTCTTCATCAACCAGATTGTTTTTTTATTCCCTGGGCATGCTTCCAAAAAGTAAACGGGTGAATTAAGAAACTTGTATTAATGATGCCGGTAAATTTACCTTTTTCACGAATGGCAATTTAAAAAAATCAAGAGCCTATAACGATAAAAAAAATAAACCCGCACAGGATTTCTTTACAAGGTCTACACCCTTTGAAGATAGAGATATTTCTTTATCAGGGCAAGAAAAAATCGGATAAAAAAATTAATTGGTTTACAACCTAACAGTATCAATCAGTTTGAAAAAAACTGTCACTCGTTTGGCAGTGGCAGCGTAAGGTTGCGACGTTTTGTCTGGCAAAAAATTTAGTCCGCAATGATGGCATTACCCCTAGCTTTGCATGAGTTTGTTTTCAGGATAAAAACCTGACCATGCAAAGAAAAATATCTTTAAAATTGCTTCCCTCCGAAGCAGCCAGTGAGTTAAGCATTAAACGATACATCGCGGATTCGGAAGGTGTAAAACCTGGCGATATCAGCGGCTATAACATTGTCCGCCAATCCATCGATGCCAGGAGTAAACAACCCTGGGTCAACCTGACCTTACAAGTGTTTATTAAAGAACCTTTGCAACAAAGGGTAAGGCAACAGTTCAACTTTGAATACATTGGCCAGTCCAGCAAAAAAGTGGCAATAGCTGGCGCCGGCCCCGCCGGTTTATTTACCGCGTTAAAACTGATCGAAGCAGGCATAAAACCCATCATACTTGAAAGAGGGAAAGATGTCAGGGCACGTCGCCGCGACCTGGCTCTGTTAAATAAGGAAGGAGAAGTAAACCCTGAAAGCAACTATTGTTTTGGTGAAGGCGGTGCCGGCACCTATAGCGATGGCAAACTCTATACCCGCAGCTCAAAGCGTGGTGATGTGAACAGGATACTCAACCTTTTTGTACACTTTGGCGCAGACGAGAAAATCCTGTATGAGGCACACCCGCATATCGGCACCAATAAACTCCCGCATATCATCACTGCCATGCGCGAAAAGATCCTGGAATGTGGTGGTGAGTTGTTATTTGAAACAAAGTTGGTCGACCTGGTAATTAAAAATGAAAAGGTAACAGGGGTGCGCACGGCAAATGGCGCCACCATTGACGCAGATGCACTGGTGTTGGCAACAGGTCATTCAGCCCGGGATATATTTGAATTGCTCCATAACCGCCGCTTATTGATCGAGCCCAAGCCTTTTGCCCTGGGCGTAAGGGCTGAACATCCCCAGACCCTGGTCGACAGGTCTCAATACCACAGTGCTATAAGAGATCCTTTTCTTCCGCCGGCATCGTATAGCCTCGTGCAACAGGTGGGCCCCAAGGGCGTCTTTTCATTTTGTATGTGCCCGGGAGGTATCATTGCCCCTGCTGCTACTTCGCCAGGCGAACTGGTGGTAAACGGCTGGAGTCCCTCGCGTCGTAATAATCCTTTTGCCAATAGTGGTATCGTGGTAACCGTTGAAGCCGATGATCTAAAACAACTCAAAAAGCAGAATGATTTCGAACAAACCTGTCAACAGCCGGTGTCGGTCCTGGATTCGGCTTTGGGCATGATGTATTTTCAGCAATACGTAGAACGAAAGGCCTTCAATGCGGGAGGCGGCAAATTTGTCGCGCCCGCACAACGCCTGGTGGATTTTACCGAAAAAAAAGTATCGGGCAGTCTGCCTAAATGTTCCTATTTACCCGGGTTGCACTCCAGTGCCCTTGACGAAGTTTTGCCACCCATTATACATAATAGCCTGCAATTGGCCTTTAAAGAGTTTGGCAAAAAGATCCGCGGATATTTTACAAACGAAGCCGTACTGGTGGCGACGGAATCGAGGACTTCGTCACCAGTTAGGATACCACGAGATAAAGAAACACTGCAGCATCCCCAGCTAAGAAACTTATACCCCTGCGCGGAAGGAGCCGGTTATGCAGGTGGTATTGTTAGCGCTGCAATGGATGGTGAAAGTATCGCCAGCAGGATTACAACTGTTTTGCAGGCATAATCAGCGAGTTATCATTATAATACCATTTAGTGAAAAATTATGGCTTATATGAGTTAACGGCTATTTTTGCGATACAATCTGAAAAGCTATGCCCATACTGGAACTAAAAAACCTGAGAAAGTATTTTGCTACCCAAAAAGCCGTCGATGATATCAGCCTGACTATCGAACAGGGCCAGATCTTCGGTTTGCTTGGTCCAAACGGTGCGGGCAAAACAACGCTCATCCGTATGATCACTGGTATTTTCTACCCTGACCAGGGTGAGATCATTTTCAATGGCAAAAAATTCGACCCCGTCAACGATATCGGACAGATCGGCTATATGCCGGAAGAACGAGGCCTTTACAAAAAAATGAAGATCGGGGAACAGGCGCTTTACCTGGCACAGCTGAAAGGCCTGAACAAATACGAGGCTACCCAAAAGATCAAAGCCTGGTTTGACCGGCTGGATATGGAATCGTGGTGGAATAAAAAGGTGGAAGACCTTTCAAAAGGCATGAGCCAGAAATTGCAATTTGTAACTACGGTGCTGCACGAACCCAAATTGGTCATACTGGATGAGCCTTTCAGCGGGCTCGACCCCGTAAATGCCAACCTCATCAAAGACGAGATCTATAACCTGGCCCGCAATGGCTCCACGATCATCTTCAGTACGCACCGGATGGAGCAGGTGGAGGAGATCTGCGATCATATAGTATTGGTCAATAAAGGCAAAAAGATCCTGGATGGCACCGTGAAAAATGTTAAACACGATTTTAAGGAAAACCTTTTCAGGGTGGGTTTTTCAGACCGGATCATGGCCGAGCATTTGGCAATTCACCTGTTTGAAGTAAAGCAGAAAGGAGACCAGGAAGTGATCATTAAACTCGACCCGGGCTATACCAATAATGATGTGTTGCAGTATTTTATTAATAAAGGCCTGGGTATCGAATCATTCAATGAGATCCTTCCCTCGCTCAATGATATATTTATCCGCCTGGTGGAAGATACACCCGCTGCAAGGCAGTTTCAGGAAGTTAAAGTGTAATGAACAGCAATTTTGAAATTTCATCCGGTATCAGGCATAGTATCCGGTAACAATCATAACTACACGCCATGAACAAAACATTACTTATTATAAAACGTGAATACCTCACCAGGGTAAGAAAGAAAACTTTCATTATCAGTACCATTCTTTTCCCTGTGTTGTACCTGGGTTTGATTTTTGGAATGACCTACATGGGCGCCAAGTCGAGGCCAAAACTGGATGTGGCAGTAATTGATTCATCTGGCTATTTCGACCGTGGCAAGATTGAACGGGAGAACCAAAAGGACAGTTCTTCTCTGTTAAGCCTTTTGAATATTGAAGCTGACAGCCTGAAAAAGAGCTTTTCGGATATGGGCTACGACGGCTATATTGTTATACCCCGCCAGGACGACTGGCAGTCGGGCCTTAGGGGACTTAACATGTATACCAGCCGCACCATGGGTGCTGATGCTTCGGGACGTGTGGAACAAAAGCTCAATAATATTTGGAACGAACTCAAAAACGAACGCCTGGGCATTGATGAGGACAAAAAGAATATCATCAAGAACAGTGTGGTAAGTATCAGGGCGGTCAATGTGCACGACGAATCAGCCAATTCAAAGGTTGCCAGCACTATTGGATATGTAGCGGGTTTACTGATTTATTTTATCCTGCTTATTTACGGGTCGCAGGTTATGATGGGCGTGATGGAGGAAAAGACCAACCGGATCGCGGAAGTGATCGTTAGTTCGGTCAAACCATTCCAGCTGATGCTCGGCAAGATTATCGGGATCGGCCTGGTAGCCTTAACGCAGTTCTTTCTCTGGATCGCTTTCATCTTTATTATCTATAATGCAACAAAAGCATCTGGAAATAATATTGCAGCCATGGGCGGAGTCATGGAAGGGATTCAAAGCGCTTTCGGCAGTATCAACATCCCGATGATTTTATTCGGGTTCGTGTTTTACTTTATGGGCGGGTTCTTCTTTTACTCATCTCTTTATGCCGCTATCGGCAGCGCCGTTAATGAAGACATGCGGGAAGCACAGTCACTCAGTTTCCCTGTTACATTACTGGTCATTTTTTCCATCGCTATGATGTCTGTGGCTATGAGCGATCCTACCGGCCCCGTTGCCGTCTGGGGCAGCATCATTCCCTTCAGTTCACCCATTATAATGATGGCCCGCATACCGTTTGGGGTACCGGGTACCGTCCCTTACTGGCAACTCGGACTTTCCATGGTCTTACTCATCGCGGGTTTCCTCTTCGCCGTATGGCTGAGTGGAAAGATCTATCGTACAGGTATACTCATGTACGGGAAAAAACCCACCTGGAAGGAAATGTTTAAATGGGCATTCCGTAAGAGTTAGTCGGTAGTCGATAGTCTTCAGTCTGGACGCTATCGGGTCGATAGTTCGGCTGTTCATAAACGTCTTTTTTAACTTCCCGTCTCGCCGCCTTCCCGGCAAAAACCTGTCCGTTGTTAAAATTAAGTTTAGTTGATAAACGGTATAATTTAATACGAAACTGATCGTATATTTGATACGAAGCTTTTCGTCAAACTAAACATGATAACCTTAAATTGAAAAAAATGAAACCACGATCAACCCGACAGCCCGGCATCTTCATGGCCGCTGCCCTGGCTGTAATTTTTGCACTGGCACTGATTTCCTGGGACCGGAAACAGGAACAGGATAAATCATATGATAAGGATTACTACCAGGCTGACACCATTCCGGGAAAAAAAGACAGAAAGGTCCGTGATCTGGATGATGCCATCCGCGAGCTCGACGAACTGGACATCGACCGGGAAATGGAAAAAGCCATGCGGGACGTGGAGAAAGCGATGAAAGACCTGGACTTCCAGAAAATGGAACTTGATGTTCAGCGTGCCATGCAGGAAGTAAATATGGAAAAGATCAAGGCCGATGTTGAAAAGGCCATGAAGGAAGTTGATTTTAAAAAGATCGAACAGGAAGTGAAAGAATCCATCGCTAAGATAGATTTTGAAAAAATCCAGCTGGAATTGGAAAAGGTAAAAGATATCGACATGAAAGAGATCCAGGCCAGCATGGATAAAGCCAGGGAAGAAATGAAAAAGATCGGGCCTCAACTTGAAAAAGACCTAAAAGAAGCAAAAGTTCATATCGAAAAAGCCAAAGCCGAACTGAAAGAATACAAGACTTTCGTTGATGGCCTGGAAGATGATGGACTGATCAATAAAAAAGATGGATATAAGATCGAGCATAAAGATGGAAAACTAACGATCAATGGTAAAGAAGCGTCTTCGCAGACCTACCAGAAGTATCGCAGCTTTCTTGAAAAGCATAAAAAATTCAATATCGAAAAATCCGACGACGACTTTGATATAGATATCGATTAGGCGAACGCTGAATTTATAAAGCCGAAAGGGAGATCGAATGCGGTCATTTCGTATTTGATCGCCCTTTTTTTCTTTTCCGTGTCTTCTGTTACCAATAGTTAACGAACCACAGCGGGCACGGCGATCACAGCGAGTGTTCTCTGCCATATACTCCGTGCCTTCCGTGTTTCCTCCGTGCTCTTCGTGACCATTTTCCGGAGCAGGCTTTCCCAAAATAAAAAAAGGCCGTCGGGGACAGCCTTTCATTATCTTATTTCGTGGCAACAAACTTAAAAATCAGCAAATAATAGTGCGGAGGGCACCAGGTCAAAATCCTTGCTTTCAATCATCTCGATATTAAGCTGAAAAGCTTCATCGGTCTTGATCACCACTTTTTCCTTTGTCACGCGCTTATAACCAGATTTTTCAAAAACAAACTTATAGGTGCCAGGTTTCAGTTCATCAAAACCATAATTGCCCGCATCATCCGTTTGCACGGCTTTTTCCTTTTTGGAAACAAGATATGCGGTTACTGTAACAGCCTTCAATGGCTTTTTGCTTTCCCCATGCAGGATCACTCCCATCAGCTCATTCTTTTTTCCTCCAACGGCAGGATCGGGTTCTGCTTTGGCCTGGGCGGCAGTACATCCCAGAAGACCTATGCCTAATAAAAGTAAACCGGGTTTCATCTGGTCATTATTAAGGTTAACAAATCAAGCTGAAACAGCTTTATAAAATTAATATTTTCCGATTGGATTCTGAACAGCTTCTGAAAATTCAGTCCAAACTTTTTTTACGATATCCGGTGCCGGTAAAATACGATCCAGCAACGCACTAACCTGCCCAATCTCCAGTTCACCTTCTTCCAGGTTTCCTTCAAACATACCAAGTTTGGCCCGCCCCCTTCCTAAAAGTGTTTTTAATTCTTCAATTGTTGCACCGCGCTCTTCTGCTTCCCGCACCTGGCGATAAAATTCATTCCTGATCAACCTGACCGGTGTGAGCTGCTTGAGCGTAAGCACGGTATCACCCTCTCCTGCTTTAATCACTGCCTCTTTAAACCTGATATGTGAAGATGCCTCTTCACTGGCCACAAATCTGCTACCTATCTGTACGCCATCGGCTCCCAGGACCATGGCTGCGAGCATCTGCCGGCCGGTTGCAATGCCTCCTGCAGCTATCACTGGTATACTCACCGAATTCACGACCTGCGGTACCAAAACCATGGTTGTCGTTTCTTCCCTTCCATTATGGCCACCTGCTTCAAAGCCTTCTGCCACTATCGCATCACAACCTGCATCTTCGGCTTTCCTGGCAAATTTGGCGCTACTGACCACATGTACCACCGTTATTCCATGTTCCTTTAAAACGCCGGTCCAGGACTTAGGATTGCCTGCCGACGTAAAAACGATTTTTACGTCGTTTTCGATAATAAGTTTTATATGCTTGTCAATATCCGGGTACAGCAGGGGTACATTTACCCCAAAGGGACGGTCGGTTGCGGCCTTACACCTGACAATATGCTCCTGTAAGACATCAGGGTACATACTTCCGCTGCCTATCATACCTAAACCTCCCGCATTACTTACCGCACTAGCCAGTCGCCAGCCGCTGGCCCAGATCATTCCTGCCTGGATAATGGGGTAATCGATCTTAAACAGCTCTGTTATTGGGTTCTTGTAACTGATCATCTGGATTGAAGTGTTACCGGTAGGAGGATTCAAGTTACTCCCGCAACTACGAATCATTAGCCCAGGTCGATATTGGTATTATCGCCAATGCTCAAGGTACGGGTCTCCCCGCGAAGGCTGGTATCGCTACCAATAATAGAAGCTTCCAGTACTATATCGAAAAGGTTAGAATAAGAACCCACGATCGAGTTTCGCACGATCGAATAGTCCATCGTGGTGCTTTCGCCAATAGTAACATTGGGCCCAATAATTGAGTTCCTGATATCACAACCCTCACCAATACTCACCGGTGGGATAATAACTGTATTTTCAAAATTGTATTCGCTCTCCGACTTCCGCTGGAATTTTTTTAGCAGCGTGGCATTCGACTCGAGCAGGGTTTCTTTGCGACCACAATCAAACCAGCTCTCGACTTTAAACGGTTTGAACCTGACCCCCTGTTTCAGCATGCAATCCAGGGCATCCGTGAGGCTGTATTCACCGTGCGTACGCAGGCCTTGCAGGTAATTCATTTCAAGGCACTGGAACAGTTGCGAGCTCTCTTTGATCTTATAGATGCCCACCAGTGCCATATTCGATTTTGGTATTTGCGGTTTTTCAACGACATGATCGATATACCCATGCTCGTCGATCTCGGCTACGCCAAACTCCCTGGGGTCGTCTACTTTTTTGACCCCCAGCATCGAGGAGTCGCTGTTCACGATCGCCCTCACATCAAATTCGCAAATGGTATCACCCAAAACTACGATCACTTCATCGCCATTCACGGCTTCGCGGGCGATCTGTATGGCATGCCCCACCCCCTGTCGGTCGATTTGCTGCACATAATGAGCCTGCAGGTCGGGATACTTGGCTTTGACATAATCCCGGATCTTATCGCCCAGGTAACCGACAATAAAAATGAATTCAGTGATCCCCGCTTCGCGCATCTGGTCGATAATAATACTAAGCACGGTTTTACCGGCAAGCGGGATAAGAGCCTTTGGTTGTGTATAGCTATGTGGGCGCAATTTGGTGCCTGCGCCTGCTACTGGAATGATTGCCTTCATTAATAACCACGTCCGCGTGGGCGGACTTTAAACCTAAATCAATGGATCTAAGTTGGATTAATATTTTTATTCGATATAAGCCCCGTCAATCAGGGAAAAAGCTATCGAAAGTAAGGCTTTTTGGTACAATTAAAAACTTATCGGCTTATTCGTGATTTCAATCCCTCCCCAACCTAATTTTGCAGCCTGAATTATTCTTCATTCATCCTCTTCAACGCCCGGATATGCAAAAAGACACCCAACTTTTCGAATTGATCAACCAGGAACTGGCACGACAGCGCAATGGTATTGAACTCATTGCTTCAGAAAACTTCACTTCCCTGCAGGTTATGCAGGCCATGGGCACAGTGCCGACCAACAAATACGCGGAAGGATATCCCGGCAAGCGTTATTATGGCGGTTGTGAGGTGGTAGATGAAATTGAAAACCTGGCGATTGAAAGACTTAAGAAGGTCTTTAACGCAAGCTGGGCTAATGTGCAGCCACACAGTGGTGCGCAGGCCAACGCAGCCGTGTTCCTTGCTTGTCTGAAACCTGGTGAAAAAGTCCTGGGCCTTGACCTGAGCATGGGCGGCCACCTTACTCATGGCAGCCCGGCCAACTTTAGTGGCAAAAATTACCAGGCACTTTTTTATGGCGTTATTAAAGAAACGGGAAGGGTCGACTACGACCAGCTTGAAGCCACTGCCTTAAAGGAAAAACCCAAAATGATCATCTGTGGCGCCTCAGCATATAGCCGCGACTGGGACTATAAACGTATCCGCGAAGTGGCCGACAAGATCGGCGCCGTGGTGATGGCTGATATCGCGCATCCCGCTGGATTGATTGCCAAGGGTTTACTGAATGATCCGTTTGAACATTGCCATATTATTACCTCCACCACCCACAAAACTTTACGTGGGCCGCGAGGAGGTATCATCATGCTCCGTCACGATTTTGAAAACCCCTGGGGTATCAAAGATCCAAAAGGTAATACACGCACGATGAGCCAGCTGCTCGATCTCGCTGTTTTCCCGGGAACTCAGGGCGGTCCACTGGAACATGTGATCGCAGCCAAAGCTGTGGCTTTTGGAGAAATATTGTCGGAAGATTACGCCAGCTATGCCAAACAGGTAATTGCCAATGCGCAGGCGATGGCTAAATCATTTGTAAGCCGCGGCTACGACCTGATCAGCAACGGTACCGACAATCACCTGATGCTGATCGATCTTCGCAATAAGAACCTCACAGGCAAAAAAGCGCAGGAAACTTTGGACAAAGCCCATATTACCCTCAATAAAAACGCCGTGCCGTTTGATGATAAATCCCCATTTGTTACATCCGGTATACGTGTGGGTGTGCCGGCCATCACCACGCGTGGAATGAAAGAAGGCGATATGGAAACAGTGGTGGCGATGCTTGATAAAGTTTTGCAGCATGCCGACGACGAAAAGATCATCAGCGATACAAAAGCCGAAGTAAAGGAACTGATGCAGAAATTCCCACTGTATCCTGAGTTGGGCTAACCGGAACCGAACCAGACCCAGGGGCAGAGGTTTATTTTTATTGGTTGCAACCGCATTATTGCCGAAATTTAAGTAAGCCTTGCAGCCATGTACTACCAGAAATTTTTTCCAGCAAAAAGTCTTTCAGAATTTGTTGAATGTTATTATGTCTGGGAATCCGGTGCAGAACTGGAAAAGGAACTGGTTATTGAATCACCGCCAAACAGCTTTTGTTCGATTGCCATCAATTACGGAAGCCCTTATTTCCTTCAAAATAAAAAATACGAACGGCTTGCCGTACCTCCCCAATTTATTGCTGGCCTTTCGGTTTATAGCTATAAGTTATACCTGAATGGTAAAATTGGCATAGCCGGTATCGTTTTCAAACCTTCTGCCCTGGCGACACTGTTTGGACTTACAGCTTTTGAGCTGACCGAAGAAAGAGCAGAGCTTTTTAGTTGTCTGCCACAACCCTATTTCAGAGATTTCGTTTCCCATGTCAAAAACGCCCATAGTCCCGTGGAGAAAGCAAAATTGCTGGAAGAAATGCTGCTTCATCATACCAGTCTCATCAATCCTGAGCCGGACTATATTGACAAGGCCGCTAACCTGGTGGTAGAAAAAAACGGGATGCTCAATGTGCAGGACCTCTTAAAAGACAGCCATATGTCGCGCCGCACCTTCGAAAGACGTTTTCTTCAAAAAGTGGGGCTTAGTCCTAAATACTATGCGCGCATACGCCGGATGAGTTATATCTGCAATCTCGTTGCCGGAAAGAAAAAAGTCAACTGGCCCGAAATCTTTTATGAGGCCGAGTTTTATGACCAGGCACATTTCATCAAAGATTTCGAAGAGTTTACGGGGCGCACTCCGCAACAATACCTGCGTGAGAATACCGAGCTGGCCAACCTGGTAAAAAAGCCAAAGCCCCAAAGCCTGCCGGGTTCCTGACGCATTTTTACAAGAGGTTGGCGCATTTCTACAATACCCGGAAGCGAAGCAACAATACCTTAGCGTAAATTTTACAGGATATGCAAAAGTTATTCTACCTGCTTTTTATCATGCTTGTTTACTCGTGTAGCCAATCTGCGAAAGATCCGGCTGATAAAAAAAGTTTTAGCGAAGCAGAAGAGAAATCGGCCATCATGAAAACAATAGAAGATGAAACCACCTGTTTCTACCAGCGCGATTTTGAATGCTGGAAAACACATTTTGTGCATGATTCATACGCATTCCAGGCCTGGAATAATGAGGATGGCACTTTCTCGGCGAAAGCAGGCTGGGATGAAGTATCTAAAAATGTAGCTGCGTACATTAAGGATAACCCCGTGGAAAAAGGTGGCAGCTCCCATCCGCTGGTAGTGCGAAGAAATATGATCGTAAAATTCTTTTCCGAAAACCTGGCATACCTGGCCTGGGATCAATACAATAGCTATGAAAACGATTCAAAGTATTTTTATAGCAAAGACCAGCGCATCATGGAAAAAATAAACGGGAAATGGAAAATTGCTAATGTATCCTCGTATTGGGATTATAGAAATCTTATACCTGCAGAACAATTGAGCTCTTTATAAATTTCATTAATCATTAAATCTTCTTTTATGACAACTCTCCAACAACAGGAATTAAGTTTAAAAAATGCGTGCGTCTCATTTATGTTTGCCTACCAGCAACGTGATGTTAACAAAATGCTCAGCTTTTGTGACCCCGAAGGTGAGGTGCATTTCGAAGCTATCGGCGATGAAGGAAAGGGTAAGATCGGGGAATTGGGACGAGCGCTCTGGACATCTATCATAGAATGCTTTCCTAATGTCGACAATACTGTTGATGCGGCGGTGGCAGAAGATGGCGACACCATACGTTGCCAGGTGGTGATCCGTGGTACCCAGGCGAAAGACTTTGCAGGGATCGTAAATAAAGGCAAGTCATTCGATAGTGACCATATCTTCATCTTCCATCTCAACGACCAGGGCAGGATCGACAAGATCAATATCAGTTGGGATCATGATGATTTCCAGAGACAGCTAAGTTGAATAATTTGAAAATGTGGTAATTTGAAAATTTGAAAATGAGGACTTTTCTCTTTTCCAAATATTTAGGGAACGCGGATATTTATGATCGTTATGATTTTTTAAGATAAGATCCTGACAGATCATAAAAATCCTGGCAATCCGCGTTCCCTTGCGCTTTGATTTACGGAAATACCGAGACCACAGCGAATTCTACACCAGGATCTGCGAAAGCCGCCCCATTCCATTCAATTTTCAATACCTGTTGACGTAAGGCTGTTCTTACCTTATTTTTGACAAAAGATATGGTATGATCCAACGTCAACAAAGTCTCTGGTTATTACTGGCAGCAACCTGCGCGATTCTAAGTTTCCTGTTCCCTTTTTTTGGCGGTGCCGAACAAAATGCAACAGCCACCAGTGGTGTCATGTCCACCATTACAGCAGGCAGCAGCCTGTTCCTGATCGTACTTACGGGTGCATCGGTGATATTGGGCCTGGTAACTATCTTTTTATATAAAGACAGGAAGATGCAATTCAAACTTGCAATTACAGGTTTGATCCTTTCAATTCTTACGGTCATCTTATTTTTTATGGAAATAAAAGGCCTGCCCGGCGTTATAGCCTTGTCTTCTGTCTTTGTATTCCTGGTGCCTGTTTTTTATTTCCTTGCCATAAGAGGGATCCGCCGGGATGAGAAGTTGATTAAAAGCCTCAACAAACTGAGATAAGCCGACCGGCAATCAGGGCTTATACCAGTAAGGCTTTACTTACAGGAAACAATAAGGGCCAGCACAAATTAATGGCCGGCCCCTTCTCTATTGGGTACTCTCAATACCCTTACTGAACAATGAACGACTTTGTCTCCCGGTAATTCGCGCCGCTAATGATCACCTGGTACATTCCGGGAGGGGTTAAAGAAGGTAGTCTCAACGTCTGGGTCATAAACTCTCCTTTCTTTTCCATTTTGCTTTGCAAAACGGCTTGACCAAGAACATTTATGATACGGATATCATACTGACCTTCCGATATTCCGGAAATTCCCAGCATGATCTGTTTATTCGTTACAGGATTAGGATACAGCGTCAGTTTCTGACCAGGCATGCCGGTTTCCACCCGCATTACCTTGCTGAATATGATCTTTGTACTTCTTTCGATCACTTTAATACGGTAAAAATTCAAACCCGTTGATGGTTTTGCGTCAAAAGCCGTGTATTGTGCTTTATCATCGCGATTACTGGTTGGCAGGAACTGTCCAATAATAGTGTAATCCAAACCATTGGCAGATCGCTCCACATAATAGATCGCAATATCTCTTTCAGTAAGATTGCTCCACTCTATTTTAACGCCGTTGTCTTTTTCATATGCCAGGACATTATCAAACATTACGGGCAGTGGGTCAGTGGCATTAGTGATATTTCCCAGCGCATAAAATCTTTGCTCTTTGTTGATAGTGATGCCTGCATTATCGGAGATCACATAACCATTTCCACCCGTAAGACTATCGCCTGCATTTCCAATTTGCGACCAGGACTTACCGTCAGAACGCGCTACCCGGGCAGAAGAAAAATCATTGATCAGTGATATGGGTGCGCAGCTGCTATGGGCATTATAGTACATGGTAACGATCGCTTTGGGGCTTCCCGAGACTGGAAACAGTTCCCAATATTCACAATAGTTGATATGGTGCAGCGGCGCATTGATCGTGGCGCCTTTATCTGTTGCCGGTGCTCGTTTATATTCTGCCTGTATCGTCGACACAGAACCCATCAATTCTATAGCAATGGGTATTTGTCCTCCCCCAGCACCAGCCCAACCAGTCGGAAAAGTAAATGCGGTACTTCCAGTCTTACGCATCGGCCCGGTAACAAAAGAAAATTCGGAACCTCTTGCTTCACCATTTTCCCCGATCGTCAGCATTTTTGTATCGGAGGATTCGAGATAGCCGTTAAGTAGTGCCAGCTCTTTTGTCACGAGCGTTTCTTTCGAGAGAACAACACCTGCACCGGGATTTGTTCCGGCCTTGTTATCGATGATCAGTGTTCTTACCGTAGCCGGAAGGCCGGGGCCGGTTACCTGTGGAACGCTTCCGGTAAATGCATAATCGGCTTCGCTGCTAAAAACTCTTTTGCCTTTGACCTGAACTGCTCCAGAACTGCCGGTGGCATCAAGTCCCTCTTCATGGGCTGTCATTAACATAGCCCCTGCATCGACCACAAAGTCTCCCTCCCCATCGATCACTGCATCTCCAAGGTCGAGACATGCTTTATTTAAAACCCTGAACTTTATTCCCTGGGCCTGACCACCTGTCTTTGAATAGACCTGCTTTTGGATCCCATTAAAATTGACTTGTATTGCAGCAGTCCCTGAGCGCAAACTACCGCCTGCAAGGGTCAGATCTCCTGCAAGGTTGATCGTTACATTTTTGTCGGCACTTACGCACTGACCCGCATGGATGATGAAACCTCCACCGATCTTCAGGTTTTCAGGTAGGGTCAAAAATGCGAGCGCATCATTTGGTTTGCCTGCTTTTTTGATGACGAGGTTGCCCCTTATATCCATTGGAATTGCCGAGCCCAGTGAAGTACCGGTTGCCTGTTGTTCACAATCCCATATATAATTACCAAATGACTGATCAATCCCAGCCGGCGCTTTAGTTATCGTACCCCTTACCAGGCAGGTTGAAGAGATATGCCAGGTTGCAGCAGGTATTCTACCCTTATCGGTGGTATGCTCATATTTTGACCCGCTGCCAAATTCAAGTGTTGAGGTTCTGGAGAACACCTCACCAGCATTTTGTAATGTGCCATTTACGATGGTAAAGCTGTTGCCATCACTGTCGGTTAAAAATTTACTATTCGAATGAACGATTAGCACGCCATCGATACTGGCGTATGCATTAGCTGCCAGTGCCATTACCAGGCTATTGCTGAGAGTAAGACTGGCTTCGTTGTTTATTTCAAGTGCTGTTTCCTGGTTGCTTTCACCAACCGAAATAGTTCTCGTACCGGCAGCTCCCTGTAAAATGATATTACTGTTATTTAAGATCAGGCCCTTAATTGCAATATCCGGGACATTTGAGATCGTGACGGAGACGTTTTCAAAAAGCAATATATCAGAAGATGCCGGCAGACCTGCGGGGCTCCAGTTTGTTGCATCGTTCCATGCTCCACTGCCACCAGTCCATTCACGTACCTGTGAAAGGGCAGTAAGCGAAATGATTAAAAATATGATGAGTGAGTAGATTTTTTTCATCTGCGGGAATTTTCACATTCACAAAAAATTAGTAGTGAATTATGAAACCAAGACCTGGTAGTTTTAGAAAGGAGTTGGAATTAAAGCGGCATTCCCACTAAAATGAATCTCGTTGCCACGTAGTGTTACTTAGGTTATTGCTGTTTGGAAAATGATGGTACGGATTTCAGAAGAATTGGACGGGATGATTAAAATCAGGTAGTACAAATCTATACAGAGCCCGCCAGAATTGCAAGTGATTCTGATAAAATGTTTACAGTTTGGGACAAAATATTTTCAAAAAAAAAGCCGGTCATTGCTGACCGGCTTGTCTCTATTGGTGATCCTTTCAATTATTGAACGATGAACATTTTTGTTTGACGATAATCAGCACCGGTCACCACCATGTTGTATACACCTGGTGCCATGCTGGCCGGAAGATCAATAGTTTGAGTGATAGTACTTCCCTGGCTGTTGATCCTTTGTTTATATACATCCTGGCCACTGACATTCACCACACGCAGGTCGTATTGACCGCTTCTTACATTGGACAGGCTGATATTCACCTGGTGACCTTTAACCGGGTTGGGGTACAATCTCAGGCTTTGCGTTGTGACGCCAAGTGTTACACTCAACACTTTACTGTAAACGATCTTACCTGTTGTTTCTTCAGCTTTGATGCGATAGTAGTTTGTACCTGCTAATGGAGTTGCATCGAAAGCAGTGTAGTCAGCCTTATCGTCCTGGTTGCTGGTTGGCAACTGTTGTCCGATAGCGACGAAGTCAGTACCATTCGATGAACGCTCGACTATATATTTCGCAACATCTTTTTCAGTAAGGTTACTCCAGTCGATTTGAACACCATTATTCTTCTCATATGCCTTCACGTTGGCGAAAACAACTGGCAGCGGGTTGTCCAGTACAGAGCTGCTGGCCAGAATAAAAGGACTGAAGGTTGCAACGGCATTTGAAGATGTAACGGTGCCTGAAGTGGCATTGCCGGTAAATGCAGAATTACCTTCATCTACCCAGGTAGTGCCTACCAGGTGAGCTACGCGAAGAGTAGCGGGGTTTGTAACATAATTTACACCATTGCAGGAACTCAGGCTTTCCCATGACAGTACAACACGTGCAGTTGCGGAACCACCACTTGTACGATCAAGTTCCCAATATTCGCAGGCACTGATCTGGGTGATAGTTGGTGCAAGCGCTGCAACCTCAGGATTGCTCCTTACAAATTCAGCACGGAATGTTGCACTCACTGAAGGCGCGGTGATACCGATTGTACGATATCCTTCGCCTGCGCTACCCACGGGGAAAGTAAAAGCGGTATTGCCTGTTTTTGCCAAAGGTCCATTAACAAATGAAGTGGGTGTAGGGGCAGAAGCACCACCTGTTGCACGAATGGTGAGCAGGTTGGATGATGACGTTGTCAGCATACCATCGGTGAGTACCAGCATACGAGATACTTCCATCGGTTGAGACAATACTACATTCTGTCCGTTTACAGAATTATTGATGATCAGGTCGCGAATAATATTAGAAGAAGTGGTTGCGAAAACACCGGTAGACTCGCCCTGGAATTCATAATCTGCACCACTGTTAAATGTGCGTGTCATTTGAATAGAGCCATTGGGACCGAGACCTTCGCTGTGAGCTGTGATAATCTTACCACCTGCGCTCAGTACAAAAGCACCTGTCGAACCATCCAGTTCAGAAGTACCGAAGTCTACAATAGAACCTGTAGGAATAGAAAAATTAATCGCGTTTGAAATAACAGCTGAGGGATCCTTTGTGAACACCTGTGGCACACCACCTACAAATGCAACGTTCGCATTGCTGTTAGCTCCGGGAGTGCCGCCTCTTGAAAGCGTACCGCCAGTCATTGTGAAATCGCCGTTCACTCTTAGCGTATGTGTACCGCTGGAACCAACCAGTAATAATGTACCACCCGTTTGAATATAATCGCCCTGAACAATAGTAGTAGTGGGAGTTCCGGTATTCTTCAGGCGAATGCTGCCTGAACCTGTATTAGCAACGGTAAAATCACCTTTTACAGTAGATAAACCACCTGAGAAGTTGAAATTACTGGTTTGTAAGGGGCTATTCCAGGTAAAATTTCCGAATGTCTGATTCAGGTCTGATACAACTGAGTTCACAAAACCTTCCACGCTACAGGTAGAGTTGGTATCCCAGGCAGCTCTTGGAATGCCACCACCGTTCCTGGCATGGATATAAGCTGAACCTGCAGCAAAAGAAAGTCTTGCAGCATGGCCGTATACCCATCCTGAATTCTGGATGATGCCGTTCACAGTTGTAAGTACGTTTGCGTTGTCGGCATCTACGGTCCTTCCGCTTTCAACAATCAGCGTACCGTCTATAGTCGCCGACGTAGGATTGCCGGCTGTACCGCTACCGAGTGTCAGGCTTAGTCCTGCTCCAATCGTTAGGTCAGCACCGGCATCAATGACGAAATCAGCACCGGCAGCGCCGTTGGATATGGTAATTGTTCGGATCACCGAGTTGGAAAACCTTACTGTAGAGTTGCCTAAAATAGTCAAACTCGCCAGGTTCAGATTACCACCGAAGGCTACCCTTGTAAGGTTGACCGAAGTGTTGTTTGGAAAGATAACATGGTCACCGTTGGCCGGAACACCGTTATCCCAGTTTGCAGCGTTGTCCCATGCTGTATTGGCACCACCGGTCCAGGTTGTAGTCTTCGACCAGGCCGTGGCCACAAGCAGGACCGCCGCGAGTAAAAAGTAGACTTTTTTCATTGCTCAGAAATTTAATTGTATGGAAATAATAAATCGCTTCCTTAGGGTAATAAAGGAGTGGATTAACTGAGCTTTTGAGAGGAGGTTGGACGTTCGGCAAAACAGCCGAAACAATTTTGTATATAAAGCTATACTTTGTTCAATTCCTGAAGAGATAATACACGATGCCCTAACTGAATAGGATCTTGGGCACGGATTTCAGAAGAAACTTGGATGGAATGAAAAAATATGAGACCAGTAAACAAATTTATATTTCAGTTTTGGATTATACAAGCTTTTTGGGGAAAATTTTCGGAGCTGGAAAGCTTCCCGGCCCTGGACCCGGCTGCCGTAGTACCCACCAGGATAGTCTGGCATTTTTGGCCAAAAACACCTGCCCGGCGGCGATTGAAGGATTAAAAAAAGCCGGTCATTGCTGACCGGCCTGTGTCTCTATTGATGATACTTTAATAACTACTGAACAATAAACATTTTTGTTTCACGGAAATCACCACCGGAGATAACCATATTGTATACACCAGGTGCAATTGAAGCCGGGAGATCGATAGTCTGGGTAATGGTGCTACCCTGGCTGCTGATCCTTTGTTTCAGTACATCCTGTCCGCTTACGTTCACCACGCGCAGGTCGTACTGGCCGCTCCTTACGTTAGACAGACTGATATTAACCTGGCTGCCTGTTACAGGGTTGGGATACAGTCTCAGGCTTTGAGTGGTCGAGCCAAGATTTACGCTAAGTATTTTACTGTAAACGATCTTGCCTGTGGTCTCTTCAGCTTTGATACGGTAGTAGTTTGTACCAGCTTTAGGAGCTGCATCGAATGCTGAATAGTCAGCTTTATCGTCCTGGTTGCTGGTTGGCAGCTGCTGTGCTATGGCGCTGAAATCAGTACCGTTGGTTGAACGCTCTACCACGTAGTGGTCAACATCTTTTTCAGTCAGGTTGCTCCAGTCGATTTGTACACCGTTGTTCTTTTCGTAAGCTCTTACGTTTGCGAATACAACAGGCAGCGGGTTCTCATCGTCAGAAATGCTAGCCAAAGCGAAGGGGCTAAAAGTATTAACAGCATTTACTGACCTGATTGTACCGGCCAGGTTTGTACCTGTGGTGCTGAAATTACCTTCGCTGCGCCATGCGCCCCCTCTCAGGTGACCAACTCTCAAAGTAGAAAGGCTGGTAACATAAGGGGTAGCTACGGTGCAATTGCTGTTAGATGCCCAAGAAAGTGTGATATAAGCAGAGCCACTGCCACTTGTCCTGTTGATATTCCAATGCTCGCAACTGCTAACCCTTGTAATACCATCCTGCAAAGCTGCTGTAGGAGGAGTTGCTCTTTGGAATTCCACCTGGTAAGTGGTAGTGCCGCCAGCAGTACTAGGACGCTGAATACCGGCAATTCTCAATCCAGCATCAACCTTACCAACCGGGAAAATAAACTGGGTTGTGTTGTTAGATATTTTGCTAAGCGCACCATTTACAAAAGCTCCGTTATCTGTAGTAGCGTTACCGCTGGTATTAACTGTAATAGTACCGGTACCTGGAGTAAGATATCCGTTGCTAAGAACCAGGGTACGATTTACAAGAAAAGTCCTGTTAGAAACCACTTCTCCGGTTGTAGTATTATTAATGATCAAATCTCTTACCTGGTTAGCTGTAGTGCTGAATAAACCAGTAGAAGCGCCGCGGAACTCATAGTCTGCACCACTGCTGAAGCTCCTGGTGCCTACCTGGATTGCTCCATTAGCACCTGTCGATCTCAGACCCTGAGGATGAGAAGTTATAATTTTAGCACCGGAAGAAAGTGTGAAAGTACCGTCCGAACCGTCAAGAACCGAAGTACCAAGGTCGAGGGTCGCATCAGAGTTAACAGTAAAGTCTACTGTTTCAGAAATGGTAGCGCTGCCAGTTTTTGAGAACTCCTGTACAGAGTTACCGGAGAAGGTTATACGCGCAACACCAATCGATCCACTCTCAGTGATAGTGCCACCACTATGAGTAAGACTTCCTTTCAGATCCAGAATACCAGAAACAAATAAACCAGAATTCAGATCAAGTGTACCGCCAGATACAACCATGTTACCAGTTACCGTCAAAGTAGCACTAACCATGTTGAATATTACGCCGCTCGCGATTTCAAAACGACCACCATTCATAAGGAAATAGCTGGCTGTAAATGATTGACCCATCATCAAACGACCACTACCGGTACCATTGATAACCAGCGCACCGCTGAAAGATGTTCCACCTGAACCGAGATAAAAGTTACCAGACTGATTAACGTTTTCCCATACAAAGTTTCCGAAGGGCTGACCCATACCGGAAGGTGCAGTGGCAGTAACGCCTATTACCATAACAGTAGAAAGAGAATTCCAGGTTGCGGTGGGGATCGTACCGCCGTTGGTACCGTGGATATAAGTGGCTTCACCAGCAAAAACGAGCCTGCTTGCATTTGTCGAGTTAACACTACCACCGCTACCCACGCGCAATAAACCTGTCGTTTCTACAGTTGTGATAACGTTATTACCATTAGAGTTATATACATTGCCGCCTACATTGAATTCACCTGCAAAATTAGCGCGGTTTTGGTTAGCACCAGTACCGTTTAATAAACGCAGGTTGATTTCATTACCCAGGGTAAGCGTTGAACCTTCTGAGATAACAAACTCATTGGCCGCACCTGTATTTGAAATAGAGATCGTGTTTGGACCACCCGCAGCAGGTTTTGATAAAGTGATGTTAGCACCATCAGAAATCACAAGGCCTGCGAGGTCAATCGTCGGCACATCGTTGATGGTTCCGGAGATACCTACACCAAATTCAACCACATCGCTTGGTGTGGGGATTGTATTACCGCTCCAGTTAGCCGGAGATGTCCAGCTACCACCGGTGGCAGGTCCCTGCCAGGTTTTGTTTTGAGCCCAGGCAGCACCTGTTGCAAATACTGCCGTAAGTAGTAAAAAGTAGAGTTTTTTCATTGTTTAGAGTTTAGAGTATAGAGTATAATAGAGAATGAATAAACCTGTTTAGGCTTACACAGAAACTGGATGCAACAGTTTTTTAAAAGGATTGGAGTTCGGTCACTACTGCCAGGGAATAAATATCCTGCCCCTTATATGGCTAAATATTTCCCCAATTATGTAGTGTAGATGATTTGGGTACGGATTTCAGAAGAGGTTGGATGTATATAGTTTTTTACAACTGGACACAAATCTATACTCCGGTTTTTGAATATGCAAGTATTTTTCCAGAAATTTTTCGGAACTAAAAAGTAATATTACGCGTTGATCTACTACATATTATAAAATATACTCAGCTGTCTTGCTGGTACGGGCTTTACTTATATCCAGTGGCTTACCGGCATAAACCAGGTTGCCACCCTCATCGCCCGCCCCGGGACCCAGATCAATCAGCCAGTCGGCGCATCTTATTACATCGGTATTATGCTCGATAACGATGATGGAATGTCCCTGCTCTATCAACGCATGAAAAGAAGCGAGTAATTTTTTTATATCGTGAAAATGCAGACCTGTGGTAGGTTCATCAAAAATAAAAAGCACTTTATCGGAGTTACGGCCTTTACCCAGGAAAGAAGCCAGTTTTACCCGCTGTGCTTCGCCACCCGATAATGTATCGGAAGATTGCCCCAGCTTTACATAACCCAAACCCACATCACTTAATGGCTGAATGGCTTTGGCAATATTGGCAGCTTCTTTTTCTGAAGAAGTAAAAAATTCTATCGCCTCATCAACACCCATTTCAAGGACGTCGTAAATATTTTTATCCTTGTATTTTACTTCGAGTAATTCTTCTTTAAATCTTTTACCATTACAGGATTCACAAACCAGGTGTACATCGGCAAGAAATTGCATCTCCACAACCTGTTCACCCTCTCCTTTACAGGTATCGCAACGTCCACCGTCAACATTGAATGAAAAATGCTTGGGTTGAAATCCGCGCATCTTACTCAGCGGTTGCCGGGCGTAGAGATCCCTGATCTCATCATAGGCTTTTATGTAGGTGACCGGGTTGCTGCGCGAAGATTTTCCAATCGGGTTTTGATCGATCAGCTCTATTTGTGCGATGCTGTCAATATCACCCGTCAGGGCGTTATGAAATCCTACCTTGTCACCCAATTCACCTTTCAACTTTCTTAATGCGGGATAAAGTATCTGTTTTACTAAAGTCGTTTTTCCACTACCACTTACACCACTTACTACGCAAAGGACATTGAGTGGAAACTCCACCGTTATATTTTGCAGGTTATGTTGCCGTGCACCTTCAACTTTAATCGAACGATTCCATTTCCTGGTTACCTTAGGCGGTTCTATTTTCAATTCGCCCTTCAGGTATTTACCAGTTAAACTGCGGGTATGACAAATAATATCATCATAAGTGCCCGCCGCAATAACTTCACCACCCAGGTGAGAAGCCAGGGGCCCCATGTCAATGATATGATCAGCATCACGCATCATCATTTCATCATGCTCCACTACCACAACCGTATTACCAAGATCTCTCAGCTCTTTCAACACTTTAATAAGATTTGCTGTATCCCTGGCATGTAGTCCGATCGAAGGTTCGTCGAGGATATACAGGGAATCGGTCAGGTTGCTACCGAGGCTACGTGTCAGTTGTATACGCTGGCTTTCTCCGCCACTCAGCGTGTTGGCAAGCCGGTTCAATGTAAGATAACCAAGTCCCACAGCCAGCAGGGTTTTCAACCGGTGATGTATCTCAAGTAATATTCTTCGTGCAATTTGTTTATCGTGAGCACTAAGTTTTTTTTCTACCTCCTCAAACCATGCAGCAAGATCCTTTACCGGCATCTCACCGAGCTGACCGATATGTTTGCCCGCGATCTTTACATACAACGCTTCTTTACGAAGCCGGTAGCCTTTGCATTCGGGGCATAGGGCACGCCCACGGTAACGGCTCAACAATACACGGTACTGTACCTTGTATAAATTTTGTTCTACTTCTTTAAAGAAATCGTTGATTCCCGCCACATGTTCATTACCCTCCCAAAGAATCTCATATTGCTTTTCGGTAAGATCAGCAATGGGTTTGTGAACCGGGAAATTGAATTTTTTCGCGGCTTTTATAAAATGATCTTTCCAAAGTCCCAGCTTCTCACCTTTCCAGGGAGCTACGGCACCCTCGTACACACTCAGCCGGCGGTCGGGTATTACCAGGTCGGCATCGATACCAAGCACCTGGCTGAATCCCTCACAGGTCGGACACGCACCAAAAGGATTATTAAATGAAAACAGGTTTGGCACCGGTTCTTCGAACTGGATGCCATCCAACTCAAACCGGTTGTTGAAATGAAGCAGGGAAAAACCTCTTTCGGCATTTTTTTTCCGGGCTGGTTTTGTACCTGGTGCGTTCGGAGTATTTTCATCCTCCTGTACGAACAGGTACACATCGCCCTCACCTTCATAAAAAGCGGTGCCTACTGAATCGGAGAGACGGTGAATATCGTCTTCATCAAATTCTTTAACCACGATCCTGTCTACCAGGATATAAAGGGTCGCTTTTTTGCCGGCGATCTTTGACTTAAGTTCTTTATCGGTCAAACCGAGCAGGTCTTCAATATTAAAAACAGTTCCGGGTTCGCCTGCGCTGCTTTCATGAAGGTACACACGGGTAAAACCTTTTTGCACGAGGATATTTAATTCTTCCCTAATATCACGGTTACGGTGCTGCTTGAATAAGGCCAGGATAAAAACCCTTGCGCCGGATTCTCTCTTTTTTATCGCTTCCACCACATCAGTTACATCATCTTTTTTTACCTCCTTCCCTGATACCGGTGAGATCGTTTTACCGGCTCGGGCAAATAATAATCGCAGATAATCATATATCTCAGTCATACTCCCAACCGTGCTGCGTGGCGTACGGGTAATGACTTTTTGCTCAATGGCGATAGCCGGGCAAAGGCCTTTTATAAAATCCACATCCGGTTTATTCATCCGGTTGAGGAACTGACGGGCATAGGCGCTCAGGCTTTCAGCATAACGCCGCTGACCTTCAGCATATAACGTATCTATAGTAAGCGAAGATTTTCCAGAACCTGAAACACCTGTCACCACCACCAACTTATTCCGGGGAATTTCAACGGTAATATCCTTCAGGTTATGTACCCGGGCGCCCCTGATCAGTATATTTTCTGCGGGAATTACGGTCTTTCTCTCAAAGGGTTTTTTCCCAATTATTTTTGTTTCCATTATTCAGATAATCAAAGTTAAAACCTTATCCAACGCAAATTTCAGCGTTTATGATTAACATTTCTTTGACAATAAAATCTGGAACTTTTTTTCGCGGGTGCTTGGAAGATCGGCGAAATAGTATATTTTTATTATCCAATATCCAAAAAATGAATAACCAAAAAATTACCCCGCCTATCGCATAGACTTCTACTCTGTTTACACAATTCACCGTTTTTTTTAGTTTTTAAACCTATCCCATCAACCACCTAAACTGTAGAAGTTTTATGAAAGCTTTTATCGACAAGACCGACCATGAACTTATCCATCTATTCCGGGATGGAAATCTCGACGCACTCGAAGCCTTAGTGTTACGACACAAGGATAAACTTTACACATCTATCCTGTTTTTGGTAAAGGATAAATATCTCGCTGAAGATATTTTCCAGGATGTGTTTATCCGTATCATCGACACTATGCGCGGCGGCCGCTATACAGAAGAAGGTAAATTCCTTCCCTGGGCTATGCGTATCGCTCACAACCTGTGCGTGGATCATTTCCGTAAAGTAAAAAGAACGCCCACCATCCGTAACAGTGAAGACAAAGACATTTTTGAAGTCCTGAACTTTGCTGATGACAGTGCTGAAACCGTGATGATCAAAAGGCAAAGTCATCACCGCGTACGTGAGATGCTGGAAAGGTTGCCGGAAGACCAGCGCGAAGTGATCATCCTCCGCCATTATGCTGATATGAGCTTTAAAGAAATCGCCGCTACCACCAATTGCAGTATCAATACAGCTTTGGGACGGATGCGGTATGGCCTGATAAACCTGAGGAAACTGATGGTTCAAAAACAAATTGCCCTGTAGACTTTGTAGTTTGAAATTTATCTTTATATCTTTGATCCAGTTTTTTAAAAAGATATTGTCATTCTGTTTCTCCCGCTGCACCTGGAAAAGTTCTTTTTAATGAATTTTTCTCTTGCTTGCCCGGCAGCAGGCTGTTACAGAATGACACCAAATTGAACCGCTCCGATACCCTCGGAGCGGTTTTTTATTTTCATGCCTACATTAAATTAAAAGGTAAAACGCAAGCCAACGCCTCCTGGCTACCGACTCCCGACTCCAGACTGTGTCTTACGGAACGCTTCAAGTCCGCACTGCAGCCATTCTGCAAATTCTTCCGCATCCGGAGTGTAGTATTTTGTTTTAGTCAAAACCTTTTCGTCCGCGCTGATGATCGCGTACTGGGGCTGCGAGGTAGCTCCGAAATTTTCTGTTTGAAAAGTGGACCATTTATCACCCACCGTAATGATGGATTTTTCCTGGCCATTGCCGGCTTTGTAAACAGTTTGTTCAGTTAGGGGCAGCTTCTTTCTTTCATCAACGTACAGGGAAAGCACCACAAAACCTGTCCGCATCAGGCTGTCCACCAGGGGATCCGGCCAAACTTTTTCTTCCATCCTTCGGCAGTTCACGCAAGCCCATCCCGTAAAATCGATCAACACGGGTTTATTTTCCCTTTTCGATAGGGCAAGAGCCTCTTCGTAATTATTATGGATCGGCTCAAGGTGGCTTTCAACTTTGTAAAGGCTATAAGTACGTGGTGGTGGAAACCCGCTGATCAGCTTCAGGTCGGCCCAGCGTGAATTGGTAAGGCCGGGAATAAGATAAATGGTAAATGAGGCAAACAGGATTATAAATGCCAGGCGGGTAATGGATATCTTTCGTACCGGTGAACTATGAGAGATCCTGATCTTACCCAGCAGGAATAACACCATTAAAATGCCTATCACGATCCATAACCCAATAAAAATTTCTCTCTTTAGCAAACCCCATTGTTCCACCAGGTCGGCATTTGATAAAAACTTTATTGCCAGGGCCAGTTCCAAAAAGCCCAGTATCACTTTTACATCAGTCATCCAGCCACCCGATCTGGGTAGAGACTGAAGCCAATGAGGAAACATGGCAAATAACGCGAAGGGTAATCCGAGTGCGAGTCCGAAACCAGCAGCACCGGCAGTAAGTGGCCATGCACCCTGCTCAGCGACGCCAACCAGTAGTGTTCCCAGAATGGGCCCGGTACAGGAAAATGAAACGATCGCAAGCGTAAAAGCCATAAAGAAAATTCCCCCCAGGTTACCCAATCCCGATTTGGAGTCCATTCTATTGGCAAGTCCTGCGGGCAACCCGATTTCATATAGACCAAAAAAGGACAACGCGAATGCTACGAAGACGGCAAAGAACAGCAGGTTTAACCATACATTGGTAGAAATATTATTAAAGATTTCAGGACTGATGGCTTCATTCGCGATATGAAACGGTATGGTAATGATCACATAGATCAGGAAAATAAACGAACCATATAGAATCGCATTCCTGATACCCTTTTTCCTGTCCTGTGATTTTTTTGTAAAAAAAGTTACCGTAACCGGTATCATGGGAAACACGCAGGGTGTAAGCAAAGCGATGATACCACCTAATAAACCCAGCAGGAAAATTGTCAGAATACTTTTGCTTTCTGTACCGTCATCACCGCAGTTATTTACCGGGTTGGCAAGATCGATTGAAGCAACTTTAATTGCGGAGCCTGTGACTACGCCTCCTTCCAACGCCACATCAAAGATAAATGCCGTACCTGGGTAAAACTCGTCATTTTTACCATAGGTATACAAAAGGCTGCCCTGTAACTGTGCCGGTACAGTGCCGTTTATTCGTATATCGGCCTTCCACTCCACATCACCTGCATGCAGGCTGACATTTGTATTTTCAAAAATTGGACTGCTTTCATCCACAGGTTGCTGACCCGAGATAATAAAATCACCTGACTTGCTGATGGCGGAATCAGCGAAATTTAATTCGGTTGTCTTTACATCCAGCAAGACCTGGTTCGGCGCATAAATTTTCCAGTCACCGGATGCGGCCGCTGAAAAAATAAGCTCGTATCGCCCTTCTTCTAACTTTTTACTCTCAACCTTCCAGCTATGTGGAAGTGACTGTTCCTGCGATGATGCAGCATTGGTGAAGGAGAATAAAATGGCGGTTAGAATAATATGAGCGCTGAGCTTTTTAAGCATGTTATCCGGTTTGATAAAGAAACGGGTTCTAAAAAAGAACCCGCTAATTATTTCTGTTATTTGCTGCCTAGTTTAAGGGAACGGTAAAGTTGACTGTCTTTGGCGGCAAACATTTTTTATCGTCACAGGTCTGGTATTCAACACTGCCTGTAAGATTTGTTTTCGCGTTGGCTTTGAGTTTCACCACCTGTACAAAATCAACTTTGCCGGAATACTGGTTGGCGGATACTTCCAGTTTCTTATCGTGAAACTTTTCCATTTTTCCCAATTCCCTGATATTACCTTCCAGGGAAAGCAAAGGATTGCTATTTATTTTAAAGCCGGTGGGAATGGCAATCGCATCCTCAGGTTGAACCTGCGAATATAAATGCCAGCCTGTCGCCATGGTAGCGGTCAGGTGTACTTCATATGTTTTGTCGGCAATTTTTTTTGATGTAAATGACCAGCTTACCGGGTTCAACTGGGCGTTTGCTGCTGCTCCGGCAAGGACCAGGCAAAAAAGGACGAGTATAGGTTTGATTTTCATTTCCTTAAATTATAAAGCCGGGTCAAAATTAACCAGATTTTCCTGTTTTAATAATTATAAAACGATAAAAGCATGCTAATTCACCCAAAGACCGGGGGCTAAATTTTTAAAGACTGTATTTAATAGAATGAAAGATGTGCTACTAGCCAACCAACTCCCCGGCCATCAGCAAATCTTTAATGATCTGTCTGCCATCAACATTGCCAAGTGCCTGAGAACAAGCCCTTTCTGGATGGGGCATCATACCAAAAACATTCCGGGCCTCGTTGCAAATTCCTGCGATATTATTGATAGCACCATTGGGGTTAGACCCGGGAGTTTCCTTTCCGTTCTCGTCGCAGTAGCGGAAGATCACCTGTCCGTTTGCCTCCAACTGAGCCAGGGTCTTCTCATCAGCATAATAGCGGCCTTCGCCATGAGCTACCGGTATTTTATAAATATTGGAGGATTGATCTTTTATAAATACGTTTTTGCAGACAAACTGCTGCTGGCTGTTTCTAAGCAGCGCACCCGGCAACAATTGCGATTCGCAAAGGATCTGGAAACCATTGCAGACACCCAGAACTTTACCACCGGCATTGGCAAACTCAATGATACTTTGCATAACCGGGCTGAACCTGGCGATAGCGCCACACCGTAGATAATCGCCATATGAAAATCCACCGGGCAGAATGATACAATCATCCGTGGTAAGCTGCCCCAGGTCACTGTTTTTATGCCAAAGCATTGTAACATCCTGGCCCAGATCATACTTTAATGCATCATACATATCCCTGTCACAATTAGACCCGGGAAAAACAACCACACCAAATTTCATGTATCAGAATTTTGAATGGCAAAGATAAAGAACCGCCACGAGTTTAAGGCTGTGATTCGGGCACGAAGTATGAAGTCTACGTTAAGTCTCACACCAGTGACATTACCAACCGGGACCATAGTATTGATAAGTAATAATAAATGCCACAGTGAGCCAGAATAATAACAGCGGAAAAATTCGGAGGGTAGCATGGAGGTAGCCAAAACCGTGAAAGGCAGCCATCGGCACCATCGCCATGATCCAGTTTTCAAAAGTGTCGCTGGTATTGACAAAAGGCAAAAGCAGGGCAGTGAGCAGGTACAGTAGCAGGAGGCTCCATCCCTTTCTGACATTGATCAGCATTCGCCTTAGATTTTCCTGCACATAATACCCGCCGGCGAGGAACGGCACGAGGATCAGGAAAATACTGGCTCCCAGCCAGGCCGACTGCTTCAATGATGGAAAACCAAGTTGAATAAGCGGTACAAACTGATCCCAGCCAAAATTTCCATTAACAAAAGTGTAGATCGCGTAGAAATAGAATGGTGTGGTGATACCCAGCAAACAGATCAGCCATTCATTTAATCGGATAGGACGCATCACGGCCAGGGCGAGAAAAACCCATATCACAAATGTGAGCGACGAAATAAACAGGTAAGCGGCAATACCTAATGCCAGGCCGATATTGAAAATACTGCCTTTTGCGTTGGGCTTGTTATATACCCCAAATAAGGCAGATAGTATATATAATAGAATCGTGTTACATATAAGTGGCGACGAAAAATAATTCCACTCTGGTAAAAGGGATGTAATGAGCAGGTAAGCCATTCCCGCGAGGTAGTTGGGCTTATTCATCATGCGCTGGTTGTTGATAAACCGCGTGATCATGATGGCCTGGGTGATGAGTAAGATAAACGCCAGAACCGGGTACATGACCGGCGAAGTCCCTGCCATTCCATTAAAAAAATCAATGATTGCTTCGTAAAGGATACCATCGCTTTGCCGCACAATAGGCACATGCGGCTCCATAAACATAGGTAACTTGATAAGTATCCCTGTTATCAGGAGGAGGAGCAGGTTAGCTGGGTTTTTCTGTCTAAATATTGCGATCACGGATATGGAAATTACTACATCATTCAGTTATATTCAAGTTTTGCAAAACAAATATAATTTCTGTAAATACATGGTATGATCACCTGGCGCGCACTAACCTGTTTGGCAAACTTTGGCATCAGTTCATATCCACGATCGAGATTTTTCAAAGTAGGATTGCGTGTGATCTTGCCATCAGGCGTCAGGCTGAAATCATTTAGCAGGTTGGCTCTTCTTTCCAGGTTGTTGAAGAGGAAATGCAATTCTCCACCTGTATTCATGATCTGGTACGACAACAATTCATCCGACTGGTCATCGAACTGCTCTTTTGATATTATGCTGCTCCATTCCCGTTTCCCGTTCTTATCAAACGACATCACCGCGATATTGTCGGCCTGGTACCTTACGTTCTGGCCATAATTCCAGCGATTGCCCCATAAACTATTATAAGAATATGGCGAATAATAATAGTAATCATAAGTGCGCAGGAAAGGAGAGCCATACAGGTTGTTCCAGCGATTCCATCCGCCACCACGCGATGTGGTATAATAAGCCTCGCTGCTGATAAGAAAACCGCCATCCCTTCTTGTAATGATATTCCGGATAAAGTAATCATTGAAAGCCGTTCTCATGCTGGAATTACCACGTGCCTCCCGTCTTAGTTCTTCGCTAAAGCTGACCGTATCTTCCACAATGGGCTGAGAGGTCTGCTTGTCCCATATATAAAAATAATACCCGTCGATATTTCCCCTTCTTTGTTTGCAATAAAAAGAGGTTATGAAATAGCGTTTATTATAATTATCAGGTTTGATCCGGATCTCATCAAGGTATTTTTTCTGGGTATCCAGCTCTTTTACCAGGAAACTATCGGCCTGGGCATACTTGATGATCAGTGAAGCGTTCCCAATATTCTCATTATTCACCCGATCAAACTTAGTAAAGATCAGGTCACCATCATTATCGAGCTGGAATTCATTCAGGTAATCATTCCGGTCATCCATTGGCATGCTAAGCCGGCTCCTCTTGATCTCGTTGAGCCTGTCATCGAGCAGCAAACTAGTGATCACATAAAGCTTTTTATTCTTGCTGTTGATCTTGAAAACCATGATCTTGCTTTTATCCTCGCTTGTCAGCACAGAATAGATCTTGTTATCGGCCCCGAAATTCACCTGTGTGGTATCCAATTCCACCAATTCACTCATTTTATTTCCATTGCCATCGATCTTGGCGGCGACACAGTAGATGATATTCTTTTTCCGGTACTGGTAGATCATATACGCAAAATCTGTATATGGGAAAAAGTCTACATTGATCACCCTGTCATTATCGGGAAGATAATCCTGTTCTACACTGGCAACCTCCCTCATATCGTTGTCCAGAATTGAGATCCAGTTCTTATTCCGGATATTTTTATAGATAAGAAAATTATTATTGATCTTACCAATGATCTCAAAGTTGAGCCGGCGGGTATCATCTTTACCGGGCTCAGAATATACAAGCCGCTGCGCCTCCAGGGAAAACGACGCGAACATTAAAGCCAACACCGACAAAAACAAACCCCTTTTGTACATAATAATCTGATTTTTTGCATATTAAAGTTAAGAACGCTTCCCCAAAACTGAGCAGTTAATTTAAAGTCGCAGGTTTAAAAGACCAATAACACAAACGTTCAGTTGCATGTGAAATTGCTGCATCTGGTTTGGTGATAATCTTTTAACAGGTCAATCGTTGTATTTGGTTTTTGCTTATACCTTTGCAGGCAGTGCCTTGGAATTACAGATGCCTAATAGAAAATATTAACTTCAGTTCGTGAAAATACCGACTAATAAAGTCACGGCAGCGGGACTACTCATAGCTTTAGGAATTATTTACGGAGATATTGGAACATCCCCCCTTTATGTATTTAACGCGATCATCAGCAACCGGGTGGTCGATGAATCGCTGATCCTGGGTACCCTGTCCTGTATCATTTGGACACTCACTTTACAAACCACGATCAAGTATGTGATCCTGATACTCCGGGCCGACAACCGCGGGGAGGGTGGCACGTTCGCACTTTATGCCCTGGTGAGAAGGAGAAGGAAATGGCTTGTTATTCCCGCCATGCTGGGAGGAGCCGCACTTCTGGCCGATGGCATCATTACCCCCCCTATTTCGATCACCTCCGCAGTAGAGGGATTAGGTGAGTTGCCGGCACTACGTGGTATTGCTGACGATTCACTGGTTATTATCGTTTTGATTATCCTGTCATTATTCTTTTTCCTGCAACAGTTTGGAACGGCATCGATCGGTAAAATATTCGGCCCCATCATGCTCACCTGGTTTACCATGCTGGCGATACTCGGTGGAATACATGTTTTCGATGACCTGACAATTTTTAAATCGCTCAGTCCTTATTATGCGATCGAGTTCCTCAGAACCTATCCCGAGGGATTCTGGCTGCTGGGAGCCGTATTTCTTTGTACCACGGGGGCGGAAGCGCTATATAGTGATCTCGGGCATTGCGGAAAAGGTAATATCAGGAATTCCTGGATCTACGTCAAGACCTGTCTTCTGATTAACTATTTCGGACAGGGAGCTTACCTGCTTTCGGAGCGTTCCGGTTTGCAAATCACCGATGAAGTGAGGAAGGCGATGAGCATCAATGCCTTTTACGATCTCATGCCGGAGTGGTTTATAATCCCCGGCGTCGTGATCGCCACCACGGCCGCGATCATCGCCAGCCAGGCCATGATCTCAGGGGCATTCACACTGATCAGCGAAGCCATGCGTCTCAACTTATGGCCAAAAATGAAAATTCGCTATCCATCGGAAGAAAAAGGACAGCTGTTTATACCCGGCATAAATATGCTGCTATACCTTGGGTGCGTCGGTATAGTTTTATATTTCAGAAAGTCTTCCGCTATGGAGGCAGCATATGGACTGGCCATCATCGTCACCATGCTTGCCACCACTATGCTGTTTGCCAACTACCTGGTCTTACACCGCTATAAAAAATATAAGATCTATATTTTCCTGGTTGGGTACCTGATCGTCGAAGGTGTATATTTTGTAGCATTGATGGATAAATTTGTTCACGGTGGTTACATCACTTTATTGATCGGCGGCTTAATGTTCACGATCATGTATGTATGGTATCGCGCCAGGAAGATTAAAAACCGCTATGTCGAGTTTGTGCGGATGGAGCATTATATTCCCAAGATCCAGGAATTAAGTAACGACAAAGCCATTCCCAAATACGCAACACACCTGGTTTACCTTACCAGTGCCAACAATCCGAAAGAGATCGAACACAAGATCATTTATTCCATATTGAACAAAAAACCCAAGCGGGCGGATATCTATTGGTTTGTACACGTCGACACACTTGATGATCCGTATACTTCCGAATACAAGGTGGAACATATCATTCCAAACGATATCATCCGTATCGATTTCCGGCTCGGATTCAGAATGGAGCCCCGGATCAACCTGATGTTCAGAAAAGTAGTAGAAGACCTCGTGGCCAACAAAGAAGTGAATATTATCAGTCGTTATGAAAGCCTGGCCAGTAGCAACACGGTAGGCGATTTCCAATTTATGGTGATGGAAAAATACCTTAGCCAGGATAACGAGCTACCTTTTATTGAGCGGGTGATCATGAAACTGCATTTCTGGCTGAAGGAACACAGCCTGTCCGAGGAAAAAGGTTTCGGTCTCGACGTAGCGAATGTTACAGTGGAAAAATTCCCGCTGATTGTAGCACCTGTCACGAATTTGAGACTGAAAAGAGTGGAGGACTAGGGGTTAGTCGGGAGTCGATAGTCGGGAGTCAGTAGCCCGGGAAGCGACTGACGTCCACGTCTGACGCAGGTGCAGCCCGGAAAGCGTCTGACGTCCTAGTCTGACGTAGGTGCAGCCCGGAAAGCGCCTGACGTCCACGTCTGACGCAGGTGCACTAATCCCTGGTCCCCAATTTCCAAGTATGGACAACATAAATTAGTAGAAACAAAACCACCTTGCCTCCCTTTATCTGGTATATCCTCCTGGGTATCGTTGTGTTGTCGATACTTATCTACCTGCTGCAGGAAAAATTTATTTTCAAGCCGGAAAAACTGAAGAAAGACTTCCAGTTTAAGTATGATATCCCGTTCAGGGAATATTTTTTCGATATCCAGCCGGGGGTCAGCATCAACGGGTTGCACTTTTACAGGGAAAATCCCTCGGGACTTATCCTTTATTTTCATGGTAACTCACGCAGTATTAAGGGTTGGGCAAAATATGCCAGGGATTTCTATCGTTACAACTACGATGTGGTACTGGTCGATTACCGGGGCTTTGGCAAGAGCACCGGGAAGCGTAGTGAAAAGGAAATGCTGGCGGATATGCAATTCGTTTATACTACGCTGAAAGAAAGTTACGACGAACAGCACATCATTATTTACGGAAGGAGTATCGGCAGTGGCTTTGCTTCAAAGCTGGCTTCTGACAATAACCCGAGGTTTCTGATCCTGGATGCTCCGTATTATAGTTTTTTGAAAGTGGTGGAACGCTTTGTACCCATACTTCCGGTGAGATTTGTATTGCGATACCATCTGCGTACCGACCGGTGGGTGCCCCAGGTAAAATGCCATATCTATATCCTGCATGGCACAAAAGACTGGCTGATACCGATAAAGCATAGTGAACGATTGCAAAAGATCAATCCCCAGAAAATCACATTGATCCGGATACACGGCGGCGGACATAATAACCTGCCCCTATTCGACGAATATCATAATTTCGTTCGTGATATCCTGAAATACTAGCGGGGTGTTAAGATTTCCGTAAATAAGCGGCCGGCTTTTAACAAAAATCCGGCTCCAACGTCCAATATTGAAACGAACCGATATGAAACCGAAACTCTACATTTTATTCTTTCTCCTGTTCTCGACAGTATTGTTTTCATGTAAAAATGCACAGAAACTTTACAATAGCGGAGACTATGATCAGGCCGTTCAGGTAGCAGCAAAAAAACTGCAGAAAAAACCGAATGATACAAAGACGATGTATGTCATCCAGGACGCATATCGTTATGCAGTAGATGACCATGAGAGCAAGATCCGCAATCTCTCCTCCTCGAGTAATGAATTGCGTGCTGAGAAAATTTATAGTGAATATCTTCAGTTGCAAAGCCTGTATGAAACCATCCGCAGAACCCCTGCGGTATTTGATATCGTAAGGCCTACCGATTACTCATCATTTGTAACAACATATCGTGATGAAGCCAGTAATGTTCGTGTTGAAAGAGGCCTGGGCCTCATGGAAGGCAATGACAAAGCCAGCTTCCGCGAAGCATACTATGAATTTCAAAAGGCACTTGCTTTAAAACCCGGCGACCTGTCCATCAAACAAAAAATGGACGATGCATATGCCTATGCCGTTACAAATGTTGTGATCCTGCCTCTTACACGGGTAGGTCTGCAGTATGGCTCCTATAATTTCGACTACCAGAATTTCAATTATGACCTGGTACGTTACCTGGGCAATAACAACCGCTCCAATTTTACCCGGTATTATGCGGAATCACAACCAGGTTATCGCGACATCAGGGCTGATAATTTTGTCGAGTTGCGTTTCAGTGATGTTAACATTGGGCGCTACAGCGACAGTCGTGAAACCAGGGAAGTAAGCAAGGAAGTTGTTACCAAGGAGATCGTTGTTGCGAAGGATTCGGTAAGAAAAGAATACTCCACCGTAAAAGCAAAGGTCACCATTACTACACGTGTCATCCGTGCCAACGCGGTCCTGCAGGCAACAGCCCGTGACCAGTCAAACAGGCGTCTTTGGAGCGATACTTACCGTGGTGATTATAACTGGGTCTATAGCTTTGCCACTTATACCGGCGATGAAAGGGCATTGTCTGAAGAGGATAAAATGCTGCTCAACCAGAAGGAACAATGGCCTCCTTCCAACGATGAGATCATTCGTATCATCATGGATGATATCCGCCGACAAACAGAATGTGGCATTAGCGAGTATTACAACAGGATACAATGGTAAAAATAGCTGGTCTGCTCCTGGCGTGTATAATGGAGATGTTTCTATAATTTTATTTTCCCTAATTTCATAGCTACTATTTCAGCGTATGAAAGAATACAACCGTCGTCAATTTATTGCTACCGCCTCAGTACTTGCCGCCGCACCCTCAGTGATGGGTGCCGATGACAACCAGGAAACCGGCGTGGTGCACCATGTATTTTTCTGGTTAAAAAATAAGGGCTCCGAGACCGATCGGAACCAATTGATCGAAGGTTTGAGAACACTGAAGGGCATCCCTGAAGTAAAGAAACTGCTGGTGGGCACTCCCGCCGCTACCGAACAACGCGGTGTGATCGACAATAGTTACGATGTTTCGGAACTCATGTATTTCAACAATGCAAAAGACCAGGATGCCTACCAGGTGCATCCAATTCACAAAGCCTTTGTTGAGAAATACAGCCATCTTTGGGAAAAGGTGGTTGTATATGATATGCAGATAGTCTGAGGACCAGGTGCGGTAAAAAACTGTTTACAGTAATGGAAAATACCATTATAAAGAAGCTGAAGCGCTGGTTTAAGATCATTTTGCTGGTGTACATTGTGGCGGGCCTGGCTTTATATTTCCTGCAGGATAAAATATTATTCCATCCCCAGAAGCTCCCGGCTGATCACAGCTTCAGTTTCCCCACTCCTTTTAAAGAGATCAATCTTCCTGTCAACGAAGAAAAAAACCTAAATATCATTCAATTCACCGTACCTGACTCCTTGTGCAAGGGAGTGGTACTGTATTTTCATGGCAACAGGAATAATATTGAACGCTATGCTGCCTATGCGGAACACTTTAACAGGAATCAGTATGAGGTTTGGATGATGGACTACCCAGGGTTTGGGAAAAGTACCGGCACACTGACTGAAGAAATCATCTATAAAGATGCGGCAAGGGTCTACCAGATGGCGAGAAGCCGGTTTGCTAAGGACAGTATCATTTTATATGGAAAATCACTGGGGTCGGGTGTTGCAGCACAACTTGCATCTATCAAAGACTGCAAAAAGCTAATTCTCGAAACGCCATATTACAGTGTCGTAAACCTGTTTGGTCATTATGCTTTTATTTTTCCTCCCCGGCTGATCTCGAAATATCATTTTCCCACTTATCGCTATCTTGAAAAGGTGGATGTACCCATTACAATTTTGCATGGCACCAGCGACGGCATCATCCCATTCAGTCAATCGGTAAAGCTGAAAAATAAATTTCCCGGCATTCAACTTGTCGGTATCAAAGATGGAAGTCACAACGACCTTAGTGAGTTCCCTGCTTTTCAAAATAGCCTGGATTCAATATTGACGAATTAACCCGCGATGAAGCATGTTATTCTTCCAATAATACTTTCGATTTACCGACCTTCAGTTTGTAGCCGGTGCCAATTTTCAACGCGTAGTTCTCTTTTTCATGACTCACGGGAAAGTTGAAACAAACCGGGTAATCATATTCCTTGATCACATCGTGGATTATTTCATAAACCTGTTTGCCAAAGGGCCGGTCTGTGTCTTTCACTTCTGAAAAACCACCGATGATAAGTCCCGCCAATTTGGATAGCTTACCGCTCCGTTTCAACTGGTACATCATGCGATCAATATTGTAGAGATACTCACCAATATCCTCCAAAAACAGGATGCGTCCCCTGGTCTTGATATCAGAATCCGTTCCCACTACTGTACTTAGTAAAGCAAGATTCCCTCCTACCAGTTCTCCAATGGCTTCTCCGCTCCTGTTGAGTTCGTGCCCATCACAGGAATATTTCGCCCATTTACCCTCCAGCGCATTTCTTAATGATTGTACATAGCGATTGATATACCCCGCGTCATTAAATGCAGCTGCCATCGGGGCATGCAGCGAAGAAATATAATAGTTGGAATAGAGGTGCGCATGCAGCACAGTGATATCGCTGTATCCTATGATCCATTTCGGCTTCTTCTTGAACTTCTTAAAGTTGACCTGATCAATAATGCGTCCCATCCCGTAGCCTCCTCTTGCGCATAACACCGCCTGTACTTCATCATCATCCAACATATTCTGAAAATCGCGGAGCCGCTCTTCATCGGTGCCCGAGAAATAAGTTTCGGAATTGCCGCCAACCGTAGCGCCAACCTTTACCTTATATCCCCACTCTTCTTCTAATACCCGAATACATTCCGCGCATTTTTCCAGGGTCATAAATCCTGCGGGACAAACCAGGCCAATCGTATCGCCTTTCTTTAGATAGGGAGGAGTCTTGATCATTACATTCTATTTTATCAAATTTTGATATTTATCGTCACTAAAAACCCGGGGGATTTTCTTTTTTTTGATGCCTGCTCAAAAGCGTAAGCGATGCCAAGTAATTCAGCATCTTTATACGCGCCTGCCATAAATGAAATGCCTACCGGCAACCCGCGCACATCACCCATTGGTACCGTGATATGCGGGTAGCCGGCCATCGCCGCAGGCGGGCAAAAATAAAAACCTGTAGAATAATCACCATTCACAAGGTCTGTGAGGTTGGCCGGACCAATACTGGTCGCCGCGATGGCGTCAAGATTATTTTCCCGCATCAGATCGTCGATAATGCTGCGTGAACTTAAGGATTTGGCAACGGCATCCACATATTCCTTTGTCTCAAGATTCCCTTTTCTTTCACTGCGTTCCAGGGTTTCCTGTTTGAAAAATGGCATCGCCTTCTCTTCATTGGCTTTATTAAATGCAATCAAACCTGCCAGGTCAGTGATCCCGGTATTTGTATCGGCAAGATAGCGGTTAATACCATCTTTAAACTCGTACAATAATAAATTGTATTCCGCTTCTCCCAGCTCGCGGGTTTGCTTCAACAACTCGATTTCCACAATTGACGCGCCTTTTGCCTTCATTAATCCAATCGCCGATTTATAAAGATCAACGACAGACTCATGACCCTTCAAAAACGATTTTTCGATGCCGATCCTTTTACCCTGCAATGCATTTACATCGAGGAAACTGGTATAATCTTTTTTTGCGTGTTCCCTGCTATCCAGGGTAACCGGGTCGGATTCATCTACACCTGCCATGGCAGCCAGTAAGATCGCCGCATCCTTTACCGTCCTTGTCATTGGCCCGGCGGTATCCTGCGTTTTGGAAATGGGAATTATTCCGGAACGACTCAACAACCCAACCGTCGGCTTCATCCCAACAATGCCGGTGAAAGAGGAAGGCGCGACTATAGAACCATCCGTTTCGGTGCCCACAGCCACCGCACATAAATTGGCGGCTACTGCTACCGCAGACCCTGAACTTGATCCACAGGGATTCCGGTCGAGCACACATGGATTCTTTGTTTGTCCGCCACGACTGCTCCAGCCGCTCGACGAACGCGTGGATCTGAAATTAGCCCATTCACTCAGGTTTGTTTTTCCAATCAACACCGCACCGGCGTTTCTTAACTGTCCAATGATAAAAGCATCCTGTTTTGCTTTATGACCTTCAAGCGCAATGGAACCGGCGGTGGTCATCATCTTATCACCGGTATCAATATTATCTTTCACCAGGATAGGAATGCCGTGAAGCGGGCCCCTTATTTTGCCTTGCTTTCTGTCGCGATCCATCTGCTCAGCGATCGCCGGGGCATCTGGGTTTATCTCGATCACCGCGTTGAGGGCTGGTCCATCTTTATCGACAGCTGCGATTCTTTGCAGGTATAGTTCTGTCAGTTTTGCGGATGTATAAACACCTGCCTGCATTTTCTGCTGCAGCTCATCGATCGTCATTTCATTCAACTCAAAATCGGCGGAATCCCCTGCCAGGGCAGCGTCCTTTTGTTTACTTCCGCTTTTTGTTTCGGAGTTAACAATCCCCATTGTCGTCAGGGCCAGTCCCGTGGCCGAAGTGTTCTTCAAAAATTTTCGGCGATTCATGCTATAATTCGGTTAAGCTGCATTGTTGCAATTCTACGTTGAGGTTATGGTTTACGCCGCATTTGAGCGCGAAATTATTTTTCTGATGACCTACTGGGAAATCAAAGCACACGGGATAGGGATAGGATCTCACTTTTTCCATCACTACATCCTGGAGTGTTTTTCCAAACTCATCACCACCTTCATCCACCTTTACTTTAAAGCCACCGACCACCAGACCTTTCAGGTTTGATAATTTGCCGCTGCGCTTGAGATTCCAGAACATGCGGTCGATGCTGTACATATATTCACCGGTATCTTCTACAAACAATATTTTACCGTCTGTATTGATATCGGAACCCGAGGCAGCCAGCGATTCCAGGGTTTTTAAATTACCACCTACCAATTTACCCGAAGCATTGCCCGGCCTGTTCCTCGAGTTGAACGGGAAATCGTACTTGAGCTTTTCACCTGCCAGGGCATTTCGGATGGAATTAATAGTGGCCATTTGTTCTGTGTCGGCTTTGCTCCAGTCCTGGGGGAAACTGTTACACATCTTTGAATGAATGGTCGCCACACCGGTATTTTGATGAATATGGGAATGCAATACCGTGATATCACTAAAACCGATCACCCATTTCGGGTGCTTTTTAAATTTTTCCCATTTCAATTGGTCAACGATGCGAACAAGCCCGTATCCGCCGCGGGCGCACATAATAGCCTGTAAGTAGCGGCTATCAAGCATCTGCTGCATATCTGCCGCCCGGTCCTCATCGGTGCCGCCAAATGTGAAGTCTCTTTTACCGATCGTATCCCCAATTTCAACCTTATAACCCCAGCTTTCCATCTGCTCAATGGCCGGCTGTATTTCTTCGCGTGTAATATAGCCTGCGGGCGAAGTGATACCGATCTTATCGCCTTTTTTCAAATAAGAAGGTATCATGGCTGATTCGTCAACATTCGGGTCCGCCGCCAACTTGTTTCCCTGAGTACCACGGGCAAATGGCGCTAAAGCGACCGAAGCCATTCCCGCTGCCGTATTCATTAAAAAATCTTTCCGCTTCATATTTTAAAGTTATTGGAAAAACCGGGAAGGGTGTCACCCCATAAACAATTCAATACTCCAAATTCCTTTGATGTTACAAACCTATCCGTTTCTTTCGCCGCTTTTGGGCATTGCCTGCTATTCCGGTATTTTTGCCAACTACTAGGAAAAGTACAACATGACGGATTTCAAAAGATACTTAGTGACGGCGGCCCTGCCCTACGCAAACGGACCGCTTCATATTGGCCACCTGGCAGGATGTTATATACCTTCTGATATATATGTACGTTTTTTACGGGCTCAGAAGAAAGATGTGAAGTTTGTGGGCGGCAGCGACGAACACGGTGTGCCGATCACCATCCGGGCGATGAAGGAAGGGGTAAGCCCCCAGGAGGTGGTGGACAAATACCACGCGCTCATCAGGGACAGCCTGGAGAGAATGGGCGTATCATTTGACATCTATTCGCGTACTTCCAATAAAGTTCATCATGAAACCGCATCGGAGTTTTTTAAAAAACTATACGATGACGGTTTGTTTGAGGAAAAGGAAACCGAACAATATTATGATGAAAAAGCAAAGACATTCCTGGCCGACCGCTATATTACCGGTACCTGTCCTGTGTGTGGCAACCCCGGCGCTTATGGCGACCAGTGTGAGAAATGCGGAAGTAGCCTTTCACCCGAGCAACTGATCAACCCGCGCAGCACCCTGAGCGATGCGATACCGGTTAAGAAAAAAACCACGCACTGGTATTTCCCCCTGCAGAACTATGAGGCATTTCTGAAAAAATGGATACTGGAAGACCACCAGGAATGGAAAAATAATGTGTACGGTCAGTGTAAAAGCTGGCTCGACAACGGTCTTCAAAGTCGCGCAATGACCCGCGACAGCAACTGGGGGATCAAGGTACCTATACCCGGTGCCGAAGGAAAAGTTTTATATGTGTGGTTTGATGCGCCGATCGGGTATATCAGCGCCACTAAAGAGCTGACCGAGCAATGGGCGGATTATTGGTGCCAGAAGGAAACAAAACTGGTTCACTTCATTGGGAAAGATAATATCGTTTTTCATTGCATCATTTTCCCCGCCATGTTGAAAGCGCATGGAAATTTTGTGTTGCCCGATAATGTACCGGCCAATGAATTCCTGAATATCGAAGGTGATAAGGTTTCCACTTCCCGCAACTGGGCAGTATGGGTAAATGAATACCTCGACGAGTTCCCCGGTTGCGAAGACGTGATGCGTTATGTACTTTGCGCCAACCTGCCTGAGACAAAAGACAATGATTTCACCTGGAAGGATTTCCAGGATCGCAATAACAACGAACTCGCTTCCATCTTTGGCAATTTTGTAAACCGCACGTTTGTCCTTATGCACAAACTATGCGGCGGCAAAGTGCCGAAGTTGCATACAGATATCCTCGACAACAACGACAAAGCGATCATGGCTGATATTGAAAGCGCGAAAGGCAAAGTACAATCTGCCCTGGAGCATTTCAGGTTTCGTGACGCCCTGTTTGAAGTGATCGATCTTTCGAGAAAAGGCAACAAATACATGCAGGACAAAGAGCCCTGGATCGTTGCCAAACAGCTGGCAGAAAATCCGGAGGCGCAAAAGGGTATTGACAATTGCATGCATCTCTGTCTGCAACTCACCGCCAACCTGGCCGTGCTGATCAACCCCTTCCTGCCCAATACGGCAAAGAAAATGCTGCACATGATGAAGGTGGTGGAAAAAATGCTGGACTGGGAAAATGCGGGATCTTTAAAACTCTTAAGCGTTGGCTATAGTTTGCGTGAACCTCAGATACTTTTCCGCAAGATTGAAGACGAAGAGATCAAAAAACAGGTAGATAAACTACAGGCCGGCGCCCGGGTCGCTGACGGTACTTCAGGGAAGACGGAAGCCACTGAACCAGAACCGGCGGCCGAAATAAAAGCTGAAATACAATATGACGATTTTGCCAAACTTGATTTCCGGGTAGGTACTATCACGGCGGCTGAAAAAGTTGCCAAGGCGGACAAACTGCTGAAACTGGAAGTGGATCTCGGCTTTGAGAAAAGGACCATTGTTTCAGGTATCGCCCTCCATTTTCAACCTGACGCCATTATTGGTAAGCAGGTAGTCGTGGTGGCAAACCTTGCGCCACGGAAAATGAGAGGCATAGAAAGTAATGGCATGATCCTGATGGCTGAAGACAAGGATGGCAAACTTAAGTTCGTTAATCCTGATGAGGCTACTTCGAATGGGGCTGTAGTGAACTAGGTTGATTTAGCTCTATCATCAAATACAATAGTTGGGTTTCATTAAAAAGTGAGATATAGCGTGCTCCCGGGCGCCAAGCGGTAAGTTATGCGTCGTACAAATCGAGATTTTCCAAACGCTGCAATTTACTATGCAGGTTCGCCCTGGCCAACTAAAACAAAATGTGCCGGAAGCACCATCGGCTCAGGAACATTGCCGCCGGCTTTTTGAATGATCGGCCCCAACGTTTTGCCGAACTCGGCAAAGGCTTCCATAGATTCCCAAATATCAACAACAGACCAGCTACCATCAGGTTTGGCAAAACCTACATGAGAGATAAGGCCTTTAGGATGTGCCTGGCCGGCTGCGCGCAGATCATCCCATACCTGGTCAAACTGTTTCGCAGTAAAACCAGGAGCATTAAATAATACAACGACATTTTTCATTTTACCTGTTTTAAAAATGAACAAAAATGTTGGAGCAATTCAAATCAAAGGGGTAACAGAAAGGGGGAGATGATTGAAAGACTAAGCTTAAAGGTAAGGCTTCCTGATAAATCAAGTTGTTTTCTTATTTCAGCACAGAAGTTCACCAGTTGTGCAGTAATTCTGCTGAACTTTTGTACATTGGACTAGATTAATTTCAAAATTTGAAAATGTGGAAATGATCTTTTGCATAGCTTATCCGGCCTTCATTAATACTGGCATTCCGCCCTTCAATCTCCCAGCACCTTTATTTGAAAACTGCATGGTACTTATTCCACCACATCTAAAACCAGCTATATGCAACGCCGGAAATTTATTAAAAACGCTTCGCTAACAGTGTTTAGCATCAGCGCTTTTGGCAACCTAAACTGGAATGGCAAAGTCTTCGAAGCCGACACGCCCACAACGACAGATATACTTGGGCCCTTTTACAGGCCGGGTGCACCGATGAGAACAAACCTTCGACTGTCAGGTACTCATGGCACACCCATCATTTTAAAAGGCCGCATTTTAAAAAATGACGGAACAGCCCCCATCGGCAATGCGCTGGTTGAAATCTGGCATTGTGATGATAACGAAGTGTATGACAACACCTCCGACGACTATCATTATCGTGGTGCACAAAAAACAAAAGCTGATGGGAAATATGCGTTTAAATCCATTTTACCTGTTCCTTACAAGGCCAACGCAAATGATGAATCGTCCTGGCGGCCGGCCCATATTCACATGCGTGTGTCAGTACCCCATCAGCAGGATCTAATAACGCAGATCTATTTTAAAGATGGTAAGTATGTTGATACAGACAGGTGGTCGTCCTCACCGGATGCTGTCAACCGGATCCTCAAAATTTCAAAAACTAAATCAGGAGAAAATGAGATCATTTTTAATGTTAGCCTGAGCAAAGAAATTCCACTCGACAAAAAAGTCTATGATAAGATAACCGGTCTTTATGATGGTGGCGACAACAATCATTATGAATTTGTCAAAAGCGACGACCTGCTTTTTTTAAAACACAATGGACAACTTCGGGCGGCTATGAAATACAAAGGCAATAACACATTTGTAGGTGGCCCTGAATATCCAAATGCGAGTTTTGAACTACTGCAAGACGGAAATGTCAATGTTGTTATCAACTGGACAGCCGACAGAACCAGCAAGGGTAAAAAGTTTATAAAGTATAACTGATTGGCAACGAATGACAGGAATGACAGGAAAAAGCATCAGCAGTAAAGAGGTTTCTTAATTAGTATACTTTTTCTGGAGGCAACGTAATCGCACCTTGCCTCTATCTTTTAATAGTCTTTTACATAAATTCCGTGTAATCCGTTTAATCCGTGTAATCCGTGGCTAATTCATGCAATTCGTGTCATTCGTGGCTACTCTACAATAAATCCATCCTAAAAATTGTTTTAGGGATTTAACACGCCCTGCATGTCGTACATTGAGTTTACCAAGGCTTATATTCATCGTCTCTGCCGGCAGATCGGCACTACCGCCGATGCTATCTATAATGAAGGCACCAGTTCCTGGTATTTCTCAAGAGGCTCTTCCACCATTGAAGTTTTCATGACACATCCCGATGGCGGCGAAGATCCCGAGCGGGTATTTCTTCGTTGCCTGGCACCCATCTGCACACTACCCTCGAATCCCGTCGCTCTCTTCGAACTTTACCGCAAAGCCCTGGAAATTAATACCCGGCAGATGGGTATCAAATTGGGTACCCTCGAAAGCCGGGGTCTGCTCTGCCTGGTGGCCGAAAGGGACATTGAAGGCATGGATTACCAGGAGTTTGTAACCATGATCAGCGATATTGGCTATTGGGCTGATCATTACGATAACCATCTCCAGGGACAGGACGGGAAACTTTGACCTTCGCCGCTGGTAACATTCCCACAGATATAAACGTTAACTATACAGACCAGCTATGTATTTAACTGGTTTTGTGTTTTTTAGCAAGCCGAAATTGATTAAATTCAAATCTTAATCTTTCCGCACCTAATGCCGAAACCAGTGTCATCCAAAATTCTCAAGATCACTGCCTTTATCCTGGGCGGTATCCTGCTATTGATGACAGCTTTCCATTTCTGGTTTATCAATCATGCCGAACGACTGATCGAGGACATGGTGCATGCACAGTCAGATGGCAGGATCCGTTTAAAGGTGGATAAATTCAAATTCAACTGGTTTAGCTACAACATGGAATTGCACAGAGCAAATTTCTCCTCTGCGGATTCCGCAGCTGCTACTTCCTACGAATTCAATATTCCCCGCGTGGCCGTCAGGGTGAAAGAGATCTTCCCGCTTGTTTTTGAAAAAAGGATCCTTATCGATTCAATGCATGTGTACAACCCTGATATCCGCGTGATACGTTTACGATCAAAAGACACCACGGCATCACCTGACACGGGACTCTCCCTGCCGCATGAAATGGGAAGGATCTATAATTCGATCCAGGATGCACTAAAGGTTTTGAAAGTGGATAGGTTCAGAATTGATAAAGGCCGGTTTTCCCTGATCAATAAGATCCATCCCGAAGAACCGCCGGTGGTCATCACTGATATCAATTTCCAGCTCGACAACCTGCTTGTAGATACAACCCAGACAGGCAACGAGCAGAAAATATTATTTAGCGACAATGTTTCCCTCCACACGAGTCACCAGGATATACTCTTCCCCGATGGCCGGCACCGGCTTAGTTTTCGCAATTTCCGTATCAACCTGCTCAATAAGATCGTGGAATTTGACAGCTGTACCGTAGTTGCCACCCGCGATGATAGCACAGGGAATTCCTTCCAGGTATTCTTTGATAAACTACAAATGACCAATATCGATTTCGCGGCTGTTTATCACCACGAGATCATCAAAGCCGACTCGGTGTATTGTATCAACCCGAGGTTCAGGCTAGATGTAACCATCGATAAAGAGAAAAATGATCCTGCGCTTCAATCTCCGCGACTGGATGAACTCGTCCGGCAACTGACTGGAAATATGCAACTCGCATTTGTGGTGGTGGAGAATGCGTCATTTGATATCAATACCACGAGATCGGGAAGCCTGAGCTCCTTTACTTCTGATGATAATAACTTCGAGTTGCAGGGATTGCAGATCAATAGATATGGTCCGCAACCGCTGACCGTCGAAAAATTTGTAATGGCTATTCGCAATTACGAAAACTTCCTGAGCGATAGTACCTATTCGATCCAGTTCGACAGCATTCTGATCAATGACAACCGGATAAGTCTGAGCAATTTCACTTATAAGGAATTGGAGGAGGGCAGGGTGATCAACAACCTGAGTATGCCGCAGTTCGAACTGCAGGGTCTTTCCTGGGATGATCTCGTGTTTAACAAACAGCTAAGCGCAAAAAGGGTAAACCTCTACCGGCCGGTGATCAACTATACCGTTGTTCAGAAAAAAAACAATCCCCGTGATGTCTTCCAGATACTTGCCGGCATCGGGCATTTCATGCAGCTCGATAACCTTGATATTACCGACGGACAGGTCAATCTTTTTTTCGCGAACAATATTCAACTGCATCTTCAGAACGCTGATATTTCTGTTTTAGGAAGGCGATTGGTAGGTTCAAAAAAACTTCACAACATTCAAAACGCTGTTACCAGTCTAAACTTTAAAAAAGGTGTTTTTAAAATGCGTCAGCTTACAGCTGATCTCAGCGACGTCAGTTTTTCCGGCTATCCCGACAATCACCTGCAGGCCGGAACCATGCAGATCCGTAACCCTGATGAGATCGACATCATTGCCCGACAGGTGTCCATCCGGTCTATGCTGATCAATGACGATATACAACAATCAACTATCGATGGTGTGAGCTGGAAAGAAGCGCAGATCAACCTGTACACTTTTCCGCAGCAGACAAAAAGTAGCTCAGCCGTTTTCCAGCTAAAAGACATCCGTGGTGAAAGCACGAAAATAAATATCAGGGATAGCAACAGGCATTTGACAGCATGGCTTGAAGCCTTGAAAGCTGACGAACTCTCAACAAGCAGCGGAAATAAAATTCGTATCACCGGGCTCTCAGCATCCGGCAAGGACCTTGAATTTAATAATATTTATGATAATCTGCAGGTGAATGGTTTTCATTTTACCGATCATCAGCCTTCTTTTTTCAGGAATGTCCGTTACTCCAGCTACAATTCCGGTGACTCAATCGATGTATTGCTTCCCGATCTGGAGATCGTACCTGATGTAACAAGTATGATTGATGGCCAGATCAATACCGCGATGCTAAAGATCAGCCAGCCTCAAATCGATATCAGGATAGGCCATTCGGATGACGCTGGCAACCTGGACGATGCACCCTGGCCGAAAACAAAGATCGGCAGGCTGGTGATTGATGAACCGCAGTTGAAGTATTCCAGGCAGAGAGATGAGGGCATCAGTTCACTCAACTGGAACGGCAATGGAAACTCACTGGAGTTTGTCGATCTGCACACAGGTGGTAAAACAAATAAATCTTTAACAGCACAGAGCCTTACTCTCTCCCTGCATAAATTTTCTTATAAATCTGCAAAAGGCCGGACCATCGACGCGGGTGATGGTAACCTGGGTCTTAAGCTTGATAGTATCCGCATTTCACTTAATGATGCGGGCGCCTGGGACTGGAAGACCAGGATCCGGAGCCTTGAGGCCCACAAATTTGCCATGGATAGTCTCGGTAAACAAGCGGGCCGCCTGGCGATCGAAAAGGTTAAACTCGACAACCTGGTGGTGAGTTCTTCCAACCTGCTAAACCTGCGTGATATCCTGCGATCCAATGCGGCCTTCAGACTTCACGGGTTAACCGGAAGTTATCATAACGAAAACCATCTTTTCGACTGGTACAATACGGGGTACGATAAGCACACAAAATATTTTACAGCTGACTCTTTCTCGTACCGGCCGGCAAAGGATCTTAAAACGTTTGTTGCCGGCTCACGCTATCAGGCTGACTACCTCACTGCGCAGACCGGTGCCATTTCCCTCGGACCTTTCGACATTGGCCGTTACGCCAAAGACAGTGTGCTTGATCTTGGAGAAGTGACCATAAAGGACGCGCTGTTAACAGATTTCAGGGATAAACGAATTCCCCGGGAGCCTGGAATTGTACGGTCGCTTCCTGCAAACCTTGTGAAGAAAATCCCGGTACGCCTGCTGGCGGATGCGGTCAACCTAAATAATGCGCATGTGGTCTATGAAGAAGTCAATGAAAAAACTGGCGCTACAGGTAAAATAGTTGTCGCGCAGCTCGAGGGAAAGATCAGGGGACTTCGCAATTACAATCTTTCGGATGACGATAGCCTGCATATCCATGCCACTGCCCGACTCGAAGGAATACTTTTTACGCAACTCGACATTCATGAATCCTATATCGATCCTCTTGGAGGTTTTGTCATGAAAGTAAAAATGGACTCCGCAGATCTCCGGATCTTTAATCCAGTATTGAAACCCCTGATCTCAGCAGAACTGAAATCAGGTTACCTGGACAGTCTAAGCATGCAGGTGACCGGCCGGGAAGCTTTCGCGGATGGCAAAATAAAAATGATCTATCGTGATCTTAAAATACGGGTGACCGGGAATGAAAATAAAAAGCAACTATTTGGCGGACGCCTGAGAAGCTTTTTTGCAAATACGGTGGTAAGAAACCAAAATAAAAAGAATACGGCTACCGTGTTTACTTATCGCCTGCGAGATCGCTCGGCCGTCAACTACCTGGTCAAAATCACCTTTAGCGGCATCAGCAGCAGCATTGGTCTCAAAAAAACCGATCGGGAGGCGAGAAAAAACAAAATCCTTCTCAAAAAGGCCGCAAAGCTTAAATAAACACCCCGATTTTGGCGGATTATCATGTTTCCATTCACCTGGAACCGAATTAAAAAAACGCTTATCTTCGACCAACAAAATAGTTGTTTAACTAACTATTTTTCTACAGCCTAATTTTATGACTATATGAAGCGCACGATTAAAAAAATAGCTGTCCTCGGCAGCGGTGTTATGGGATCAAGGATTGCCTGCCACTTTGCAGGCGTAGGTGTACAGGTATTGTTGCTGGATATGGTTCCCAAGGAAGCTGCTGAAAGTGCAAAGTCCGCTGAAAGAAATAAATTGGTGAATGATGCGCTGACAGCAGCAGTAAAAACTAATCCCTCCCCCGTTTATACTAAGGATGTCGTTAAGAAAATCACTACCGGCAATTTCGATGACAACATGAAGGATATAGCCGGCTGCGACTGGATCATCGAAGTAGTGGTGGAGCGTCTCGATATAAAAAAACTGATCTATGATAAAGTAGAACAGTTTCGTAAACCCGGTACCCTGGTTACTTCCAACACTTCCGGTATACCGATCCATATGATGGCTGAAGGCCGCTCGGAAGATTTCAGGAAACATTTTTGTGGCACACACTTCTTTAATCCACCACGATACCTGCGGTTGCTGGAGATCATCCCTACACCGGATACCGATTCCGCAGTGGTTGATTTCCTGATGCACTATGGCGATCTGTACCTGGGTAAAACAACCGTTTTGTGTAAAGACACACCTGCATTCATTGCAAACCGCATTGGTGTGTATGGGATCATGTCGATATTTCGACTGGTTGATAAACTAGGACTTTCGGTCGATGAAATCGATGCCCTCACCGGCCCGATAATTGGCCGGCCTAAATCGGCAACTTTCAGGACAGCGGATGTTGTCGGTATAGATACCCTGGTAAAAGTGGCCAAAGGAGTACAGGATAATTGTCCTAATGACGAGGCCCGTGATACATTCTCCATTCCCGAATGGCTGAATAAGATTCTTGAAAAAAACTGGCTTGGTGATAAAACAGGACAGGGCTTTTTTAAGAAAATTAAATTACCTGTAACACACGGCAGCCCAGAAGAACGAAAATCAGATAAAGAGATACAGGTCTTAAACCTTTCGACCCTGGAATATGAACCCCGCAAAAAGTCTAAGTTCGCGACCATCGAAACCGCAAAGCCCATTGACGATCTTTACACAAGATTGAAAGTGCTGGTAGCGGGCCAGGATAAGGCTGGTGAATTTTATCGCCATTTTCACTACGGATTATTTTCCTATATCTCTCATCGTATCCCCGAGATCAGCGATGAGTTGTATCGGGTTGATGATGCCATGATGGCCGGATTCGGTTGGGAGATCGGCGCTTTCGAAAGCTGGGATGTATTGGGTGTTGAAAAAACTGCAAAAGCCATGCAGGATGCCGGATATGCTGTCGCCAGCTGGGTAAAAGAAATGCTGGAAGCCGGTCATAAATCATTTTACAAGGTTGAGGCCGGTAAAAAATATTTCTACGATTCCGCATCCAAATCTTATAAACCTTTGCCTGGTGGCGAAGCGTTTATCGTTATGAGCAATTACCAGGACAAACTGGTTTGGAAAAACGCAAGCTGCAAACTTTATAATCTCGGCGATGAAGTGTTGGGCCTGCAATGGTTTACCAAGATGGGCAGCATCGGCGGCGATGTACTCAGCGGAATTCAAACTGCCATCGATAAAGCGGAAAAAGGTTATAAAGGCCTGGTGATCGCTAATGAAGGTCCCAACTTTTCTGCCGGTGCCAATGTTGGTATGATCTTCATGCTCGCCATCGACCAGGAATATGATGAACTCGATATGGCTATCCGCCTTTTCCAAAATACGATGATGCGGGCAAGATACTCTTCCATCCCCGTTGTGGTTGCCCCTCACGGTCTCGCCCTGGGCGGTGCCTGCGAACTGAGTCTTCACGCGGATAAAGTTTGTCCTTCAGCAGAGACCTACACCGGTCTTGTTGAATTAGGTGTAGGCCTGATCCCCGGTGGTGGCGGTACAAAAGAATTTGTGTTGAGAGCTGCCGATGAAATGCATGAAGACGAACCCGAAACCATCACACTTAAAAACCGATTCCTGACGATCGCTACGGCAAAGGTTGGCACTTCCGCCGCCGAAGGCTTTAGCATTGGTGTCTATCGTAAAGGTCTGGATGAAGTCGTGATGAACCAGGGAAGGCGGATCGCGGAGGCAAAAAAATCTGTGATTGAAATTTTCGACAGTGGTTATACCGCGCCGGTACCACGAAAGGATATCCGTGTACTCGGCCAATCGGCACTCGGTGCTTTATACTCCGGCATACACGCCATGAAAACTGCTGGCTACGCCACAGAACATGATGCGCTGGTGGCAAGGAAACTTGCGTACGTCATGTGCGGCGGTGACCTGAGTGAACCCACTCTTGTTTCCGAACAATACCTGCTGGATCTGGAAAGAGAAGCATTCCTCTCACTCTGCGGCGAGAAAAAATCCCTCGAGCGTATCCAAAGTGTTTTGAAAAGCGGCAAGCCGGTGAGGAATTGATTTCTTCGAACACCCAGATCAGGCCAGGGACTCAAATACATGGGGGTACCTGGAGAGCGGAACTCTGTTCCGCTTTGAAAAAACGGAACGGAGTTCCGTTCTACCTTAGTGCCCCTCGTCATTCAGGTGGCAAGCCTGGACAGTGGAACTTTGTTCCTTTGTAAAAACGGAACGGAGTTCCGTTATACCTTAGTGCCCTCGTCATTCAGGTGGCAAGCCTGCATAGCGGAACTCTGTTCCGTTTCATGGGAAACGAATGGAGTTGCGTTTTACCTTTGTCCTCGTCTTTATTTGATACAGAATAGGTAATCATGTCAACACCCGCTTTTTATAACAGAAAATTGCCGCACTGGCAGCCACCCGAAAGCACTTTTTTTGTCACATACCGTTTAGCTGGCTCGGTGCCTAATGAAAAAATTTCTACTCTGAAAGAAAAATACACTCACGACAAACAAAAGTTAGACATCTGGGATTTATCAATAAAAGAAGAATTCAGGTGGCAGTACATATTGGCATTTGACGATTTATTGGATAGCCTCACTAACGAACCACATTGGCTCAAAGAAGATAATGTTGCATCCATTGTGATGGACTCATTAATGTTCAATAATGAAAAATCATACGAATTGTTTACCGCATGCATTATGTGTAATCATGTACATTTACTTTTGAGATTACTTCCCGGCTCTCCAACACTGGATCGAATTCTGCAAAACCATAAAAAGTTTACGGCAGTACAGTCAAATAAAATTCTGAAACGTTCAGGTAAATTCTGGGAAGAAGAAAGTTTTGACACCTTGGTTCGTAACAACGCTCACTTCTACAATATTTCCAATTACATTATAAATAATCCAGTAAAAGCAGGTTTGATCAAAAACTGGACTGAATGGAGGTGGACCTATATTCATCCCGAATTGATCAAAGACTATCAAATCCCGGCAAAATAATAATAGCTAGAGATTGTAATTAAATTTATAATCCACAGGATGTTAATCAAAATCCCAACTAAATATTCTAACTTGAAGACGAGGACGTCAGACCCTTTAACTCCCGATGGGTACCATCGAATATCAGTCAAACCAGCTTCTTATCCATTCCCATATCATCACATACGGGAATGCGGCCGACCCTGCAGTTACTGAAAGTATACGTGAGGAAATAGAATGGATGTGGAATGAACCGCAGGGTGTGGTTCAGATCGATGGGAAACCATGGCGTGTGCAATTCCTGATCACATCGTCGTACCAGCCTGGTATCACAGCCATACAGGTATATGAAAATACAGATCCGCGTAATAATTATTTTCGCGTGGAAGAATTTGTACATGGCAATATTTCATTTGTCGACGGACTAGGTTGTAATAGCGGCTATTTTAAATTCGAGAACCTATATAAAAGTTCCACCACCGCCGCGCATGAATACGGTCATACCCTGGGTCTTGCACATCCGCGTGATATCGACATCAGGGGCAAAGGTGTACCTGGAATTATGTACCCCCGCGGTACTCTCGTAGATTCTAAATATCAATACAATCCTGCGGCAAGGCCTGGTGATGGTCCTAATGGCGGGACAATGTATCCGATTCATCGCAGGGTGCGACAGGAAGATATTGATCTGTTGAAAATTCCGCGTCTTCGATTTGAGAATGGTAAGGCCATCGTTGGTGAGTTTTCAAGTGTGTGGCATCCCAATCATGCTGATATCAGCAGCGATGATTATTTATGGCAGCATATACCCGGTTAACCTCTTATCCACTTATCATGTCAGCCCGTCGTTTATAAATATTATTTTTCTCATATCCAAATCTTCCTTAGCTTTTAGTAAATATTCTTCGCCTGCGTCGCGGGCATTCACCAAATACTTATTCCTATGCCAAAGAAATGGATTACGCTGCTTTTGGTTGCAGCTGCATTTACTTCGATCGCACAACCAAGACTTCCTAAAAATTATTACTGGCAGAAATTCGACAACGGCCTGGAAGTACTGGTAATTGAAAACCATAAAGTGCCATTGGTTACGATAGAGATCGCTGTGAAAAACGGCGCTTACACCGAAGGCCCCGAGTACAGTGGCTTATCTCACCTGTTTGAACACATGTTTTTTAAAGCCAACAAAGAATATCCGGACCAGGAAAAATTTATTGAGCGTACAAAAGAACTTGGCGCCATCTGGAACGGGACTACGAGTGATGAAAGGGTCAACTATTTCTTCACTTTCGAAAGTGATAGTCTCGATGCCGGTTTAAGATTTATGAATGCAGCGATTCGTTACCCAATATATCGCACGGAAGACATGCAAAAGGAAAGGCCTGTGGTGGATGGTGAATTCCAAAGGGCAGAAAGTAACCCGTTCTTTCAACTATGGATCGATGTAGCCAAACGCACCTGGGGAGAAAATTTCACCCGGAAAAACGCGATCGGCGATCATGATGTGATCAATACTGCCACACCCGAAAAAATGATGGTCATCAAAGACAAATACTATCATCCGAATAATTCTATCCTGGTGATCTGTGGCGACGTAAAACCCGATCATGCATTTTCCCTCGCAAAGAAAATCTTTGGAGATTGGGAGCACAGCGGTTTTGACCCTCATGAGAAATACCCCATCCCCGAGTTCCAGGCATTGCAAAAAACAGATTACAACATTAAAACCGCATCCATTGCCGAAACACCGTTTATGATGATGCAATGGATAGGCCCCGAATACCGAAGTGATTCTGCAGCTACCCTGGCCGCTGATGTTTTCTCCAACATCCTGGGATTAAATTCGTCTAAATGGCAACAGGCGTTGATAGACAAGGGACTTGCAAGTTTTTCGAGTGTATCATATAATACTAATAAATATGCAGGGCCAATATATGCCCTCGCGTTACCCAATCCGTCTAAAATGAAAGAATGCCATGACGAGATGCTCAAACAGATAAGTATGTGGGCCGACGACGATTATTTCAGCGACGAGCAATTACAAACCGCCAAAGAAATATTGATAAGGAATAAGATCCGCAATGAAGAAAAGCCATCTTCACAGGCTTCCGGAATTACCTACTGGTGGTGCAGCACTTCACTGGACTACGCTACTGATTACGATGAGAACCTGCAAAAAGTAAGTCGTGCGGATATCCAGCGATACATCAAAAAATACATTGCCGGCAAACCATATGTCGCCGGTATGATCCTGAATGAAGAAATGAAGAAACAATACAAACCGGAAGAATTTTTCCTGGTAAAATCTTTTTGATAATTACTAAAATCAAAAAAATGAAAATCCTAACACGATATATAACCATTCTTACCATGATCTGCAGCCCTGTCAGCATATTGGCGCAGACCAGTAAGCCATACGAGATGAATATAAATGGTGTAAAAGTGATCGTACAACCGAGTGGCAATGAAATTGTAGTAATTCAAACGATTATAAAAGGCGGGGTAAAAAACTACCCTGCTGCAAAAGGAGGAATCGAAAACCTCGCTGTAAGGGGACTTACGGAATGTGGCACTCTGTCTGATGACAAAAACTCATTTAAAAATAAACTGGATAAAGTGAGTGCACAGGTAGGCGGATTCAGCGGCATGGATTACGCCAGTTTTAGTTTGAACTGTATAAAATATGACCTGGATAAAGTATGGCCGCTTTATACCGAAGCTTTGCTTAAGCCGAGATTTGATGAAAAAGAATTCAACCGTATCAAGCAGGATGCCGTCAATTTTATCCGTACTAATGAATCATTCCCCGATGAAGCCATTGATCGTATGGCGAAAGAAACCGCGTTCAAGGGTAAGGATTATGCTAAAGATCCCCAGGGTACTATTGCCAGTGTGGAATCGCTTACAGCGGCAGAGACAAAAAAATACTGGGAATCCATTTTTACCCGCTCAAGAATTGTGATCGTGATCGTTGGTGATATTGAAAAATCAGAACTGGAGAAAAAACTAACGACCTTCCTCGCCAAAGTGCCGGCCGGCAAACCGTATATACTGAAAAAAGAGCCTTATGTTCCCGTGTCTAATACATTTGCTGCAAAGGAAAGGGATAATGCCACGAATTATATTCGGGGGATTACAGGCGGACCGATGCCAGGATCTGAAGACTATAATGCTTTTGTATTAGCGATGAGAATTTTTGCAACCCGTCATTTTGTAGAAATAAGATCAAAGAATGGTCTTTCCTATGCACCGCAGGCATGGTTTAGCGAGGGCACAACACCCTATGCCACCATTTCTGTGACAACTACGGAACCTAACAAATACATCGCAACTGCCAGGAAACTGGTTGACCAGATAAAGGAAGAGGGCTTTAAAGAATCAGAATTAAAAAATGAAAAAGCCGGCTATCTTACGGGTATCTATTATCTCCAGGAGACTAACGAAGCACAGGCTAATGCGCTTGCCAATAGTGAAGTACTGTATGGTAACTGGAAAAGAGCTTTGACCATAAAAGACGATATAAAGAAAGTCTCTGTTACACAATTAAATAACGCTTTTAAAAAATACATCAACAATATCACATGGGTCTACCAGGGTGATCCGAAAAAAGTTGACGCTGTGATGTATACCCAAAAAACGACGCCGGGATTGCCGGAAGAGAAGAAAGCCTTCTAGTTTGTGTGGGGAATTGGTAGTTTGGAATGAAGGGATTTGGGGGATGGATATCTAATATGAATAAGTTCACTACAATATTCTGTTTATTCAAACGAACCAGGTTCAAAACCTGGTTCGTTGCGTTAAATATTTCTCAAGGCTGCTTCAAGCGAGGGGTATAAGAATGTGAAACCGCTGTAGTGTATTTTATCGCTGCTGACAGTCGCGCTTTTTAAAACTTCAATACTCATTTCGCCAAGTATGATCTTCAATAAAAAACTGGGAACATATACAGGTATGAAGAAGCTTCCTTTTCGGATACGGGCGAGATGAAGCATGAACTCCCGGTTCGAAACCGGCGCTGGTGCAACAGCATTGTAGGTACCACGCATCTCATTATTTTCTATAGCCATGGTATACAGCCGTACAAGATCATCGAAATGAATCCAGCTGATGCGCTGACGGCCCGACCCAAGTATGGCAGCCACACCAAAACGCAGGGATTTTTCAAATTCTCTTAAAGCACCGCCATCATGGCTTAATACAATGCCGGTGCGCAGTCTCACCAACCGAATTCCCATTTCTTCAACCGGGTCCAGACTTTTCTCCCATGCCAGGCAGGTGCGACCCAAAAATCCCACATCAGCTGGATCATCTTCACGAAATGGCCTTGGGTTCGGGATCTGGGGATCAGGACCATACCAGCCGATCGCGGAAGCGCTTACTATGGCTTTGACTTTATGCTGAGTTTGTTGCAATACTTTGACCAGCAGTTCACCAGATTTTACGCGGCTATCACGGATCTCAGCCTTTCTTTTCTCTGTCCATCGTTTATCCGCGACGCCTGCACCCGCGAGGTGAATGATGTAATCTGTCTTTGAAATAGCTTCGGTATCGATAGTTCCACCTTCAATATCCCAGTTGGCAAAATCAATATTGCCCTGGGCTTTCATATCCGGGGATATTGTTTTACCACGTGAAAGAATGATAACCTTATAGTTTTTTTCCAGTAAAGCTTTAGTAATTGCCCGGCCTATCAAACCTGTGCCACCTGTAATCAATACTGTTGCCATATCATTAATATTTGTTCAGCGAAATTATCTTCCAATCCATGTCGTAAATTCGACATAAAAAGCGATGAGATATACCCTTCTGTTTGGCTTTCTTTTAATCAAAGGTTTATTGGTAAGCGGACAGCCTTCCAACACGAAGTCCATACAAAAATCGGGCAACCCTGTTTTTCAAGGCTGGTATGCCGATCCCGAAGGTATCATCTTTGATAAGAAATATTGGATTTATCCTACCTACTCAGCTCCCTATGACAAGCAGGTTTTCATGGACGCATTCTCATCTACAGACCTGGTGAATTGGACAAAACATCCCAGGATACTCGACACATCTTCTATCAAATGGGCAAGGCGTGCGATGTGGGCGCCTTCGATAATAAAAAACCAGGGAAAATATTTCCTTTTTTTTGGTGCCAACGATATACAAAGCGACAATGAATATGGCGGTATCGGTGTGGCTGTTGCTGATAATCCTGCGGGTCCGTTTAAAGATCATTTAGGCAAACCCCTGATCGACAAGTTTCACAATGGTGCTCAGCCGATCGATCAGTTTGCATTCAGGGACAGTGATGGTCAGCATTACCTGATCTATGGCGGATGGCGCCATTGCAATATTGCCAAACTTAATCCTGATTTTACCGGCTTTGAACCATTTAAGGATGGTAAAATTTTCAAGGAGATCACGCCGGAAGGTTATGTTGAAGGTCCGTTTATGTTTATACGCAATGGAAAATATTACTTCATGTGGTCGGAAGGCGGCTGGACCGGTCCCAACTATAGCGTTGCCTATGCGATTGCAGATTCGCCATTTGGACCTTTTGAGCGGGTAGATAAAATATTAAAGCAGGATCCCAACATTGCTACCGGTGCCGGTCATCATTCCGTGATCCAGGTCCCCGGAAAAGATGAATGGTATATCGTCTATCACCGTCGCCCACTCACCGAAACTGATGGCAACTCACGAGTAACCTGCATCGACAGGATGTATTTTGATGAAAAAGGCTTTATCAAACCGGTAGTCATCACCAATGAGGGAGTTGAAAAACGGTTGATCGAGTAGCGACTGTATAAAACATTGCCGGTTATTTTTTTGGCCGAAGCCACTCATGTTTTCGTATCTTATTGCCCCAATTTTTTATTTATGCAAACCTTTCCTACTGTAAACCGGCAGGCGATCGTGGATATGCCTGCTGAAGCATTTCGTCGCGTGGGTCACGCGATGATCGACGAACTCGCCGACTTTATTGAAAATTTACCCGCAGGTAAAGTAACAAAGGGCGTCACACCATCATCCGTCAGAAAAATGATCGGTGCCGAGAATCAACTGCCGGAAAACGGTGTCGATCCAGCCAGGCTTGTGCAGCAAACGATTTCGCTGTTAACAGAAAATTCATTGTTCAATGGTCATCCCCGTTTCATGGGATATATCACTTCATCACCCGCGCCCCTGGGTGCAATGGCCGATTTTATTGCTTCGCTTACTAATCCCAACTGCGGCGCATTTATACTTTCACCGGTAGCCACCGAAATTGAATTGCAGTGTATCCGCTGGTTATCCGGGCTGATCGGTTATCGCAAAAATGCCGGTGGTATTTTAGTGAGCGGTGGCAATATGGCAAATATCGCCGGGCTCTGGGCGGCACGAAAGAATATGGCAAATTGGGATATTCGTGATAAAGGCCTGGGTGAGCAGGGTTTGAAATTTACATTATATGCCACCTCACAGGTGCATACCTGGTTACAAAAAACCGCGGACCTGCTCGGTTTGGGTTTGCAGGCTATACGATGGATCCCTGTTGACCAGGATTTAAGGATAGATGCCACAGCACTCGACAAACAACTGGCATTGGACAAATCAAATGGAATGATCCCCCTGGCTGTTGTGGGTACTGCAGGTAGTGTGGGCTTTGGCACGGTTGATCCGCTGGCGGAATTAGCGCAGGTTTGCCAAAAACATAAAGTATGGTTCCATATTGATGGCGCTTACGGAGGGCTGGCAGCATCGTTGCCTGAGTTAAAAGAAAAATTTTCGGGACTGGAACATGCGGATTCCATCGCCATCGACCCGCATAAATGGCTTTATTGTCCTCTCGAAGCAGGCTGTTTGCTGGTTCGTGATCCCAACTTACTTGCGGATGCGTTTTCATTTCATCCGACCTATTACCAGTTCGATAAAGTTGGCGATGAAACACCGGTCAACTTTTATGAATGGGGGCCGCAGAACTCAAGAGGTTTTCGGGCACTGAAAGTGTGGATGGTCATGCAGCAGGCAGGTACCAATGGAATTAGAAGTATGATACGTGAAGACATATCCCTTTCACAACAACTCTACCAGGAACTACACAAACATAAAAACCTGCAAACGTTTCCTGGTGATCTTAGCATAACCACGTTTCGATATGTTCCTGATGGAATACCTGGAGATGAATCACAAAAAGAGGAATACCTGAATCAATTAAATACAAATTTACTCAACCTGCTCCAGCGTGGCGGCGAGTTGTTCGTCAGTAATACCTTGCTGGAAGGAAAATATCTTCTGCGCAGCTGTATCGTTAATTTCCGGACATCTATGGAAGATATCAAAATGATTCCTGACATCGTGATACGATATGGTAAAGAAGCGGAAAAACAGATGACCACTCATTGATAACTTCTTGTAATAAAAAACCCCGGTGCAAAAAAACACCGGGGAACAACTAAAAACTCGGCCATTTTTGTCATGGCGAATGGGAGCGTCCTTCGACTCAGCTTCCAATAGGGTATTGTGCCGAAAGATATCAGTCGGGTTTTTTCCCGTCTAAAAATGTATTGATCGTACTGATTTGTGCCTGGTTATTTTGGTCAGACTTGACCTCGTAATTACTATAGAAGCTTTCAATATGCGAATTGCTGTTATACAGTTCCATATTGCGGCGGATATAAGCCGGCACGGTTTCAAACTCATTATTCGGGTCCGCCGAATTGACGTTGAACGACAAGTTGCGCAACTTGTGCAGTCGTTCGGCTGCCCTACGTTTTTGCTCCGAGCTTTCGTCCTGCAGAGCAGAATCCTCAAGTTCGGGATACAAAGGTGCCTGAGCATGGTGGGCTAACGGCATATCCGCCGCTGGAATGTCTTTTTCCACTAGTTGCATTTGCATATCGATGGGTTCGTCCATTGGGTCTGCGGCAACAGGAGTGGAGACCGGCTTCTCAGCAGAAGGCATTGAGGCATCGGCCTCTGTACCCGGCTCTGCGTAGATATTGGATGGCCTGGCCAGTTGATAGCCTCCCGGAGCTGCAGGCATCGGGCTGCTGGTACTAGTACTATCTTTACTTACTTGTGATGTTGAATCGGTGGATAAGGTGCGCGGTTCGCTGAGGGATATAGGAGTTGATTCGGAACTCGAATATATGCCTTCTTTGATCTCCGGCGTTAACATTTTTCCAACAGTATTTTTACCAAAATTCACCGTATTCTTACTTGGTAATTTTTCGTCAGTTTGTAAATGTAGCAGTACAAGCGGCTCTTCTTCCTTTATATATTCTGTTTCTACCATATCCAGAATACCCGGCATGGGTACATCAGGAACAGGTTCGTCTACCAGCTTTGGTGCAAGCAGGTCTTCTTTTACTTCCACCATCACCTTCTCTTCAGCCTTAGCTTCAGTATCATTGTTTTGGCCCAGGACCATAACTATTTTTTCCTCTTTCTTCGCTTCCTGCTTTGTCTCCTGCCTGGTGAATGGATCCTTGTGCTGGAAACCGGTAGCGATAAGAGTGATTCCAAGTTTATCACCGAGAGAATTATCATAACCAAGACCCATGATCACATCGGTACCTTCACCTGCCTGTGATACGAGGTGGTTTTGAATGATCTCCACTTCGTCCATGGTAAACTCGTTTTCACCTTCCGCCGAGTTGATATTGATGAGAATCCATTTAGCACCGCTGATCTCGTTGTCGTTCAGTAATGGTGAGTTCAGTGCTTCTTCGATCGCTTTGTATGCACGGCCTTCACCTGAAACAGCAGAGCTACCCAGGATAGCCACACCACCATTACGCATCACAGTGCATACATCGGCAAAGTCGACATTGATCTGGCCAGTACTGTTAATTACATCAGTGATACATTTTGCAGCTGTTGCCAGTACATTGTCTGCCTTAGCAAACGCGTCTCTCATTTTGAGGTTACCAAACTGGTGACGCAATTTATCGTTGCTGATCACAAGAAGGGTATCAACATATCCTTTCAAAGTTTTGATACCTTCTTCAGCCTGCAATTGTCTTTTCTTACCTTCATAAGCAAAAGGTGTCGTAACGATACCGACGGTGAGTATGCCGAGGTCCTTACAAATTTTTGCAATGATTGGCGCGCCACCTGTACCTGTACCACCCCCCATACCGGCAGTGATAAAAGCCATCTTTGTATTTACTTCAAGGATACGCTTTATCTCTTCAAGAGATTCTTCAGTTGCCTGCCGTCCAATTTCCGGGTTGGCACCGGCGCCCAGACCTTGTGTGAGATGGGGACCAAGTTGCACGCGGTTGGGTATACCACTGTTGGCCAGGGCCTGTGCATCGGTATTGCAAATAATAAAATTGACACCTTCAATATCCTGGCTAAACATGTGGTTCACTGCATTGCCACCGCCGCCGCCAACACCAATCACTTTGATGATGGATGATTTTTCTTTAGGCAAATCAAAATGTATCATAATTGTCTGGTTTTAGCCCACACTCACTTTAATCATAGGAAATGGGGTTAGGGCTGTTTAAAATGGGGTTAGTTGTTTTTTTCAACGTTCCATTTCTGTCCCGTTGAGTTTTTAGTTTAGTTGTAAAAGAGCTTATTTGGATCCGGTAGTTCCGGTATAATATTTATAAATGCTTATCCTCTTCTTCTTTGAAGAGATCGATGATACCATCCTTGAATTTTCCCCAGAAATTGTTGAGACCCTTGCGTTGCTTTACTTTTTCAGCGCTTACTTCAGGCACTTCAATCTCCGCTTCTTCCCTGGCAATAGCTTTCTTCAAGCCCTCAGGTACGTCCACCTTTTTGAATTCTCTTTCAAAGTTTTTGCGATTGTGTTCATAATCATCATATCCTTTCAGGATAAGTCCGATACAAGTGGAATATGTTGGTTTAGCTAGTTCCTCGATATGACCAGCAGCCAGGTGCTCGGTTGGCAAACCGATCCGGGCAGGCAAACCGGTCGTATATTCTGTAAGCTGGATCAGGTGCTTCAGTTGTGATCCGCCACCTGTCAGTACTACACCACCGTTCAACGCCTTATTGTCGAGACCCACCTGTTTTAAATGATAAGTCACGAAGTCCATGATCTCACTCATCCTGGCCTGTATGATATTGGCGAGACCTTTTACACTGATCTCTTTGGCAGGCATGCCCCGCAATCCGGGAATTGTGATAAAGGCATTCCCCTTCGCTTCGTTGGCCAGCGCGCTTCCAAACTGAACCTTCATTTGCTCCGCTTGTGTTTTTAAAACACCCAGCCCGGTTTTAATATCATTGGTAATATTTTCACCGGCAAAAGGGATCACGGCAGTATGCTTCAGGATACCTTCATAAAAAACCGCCAGGTCGGTTGTACCTCCACCGATATCAACGATCGCTACACCGGCTTCCAGATCCTCCTGGCCCATGACCGCTGAGGAGGATGCCAGTGGTTGTAGAACCAGGTCCTTGGTACGGAGCCCTGCTTTTTCAACACTACGATTGATATTCCGGATCGCATTTTTATCGCCTGTGATGATATGAAAGTTGGCACCCACTTTTACCCCTCCATATCCTATGGGGTTGGGTATATTTTGAAAATTATCAACTGTAAACTCCTGCGGGATCACATCGATGATCTGGTCACCGGCAGGGATATAGGTTTTATACTGATCGCTGATCAGCTGGTCGATCTCGCGCTGTGAGATCTCTTCATCATTTGCCTGGCGAACAATATCGCCACGGGTTTGAAGGCTTTTAATATGGTGACCGGCGATGCCAACATATACATCATTAATTTCCAGGTTAGGATTGGAGGCAAAGCAATTGTCAAGCGCGGTTCTGATGGCCTTGATCGTTTCATCGATATTCAGCACCTGCCCGTGCTTTACACCATTTGAATTCGACTTACCGAATCCAAGTATTTCCAGTTTACCGAACTCATTCTTCCGCCCGGCGATTACTGCGATCTTGGTTGTCCCAATGTCCAGACCTACAATAATGGGTTGTTCGTGATTCATGTTAGTTGTTTTTAGTTGTTGTTTTATCCAAAGCGTTTAATTCCTGGTCATTTCATAAAACCTCGGTTCCCGGCCCTCTATTTCGTTTTACCATCTTTCGCCCCAATTACCTGTCCCGCAAAACGGACATCGATCGTTTTGTATTTTTCAAAACCCGTTCGGCTTAGTATTTCCTTATAGAAAACAAATAAGCGATTAAACTTCCGGTCGATGTCAGCACCGCTACCCAGTCTCACCACATGGTTTCCGACAACAGGTATCATTTCAAATTCATAGTCGCCTTCAGAATGCGGACGTACCAGGTCCACCTGCGCTACCTGCGACTGCCAGAAAGGATGGTTACTGATAAATTTTGCAGTTTCCTTTATGTCGCGCAACAACAGGCTATCCCTTTTTCTGCGGTCCTCTTTATCGGGGACCCCGGTAAACACAGGTACTTTTGTACTTAGATTTTCAGAAAGCGGTATACCCTTCTCCTCATCATCGATATAAAAAGACTTACCCCTATTGGTGAAAATCCGGGCCACCGGTTCTCTCTCCGAAACTGTCACGTGCAATACATCCTTACTGTCAAAATATAATTGCGCATCTTTTACCCATATATTTTGTTCCAGCAATGCCTCCATTTCCAGGAGATTGAAATCCGATTTAGGCTGGCCTTTGATATTCCCTTTTACTGCAGTTCTCAGCAGTTGGGTAATATCAGACTTGCTAAGGAAACACTTATCATCCGCTACACCTTTGATCGTGATCACTACATCATTACAGATATTGCTTTTTTGCTTTCCCATAGCGGCGATCAACAGTACGAGCATACCGCCCCCGATCACCATCCACATGGCAACAAACAAAACTTTTCGTATGGTCTTCCTTGTATTCACGATCCGAATTATTTTATTCGCTCTTTATTTTTTTACTAACTCAATTCGCTCCTGATCTTTTCCACCAACGTATCGATATCCCCAGCGCCGGCCGTGATCAGCAGGTTGCCGAAATCTTTATTTATATTTCCTTTATATTCGGCTCCTATCCAATTCATCAATTCGTCCTTTGTCTTAACCGACCTGTTCACTCTTTGCATTTTATCAATGATCATCTGGCTGCTCACGCCTTCTATCGGCAACTCCCTCGCGGGATAGATGGGCAACAAGATCACCTCATCAGCCATATCCAGAACCTCCGCAAACCCATCAGCAAAATCTCTTGTCCTTGTATAGAGATGTGGCTGAAATATCACTGTGCACTTTCGCTGCTGAAATAAGGTGCGGGCACCGTTGATCAGGGCTCGCAGTTCCTCGGGGTGATGCGCATAATCATCTACAAATACCAGTTCCCTGGCTTTTATTACATACTCAAACCTCCGCTTTACACCCCGAAACGAAGCCACAGCGTATCTTATCTTATCACTTTCTATTCCCAAAAAACTGGCGGCGGCTATCGCAGCCACAACATTCTCAACATTATGCATTCCGCCCATATTCAACACCACATTTTCAATCTTCCTCTCCTCACCACCCGTAATGCTTGCCGAGACTGTTACATCAAACTCATAGCTTCCATCTTTCATCCTGATATTCGACGCGTACACATCTGCGGCATCATTTTGCAAACTATAAGTGCGATGGCGGTCGGCGCTTAGTTGATTTCCACGTTTCAGTCCAAACTGCCTGAGTAGTAAACCACCGGTTTTTATCTTTCTGCTGAAATCGATAAAAGCCTGCTCGACGGCTTCAGCAGTACCATATATATCGAGATGGTCCGCATCCATCGCTGAAATGATCGCGATATCAGGGCTCAGTTTTAAAAAACTGCGATCATACTCATCGGCCTCGATCACACACAGATTTCGCGGATCGCTCCAGAAATTGGTTCCATAGTTGACCGATATGCCTCCTAAAAAAGCATTGCAGCCATACCCGGAATCCCGGAGCAGATGCGCCACCATGGTCGTGATCGTGGTCTTGCCATGTGTGCCTGCTATACATATATTAAAAGAACTTTCAGAGATCATTTGCAGCACATCACTTCGCTTTACTACTTTGTATCCCTGCTGCTGGTAGTATCTCAGCTCCTGGTGATCGCCGGGTACAGCCGGAGTATAAACAACCAGTTGCACATCTTTTGGTATCTGGTCAAGATCCTCCGCGTAATGAATCTCAATACCCATTTTTTCCAGGGTAGCCGTCAAAACCGTTGGCGTTTTATCGTAACCACTCACTTTTATTCCTTTCGAATGAAAGTACCTGGCTACCGCGCTCATCCCAATTCCACCAATTCCAATAAAATACACTTCACGGATTTGTTCGCCTCCCAAAAAGGGAGTATTCATAAGGACAGTATCATTACTTCTACTCATTCTTTACCAGTTTCAATATTTCCCGGGCTATTACCTCGTCGGCATTGGTAATAGCCAGCGCGGAAATATTTCTCTTCAATTCCAGCTGGCGTTCTTCATCCCTGGCCAGCTGAATGGTCATCGGCACCAATTTATCCGACGCCTCAGCATCTTTGATCATCAATGCGGCGTTGCTGTCGACCAACTGCTTTGCATTGACGGTTTGGTGATCTTCGGCAGCAAATGGATAGGGTACAAATAAAACGGGCTTTTTAACGACACATAATTCAGCCAGTGTCATAGCGCCGGCACGGGCTACTACGATGTCGGCTGCAGCATAAGCAAACTCCATTTGCGTGATGAAATCATTAACCCAAACAGAAGTCTTTCCAGCTGTATGTTCTTTTGCTTTCGCAGCATAAGGTTTTCCGGTTTGCCAGATCAGTTGCAGGTTCTCCCCGATCAACAGGCCGAGGTCCTTACTGATCGCTTCGTTGATCGATTTCGCTCCAAGGCTTCCACCAATCACCAAAATCGTTTTTCGGTTTTCATCAAGTGAAAAGTGCCTGATACCATCCTGCCGCGTAACCTTTGCCTCAACGATTGAAGCGCGTACAGGGTTCCCGGTGACAAGTATCTTATCTTTTGGAAAAAATTTTTCCATGCCTGGTGTACCGGTAAAAACCTTCGTCGCTTTCCTGCCCAGCAGTATATTGGATTTGCCGGCAAACGAGTTGGATTCAAGTATAAAACTGGGTATCCCTCTTGCCTGCGCCAGTCTTAGTACGGGGAAACTTGAGTATCCTCCCACTCCAACAACCGCGGAAGGTTTAAACTGATTAATGATCCTTCTGACCTGCAAAAAGCTTTTGATCAGTTTAAACGGCAATCCAATATTTTTTATCAAAGAGCTTCGGTTGAATCCCGCGATGTCCAGGCCCTCGATCCGGTAGCCTGCCTGCGGGACCTTCTCCATTTCTATTTTTCCTTTGGCTCCAACAAAGAGTATATCCGTTCTTTCGTCAATCCTTTTTAAAGCATTAGCAATGGCTATGGCCGGAAAAATATGTCCACCCGTTCCACCACCTGCTATGATCACACGCAGCCCTCCTCCTGCTTCAGGTGTACTTGTATGCAAGGGCTGTTCATTATTCTCCTTCATTTTCTTATTCCGTTTTGGCTGCCGCCTCACCTTCCAACTGCTCTACGTTTCTGGCCACACTTAATATGATCCCAATAGCCAGGCAGGTGAAAATAAAACTGCTGCCGCCCATACTTACCAACGGAAGCGTGACACCTGTAACCGGGAAAAGATTTACCGTTACAGCCATATTGGCTATCGCCTGGATGGCCAGTGTAAAACTTAATCCTAAGGCCAGGAATGCTCCGAAAGCATACGGACAACGTTTGAATATTCTTATACACCTATACAAAAACACCAGGTATATAAATACAATGAATATTCCCCCGGCGATACCGTACTCCTCGATGATGATCGCGAAGATGAAATCATTATACGCCTGCGGCAGATAGTCACGTGTGGTGCTATTGCCCGGTCCCACCCCCAGCATACCACCTTTGGCGATGGCGATCTTTGCCTGGTTTACCTGGTACATTTCATCGTTATCTGCTTCTTTACCGCCGTAAATAAAATTTTCAACACGGCCAATCCAGGTCTCTACCCGTGTAAACAGCGCCGATGAAGATTTCCGGGCTACTACCGTCTCATCGTCCCCGGAGCGGTGACTGGCCACTGCCGCAATGATGAGAAAAAGAATGGGTATGGATGCGATTCCTATGGTCAGTAAAATATGTTTTGTTCTTGCCCGGCCGATAAATAACAACATGAGGCAACTCGCACCAAGCAACAACGCTGTTGAAAGGTTGGCAGGCGCGATCAGGGCACATATGATCAAAACAGGGATGATCACCGGTAAAAATCCTTTCTTAAAGTCTTTGATCACATCCTGTTTTCTGCTTAGCAAACGCGCCAGGTACATGAACAGGGCCAGTCTTGCAAGGTCGGATGTTTGCATGGTCAGATTGATCAGTGGTAGACGGATCCAGCGGCTGCCTTCATTCATCTTTACTCCAAAAAATAAAGTATAGATCAAAAGGGGAATGACCAGGATATACATGATGGTCGCGAACCTTGAATAAACCGTATAATTTACCAGGTGTGCAAAATATACAACCAGTATACCGACCACGATAAAGGCTACCTGTTTGAACAGGTATACTTCGGTATTGCCTTTATAGTTCTTATACGCCAGTGAACCTGTTGCACTATACACCGCCAGCAGGGAAACAAGTGCCAGCAATACAACCAGTGCCCAAATCACTTTATCACCCCTGGTTTTACTCAGCAGCTTCCGGGTATTAAAATTTCCCATTTCACTAAACCGTATGTCTCTCGTTACATCCATGTATTAAATTAATGTTCGCCGTTTACTGTCAATCCCTTTATATTTCGCGATCCATGTGAATTCATCACCAACCACCTCAATCTCAGCCTCAGCCTCAACCTCAATCTCACCTACCTACAGTTCCTTCACGGCTTTCTTAAACTGATTGCCCCTGTCTTCATAATTTTTAAACAGATCAAAGCTGGCACAGGCCGGACTCAACAAAACCACATCTCCTTTTGTAGCAAAATGAAAAGCAGCCTGCACTGCGTCCACCGCGTTATCGGTATTGACGATGGTGTTTACCATATTACCAAAGGCTTCATGTATTTTCCGGTTGTCTGCACCCAGGCAAATGATCGCTTTCACCTTTTCTTTCACCAGTTCATATAATAAAGTATAATCATTACCCTTGTCCACACCCCCAAGCACCAGGATCGTTGGTTTAGTCATGCTTTCCAGGGCATACCAGGTTGAGTTGACATTGGTCGCTTTACTATCGTTAATAAATTCCACTCCCCTGATGGTGGCCACGGGTTCCATCCGGTGTTCCAGTCCCTGGAAGTCCTGAATAGCTTCCCTTATTTTATCTTTCCGGATATCCATGGTAACACCCACCAAACAAGCTGCCATAGTATTGTACTGATTATGCTTCCCTTTGAGAGCAAAATCAAACACACTCATACTGGTAAAGTCTTCTCCGGTGCGTGCGTACATGTCCCCGTCTTTGATAAAAGCGCCTCTGGCTAATTCTGTTTTCATACTGATTGGCAGTTGTTTTGAGCGAATTTTAAACTCGTTTAAATATTTGATCGTTATATCATCGTCAGCGCAGTAAATGAAATAATCATCTTCCTGCTGGTTCATGATAATTCGAAACTTACTGGCGATATATTTTTTAAAATCATAATCGTAGCGATCGAGGTGATCCTCGGTGATATTGGTCAGGATGGCGATATCTGGTCTGAACTCAATGATATCATCTAATTGGAAACTGCTGATCTCGGCCACATACAGAGGCTTGGGGTCTTTAGCAACCTGGCGGGCAAATGAAAACCCGATATTACCTACCAGCGCGCAATCCAGTCCACCTTTCTTGCAGATATGCCAGGTCAGCGCCGTAGTAGTTGTTTTCCCATTACTGCCCGTTATCGCGATGATCCGGCTTTCACCTTTGAATCGATAGGCCAGTTCAATTTCACTGATGATCGGGATTCCTTTCTCCCTGATCTTCTTTACCATGGCATTTTTCTCAGGTATACCCGGACTTTTCATCACTTCATCAGCAGATAAGATCCTGGGTTCATCATGCAGACCTTCTTCAAAATCGATTCCCGCTTCCTGTAATTCCTTACGATAATGATCCTTCAAAGAACTTTCGTCAGAGACAAACACGTCATATCCATTTTGCCTGGCGAGCAGGGCTGCTCCTACACCGCTTTCTCCACCACCCAATATGACAAATCTCTTGCTCATAGATTTCCTATCCGCAGCTCTGCTTCATGGCAGAAGTATCACGGATCAATTAGTTTTCATGGGGTCGGAAAAAGGGTTCTTCACAAGTATTAATTTCAATAACGTCCACAAAACATTTCTTCAGAGTACAGCTTCAAAGGGGTTCGGTAGCAGTGGGCGGTTTTTCAAAAAATCCTTTCTAAAAAATATATCCTTGTTTACCTGAGTTTCAATGTTACAATGCTCAAAACCACACACAATACTGTCACGATCCAGAACCTCGTCACGATCTTCGCTTCGTGATAGCCCAGCTTCTGGTAATGGTGATGCAGCGGGCTCATCAGGAAAATCCGTTTTCCCACACCTGTTTTCTTCTTCGTATACTTGAAATAGGTGACCTGCAGTATCACACTTATATTCTCTACCAGGAACACACCACAGAATATCGGGATCAGCAACTCTTTATGTACAATAATGGCCAGTGCCGCGATGATACCACCGAGGGTAAGACTTCCTGTGTCACCCATGAATACCTGTGCGGGATATGAATTATACCATAGAAACCCGATACAGGCTCCTATCATGGCGGCGATGAAAATGGATAGCTCGCCCAGCCCCGGGATGTACATGATATTGAGGTAATCCGCAAAGAAGAAGTTACCACTGGCATAGGCGAATATGCCTAACAACACACCGATCAGCGCAGAAGTTCCCGTGGCGAGCCCATCGAGCCCATCCGTAATATTAGAACCATTGGATACCGCCGTGATAATGAAAATGACCACCAGTATGTACAATACCCAGGAATACTGCCGAAGACTTTCGGGCAATAATTTGGTGTAGTTGAACTCATGATTTTTTACAAAGGGAATGGTCGTAACAGGTTCCTTCGTTTCCACAAAGTGCTTCTCCCTGTTGTTAACGATCTTTGTAATAATCGTTGTGTCGCCCGCCTTAGGAGTGCCCTGGTATTCTCTCCATATTCTCACTTCGCTGTTAAAATAAAGAACTGCTCCCACCGTAATCCCAAGTCCCACCTGCCCCAAAATCTTAAACCAGCCCGCCAAACCATCTTTATCACCTTTTTTATAGGCTGCACCCTGTTGTTGGGCAATTTTTTTAGCCCGCAATTTTAGATAGTCATCGATAAAACCGATCACACCCAGCCATACTGTAGCCACCAGCATCAGTATAATGTAAACCGTATCGAGCCGGGCCAACAGAAGTGTTGGTACTACGATGGCCATGATAATGATGAGACCACCCATCGTTGGAGTACCCTTCTTGGTTTGCTCGCCAGCCAGACCCAGGTCGCGTACCGACTCACCCACCTGCTTTTTTTGCAGTAACCGGATCAGCTTCTTCCCATAGATCAGCGTAATAAACAATGACAACAGGATGGCAAGCAATACACGGAACGTGATAAAGCGGTACAACTCACTTCCGGGGAAGTTCATGTCCTGTTGATCAAACCAATCAAATAAGTGATACAACATGCTGGTGTTGGTTTCGATTTGCTGTTTACTACGTTAATACTATTTTGTTTCGCACTTCACTATCTATCCATCAACTCAAACATTTCTCTCACTATTTCTTTATCGTCAAAATGATTTCTCACTCCTTTTATTTCCTGGTATTTTTCATGGCCCTTGCCCGCTACCAGGATGATATCTTCCGGCCTGGCCAGACTGATCGCTGTTTTGATCGCTTCCCTTCTGTCCACTATCGAGATATATTTCCTTTTCAATGCAGCCGGCAGGCCCTCCTCCATATCCCTGATGATCTGTGCCGGATCTTCCGATCTCGGGTTATCACTGGTGAAAATTGCCTTATCGCTATGTTCACAGGCAACCTCTGCCATGATCGGGCGCTTGGTACGATCGCGGTCTCCACCACAACCCACTACCGTGATCACCTGCTCAAAACCCTTCTTCAACTTTTTGATCGTGGCCAGCACATTTATTAATGCATCCGGTGTATGCGCATAATCAACGATGGCGATCAAATTGTCCTTTGGCGAAACCAGGTAATCGAACCGTCCTTCTGCACCCGTGAGTATACTCAGACACCTGAGTAATTCCTGCTTATCTTCTCCCATACACACACCGACTGCATAAGTCGCCAGCAGGTTGTAGGCATTAAACTCACCGATCAACCGGAAATGGACTTCCTGGTCATTTACCGTCATCACCAGCCCCGACAAAGTATTTTCAATGATCTTTCCTTTAAAATCCGCCAGAGTTTTCAAGCTGTACAGGTATTTCGAAGCGCCTGTATTCTGCAACATCACCAGGCCTCTCTTGTCATCGGCATTGCTGATGGCAAAAGCCGGCGAACTCAGCGAATCAAAAAACGATTTCTTCACACGGATGTATTCATCAAAAGTTTGATGATAGTCCAGGTGATCATGTGTGATATTGCTGAATACCCCCCCGGCAAACTTCAAACCTGTAACACGATGCTGGTGCAACGCATGTGAGCTCACTTCCATGAACACATGTGTACAGGTTGCATCCACCATTTGCCTCAGCAGCCGGTTCAAGCTCACCGCGTCAGGCGTGGTATGGGTAGCCGGCAGGACCGTATTGCCAATATGGTTCTCAACCGTGCTTAACAACCCGCACTTATATCCCAATGATGTAAAGAGCTTAAATAACAAAGTGGCAATCGTCGTTTTCCCATTGGTACCAGTGACGCCAACCAGTTTCAGATGTTCCGATGGCTGATCGAAAAAATTATGCGCGATCCAGCCAGCTGCGGCTGCACTACTTACCACCTCCACATATACCACATCCTGTTTCAACTCAGCCGGTATCTGTTCGCAAATAACGGCCAGTGCGCCATTCTCAACCGCCTTGTCAATAAACCGGTGTCCGTCGGACTGAGCTCCTTTCACTGCCACAAACAAGGCCCCCGGTGTCACACTTCTCGAATCGAGTTGTACATCCTGGATGTTTATTGCCGTACTACCAGTAACAGACCTGATCGAAACTTTATATAAAACATCCTGTAATAACACAGATTCATATTTATGTCAGATTCAGTACAACGTCCATTCCTTTTTTGAGCACTGTGCCGGGATCAACCGACTGGCCCGAAACTTTTCCCTTTCCTTTTATCGTCACTTTTACTCCCAGGTTTTCCAGCAGGAATAAAGCGTCTTTCAAACCCATCCCTTTAACATCGGGCATCATGTTCTCCTGCACCGGCACATCTTTCATAACTGGCTGGTAGTTCACCGCAACCACATTGCCATATTGCGCTTTACCTGATGAATCGTTATATGTGATGTTCAGCGATTGGTATACGTTCCTTATATCTGTAGTGGCACCTGCGTAAAAGAAAGATGCGCTATCTCTTTTTGCGGCATAGAGATGCGGCGCTTTTTTATCTACATACATGGCATAGATCTTCGTCGCTACATCTTTAAACACTGGCCCGGCTAATGTGCCGCCATAGTGCAGAGCCGCATATGGTTTAGAGCGAATGACAACGATGCAGGAATATTGCGGATCATTGGCCGGGAAATATCCTACGAAGGAAGCCTGGTAAACACCCGCGCTATATTTTATATTACCGTCCGCTACATGCGCCGTCCCTGTTTTTCCACCAATGGTGAAGGGCATGTCCTTAAATGCATAGCGCCCGGTACCTTCCGTCACCACAGCTTCCATGCTCTCTTTCGCGGCGCTGATCACATCGGGTTTGGCGATCGCGTTGTCCATGACAGTTGGCTCGAACTGCTTTAGTACAATTCCATCCTGTTGTACGCTGTTAACCAGGTAGGGTTTCATCATCTTACCGTTGTTGGCCACAGCGTTGTATAGTGTCAGCGTGTGAAGGGGACTCACTTGTGCAGCATAGCCGAAACTCATTGTGATCATGTTCATCACCCCACCCTTGTTTTTTTCCAATGGAGCAAAACGGGGTCTTGGAATATTTGAAAGATCTACTGGTGACGGAGTATCCATGTGATAACGATGCAGGTAATCCCTGAATTCTTTTGGATTTTGCCCAAAGGCTTTATAAGCCAGTTTGCTCATGCCTACATTCGAACTGTGTGCGAAACACTCCTTTACCGTCAGGACAGGTTTGGGAGACCGCTCCGCATCATTCACGTTCCTCGGACCCACTACCATTCGGCCGGCGGTACCCACCTCCACCAGGTCGGTCATCCTCGAACTTCCTTTCTCCAGTACTGCTAACAATGTCACCAGTTTGATGGTAGAGCCGGGTTCAGTAACACGCAAGGCATAGTTATCATCTTCCCAGTAGGTACCATCGGGTCTGCGGCCCAGGTTGGCGATCGCTTTAATTTTTCCGGTTTTGGTTTCCATGACTATGCATGTACCATATAAAGATTCTGTCGCCTCCATTTGTTTGAGCAAAGCGGTCTCGGTGATATCCTGGATATTTACATCGAGTGTGGTAAAGATGTCCTTACCATTTTCAGGTTCTATCTGAAAGCCTTCTACAGGGATTGCTCCACCCGCGGCATACCTTACCAGGCGTTGACCTTTCTGACCAGTGAGTAGTGAATCATAGGTTTTTTCAAGACCTACGTTTTGCTTTTTCACTTTTCCGTTACTTGCAATATGTTCACGCGAGAGGCCGATGGTGCGGTTTGCGAGTAGTCCGAATGGTGAAAGACGCCGGCTGTTCTCTTCTACGATCACACCACTTTTGTTGCGGCCCAGTCTTACCAGGGGAAACTGCCGGAAGTTTTTATGTTGCTCAAATGTCAGTTTCTTTTTCAGTGAGTAGTAGCGGCTTTTCTTTTTATACCCTGCCAGCAATTCCTTTTTATACTGAGCCGTTGTTTTGTCTCCGAAATAACCTGAGAGCGCTAAAGCAAATGAGTCGATGTTTTCATGAAATACCTTCCCGTTTTTATCACGCAAACCATCAGCCTGGAAATCGAGATAAATGTCGAACTCCGGAAGGGAGGTACTCAGCATCTGGCCATCTTCGCTGTAGATGGTTCCCCGATCGGCGTCCAGTTCCACGATGCGCTGGTGCATGCTGTCGCTCATACTCCGCCAGTGCTCGCCCTGGAAACGCTGGATATAGAAGGCCTTTCCCAAAATGAAGACGCACAGGATCGCCATGCCGATAAAGCACAGGTACACCCTCCATAATATGTCGCGCCTTACTTCCATTTTTCGTTTAATAGTTGTTTTTCTTCATTAAAACCCATATCCAATTCCCGTCCCGATACTCCTAATTCCTAATCCCCTATTCGTAACCCGAACGCTATGGCACCACCTCCTCCACCTTTCCCGCCAACACCACCGGCGATGCTACCAATTCCTTCAACCCAAGAGGTTCTACGGCTTTTACCAATTCACTTTGTTTGCTTCGAAACATCACTTCAGCCTTTACCGTTTTATACTCATGCTGCAGTTCTCTCACCTCCCGTGTTGTTCTGCTTATTTTTCTCGCTGTTTTATCAGCCATATGACCATTATATATGTAGATGACGGCCAGTAGCGTAAGAAATAAAAAGAAAGGAACCTGCTTTACTACCGACTGGTAATTCAACAATTTCTTCCAACCGCGTACCGGTCCCTTTCCTTGTTTTATTTCTTTTCCGTCCATAATCTCTTTTTTCTGTACCCCATCCTCACAACTTCACATTTCTCACAACTTCACATTTCTCACATCTTCACATTTTTCACATCTTCACATTTTCACATTTTCACATTTTCACATTTCCACATTTTCAAATTTTCAAATTCTCAAATTTTCAAATTCTCTCCGCTACTCTCAGTCTCGCGCTCCTCGCTCTCGGGTTATTTTTTATCTCTTCTTCTGAAGGTTCGATTGGTTTTTTTGTAATCAATTTCAATTCGTTTATGATTTCAGTATTGATAAAAGGATTCTCCACCGACTCCTCAAATGAGCCGCGTTTAAAAAATACTTTAACCAGCCTGTCCTCTAGAGAATGGAATGTGATGATGGCAACCCGGCCTCCGGGTTTCAGCAGTTTTGGGATTTGCTGCAGCATTTCTTTCAATGCTCCCAATTCATCATTCACTTCAATGCGCAACGCCTGGAAAACCTGGGCAAAGTACCTGTTTGGGTTTCCTTTCACGATCTCCCGGAGTGCATGCTTAAAACCGTCAATGGTCTTTAGTGAAACATGATTTCGCGTTTCCACGATGGCCTTCGCCAGTGTCTTTGCATTGGTCACTTCGCCATACTGCTCAAACATCTTATGCAATTGCGGTTCGCTGTAAGTGCTGATAACATCATAAGCTGTCAGGGTCTGTCGCTGGTCCATGCGCATGTCGAGGTTAGCATTGAAGCGTGTGGAAAATCCCCGATCGGCTTCGTTGAACTGGTGGCTGCTTACCCCGAGATCGGCCATGATGCCATCCACCGCTGATACCTGGTGCAATCGTAGCAACCTCCCGATGTGTCGGAAATTGTGCGGGATGAAAACCAGGCGATCGTCGGCAGGCAGATTTTGCCTGGCGGCTTCATCCTGATCGAAGGCAAACAACTTTCCATCAGAACCGAGTTTTTCCAAAATGGCTTTGGTGTGACCACCTCCGCCAAATGTGCAATCCACATATACTCCACCCGGATTGATAGCTAACCCGGCTATCGTTTCCTGCAGGAGAACGGGTACGTGATAGGTCTGTCCCGGTGACATGCCTGGCTGGTCAGTTAATTTTTCACTCTTATTTGACTTCTTCCCCATGTCAGTCAATTAACTTTTTAACCCTGCCGCCGGTCAGCTTCCCGGGCTATTGCCACCTCCCAATACCTTGTGCACCATCTTACTTAATGCTTCCGGTGAGATCGAATCAAAGAGCTGTTTGTACTTATTACTATCCCAGATTTCAAGTTTGTCGTCGGCCCAGTGCATGACCAGGTCTTTTTGTAACCCCGCATGCTCTTTCAGGTGTTGCGGCACCAGTAGTCGGCCGGCAGAGTCGGGTTCCACATAGGCGGCGCCGTTTAAGAAAAAGCGGCGGACGGGCCTTTCTTCCTCATTAAAATCGTTCAAAGTCCTGATCTTCGCCGAAAATGCCTCCCAATTCTTCAATGTGAATAAAGTGACGCAATTGTCCAGTCCCCTGTTGAAAACAAAGCGGGTACCCTCCTCCTCCGACAACTGCTTTTTGAAGGCAGCCGGTAAGAGGAAGCGACCTTTTGAGTCTAAAGTCGCCTGGTATTCTCCAAGGATATCTATCATTATCAGGTGCTTGGATCAATTTTGAACTAATTCACACAAAATAACACTTTTTCCCACTTTCTATCCAAATTTTGGCATTTTTATTTTGTCCACACATTTTTTTTACAGGTAAGCCAATACCATATTGGTTTTCGGCAGATCAATACCGGTGTTGTTACTTTTTTCCTGTTAATATCATGTGTATTGCGGTGGATAAGATGTGGGAAAGGGTGGAGGTTAAGGTGGAGGTAAAGGTTAAGGTTAAGGTGGAGGCTCAATCTCAACCTCAACCTCAACCTCAACCTCAACCTCAACCTCAATCTCAATCTTAATCTTAATCTTTGCAAACATGCACCCTAAACAACTTTCCATCTCCGATTTCACCTACCAGCTTCCCGAACATCGTATTGCAACCTACCCTCTAGCTGTGCGTGACGCTTCCAGACTGCTTGTTTATGATAATGGAATGATCAAAGACGATAGCTATAAAAACATCACCTCGTATATCGCGCCGGGCTCGCTGCTGATCTTTAATAACACCAAAGTGGTGGAAGCAAGAATTCTTTTTCACAAACCTACCGGCGGCACTGTGGAGATCTTTTGCCTGGAACCACATGAACAATATGCTGATATCAGCTCCGCGATGTCTGAGAAAGGAAAAGTGTGGTGGCAATGCATGGTAGGTGGTGCGTCCAAATGGAAACACGGACAGGTATTGAAAAAAATAATTACTGCTCACGAAAAGGAGATCATACTGCAGGCAGTGTATTTGGAAAAAAGAATGGGCAGCTTTGTCATCGAACTTTCCTGGTCGGAACCGGATATTAGTTTCGCCGAGTTGTTGCACCATGCCGGGGCGATCCCTCTCCCACCATATATCAAAAGGAAAGCCGAAAGCAGCGATGCAGAAAGGTATCAAACCATTTATGCGAAGTTTGATGGATCGGTTGCCGCCCCAACGGCCGGCCTGCATTTCACTAAAGAATTATTCGACGAGTTCGCTAAAAAAAATATTCAGCGAAAATTTGTAACGCTTCATGTAGGCGCCGGGACTTTCAAACCGGTTAAATCAGAAACGATGGAGCAGCATGATATGCACGCCGAGTATATTGATGTTTCAAAAGAAATCATCAGTGATATTCTTGCCAACATGGATAACCGGATCATTGCCGTAGGTACCACTTCCCTGCGAACAATAGAGAGTCTTTATTGGCTGGGTGTAAAAATGTCAATCGAAAATAGCCAGGCAATACCCGAACTGCTGCAATGGGACCCATATGATCTGCCTGTGTTGGATCTGCCCGCTCAACAAGCCCTGCAAAATTTGCTTACATGGATGGAATCGAATTCGCAGGAGAAACTGGTCACCAAAACAAAAATTATCATTGCCCCCGGATATAAACCAAGAATAGCAGACGGGCTGATCACTAATTTTCATCAACCGCAGTCCACACTACTTCTGCTCGTAGCCGCATTCGTTGGAGACGACTGGAAAAAAATTTACGAACATGCCTTACAAAATGATTATCGATTCCTCAGCTATGGAGATGGCTGCTTTTTGAACTTCAGGAAATAGTTCGCGCAAGCGATTTTGTGTCAATGTAGCTTTGAAATTACGGAACTAAGCTTTCTTCAATGGGAAATTCAATACAAATGAACTTCCTTTACCGAGCACACTGTCTACTTTAATGTCACCACCCTGTGCTTCCACGACAGATTTCACATAACTCAAACCCAGTCCAAATCCCTTAACATTGTGGAGGTTACCGGTATGTGCACGGTAGAATTTTTCAAACACCCGCTTGACGGTTTCTTTGTTCATGCCAATCCCGTTGTCTTCTACCTTTATCACCAAACTTTTTTCGTTCGACTGTGTGGAAAGCTTTAACTGTAATGGAGTATTCTCCCTGGAATACTTGATGGCGTTATCAATCAGGTTATTGATCATATTGGTGAAATGCACTTCATCGGCCATTACAAGATCCGTTTCTGCGTTTAGTGCAAGTTCAGCCTTACCATTCTTCTCCTGTAATTGCAACGCAAAATTGTCGACCACATCCCTGATCACGTCGTGCGCATGAAGTGGCTGCATATTAAGCTCCACTTCCTGTTTATCCAGCTGTGACGCCTTCAATATGGTTTCCACCTGGCGGTTCATCCTTTGATTTTCTTCCTTGATGATGGCGCTGAAATAACCCATCTTTTCCCGGTCCTGCATGACCTTCTCATTTTTTAAGGCATCAACGGCAAGTGAAATTGTCGCGATAGGTGTCTTAAACTCATGCGTCATGTTATTGATGAAATCATTTTTGATCTCACCCAGCTTTTTCTGACGCAGCATGGTGCGTACCGTGAGGTAGAAAGCCGTGATGATGATGATGGTGAAAAGAATGGATGAAAGTATGCGCACACGAAGCTCTTTCAGTGCAGCATCTCTCCAATCGAGTGCCACCACGACAAGGGTTTCATCAAGCGCCAGGTTTTCCGCAGCCGAACCACTGGGGGCAAACAGTGGAAAGCCACGTGAATAATTATTAAGCGTGTCATCGTACTCGACGGCAAAATTCCTTGATTGCAATTCGATCTTCTCAACGCCTTGTGTTCTAGGACTGATAGTTGCCAGCATAAACTCAAACCGAACTTTATCCAGTTCCATAGTATGAAACGCCTTCTCAATTTTCTCGCGCAGTTCAGCGGCTGTAAAACGACGACCGATGGTTACCGGTCTCAAAAACTCCATGGTGAAATCGTCGTGAAAGATGGCGTTTGGGGAACTGATCTTACTGCTGAGATAATTGCCCTTATACTGCGCCAGTTCATCGCCTACCATCATCACTGCTCTTTCCACTTTGCTCTTGATCTGCTCCTCCTTCAAAAGGATCATATTTTTGAGCCAGGATATCTGGATAAAAATAATGCCGAGCAAAGAAAGCGTAATCAGTACTGTGATGATTGTAAAGGTCCGTTTCACGAAATTTTAAATTGCTGGTTTTTACGGAAAGATAAAAGGTTTTTGTTAACCATGGCAATCCGGCAAAAATACTACACAGCCAGCCAGATGTTGAGTCTTTACACTTCGCTGTTCCTTTTTTAACGGTACTTTAAAGGTAAACGTTGCTGAAAATGGCCGGGAAGATAGGAAGTCGGGAAGGGATATTCCAGCAATCCATTTTCCGGATCATATTACCGTCATACATCCCCGGCAAAAAAAATAGCCGATTCAAATCCCCGTTTTTTTCAAAAAAATTAAAAATCCTAACTTGAAGTATGGTAGACCCCGGACCTGGCATATTGTTGATAGCCGACCCGTTCCTGAAAGACCCTAATTTTCTCAGGACGGTCGTACTACTTTGCGAACACCGCGAAGAAGGAAGTTTTGGCTTTGTACTTAACCGCCAATTTGAAAACACGCTCGATGAACTGATCCCTGACCTGGAGGGTTTTAAACTCCCGGTTTACTATGGCGGACCGGTACAGCGGGATACGATCCATTTCCTTCACCAGTATCCTGTAGATATCCCAGGTGGTGAAGAAGTCATGAAAGGCATCTACTGGGGTGGAGATTTCAGTAAAACCATCGAACTGATCCAGAGCGGTGATGTGGACTTTAATAAGATCCGTTTTTATATTGGATATTCGGGCTGGAGTAATGGTCAGCTGGCCGATGAAATAAAAGAAAAATCCTGGCTCACAGTACAGGCCAACCGTAAACTGATTTTTCAGACCGATGCAGGAGAAATTTGGAAAGAGTCGCTCAAACACCTGGGTGGCGACTATGAAATGATGATCCATTTCCCTACGGACCCTCAATTAAATTAGAAATTACTTACCGGGAAGAAGGGGAAGGCGGGAAATAAGATTTTATTACCGGGTTCGCTTCACTAACCATTACAACCAGGGTTCCGTATCTCCGGCTAGTATGATTTTGACCGGCAATATTTACCTTCGCTGCTTTACAGACCGTACCCTGTTAATCAAATTTAGAATCAAATAAAAAACTATGAAACGAATTTACCTCAGTGTAGCTTTGAGCATCTCTGTATTTTTATCTTCCTGCGATTCCTTAAAACAAATAGCTTCCCAAATAGGTATTTCTGAATTTGAAATGGCCGCGGGACTGAGGGACGCCCTCACGCAGGGATTATTCAGCGGGTTCGATGCATTTGCAAATCCCAACAGTGGCAATCCCTTGGTTCGGTTCGCATTTCCTGGTGATGCTGCCAGGATTGAAAAAACTCTGAAAGATATTGGTATGGATAAAATGGTGGACCAGGTCACTTCCAAATTTACACGAGCTATGTCGTCGGCAGTGACGGCCGCGAAACCGATCTTCCTGAACTCTGTGAAAAGAATGTCGATCCGTGATGCGGCAGGTATACTCGTAACAGACAACCTGCATGCGGCCACCGATTATTTTAAAGGTGCCATGTCACCCGAACTCATGACTGCCTTCAGGCCGATTGTAGACAGTACCGTTAAAACTGAAGGCGCGAATAAGGAATGGGCCAACCTGGTGACTGTATACAACAAGATCCCGTTCATCAACAAACCGCTGGAAACAAATCTGACAGATTTTATTGCCGCACGCGCCATTGACGCCATGTTCACCTCGGTGGCCAGCGAAGAAGAAAAGATCCGTACAAAATACGAATTCAGAAAAACGGACATGATGAAAAAGGCATTTGGTTATGCGGAAGAGCAGTTGAAGAAGAAACAACAATAAACGGTAATTGAACATGGCCTTCAGCAGAATGTTGTCGACACCTGCATGTACAATTACTAAGTAGGTTCACCACCAGGATAATGTTGAAACAACTATCCCTATACCATTACATTTCTTAAGTACATTATATGTCACTGACAATTTTATAAGGTTGAGGTAAGTCATGACAGTTTGAACATTTTACAAACAAGATTGCACACAGGTATACGATTTGCTCCATTGGGTCAAATTGTATTTTTATGAAAAAAATAGTTTTAAGTGCATTATTGCTGGCAGGATTTACCTTCACCGGGCACGCTCAGAAAGGAAGTATTTTATTGTACGGTAACGTAGGTGTCTCCATGACCAAAGAAGTGGACGACGACAAATACACAGCCTTTCAGCTAAACCCTGGCGTGGGTTACCAGTTTACTGACAATTGGACGGCTGGTGTAAACCTCAACTATGGATATAACAAGATCAATCCTTCGGGACCCGGGGCAAGCACCTCATCAAAAAATTACGCAGCGGGTTTATTTGCCCGTTACACGAAACCACTGGGTGGTATATTCAGCTTGTTTGGCCAGGCCAACGCAGGTTATGTAGGTACTGATTTTGGCGGCGGCAAAACCAATGGCTTCGGTGTTGAAATTTTCCCTGCCGTGGCACTGAATGTACACAATGGCTTTGCTCTCAACTTTAGCTTCGGTAGTATCGGTTTCGAGTCAACTAAAGCAAAAGGAGTAGATGGTTCAAACAATGATCTCTGGCTGAACTTTGGTCAGCAGGTAAACTTTGGTGTATCCAAAAATTTTGGTGGAAAGAAGTAAAACCAATTTTAAAAAATGGAAGGTCATCCTGCCTGGGATGGCCTTTTCTTTTTAGCGTAAAGCAGGTTTACCAATAATGCAAGGATTAGGATAAGCAGTCCAAAAAACTCCCGGGTATCTTCTATCCAGGGTTTGGTTGCCTTCATACTAGCCGCAATATTTTCTGCGTTGTGTTCCTGTATCCAGTCCAGCACACCATTCTCGGTAAAGAAAAAATAACAGGCATATGCAGCAAACCCGATGATGCCGATAATGTATGCCGCGGGATAAAATTTATTGCGGAATGCCAACCAGCAAAGTATCGCGCCGTACAGGTAAATAGGGATCCAAACCCAGGGATCGGGGTCGTTGTATTGAAGTACAGCAGAGATGATAAAAACAATGCAGAATAAGATATTAAAGATTTTCATGAACCAAACTTACAAAAGCCTGTCCACAATGTAAAGCACCAGTCGTCATGATAAATTAACAGGAATGATTTCGATAACGGCGAGGCAAAAAAAGCCCCCCGAATAAATTCAGGGGGCGAAGAATCAGTTTTCACAATCCGGATAGGCTGGTTTTTCGCCAGTCTATTTGTACTGCCCCTCAAAAGATTTAATTCAGTGGAAGGGGTAACTAAAATCAGGCAGTTTCAACCGGCACAGCACCTTCGGCTAATACAGTCACGCTGTTGTTAAGAACCTCAACAAAGCCACCCTGTATATCGAAGTATGCAAAATTATTTTGCTTATCCTTTATTATTTTGACACGTCCGCTTTTTAAAGCGCTTACCAATGGCGCATGTTTTTCAAGCACCTCAAAGCTTCCGCTAATGCCAGGCATCTGCACGCCAAAAACATCTCCGCTGAAGACTTTTTTTTCTGGTGTAAGTATCTCTAAGTTCATACTGTAATAATGTGAAAATGTGAAAGTGTGGAAATATGCAAATGATTAATACCACCCAACAACGTGCCGATCCATTTTCACATTTTTCACATCAGCATATTTCCACATTCAAAAAATTATCCCTGTGCCTGCGCTGTCATCTTCTTCCCTTTCTCGATCGCGTCATCGATGGTACCTACCAGGTTGAATGCCGCTTCGGGAAGATCATCCACTTCCCCATCGAGGATCATATTGAATCCACGAATCGTTTCTTCAATGGGAACCAGCACACCTTTCAGACCTGTAAAGGCTTCCGCCACGTGGAATGGTTGTGACAGGAAACGCTGTACTTTTCTCGCACGGGATACAGTCATTTTATCATCATCGCTCAGTTCATCCAAACCAAGGATGGCTATAATATCCTGCAATTCCTTATAGCGTTGTAAAATCCCTTTCACACGGTTGGCGCAATCATAGTGCTGATCACCTACAATCTTCGGTGTCAGGATACGTGAAGTAGAGTCCAGAGGATCAACGGCGGGATAGATACCAAGATCGGCAATTTTCCGACTCAAAACCGTTGTCGCGTCAAGGTGTGCAAAAGTTGTAGCCGGAGCGGGGTCTGTAAGGTCATCTGCGGGTACGTAAACAGCTTGAACCGAGGTGATCGAACCGTTTTTGGTGGAGGTGATACGCTCCTGCATGATGCCCATTTCGGTAGCCAGCGTAGGCTGGTAACCCACCGCTGAAGGCATCCGGCCCAGCAGGGCTGATACCTCAGAACCGGCCTGGGTAAAACGGAATATGTTATCCACAAAGAAAAGGATATCACGGCCCTTGCCTTCTCCATCACCATCGCGGTAGTATTCCGCAATGGTCAGACCCGAAAGTGCTACCCGGGCACGGGCGCCGGGAGGCTCGTTCATCTGGCCAAACACGAAAGTTGCTTTTGAATCCGCGAGTTCCTTCATATCCACCTTGCTCAGGTCCCATCCGCCTTCTTCCATGCTATGTTTGAAGGCATCACCATATTTCATGATGCCTGCTTCGATCATTTCCCTCATCAGGTCATTTCCTTCACGGGTTCTTTCACCCACACCGGCAAAAACCGACACACCGGCGTATGCCTTAGCGATATTGTTGATAAGTTCCTGGATCAATACCGTTTTGCCCACACCAGCACCACCGAACAAACCGATCTTTCCACCCTTCGCATAGGGCTCAATCAGGTCGATAACTTTGATACCTGTAAACAACACTTCAGTAGCCGTGCTCAGGTTTTCAAATGTGGGAGGCTTGGCGTGAATGGGGCGGCCGTTGGCTTTTGACACCACGGGCAGACCATCGATTGGGTCACCGGTCACATTAAAAAGGCGACCTTTGATACCGTCGCCGGTGGGCATGGCGATAGCCTTCCCGGTATCCACCACCTGGGTGCCTCTTACCAGTCCTTCGGTACCGTCCATGGCGATGGTACGAACGCTATCCTCACCAAGGTGCTGCTGCACTTCCAGAACCAGGGTGTCGCCATTTTCCTTTTTCAGTTCCAATGCGTTATAGATATCAGGTAGCGTGCCATCGAACTGCACATCGATCACAGCGCCAATGACTTGCTTTACTTTACCAACGTTTGCCATATGATTAATTTAAGCGAAGAGGTTATATTTCAGGGCGCAAAGGTAAGGGAGCGGGCTGAATGTGCAAATTGGAAAACGGCCAATTTTAAAAATGGTGAAAAAGACTGTGGATTTCTATTTTCAGGCTGAAAATAGTGCTGTCTTAGCCTTCATGATCGCGACTTTAGATATCATAATGACCATTCTTCAGGAAAAATAAACCCGGTTCAAAAAGTCCGCGTGTGATCGGCTAATAAACTTTATCTTCCAGATCAACTAAAACCATAATATGAAACGATTAACTTATGCTGCGCTGGCTTTAGTCTTTTTTTCCTGCAACACCAGCGACTCTTCAAATGAATCCCAGCCCAGGGATGTAAAACAGTACACGATCGAGCAGTTTTACAAAAGCACCCAGGTAGGTGGCGGGTTTCTTTCAAGTGATGATTCAAAACTACTCGTCAGCAGCAATGAAAGCGGTATTTATAATGCTTATGAGATCGATATCGCCAGTGGTGATAAAAAAGTACTGACTACCTCGACCAAGGAATCTGTTTTTGCGAATAGCTATGTACCTGGCTCCGCCAGCTTTATTTACAGCGCTGATAAGGGCGGCGACGAAAATGACCACCTGTTTTTGCAAAAAGCCGATGGCTCTGTAAAAGACCTTACACCCGGTGAAAAAGAAAAAGCCAATTTCGGAGGCTGGAGCCGCGATAATAAGTTCATGTACTACACTTCCAACAAAAGAGACCCCCGGTTCTTCGACCTGTACAAGATGGATACTGTCACATGGACACCTATTATGGTTTATAAAAATGAAAGTGGTTTTGATGTTGGCGCGATGTCTGATGATGAGAATCTGCTCGCGTTAATGCAGCCGGTTACCACTTCTGCAACCAATCTTTTCCTGTTCAACAAACAGACAAAGGAGTTGAAGAAAATCAATTCCGACAGTATTGAAAGTAATAATGGTCCGCTGCAATTTTCCAACGATGGTAAAGTCCTTTATTATACAACTGACGAAGGAAGCGAATACCAGCAGGTGATGAAATATGATGTGGCGAGCGGCAAGAGTGAAAAATTCTACAGCACGAACTGGGATGTGATGTATATGTACACCTCCTTTAATGAAAAATACAGGGTTATTGGTGTGAATGAAGACGGGCGCAACAAGATTTATTTATTTGATCATAAAACTGGTGATAAGGTTGATTTTCCTGCTATCGAAAATGGTGATGTTCAGGCGGTAAACTTTTCACGCAGTGAGAAGAAGATGCGCCTCACCATTGGTGACGGTAAATCACCCAACAATATCTACGTTTATGATTTTGACACCAAAGAACTGAAGAAACTAACAAATACCTTAAACCCCGAAATGGATGGTAACGACCTGGTATCAGCCCAGGTGGTGCGGTATAAATCATTTGACGGGCTTGAGATTCCTGCCATTTACTACAAGCCACTCCAGGCTGGTAAAAACCAAAAAGTGCCGGCACTTGTCTGGGTGCATGGAGGACCCGGCGGACAGTCAAGGGTTGGTTATTTCTCGTTGATTCAATATTTGGTAAACCATGGATATGCGATACTGGCTGTAAACAACAGGGGAAGCAGCGGCTATGGAAAAACATTCTATAAAATGGATGACCGCAACCATGGTGACAAAGATCTCAACGACTGTGTTTGGGGTAAAAAATGGCTCGCCAGCCAGGATTATATCGACTCTACAAAAATTGGGATCATCGGTGGATCGTATGGTGGTTATATGACATTGGCCGCACTCGCCTTCAAACCCGACGAGTTTAACGTAGGTGTAGATATTTTTGGCGTATCCAACTGGCTGAGAACCTTGAAAGAGATCCCTCCCTACTGGGAATCATTCAAAAAAGCATTGTATGAAGAGATCGGTGATCCTAATACTGCCGATACAGTCAGGCTGAAACAATATTCACCCCTACTCCATGCCTCCAATATTAAAAAGCCGTTGATGGTACTGCAGGGAGCAAACGATCCCCGGGTATTGCAGGTAGAAAGCGATGAAATCGTAGCGGCGGTCAAGAAAAATAATGTGCCGGTAGAATACGTGGTATTCCCCGACGAAGGCCACGGCTTTGTAAAAAAAGAAAATGAGATCAAGGGTTATGGCCAGATACTCCAGTTCCTCGACAAACACCTGAAAGGTGAAGAGGTGGCAGCGAAAAAGGACTAGGAATTAAGCTGGATAATAAAAAGTGTTTACAAGCGGGTCGGATTTTTGACCCGCTTGTTTTTTATCGCCAAAGTATCGGCACTGCGGCAGTTCCCAATCGGGGGCAGGGCATAGTCTTTGCAAACGCAGTAGTATGATTAAACTATTTATTTGTTTATTTACCTGTACCTGTTTTTTGATTGCCTGTAATAATTTGGATACTACTGAGAAAAAAGGCAAAAAAGTATCTTCCCGCAACTTTAGTGTTACACCCCGCAATGCCTATAGTGATCTGTTCCTGGATAGTAACGCTGTGGAAAAATTTATCAGTGAGAAAAAAATTCCCGATTCATTGTCGCGCCGGATACGGAGCTTTTATAATAGCCGCAACTTTGAATTTGCCTGGTTTTCCAGTGATGGTCTGACCGAACAGGCCCGCGGTTTCTGGAACCTGCATACTCATTACACCAGTTCGACTGATGACACCCTTCTTGAGAATAAGCAGCTGCAAAAAAGAATGGATCGGCTCGTTGCCCAGGAAAATGTTGCTCCTTCGGCAAAAGACAAAAATTTTATTGCAACGGAGATCCAGCTCACCCTTCATTTTATCACACATACCCTGCTGGCGTACGACCGGGAATACGTAAAGCGTAAGGAAATGGAACGCTTTGTACCTGCTAAAAAAGTCGATGCCATCTATCTCGCCGATTCCTTATTGAAAAAGAAACACAAGGATGATAAATACTATGAAGATGTAAATCCGTCCTATGGCTTACTGAAAGAACAACTAGCCATATATCATAACATACAGGCCAATGGTGGCTGGCCCGGGGTGACCGCTAATAAAAAATATAAAAAAGGTTCATCACATCCGGGTATAGTCTCCATCAAAAAAAGATTGCAGCTGACCGATGGATTTCCTGTCGCGGACAGCTCGCAGGTTTTTAATGATACGTTGGAAATGGCGATTAAAAGATTTCAACAACGGCACGGCTTGAGCGCTGATGGTATGCCTGGTGAAACCACCATCCATGAAATGAATGTACCTGTTGAAAGACGGATACAACAGATCCTAATCAATATGGACCGGATGCGCTGGCTGCCACAGCAAGCCAAAGGCAGGATGATACTGGTAAACATCCCCGCGTTTATACTACATGTAAAGGATGGTGATAAAAATGTGTTTGACATGGATGTGGTAGTTGGCAAGGGAGGTCATGACACAAGAATATTCACCGGTAACCTCAACCAGGTGGTCTTTAGTCCTTATTGGAACGTACCAGAAAGCATTGTCGAAAAAGAGATATTACCCGCTATTGAAAAAGATCCGGACTATCTCGAAAAAGAAAATATGGAGATCACTGGTGAAAAGGATGGTATACCCGAGATCAGACAACTTCCAGGTGAAAAAAATGCTTTAGGCAAGGTGAAGTTTTTATTCCCAAACAGTTTCAATATCTATTTCCATGACACTCCTTCCAAAAGCCTGTTTAAAAAAGATAAAAGAGCATTTAGTCATGGTTGCATCCGCCTGAGCGATCCGGAAAAGATGGCGGCTTACCTGCTCCAGGACCATCCGGGGTGGGATGCTGAAAAGATTAGAGAAGCGATGAATAAAGGAGAGGAAAAATTTGTGAAGCTCAAAGAACCTGTTCCGGTTTTGATCACATATTATACGGCGTGGGTGGAAAATGGCGAATTGAATTTCCGTGAAGATATTTATGGCCATGATGAACAGTTAATTTCGAAAATGTTCTTATAAATGGAATGGCCTTGTTAGATCGTCGGAGAGACAGCAAACGAAAGTTTTCAACCTCAGGTTGCATATTTTTGCGGCTAACCAATAATGCCTTCCATGAAAAAGTTTATCCTGATTATTCTCGTTGGTTTTTCCCTCGCAACCTGTAGGCAACACGAGGCCGATGCCGGCCTGGCCCAACGCGATACAAGCATCACCATAAAAAATTCGTTTAGCGATATATTTTTTGACAGCCTCGCACTTGAAAATTATATTCATAGCCATGCCATTCCGGACACCCTGGCCAATGAGATGCGCAGTTTTTACAACGGCCGCAATTACCAGTATGCCTGGTTTCACGACGATGGGATTGCAGACTACGCGAATACCTTCTCGGGTATGCAAAACAGCTATATAGGATACTCGGGCGATAGTTCGCTGTACGATGCCCGACTGCATAAGCTGATCGACTCATTACAAACAGACTCCACCATTCAACCTGCTGATCCCCTGATCCTGGAAACTGAACTTGGACTTACCTACCAGTTCCTGCGCTACACTTATAAGGCTTATTCCGGTCGTGGTATCGACACCAAAGACCTGAACTGGTATATCCCGAAGAAAAAGATAAACCCGGTTGGTTTCCTGGACTCAATGCTGGTAAACAAAGGCCGTAATCTCGATGCTTACGAACCGGTCAACCGGCAGTACAACCTGTTAAAAACGCATTTGCTGAAATACTATGAAATAGAAAAATCAGGCAAATGGGATTCCATAATAGCTGATAAAAAGGTTTATCGAAACGGGGATTCTTCACGCACGATTGCTGATATCAAGCAGCGCTTATATCTTTTGGGCGATCTTGAAAAGCCGGATAGCAGCGGCCTCTTCAACGATCAAACCGCAGACGCGTTAAAATCTTTTCAAAGAAAACATGGGTTAAAGGATGACGGCGTGGCCGGACCTGCACTGATCAGGGCACTCAACAGGCCCATACATGAATATACCCGGCAGATATTGATCAATATGGAACGTATGCGGTGGGTACCGGCGGAACCGGCAGGTGATTACCTGCTCGTCAATATACCCGAGTTCCGGGTACACATCTTTGAAAAAGGAAAGCTGGCCTGGAGCATGGATGTTGTGGTAGGATCAACCGCACACAACACCGTAATTTTTAACGGTGACATGAAGTACATCGTATTTAGCCCCTATTGGAACGTGCCGCAAAGTATCATCAAAAATGAAATACTCCCTGGCATAGAGCGGAATAAAAACTATCTGGCCAACCATAATATGGAATGGAACAATGGAAATGTGCGGCAAAAACCGGGTCCGCGTAATTCGCTGGGGCTTGTAAAATTCCTTTTTCCCAACAGTTATAGTATCTACCTGCACGACACCCCGTCCAAAAGTTTATTTAACGAGAGTAAAAGGGCTTTTAGTCACGGTTGCATACGACTCGCCGAGGCCAAAAAACTGGCCATATACCTCTTGCGCAATGATTCCAGTTGGACTGATGCGAAAATTACACAGGCCATGAACAGCGGTAAAGAAAGATTTGTAACACTAAAGGAAACGATACCTGTGTTTATCGGTTATTTCACAGCATGGGTGAACAGCAAGGGTGAATTGAATTTTCGTGAAGATGTATACGGTCACGATAAAAAACTGGCAGAACATTTATTCGCCAATGGGAAATACTAAGAACAAGGGCAAGAAGCAGGTCCCTGGTCAGCCACTAAAACCAGGTTTTGCCTGCTTCTTACACTATTTAACCCTGTCCCGTTTTTTAATATCCTGGGTTTTGAGGTAATGAATTACCGAGATCAATTTCTCTCTGCGGTATGGGTAATACCAGTTTCTCAAAATCAAATGGATGCCCGTTGACAGAAAGTTTCAGTCTTTTTACGGTGAAAAACCGGTCCCCTTCAAAAGCAAGTTCCAAATATCTTTCTTTGACAATCACATCCACGCTCGCGATGGATGCAAGTGGAGTAAGGTTCACACGTGCACGGACAATATTAACATCGTCGAGCGGTGTATTTGGTCCGATGGGAGCGCCGCCTTTCCGATAGTTAGCTTCGGCACGGGTTAGATACATCTCGGCAAGACGAAGCACCGGAATCACGCGATACAGGCTTCTCCACTTACCTGTCATATTCCCATTCTGACCGGAAATACTGCTACCGGGGTAGAAAAAAGCCTTCCTGCTATCATTCGCTTCATATTTGGCGATATGCGCATTTGTGACCTGTATTTCTCCACGGCCTTCGGGATCGGCTGAGTAAAATGTGGTCATCCCAAAATTGCTGGTACCCGAATTACTCTGGCTGGTCTGCTGTATCGCGAAAATATCTTCCGAGGAATTACTGGCATTATTAAATGCCCCGGCATAAGTTCCTGTGAGTGCAAACTCACCCGATTCTATCACCTCATTGGCAGCCGTAGCTGCTTCGGTATACTTTAACTGCGAAAGGTAGACACGTGAAAGCAAAGCAAGTGCTGAGTACCGCGTGGCACGCGCATCTTCTGATGCATCGGGCATTTTTGCAGCTGCATCTTCCAGGTCTGATACCACCTGCGTATATATAGCCTCAACAGAAGCCCGGGGTAACTTATCTCGTTCAGGAACAAACCCCGTCACAGGTTCCAATATCAGGGGCACGCCTGGATTGGCCGCTGCATTGCCGCTTGAGTAAGGTTGGGCATAGAGGTTGACAAGATAATAGTACGCAATAGCCCTCAAAAACTTTGCTTCGCCTTCGATCTCGGTCTTTTCATCGCCGATCAATACATCAAGCTTGCTCAAAACAAGATTGGCCGTATTGATAGTATGATATGAGTTGGCCCATACACGGTATACCTCGGGAGAAGTTCTCACCTGTGAATTTTGAGACAAGTCGGTATATGTTTCAAAAGTTCCTGCCCAATCCAGGTCACCGTTGTGTACCAACAACTCTCCGAAGGTATTGAACTTCTCGCCCAGGCTGTTTGCATTTTGTAAAGTCGCATACCCGCCGAACAATACTGCCTTTATATCATCTGCAGACCCGATCTGGTCAGGTGTCAGCGTATTTTGCGGCGGCACATCAAGCTTTTTATTGCAAGAACTAAATACCGCGACAAACGCTAATATTAAAATTGATATTCCTGATTTCATGGTTTTATTTTTTATCTATTTCGGGAAGTATAATAACCAGTCCATTTCCAACTCCTGACTCTCCCGTTTCATGTATATTAGAATTTAACATTTAAACCAATCGTGAAAGTGCGTGGCTGGGGTATCGTATAAAAATCAACTCCGGCAGAGATGTTTCTTACACCTGTCTGGCCCGTACCCAGTGTATTCACTTCAGGATCGCTGATATAATCAGTTTTTGTCCAAAGGTTAGTACCGGCTACATATACCCTGGCACCAGAAATTCTCAACCTGCCCAATACATCGGAAGGTAAATTATACCCAATGTTCAACTGCCGCAGACGTATGTACGATCCATCGTAGATCCAGCGGGAAGATGTTCTGTGGCCGGATGGGAAACTCGCGCTCACTCTTGGTACATCCGTTACATCACCTGGTTTTTGCCAGCGACGCAGTATCTCAGTGGTTTGATTGTCGAGACCACCACCAAACCCGGACGACATAAAGCGGCCCGCATTATTGTAGATCTCATTTCCGTAAACAAAAGTGAAAAATATGTTCAGGTCGAACCCTTTATAGGAGAATGTGTTATTAAAGCCGCCGGTGAAATCGGGATTGGCATCTCCAACGATCACTCTTTTGGCAAAATTGTAGTTGGCGGTAGGCTTATCATCCTCACCGAGATATAATGCATCTCCGTTGTCGGGATCAACACCGAGGAACTTAGGCATAAAGAACACACTGATTGGCTCGCCTTCCACGGCTCTTTGGAAGCTACTTCCTTCGATCACCTGGCCCTGGATATTCTTTACCTTGTTTTTATTGAAAGCGATATTGAAGGAGGTCGACCACTTGAAATCTTTGTTTTCGATATTGCGGCTATTCAGCAAGATCTCGATTCCCTTATTTTCAAGACTTCCGAGGTTTTGGAAAATGGTGTTCACGAAATTTACATTATCAAAGTAACCATTGGTAGCAGGCACATTCACCGCGAGCAACAGGTCCCTGGTTTGTTTGTTGTACCAGTCGATCTCACCGGTGATGCGATTGTTGAACAATCCAAAGTCCACACCGATATCGACCTGTGTCGTTTTTTCCCATTTCAATTTCGGATCGCCCAATTGCACAGGAATGAATCCAGGCAGGCTGGGATAATTTGAAATACTGAAAAGGTCTAGAAACTGGCTCTCCCCGATTTCAGCATTACCAGTTATACCCCAGCTCCCTCTGAGTTTGAGATAACTAACAATACTTGAACTATTCAAAAAGCCCTCTTCCGACAAAATCCAGCCGGCAGATACGGCCGGGAAAACACCATAACGATTATCGGGACCAAACCTTGATGACCCATCAATACGGGCACTTGCACCAACCAGGTATTTACCTGCAATGGTTACGTTTGAACGCAGGAAATAAGAAAGGAAATTATACCGGGCGTTCAAAGAATTGCCAAACGTGACATCGGTAGCGCCTGCCAGGTTCTTTACTGCAGGTGAGGGATAAGCTTCCGCCTGTTGATTTGACTGGCGAAGATCATTCTGCAGGTAACTCATACCGAGCAAAGCCGTCAGCTTTATGTTATCGTTTATCTGGGGTGAATAGGTAAAATAATTGTTGGTATTAAAAGTAACATTCTGTGAAGTGAAGTACTGGCCTACACCCACACCCTGTCCATCCTGTGTGCGTTTATCGGCAAATGCTTCCTCCGTCATATTCAGTATATCAGCTCCAAACTCTGAACGGAACGACAATGACGGAAGTATTGAAATATTGGCAAATACATTTCCTATATTACGATAGGTCACCTGTTTATCGCTATTGTATTTCGCATCGAGCAGCCCGTTTGAATAAAGCGTGTTCTCATTGAAATCACCAGTCACCGGGTCCAGCAAAGGTGAGATGGGAATCTGTGCGACCAGCTGACCCGGAGTAGAGAATGCATTGTCATTGGTAACCCGGTCAAGTTGTGAGCGGGAGGATGTGAGGTTTAAACCGATCGTTACTTTATCATTAATGGAATGGTCAAGATTGAGCCTGCCGCCATACCGGCGAAAACGGTTGGCAATAACGATAGCTTCCTGGTCATTGTAAAACGCGGACGCAAAAAACCTGGTCTTTTCATTTCCACCGCGCAGCGAAAGGTCTATTTGCTTATTTCCTGCATTCTTGTTGTAAGTCTGGTCTTCGTAGTTCACATCCACTTCAGCATTGCGCCAGTCTGTTCCCAGTGAATAGTAATCAAACACTGATTCATAGTCCGCAACATAAGCGTCAATAGCATCCTGTTCAGTGGGGAATCCGCTAGCACCTCTTTGGTAGTCGATACGTCCATCATTGACAGCCGCTTCCCTCAACATCATCACATATTCTCTGGCATTCAAAAAACCCCTTTTCATGGTTGGATTGGAAACTCCATAACTGGTATTCAATTCAACAATGGATTTACCACCCCGGGTACCTTTCTTGGTGGTGATCAATACCACACCATTGGTAGCGCGTGCCCCATAAATGGCAGAAGCGGAAGCGTCTTTAAGAACTTCAATTGACTCAATATCATTTGGGTTGATATCAATGAGTGGATTGGTAGGCTCATTGTTGATATCCGACTGGCTTGCCGTAGTAAGGGGAATACCATCTATAACATATAAAGGCTGGCTACTGGCTGATAAGGATGAAGTACCCCTGATCCTGATCTTGATACCCTGCCCCACTTTACCACTGCTGTTCTCGATCACCACACCAGGGGCTTTACCCTGCAATGCCGATTCAAAACTTTGTACGGGCTGGTTTTCGATCTCACGGCCGACTACGCGGCTGATCGAACCGCTAACGTTTCTTTTTTGCGATTGCCCGTAACCTACGACAACCACTTCAGACAGACGGCGGTCATCTTTTCTCAAAATGATATCCATGACGTTGCTGCTGGCTGGCTGTTCCGAAGTAAGAAAACCAACGGATGATATCACCAGTGTACTGCTTGACGATGGCACTTCAATCACGAAAACACCTTCGCTGTTTGCGATGGTTGCGATCTTAGTGCCTTTGATGGTGACTGTAGCACCTTCGAGCGGTCGCCCTTCATCCGATTGGACGGTTCCTCTCACCTGGACCTGACCAATAGCCCATATGGATAAAGCGAGGCTTGTGCAGAGTAAATAAATTCTGCGTTTCATAAGCATGAATTGGTTTTGATGAATAATAATTTTAGTTCCACTAGCAAACAATTGTTACGGTAGAGACAAAAAAGAACCGTAATTTGAAGTTGAAACGCAAGGCAAAATTGCTGAAGCATGAAATTTGGCACCTGTACCACCCTGTAATAGATTTACGGAAGAGCAGCGATGATCCTGAGACGTTAATTTGAGCGATGGAAACAGTGATTTTGTAACCCGATCAATACCTATTATATAATGAAACAGGCATTTTATTTCCTATTTATAGTAGCCCTATTCTCATGTAACACGCAAGAAGAAAAATGGGAGTTAATTTGGAGTGATGAGTTTAACTACACTGGTTTGCCCGATTCAACAAAATGGACCGCTGAAGTGGGCGGTCATGGTTGGGGTAATAATGAGTTGCAGTTCTATACCTCGGGACGCAGCGAAAATGCAAGGGTCGAAGATGGCATGCTTATCATTGAAGCCAGGCGCGAGGGTCATGACAGCATGAAATATACTTCCGCACGACTTGTGACAAAAAATAAAGGTGACTGGCAATATGGAAAAATCGAAGTAAAAGCAAAGCTTCCCAAAGGCCTGGGTACCTGGCCGGCGATCTGGATGCTGGGCTCCACAACACCCCTCAACTGGCCTGATGATGGGGAGATTGATATCATGGAACATGTTGGATTTAACCACGGGTACGTCCACGGATCAATTCATAGTAAAAAGTTCAATCACGTGATCGGTACCCAGAAAACAGACACTATTTATGTGCCGGATTGTTCTGAAAATTTCCATGTGTATAGTGTCGAATGGAACAAAGACTCAGTGAAAGTGGGCGTGGACGGAAACAATTATTTTCATTTTGGCAACGATCAGACCGGCTACGATGCCTGGCCTTTTGATAATAAAATGCATTTATTACTCAATATCGCCGTAGGTGGCAACTGGGGCGGTCAGAAAGGGGTGGATGAAAATATCTGGCCACAGAAAATGGAAGTCGACTACGTGCGCGTATATCAGTTGAAATAGGGACTGTGTATTGAGTGTTCAGGAATTGGTAATTAGGATTTAGGAATTGCCCCCCATAATTCCTAATTACCAATCATTGTTGCCCGGGGAACTCTGGTGTATAAACCACGGCGGGCTCGGCGAGCACAGCGAAAGGCGTCTAGGGGTTAAAAAATCTGCTACGATGAACAGGATATGATGCTAATACTCCGCCGTGTCCGCTGTGTGCGCTGTGGTTTCCTGGCACATCGACACATTTGAACTACGACCAGCAAAGAGAAGGTCTCGAGGAAAAATAAAGCAAAGTCCCTGTAAAAGTAAAAGTCATAGAAGCCGTGCGGGTCAAAGGTTTTGGCACAATCCAAAATTTTATTCCGGATAGCAATGATTACCCATTACAAACCCTACCTCCCGACTATCTACTATCGACTCCCGACTGCTATTCCAGCCCAAACATCCCCCGGTTGAGTTGCTGCAATATTTTAGCTTTGTGTTCAGCCGATATCAGCAGGGAAATATTATGCGGGCTTCCGCCGTACGATACCATTCTCACCGGTATATTCATGATGGAGCCAAATAATTTTTTTACGATATCCGTTGTTTGCGAAATCTCATTACCCACTACGGAAATGATCGCCTGGTTATGATCCACTTCGGTAGTGCCAAAGGGTTCGAGCTCCTTTAATATTTCTTTTAAGTAAACCGGGTTATCGATCGTCAGCGATACTGCCACTTCCGATGTAGTGATCATATCGATAGGTGTGCGATATTTTTCAAACACTTCGAAAATTTTTCGAAGGAAACCATAGGCCAGCAACATACGGCTGCTCTTTATGCGTATCGCGATGATATTATCCTTGGCAGCCACTGCTTTTACACCTACACTGCCCGCTTCCTGCGTGATCAAAGTACCTTTTGCATCGGGCTGCATGGTATTGAGCAGTTTTACAGGAATCTTATAGGTCTGTGCCGGCCAAATGGATGCGGGGTGAAGAATTTTGGCGCCGAAATAAGCAAGCTCAGCCGCCTCATCAAAGCTTAGTTGCTCCACGGGCAATGTCTTTTTCACAACACGTGGATCATTGTTGTGCATACCGTCGATATCCGTCCATATCTCGCACACACTCGCATTGATGGCTGCGGCGATCAGCGATGCGGAATAATCGCTTCCGCCCCTTTTTAAATTGTCAACCTCACCCCTTGAGTTGCGGCAGATATATCCCTGTGTCACAAAAAGTTTTTTGTCTTTATGCTGTTGCAGGATCTGTCCCAGCCGGATCCTGATGCTCCCGATCTGCGGTTCATCGTAAGCGTCGATCGTCATAAATTCCAGTGCGGGAAGTAATGCATGATCGATACCCTGTTCTTCCAGGTAAGTAGAGAAAATTTTTGTTGAAAGCAATTCACCCTGCGCCAGGATATCCTTACTGAGTGCTTCACTGAAAGATATTTTTAAAATGATATTGAGAAACTCAAAATGCTCGGCAAGAATATTTTTCGCCTTGCTCAGAGTCTCGGGCTTTTTTAAAAGTTCTTCAACAAAAGCCTGGTAATGCGCTTCCAGTTTATCGATGGCCTGCCTGGCAGCTGCACGGTCGGCCCGCGCGATGAATTCACCAATTTCTACCAGCGCATTGGTAGTGCCCGATAATGCAGAGAGAACTACAATAACAGGTTCAGATTCTTTCGACACCAGTGTGACGATCTGGTGCATACGTTCAGGTTTACCAACACTGGTACCTCCAAACTTCATTACTTTCATGCGAAACATTTTTGATTTGCGAACGCGGGTGTGAACAGATATTGCTCTTTGAGCCCGGGATAAACGGCTGCAAAGATAGTTGCACAAGACATACTATTGCAAAAACCCGCGCAATTCCAGAGGCATCAGAGCACGATACCAAATTTTGCTCCTGTTTGGCGTAGATCTTCCACAACAGAATCGAGCAGGTTTATTCCATTTTTTATTCTGACTGCCTCGGTCTCTCTTTCCGGATCGCCAGGTACTAACACACGTTCCTGTCCGGGAACAACCGCACAGTTGCGAAAACCCCGGATCCAGTGGTCTATGTCTTTTTTAAATTCATCAGCGGGACGAAAGGCATCGATACGCATCGCGCCCAGGAAATGACCGATGCCCCTGCCAGGCTGTTGGGCGGGCATGGGTACATAGGCCGGAAATGGTGGAACCCAGGGCGCATAATTGGCGCCACTAAGTAATGCTGAAAATATATCTACTACTGCGCCGAGCGCATAGCCTTTATGACTACCATGTTCGCGATCACCGCCCAGGGGTAATAGCGCCCCGCCTTTTTTAAGAATATGAGGATCAGTACTGGGATTGCCTTCTTTATCCTGCACCCAGCCACCGGGTGTTTCCAGATTTTTTCTTTGCAGAATTTCCAGCTTACCATTGGCAGCGGTTGTAGTGGCCAGGTCAGCGACAAAAGCCGGCTCTTCACCGCCCGGTGCCGCTATACAAATTGGATTTGTCCCCAACATTTTATCAGTTGAAAATGTAGGCGCTACTAAGGGACTGGCATTGGTCATGGCTACACCGATCATATCATGTTCTAAAGCCATCATCGCATGATGCCCCGCGATACCAAAATGATTGCTGTTCTGAACACTTACCCATCCCGTTCCCACCTGTTTTGCTTTTTCAATCGCTACCTGCATGGCAAAGGGTGCGACTACCAGACCCAGTCCACTGTCGCCGTCCACTACTGCCGTAGATGGCGTTTCGTGTATGATCTTAATATCAGGAGTAGCATTGACTCTTTTCACTTCCCAAAGTCGTATATAGCCGCTTAACCGGGCGACACCATGCGAATCAACACCCCTTAAATCGGCAGATAGCAGGGACCTTGACGCTGTGTCAGCATGGCCATCGCTACAACCAATTTTCAGGAAAACAGATCTGGTAAATTTGAAAAGCTGTTGATAAGAGAAGTTCTGGTCAGACATGCGACAAAGAAACAACAATTCGTATAAACCGGGATGGCGTGACTTGCGGGCAAACTCTATCGAACACTACGCAAACAAAAACACGAACGTCCCGGCCGATCAGGTCAGCCGGAGTCCATCCGTGTTTTGTGATTATTCATACCACTGCTCATTGAGGCAGTGATCAGTCATATTTGGGTCCGACTTTAAAACGGAAGATCGTCAATAGGCTCTGATACCTCGCTCGGCGCTGCCACCTGTCCGGAATTTCCGGCGGAAGCCTGGTTATAAGCCGAGGCGCTGCCACCTGAATCATTTTTGCTGCCGAGCAAATGAACTTCCCGAACGCGGAGCGTCAGTGAAGCACCAGGTGATCCATCCTGGCGGCTAAAACTTTTTACTTCAGGACCTCCCTCTACATATACCTGGGTACCTTTCGTTAAGTAAGGAGCTATTCCTGTACGATCAGTCCAGTAAGCACAATCAACCCAGGTTGTCCTTTCCTGGTTATTGCCCTGGCTGTCACGAAATTTTTCAGTATTTGCAACGGTAAAATTGATGACATTCTTACCATTCACTGTGTTTACCACACAATCCTTGCCGAGTCGGCCGATAACCTGCAATTTAATCATAGTGCTCTTTTTTAATTTGACATAATAAAGCGGCAAGTTAGCACTTATCCCGCGCCTTCGTACATACGAGTGGTCTGATGCATGATCAATTCCCGGCATGTGAATAATTTGTGCGAACCCACCGCTTAGTTACTGTTATTCCTGCAATTTCCGCCACACCAAATGCCGAACCAAGGGTAAAAAAACGTTTAAAATGTTTTTTTCCTGATGGAAATTCGAACAATTCTACTCAGCTTATTGCGTCAGGTTCTGTCACTCATCCGCCCTTCCACTTGCTGCATCAATATTCCTTCCAAAAAATATAGCATTCATAAACAACTTGGTACCTCCCAGCCAGAATGCGCGGAAATTAGGGTTCTCGGCGATATTGATTACGCGACCTCCACCCAGGGTGTTGACAATGACTGCCGCTGAATTTTTAATTACATCCAGATTTTCCCTGCTCACCCAACCGCTTTGCAGGGGCTTACTACCATAATAAAATGGAGTAGCATATGGATTCTTGCTTTTTTCCATAAATACCCGGTTAGCTTTAAATAGGCTGATTGTATTTTGATTGTAACCATAAGCCAGCGGGTGGCTTAGATCGATCTCGGCATTGAAGATCGCGCCGCTAACCCGTTGTGCACCATCCACCTGCTCGCGATCGATATAGGTCAGTTTGCGGGTGCTGTCGGAAGGGGATTTTGTCCTTTTAAAATTGACAGTGCTGATCCCGTTCTGGGCCGACCAATTAACGGCTTCTTCTGTTAAAATCAGGGTGCCTCCCTGCTGTACCCAGCTCCTTAATTTCTCTTTATTGAGCTCATTGTAATTGCCTCCAACCATAACCAAGGTATTGTACTTGTCTATATTGGCCCGGTTGAAGGTGCCGGGTTCCAGGTGAGTCGCCGGGATATTCATACGCTGATCAAGAAGATGCCAAACCTCGCCTGCATCCAGTGCATTGACACCTGAGCCAGTGATCATGGCAATCTTCGGCTCGCTCACGACAGCAAACCGGCTACTACCCAGGTCACTGCCACTAAGTGCAGCCCCGGTTTGTAAAGCATATACTTTCAGCCCGTTTCGTTCGGCCACACCCCTTAGAAGCGTGGACAATTTTTCAGCCCCGATTGATTGAATCTGTACGGGGATCATGATCGTACCATAGTCAAATTTCCTGGCCGCAGCTTCGATCCGCACTTCGAATTCATTGGTAGCCACTTTTACCCGCACACCTGCTTTTTGCAATTCATACAAAGCCCGTGGTGCATAGAACTCGTCCCACTCAAACAGGTATGCATAGTCGGATTTCTGAACACCCATGATACCTGAAGTCGATGCAGGGGTGGCGGAAACCCTTTCTCCCAATAAGCCAGCCTTAAACTGTGCTGCATTTAATTCTGCTGCAGGTAGTCCAAATGCCAGGGGCATGGTCCAGCTGGTGATATCATAAAAAAGACTGTCTTTATAGTCGAAAGTTTTTTCAAAAATTGAGCGGATCAGCCTGTACTGAGGCTGGCTGGCCGGGATCACAAAAGAAGAAGCCGACCTGAAGTCATAACCGCCGGCATTGATATTGGATTTTAACCCATATACCTCGATCTGGTGACGCAAAAGCATTTCTACAAAGCTCAGAGTCTTCGACCGGTCGTTTTCATCGCCAAATACAAAACCTTTTACCGCAGCAGATGCGGACTCTGACATAGCCGTTTTATAAAAATCCCTTTGCCATTGTAAAAATTCTTTTCTCAATACCCTGGCACCTTCGAGCGTTGAAAGCGTGGTGACAAACTGGTTTCTGATTGTGTAGGGAAAACTCAACAACCCGTTGATGGTCTCCTGCAAATGTCCGCGGGATGAAGCTTGTTCGAACAGAATGCCAATTGCGCCATTTATATCGGGGTATGTAGAACCCTTGCCATAATAGAAATCATCGTAACTCTCTTTTGTAAAATAAAGCGACCCGATACGGTCGAGGTAAGCCGCATGGAACTCACCCAGCTTTGCCGTCAGTTCCTGGTTCTTTGCCGGTGTGAGGGGATTGACCCGGGAAGGCACACCGGGCTGAAAGAAAAAAGTTGCATTACTGCCCTGCTCGTGGTGGTCGGTGAGGATATTAGGTTTCCAGCGATGGAACCAGTCAAGCCGATGCTGACTCTCCACATGAACGGCGGGCAGCCAGTCCCTGTTGAGATCAAACCAATAGTGATTGAACCTGCCCCCTGGCCAGACCTCATTGTACTCCCTGTCGTTGGGATCACTCACCAGGTTTTTACTCCTGTGCTGGTTTACCCAGGTGGAAAACCGCTGCATACCGTCGGGATTGAAAGATGGATCAAACAGGATCACGGTATTTTCGAGCAGATCTTCAATTTGAGGGCCCTGGGCCGCGGCAAGGTGGTAGGCACTTAGCAGAGATGCATTGGTACCGCTTTGCTCATTACCATGAATAGAATGCCCGATCCAGACTACTATCGGCATATTGTCGATATTCAACGAAGCACTCTTCGACGGATCGGTCAGCTGAATATGTTGCTGCCTGATCTCCTCGAGTCGTTGGTGATTTTTGGAGGAAGTGATGATCAGCAAAACCTGAGGCCTTTTCTCATAAGTAAAACCCATAGTTTCCAGTTTAACCCGTCCCGGAGCCGCCGCGGCCACAGCTTTCATATAATTAACCAGGCGATCGTGGGTAACATGGTACTCTCCTACTTCATGATAAATAATATCCTTTGGTTTGGGAATAGCCGGATCATAAGTAACAGAATCCGGCAGATAATACTTCAGGTCCTGTGCAATGGAATAATTCGCAACGAAAAGAAACAATACAGTCAATAAATTTCTCATAAGCATTAATGTATAAAGTCGGAAATTAAACCTTTTACCAGAATGGAGAAAGTTATACTGCCGCCAGTTTGGAAATCTCCGTTTCCTCATTCCCAAAACCTTTTTTTACCTTCGCGGCCATGACGGAAAAGATCTTGATCCTTGATTTTGGCTCCCAATACACCCAGTTAATAGCCCGCGCGGTGAGAGAAGCCAATGTGTACTGTGAAATTATTCCTTTTAATAAACCGATACCATTTGAACCTGGCCTGAAAGGGATCATCCTTTCGGGATCGCCCTGTTCGGTAAATGAAGCTGGCGCTCCGGATGTTGATGTGCAGGATTTTATTACCAAAGTACCAGTACTTGGCATTTGTTATGGTGCCCAATTGACAGCCAAACGTTTCGGAGGACTTGTTGAGAAAAGTGACAAACGTGAATATGGGCGGGCGGAGCTCAGGGTCATTAAGGACGATATTCTTTTAAAGAATGTATCGGTGCAAAGCCAGGCCTGGATGAGTCATAGCGACACGATCAAGGGTTTACCTGAGGGCTTCGAACTGCTTGCTGATACCGTGAGCATCCCAGTTGCCGCTTTTAAAAAGCAACAAAATGGCACAGAGACTTTACCCCTTTACGGGGTACAATTCCATCCCGAAGTATATCATACCATCGAGGGTAAGAAAGTACTGCATAATTTCCTGGTCAATATCTGCGGTTGCAGCCAGGACTGGACGCCAGCACATTTTATCACCGATACTGTTGAACAATTAAAGAAGCAGATCGGCGATCGTAAAGTTGTGATGGCGCTTAGCGGCGGGGTTGATTCCACCGTAGCAGCCACGTTGATCAACAAAGCGATCGGCGACAGGCTATATGGGATTTTCGTGGACAATGGTGTATTGCGCAAAAACGAGTTCGAAACCGTTCTTGAAACTTATGCCAAACTCGGTCTGAATGTAAAAGGTATCAATGCCCGTCAGCGTTTTTATGATGGTTTAAAAGGCAAAGACGATCCCGAAGCAAAACGCAAAGTAATCGGCAGCCTCTTCATCGATATTTTCCAGGAAGAAGCACAAAAAATCGAAGGAATCGGCCTGCTAGGTCAGGGTACGATCTACCCTGATGTGATCGAAAGCGTTTCCGTGCATGGACCTTCCGTGATGATCAAATCGCATCATAATGTAGGAGGACTTCCGGAACACCTGCACCTGGAACTGGTAGAACCGCTAAGAGCCTTATTCAAGGATGAGGTCAGAAAAGTGGGTAGAGAACTGGGCATTCCCGCGGAAATGATCGATCGCCATCCTTTTCCCGGCCCGGGTTTGGCAATTCGTATTTTGGGCGAAGTGACTGAAGAAAAAGTAAATCTACTGCAGGAAGCTGACGATATTTATGTTAAAGGACTGAAAGAACACCAGTTGTATGCAACTGTTTGGCAGGCTGGTGCTATCTTGTTACCGGTCAAAAGCGTAGGTGTGATGGGTGATGAAAGAACTTACGAGTTTACGCTGGCATTAAGGGCGGTAACGAGTGTTGACGGGATGACGGCTGACTGGTCGCACCTGCCCTACGATTTTTTGGCAAAGATTTCGAATGAGATCATTAATAATGTGAAGGGGATCAACCGGGTGGTATACGATATAAGCAGTAAACCACCGGCAACGATCGAGTGGGAATAGACGTCTTCCTGATGATCTTAAACCAGTTTATGAAAATGAAGTATATTTTCTTTATCCTATCTGTGTTATTTTTCTGTACGGTAAAAGCCCAGGACACCACTAATCTCGATGTTGACAGCCTCCCGGCGGTAAAAAAAATCGCTGTTTTCGCGCCGCTATATCTTGATTCGGCTTTTGATGTGAACAATGAATATCGGTATGCGAAAAATAATTTCCCCAAATTCATCAATTCGGGCCTTGAGTTTTATGAAGGTGTGCAACTGGCGCTGGATTCACTCAACCAGGAAGGTGTAGAACTTGAAGTTTTTGTATATGACACCCGGTCGTCGAAAGAAAACCTGCAACAACAACTAGCCCGTCCGGAACTGGCTGAGGCTTCGCTGATCATTGCGCACTGCACCAACAACGAAGTGCGGACCTTATCAGACTTCGCGTTGAAAAAAAAGATACCTGTTATCAATACCACCGTACCCAATGACGCTGGCACAACTGCCAACCCGTATTTTGTTCTCCTGAATCCCACGCTGAAAACACAATGCGAAGGCATCTATCGGTTTATCCAGAAATACTATGCCCTGGAACCCGCGGTGGTGTTTCGCCGCAAAAATGCCGCTGATAATTCCATAAAAAAGCTGTTTGATGACTACAGCAAGGCTACTATGTCGGTACCGCTGAAGCTTAAATATGTGGAACTGCCCGATAATTTTACCGCCGGCCATTTGAAGGCCCATCTTGATTCTACCCGCACAACGTTGTGTATTGCGGGCAGTCTAGATATGAATTTTGGTAAAAACCTGGCGCTGCAACTGGCATCGATTCAAAAAACATATCCCCAGGTCATTATGGGTATGCCCACCTGGGATGGTATCAGAGATTTTTCAAACCCGGAGTTCAAAGGACCCGAGATCATTTACAGCACTCCATTTTATAATTCGCGTACTGATAAGGTAAGCCAGAGCATCAGTAATTATTTTAGTACCACCATGTATGCACGACCCAGCGATATGGTGTTCCGTGGTTATGAAGTGACCTGGAAGTTTGCCCGTTTGTTGTTGAAATTTGGAGACGACCTGAGCTCTAATATCAGCAACAAACAGGAGAATGTATTTACAGAATACGATATCCAGCCGGTGATCAACAGGAACACAACAACCCTGGATTATTTTGAGAACAAAAAGCTCTACTTCCTGAAATGGAAAGATGGGCTGATCAATGTGATGACACTCTGAAGTTTGGGGAATTACCCGATGATACACGTGCCTTCTCGTTTCGTTTAATGTTGTTTAAAATAGTTGAATGTAGTTGAGTATTGTATTACGACATTAAACTATTTTCAACAATCTTCAACTATAATTCAACCTATTAATGTCAATTAGCTACCCCTCGTTATGTTTAATATTGTTTAAAGTGGTTGAAGGTTGTTGAATATTGTATTACGACATTAAACTATTTTCAACAATCTTCAACTATAATTCAACCTACTAATGTCAATTAGCTACCCCCTCGTTATGTTTAATATTGTTTAAAGTGGTTGAAAGTTGTTGAATATTGTATTGCGACATTTAACTATTTTCAACAATATTCAACTATAATTCAACCTACTAATGTCAATTAGCTACCCCCTCGTTATGTTTAATATTGTTTAAAGTGGTTGAAGGTTGTGGAATATTGTATTACGACATTAAACTATTTTCAACAATATTCAACCATCTTCAACAACATTCAACTATTTTAAACAACATTCAACCATCTTCAACAATTTTCAACAACATTCAACCCATCACAAAAAAAAGACCACCCGCTTTCGCGAATGGTCTGATGTATGGTTTTTTCCGTCCTGTTTAATTTTGTTTCACCACCTTGATGGTAGCTTTCTCATTCAATCCGCTTTGCCTTGCTTCAATGATATACATGCCCGCCGCTACGCCATCACCGAATCTGAATATCTGGTCAGGAGCGCCTCTGCGTACCTCGATCACTTTGCCGAGATTATCGTACATCCGCAGCTCAACTGTTTCCTTCACCGGACTGCTTACTCTCACGTTGAAGTAAGATTGTGACGGGTTGGGATAAGCATTAAGTTCCATTTTCAGTGCCAGTGGTGTCACACCTTTATTCATGACATCATTGTTTTCGCCTGCAGGTCTGGTGAGCGTAATGCAATTTGAATTGGACACGTTCACTAAGGTTATCGGTGTCGACGTATTCAGGTTCACATCCGTGATCCACCAGGTCACCTGTGATATACCGGGGTTGAACTGACCACTTGCATTTGAACCATTACCATTCCTGGTCGTTGCACCGGTGATTGTGTATCTCACACTCAGGATACCACAATTATCACCGTAGGTCGGGACCGGGATGGTATAGTTATTACCCGGCACAGGGCAAAATACCTGGGTTGGAGGCGCTGTGAATGTTGGGTTCTCAGCATCTCTCACATGTACTGTTTGTATGCAGGTGATCACCTGTGATCCTCTTCTCGCTGTCCATCTTACATTGGTCGTTCCAACCGGGAACTGAGCAGGTGCATTGTTTGTCACCGTAATATTTCCGCAACCATTTACTGTTGGCGTACCCAGGTTCACACCTGTCGCGAAACATGCTCCCGGATTTGACGGCACATTAATAATATTGGCCGGGCAGGAGAATGTAAACGGAACGTTTGGCATTATGGTAACAGTTGTGCTGGTGGAATTCGAGCATGAACTGTTTGAGAAATTATAAGTAACGGTGTATGTACCTGGGGTGCTTGCTCCAAGATTGATCTGGCCATTTGCCGGGTTGATCACAAGTCCTGGTGTAGATGTATAGGTACCACCACCTGTTCCTGTTCTTGTCACATTTGTCACACCTGTCTGACAGTACGGGCTGCCGTTATAGCTTATCGTAGCCACAGGCGGTGTTCCAATGGTGATCAACGCTGTTGTTGTTCTAGAGCATGCTCCATTGGAGAACGTATAAGTTATCCTGTAGTTACCAGCCTCGCTGGCAGCCAGGTTAATGGCACCTGTTGCACTGTTCAGGCTCAATCCTGGTCTGCTGGCAGTAAACGTACCGCCGGTTTGTCCGACAATGATCGGTGTGACGGTTCCAGTATTACAGAACGGACTTCCTACATAACTGATGGTTGCTGTTGGTATCGGCAATATCGTTACGCTGGTTGTTGCCGTAGCTGAGCAGGTTGCATTACCATAACTATAAGTAACAGTATAAGTACCCGGTGTGCTTGCTGCCAGGTTGATCCGGCCGGTATTCACATTTATCGACAGGCCAGCTGTGGACGAATAAGTACCACCTGTCATACCCGTTCTGGTCACATTCACCCCTGATACGGGACAGAATGGATTACCATTATAAGTGATACTTGTAGCTGGCAATGATCCGGAGATCGTTACAGTTGCGCTACCGGTCATGTTATTGACACAACCAGTAGAGTTGTTCGTAGCAACTACGGTATAAGTGCCGGCCAGGTTCTGATTTCCAAAGCTGATGGCTGCACCTGTTCCCGCAACCGGGCTACCGGTGTTCACGCTATTTCTGCGCAATTGATAGTTGACACCAACCTGCGAACCATTCAATCCTACCAATGGTCCGGGACCACTGCAGAATGAACCACCACCTGTTACGCTGAATGCTGTTGGTAATGTACCTGTCTGGATCATAACATTGCCCGCCATATTCTGCGTACATGATGTTGTAGCATTTGTTGCAACCGCAGTATAGTTACCCAGTTGGGTTTGAGCTCCAAAGCTGATCGGGTTGCCTGTACCGGCTACTGGTGCACCTGTTGGTATACCATCTTTCATCAGTTGGTAATTGACCCCGCTTTGTGAGCCAGACAGTCCGAGAACCGGACCAGGTCCACCGCAATAAGACACTCCTGAACCTGAACTGAATACCACGTCAACCCAATAGTTGCTCGACTGGTAACCGGTAGTTGGGAAGCTTGGAATAGCCGTGTATTTATAAACACCGTTTGGTCCCTGCTCACCATTGGCCAGCGCACGTAATGGGCCGTTGACAACGGAAGAACCGAAATAATTATCTGTGGCAGCATAATCACCCGACTGGCTGAAATAAGAAGCCACATATGTCACACCAGCTGTAATTGGAACCGGTGTGCTGAACGTTACTGTTTGCCATCCTTCTACTGGTCCTGCTCCAAACGTTGCCGAAGCAAGCAGTGTTCCGGTGCTTGACCACAGGTTTCCGATATGCGTTCCGGTTGCATCATCATCTTTCCAGTACTTGATACCCGTGATGAAGCCGTTTTGAGTTGAAGTGAATTTCATACCAAGTTCAAGCGGTCCACCATCATTAGCCAGGTCAACTGCCGGATTTACGTTGTTGGGGAAGATAGAACTGGTGCTACCACCAGCACCACCACCGGTCATCGTAAATACCTCTGGCGCTACTCCGCCCGTGATTACCGCACTACCGGCCATCAGCCTGGTACAGCCGCTGCTGGTATGTGTTGCCATCACTGTATAAGTACCTGCTACTGTATGGAAACCTAAGCTGATCTGTAATCCATTACCTGCGACAGGGCTTCCGGTATTAACACCATTTCTTCTCAACTGGTATGTGACACCCGGATCTGAATCGCTCAGGCGGATCTCGATACCCGCACTGCCATCACAGGTTGAGCCACCGCCCATCACCTGGTATTGGAATGGCTGAACTCCGTTAACGATGGTAGCACTTCCGTTCATCGTATTAGAACATCCGAGAAGGTTTGTTGCCACTACTGTATAAACTCCAGACTGTGTGTGAGTGCCAAAGCTGAGGGCGCTGCCTGTGAAGCTGGTCACCGCGCCACCCACGTTCACACCATTTCTTTGCAGTTGATATGAGGTGAGGAACTGTGATCCCGACAACCCAATTGTTACACCGCCTGCACCACAGATTGTTCCTCCGCCAGTTACGGTAAAGGCTGTCGGCAATGGTGCGTCGATCAATAAAATAACACTGCCATCCATGGTCCGTGTACATCCGGTAGTCGGATTGGTAGCTACAACTGTATAAGAACCTACTATATTCTGGTTACCGAAACTGATAGCCGAACCTGTACCTGGTACAGGGCTGCCAACATTGACAGTGCCAGAGAGTGTTGTTCTTCTCAACTGATAGTTTACGCCGGTTTGAGAGTCATTAAGTCCTACTACAGGTCCTACGCCACCGCAGATCACGCCTCCACCTGTTACATCATATTGTACAGGCAGTACACCTGCAGAAATTATAGCAGATCCGCTCATTGTACTGATGCAGCCACCGGTAGCCGTTGCTACAACGGTATAAGTACCAGTTTGTGTACGGTTACCAAAGCTGATGGCCGAACCTGTACCTGTTACCGCCGCACCGGAATTGACGCCGTTTCTTCTGAGCTGATAGCTAACACCTGCCTGAGATCCGGAAAGTCCGATCTCCGGACCTGGTCCACTACAGTATCCACCGCCTCCGGTTACATTATAAACCGTGGGCAGACCAACCTGGGTCACCGTTACGCTGCCAGTCATTGTAGCAGTACATCCGGTTGAATGTGTTGCCACTACTGTATAGACTCCAGCTGTCTGGTTTCCGAAGCCGATCGGGTTACCGGTACCCGCAACCGGGCTACCTGTATTTACATTATCCTTTCTTAATTGATAGCTGACTCCTGTCTGTGAACCTGAGAGTCCGACAGCAGTACCCGAACCACCCTCACAATATGTACCACCGCCCGTTACGGTAAACAGTGTCGGCTGTGTACCTGTAACGATAGTAACGCTACCACTCATGTTGACTGAACAACCTAAGATGTTTGTAGCAACAACGGTGTATACACCCGATTGAGTAAACGTTCCGAATTCGAGCGGGTTCTCATTGAAGCTAAATACTGCGTCGCCAACTTCCTGGCCATCACGATAAAGCTGGTATGATGTAAGGAACTGAGCTCCTGAAATACCTACCGGTACGCCACCTGCTCCACACACGGTACCGCCTCCCGTCATACTAAATACAGTTGGTAAGTCTCCGCCAGGTATCACCACTGCTGCACCGTCCATTTCCCTGGTGCAACCTGTGGCGACGTTTGTAGCAAGTACATTATAAATACCTCCGTCAGCCTGGCTGCCAAAGCTGATAGCCGATCCGGTGCCAGCTACAGGGCTGCCAACATCTACGGGACCTCCAAGGGTAAGTCTCCTGAGCTGATAGCTTACGCCTGTCTCAGAATCATCCAGACCTACCTCAGCACCGGTACCTCCGCACACAAATCCACCACCGGTGACGTCAAACTCTGCCGGCAGTACACCAGCCGTGATCACCGCGCTGCCATTCATTTGTATTGAACATCCCGCAGCACTTGTTGCAACCACGGTGTATGTGCCAGATTGGGTTTGCGAACCGAAGTCGATCGCGCCTCCAGTACCAGCAACAGGTGATCCTGTATTAATATTATCTCTTCTTAATTGATAGTTGACCCCGGCTTGCGAACCCGACAATCCAACAGGTAAACCTGTAGAGCATGTTGCGCCACCACCTGAAACGCTGTATACAATTGGTGATGCATTCACGGTCAGGGTCGCAGGGTTTGATTCAGCTCCACCGCAATCACCAAACACGATCACCCTGTATTGATCACCATTCATAGATGGTGTTACAGCCGCGATGGTAAGCGTTGCCCCGTTCTGGCCCGGCAGCTGGTTCCATCCGCTACCGGTATTGATCTCCCACTGGTAGCCTGTTCCGACACCAGTTACACTGAATGTAGCTGATTCTCCTTCGCACCTGGTGAGGCTGGCAGGATCTGAACTGATAACACCCGGGCTGCCTTGTACGATCACCGATTGAGACTGTGCTGCAGAATTACCTGCCTCATCAGTATAGGTCCAGTTGATCGTGTATACACCCGGTGTATTAAATGATACCGGATCCACAGTTTCACCTGCGATCAAACCGTCGCAGTTGTCAGAAGCTGTTGGGGGATCCACCGTTACCGAGCATGTTGCTTCTACTGTTGGCAGGCTGGTTATTGCCGGAACCGGGCTTTGTGCATCATTCACCGTAATGTTGAACGTACACTCAGCTGTATTATCCGCAGCATCTGTCACAGTAACTGTTACAGTTGTAGTACCAACTGGGAAGAAATCACCAGAATTATGGCTGTATTCAACTGTCAGATCTGAGCAATTGTCGGTTACTTCCACAGGCGGGAAGTTCACAACCGCACCGCACTGGTTCGGATCATTGCCAACATTGATATCGTCTGGGCAGATGATCGTCGGTACTGAGTTATCGTCAATAGTTACTGACTGCTGTGCAGTCACCGTATTGCCATTACCATCACTGAATGTCCAGGTCACCATGTAGCTGCCCTGTTCGCTGTAAGCAACAGGATCAGATGTCTGACCGGTGATAGTACCAGCGCAGTTATCTGTAGTGGTTGGCGCAGTAAGTGTAATAGCGCAATCCGTTACAATTTCCGGCAGAACCGGTGTAACCGGTGGTTCAGTATCATTAACTGTCACCGAGAAGCTGCAGCTGGCAGAATTACCCGCCTGGTCTCCGGCTGTTACGGTTACGATTGTTGTTCCAATTGGGAAGAAATGACCGGATGGCAGGCTGTATTCGATCGTGGTACCATCTACGCAGTTGTCATTCAATCCAGCGCTGAAGGTTACGACTGCACCGCACATACCAGGATCATTGTTTTTCACGATCGGCAGCGGACATGCGATAGCAGGTGGCTCGGTATCGTTGACAGTTACTGTAAACTCACAGATGGCTGTATTTCCACTATTGTCAGTGGCTGTCACGGTCACAAGCGTTTCTCCAACTGAGAAGAAGCTACCGGATGGCTTGCTATATGAAATGGTTGTAGACGCACAATTATCAGTATAGGTAACCGGCGGATAGAATACATTGGCACCACAGGAACCCGGAGCATTGTCTACCACGATGTCTGCGGGACAAGCTGTAAATACCGGATCGTCGTTATCCTCTACGGTCACATTGAATGTACAGGTTCCCACATTACCAGCGCCGTCAGTAGCTGTTACAGTTACTACTGTCGTACCAATCGGGAAGAAGTCACCCGATTCATGGCTGTAATCTATTTCAAATCCGCAATTTTCATTAACAGCTACACTGAATGTCACCACGGCGCCACACATACCGGGGTCATTTGATTTGGTAATATTCGAAGGACACATCAGGGATGGCAGCTGGTTATCCTGTACAGTTACAGAGAACTGGCATTCTGAAGAATTTCCTGCCGCATCGGTTGCGGTTGCGGTTACAAGTGTTGTTCCGACCGGGAATATTGTCAGGTTCGGAGAATAAGTAATTGTAACAGATCCGCAATTATCAACTGCGGTTGCGGTAAGATCTACCAGCGCACCACACTCACCCGGGTCATTGTTGACTACAACATCAGCCGGGCAGGTAATAATTGGTGCCTGTGTATCGTTCACCGTCACACTGAATGTACATGTGGTTGAACTATTACCTGCAGCATCATGCGCAGTAACCGTCACCACTGTTGTTCCGACAGGGAATATACTACCAGGAGCATGGCTATAAGTATAAGTAATGTTCTCTGGTGCAGTGCAATTATCTGTAGCAGCAACGCTAAAGTTTACAGCCGCTGAACAGTTGTTTAAGTCATTGCCGACCACGATATCTGCAGGACAGCTGGTGATCACCGGCCCTTCCGTATCATTCACTGTTACTGTGAATGAGCAGGTTGACTGGTTACCATCTTCATCTGTCGCTGTTACGACCACTACCGTTTCACCAACCGGGAATAATGTTCCGGGATCCTTGCTGTAGGTGATCGTCACCTCTCCATTGCAATTATCGGTTGCACTGGCTTCGAAGTTCACGATAGCGCCACACTGGCCAGCATCGTTGCCCTGAGTGATATCAGCCGGGCAGGTAACCACCGGAGCCTGTGTATCGTTTACTGTCACATCGAATGAGCAGGCAGTTGAACTGTTGCCAGCAGCATCCTGTGCAGTAACGGTCACCGTTGTTGTTCCAATTGGGAACACACTACCCGGAGCATGGCTATAAGTATAAGTTATGTTCTCAGGTGCAGTACAATTATCTGTAGCAGCAACGCTGAAGTTTACTACCGCTGAGCAGGTATTTAAGTCATTATCAACCACGATATCTGCAGGACAGCTGGTGATCACTGGTGCTTCAGTATCATTTACTGTTACTGTGAATGAACAGTTCGAAGCATTCCCTTTATCGTCAGTTGCTGTAACAATGACTACAGTTTCACCGATCGGGAACGATGTACCTGGATCCTGGCTATAGGTAATAGATACTGCTCCGCCGCAGTTGTCAAGTGCTGTCGCCTCGAAGTTCACAATTGCGCTACACTGACCGGCATCGTTACTTACATTGATATCGGCGGGGCAGGTAATGGCCGGAGCCTGGGTATCGTTTACTGTCACATCGAATGTGCAGGCAGTTGAACTGTTGCCAACAGCATCCTGTGCAGTAACGGTCACCGTTGTTGTTCCAATTGGGAACACGCTGCCCGGAGCATGGCTATACGTGTAAGTAATATTCTCAGGTGCAGTGCAATTATCCATTGCAGCAACACTGTAGGTTACTACCGCTGAACAGCTGTTCAAATCATTGCCAACTTCTATATCAGCCGGGCAAACGGTAATAATTGGGGCTTCGGTATCATTAACTGTTACTTCGAACGTACATGTTGCTGATACATTACCCTTGGCATCTTGTGCATATACACTTACTTCCGTTGTACCGACAGGGAAGACGCTTCCGGATGCATGACTATAAACCGCTATCGCTCCATCACAATTATCCAGCACACCGGCACTAAAGGTCACTACTGCTCCACAAGTTCCGGGATCGTTCGCCTTAACAATATCCACTGGGCAAATAATGACCGGGGGCTCATTGTCTACAACGGTTACGGTAAACGTACAGCTTGACTGATTACCTGATGCATCAGTAGCCGTTGCCGTAACCAGGGTCTGACCAATCGGGAATGAACTACCCGAAGCAGGAAGATAGCTGATCGCTGCACCTTCGCAATTATCATCAACAGTAGCCGCAAAATTCACGATGGCACTGCATGAACCGGCGTCTGAATCAACGGTCATATCTGCAGGGCAGGTTATTAGCGGAGCCTGTGTGTCATTAACCGTCACGGTAAATGTGCAGGTCGATTCGTTACCCTCGCCATCCACAGCGGTAGCGGTAACTAATGTGCTACCAACCGGGAATACTGTTCCAGGATCCTGGCTATAGGTGATTGTGACAAGCCCGCCGCAGTTGTCGACCGCTGTGGCTTCAAAGTTTACAATGGCGCCACATACATCCACATCATTGGAAACAGTAATGTTAGCCGGGCATGTAATCACCGGCGGGGTCGCGTCTACCACGGTGACGGTGAATGAGCAGGTGTCCTTAAGTCCTGCCGCATCTGTGGCTATCCACTCAACGTTATGTACACCAACCGGGAATGTATTTCCGGAGAGGTACAACGGGTTGTTGATAACAAGATCTACTCCCATTGCGCCGCAGTTATCAGTGGCACTTGGCTGCTGATAGATCACAGTCGCACCACAGGTGTTACCAGTAGCATTTACTACGATGTCGCTCGGACAGTTATTGATCACAGGTGGCTGGTTATCGACCACGGTTACGGTAAAGCTTGCCGTGCTTGTATTGCCACTATTGTCAACTGCCGTATAGATAATGGTGTGTACACCAACAGGCAACAGTACAAATCCGAAATTATCGTAGAATGGCTGATTGCTGGTAAAGCTGGTAATACCACAATTATCGCCCGCAGTAGGCGCGGTCCAGGTTACCAGCTGGTTACAATTGGATTGTTGTGCATTTATAGAGAAGTCTGCCGGTACGTTTGTAATGACTGGGTCAATATCGTCTACAACCGTAATAGTGGCAGTTCCTTCGCTGCTATTACCACACTCGTCAGTCACGGTGAGTGTTACAGTCTGAGGACCGGTATCACCGCAGGTAAATGTAGTCTGAGAAAGTACAAATGTCAGAGATGAGGAGCAATTATCGAATGAACCGTCATTCACTGCATCATCATCAACAGTTACCTGACCGTTTTCATCCAGGTACACGGTTATATTTTGGGTTTGAACGGTCGGAGCTGTATTATCACTCACAGTTATAGTCTGAACATGGGTTGTGGTGTTACAACCGTCTGACAGTGTCCAGGTACGGGTAATCACTTTGGATCCCGCACATGCACCATCCGTTATAACATCTGTGAACGTTGCGTTCAGACCTGTTGAGCAGTTGTCTGCTTCATCGGTCACATCACCTGTTAGTCCCACTGTAGCATCGTAAGCACAGTTCGCATCGGTGAAGATCTCGATATCGGCAGGAACGGTAAAGGTCGGAGCCGTATTATCTGTTACGGTAATGATCTGATCCTTCGTTGTTGTATTTCCACAATCATCCGTTAAGCTCCAGGTACGCGTGATCACCTTCGATCCCGTACATGCACCATCGGCTATGGCATCTGTGAACGTTGCGTTCAGACCTGTTGAGCAGTTGTCTGCTTCATCGGTCACATCACCTGTTACTCCCACTGTAGCATCATAAGCACAGTTCGCATCTGTGAAGATCTCGATATCAGCAGGAACGGTAAAGGTCGGAGCCGTATTATCCGTTACGGTAATGACCTGATCCTTCGTCGTCGTGTTTCCACAATCATCCGTTAAGGTCCAGGTGCGCGTGATCACCTTGGATCCCGCACATGCACCATCGGCTATGGCATCTGTGAACGTTGCGTTCAGACCTGTTGAGCAGTTGTCTGCTTCATCGGTCACATCACCTGTTACTCCCACAGTGGCATCATAAGCACAGTTCGCATCGGTGAAGATCTCGATATCGGCAGGCGCTGTAAAGGTCGGAGCCGTATTATCTGTTACGGTTATGATCTGAACATGGGTTGTGGTGTTACAGCCATCTGACAGTGTCCAGGTACGCGTGATTACTTTCGATCCCGTACATGCACCATCGGCTATGGCATCCGTAAAGATTGCATCGATTCCTGTAGCACAGTTATCAGCTTCATCGGTCACATCACCTGTTAGGCCTACACTGGCATCATAAGCACAATTCGCATCTGTGAAGATCTCGATATCAGCAGGTACGGTGAAGGTCGGTGGCGTTTCATCTTTTAATGTTATAACCTGTGTGTATACATCTGACACATTACCACATTCATCCATTACTGTCCAGGTATTGGTGTAAGTACCTGCCTGTGCACAGGATGTTCCTGGTACAAAGACACCTTCAATCTTCACAACATTGGAAAGATCGGTGTCACAGTTGTCACTGGCAACCGGGACCATAGCCTGGGCGGCAGTTAAGCCTGCAAGGTCACTGCATTCCAAAGTCACATCCAGCTCATTGGGGAGCGTAGTCCATACCGGCGCTGTATTATCATCAATATTAATGATCTGATCGCAGGAGGAAGCGTTATTAGCGGCATCAGTGATTGTAAATGTCCTGGTCACTACAATCGGGCAGGTACCATTTACAACATCCTGATAAGTTATAGAAGCGATTGATCCGCAATTCTCTGTTACACTACCGCCCTCTGCTATAAATTGTGTACTGGTTATTGTTACAGGCACGGTTGAGAATGCCAGCGCTGATTGTGTCAGTATAGCATCGGTACCGCAACCTTCAATATTAAGTGTATTCGGGCAGGAAGTAATGGTTGGCGCCTGGCCGTCCACTACAGTGATTGTCTGCTGACAAACTGCCACCACATCACCAAATCCATTGATAGCAGACCAGGTGATGATTGTATTACCAATCGGATATGGTGCATTGAATGACAGGAAGTCGCTTCTCTGCCGTGTAAACGTTACTGACCCGCAACCCATGGTGATCGTCGGAGGAACCAGGGTCGACGGTAATATCACTGCCGTACAAAGGTTTGGCGTCGTAGTAACCACCAGGGTCGGTGCACATGCAATATTCACCGCCACTTCCCCATTTACAGTTACATCCTGTAAACAGAAAGCGGAATTACCGGCCGTATCAATAGCGGTCCAGGTAATGGTGGTGGTACCAATCGGGAATGGATCATTCAGGCTCAGGCCTCCGGGTCTTGAAGCCAGCAGCGTCAATATATTACCACAATTATCGAATGCGGTAGGCGGTGTTACATTCACGATCCTGTTGCAGGTAAACGGATCTGCATCCACCAGGGTATCAGCCGCACAAGTGATATATGGAGGCTGGATATCTGTTACATTAACCGTAAAGCTGCAAATATCATCCGGGTTCAGACCATCGCTGGCTGTCCAGGTAACGGTTGTAACACCTTTGTTGAATTGAACGCCATCAAGGCTTGTTCCGTTGCCAAAAGTGGCTCCGGTCAGGGTATAGGTAAGCGATGCAAGGTTACAGTTGTCCGTTGCTGTTGCATCGAACTCTGTACCCTGCACAGTATATGTACATTGATCCAGATCGGTATTGCGGTCAGCATTCTCTGCTACCGGGCATACTACGATCGGGCTTTCATCATCAATGATGGTAACAAGCTGATAACAGGTATCTGCGTTACCGGTGGTATCTGTTACAACCCACATCACTGTAGTGGGTGCAGCTGCACTAAACGGATAAGTGACCGGGTCGATCGGTGAGCCATTTACGTAAGCGATCACGTCTGCTATTTCGCAATTCGATCCGGTACCGGGTGTTCCCAGGTCAACAGTGGTGGTGCAATTACCCACACCATCGTCACTGGTATTGGCAACCACGTCACCGGGACAGGTAATGGTCGGTGGTTCATCATCCACAACGGTTACCAGTTGATCACAACTGCTGAAGTTACCGGAAGTATCGGTTACAACCCAGGTAACGGTTGTGATACCGGCACTGAATTCGTACGTGAGTGGATCTATTTCAACTGCACCGATGAATGCCTTGATAGTCGCACCGGCACAATTATCACCGAATCCAGGCACACCCAGGGCTACCGTTGTCGTACAATTGCCGGCACCATCGTCACTGGTATTCGCGTTCACATTTGCCGGACATGTAATAGTTGGGTTTTCATCATCGATCACAAGCACATTCTGATGGCAACTATCCACATTGCCGCCTGCGTCGGTCACCACCCAGGAAACTACGGTTGTGCCTGTCGGGAACAAATAAGTCACAGGATCGATCTGAACACCGCCGACATAGGGGATTACCGATACGACTGAACAATTATCACTTGTAGTTGGTGTTCCGATATCAACGGTTGTAGAGCAATTGCCCTCACCATCATCACTTGTATTAGCTGTTGCTGTTGGCGGGCATGTTATTAATGGAAGTTGTGAGTCTACCACATTCACAACAAAACTGGTATCTGACTGGCAACCCGTATTACTTTCATCAAGTGCGATCAGTTGGATCGTAAAGCTGGAATTATTTTGCGTACCCGCATTAACGAGCAGGTGTGGCGCCTGAGATACAGCATCAAAAGGCAGCGTACCCTCGTTGTTAAAGACGGACCAGGTATAGCTTAAATTAAAGTCATAGTTATTTAAAGTATATAAGATGCCATTCTGTAGCGGACATACTTCTGAGGGCCCGAGAACCTGCGGCTTCGCAGGTGCCGGCAGAACATTCACTACTACACTTTGCGCATCGTGTGAACAGGGCGCTATATCACCAGTGGTAGTCAGGGTCAGTGTGACCATGCCCGCGATACTATCAGCTGCTGAAGGGATATATTTTGCATCCAGGGCAAACTCGTTGGGATAGAATGAACCTGTACCGCTGGTACTCCACACACCACCGGTTACATTGTATCCGGACACCTGTCCTGCCAGGTCGAGAGAATCATTAGAACAAACCGGGAAATACGATCCGGGAGTTGCCACCGGTTTCTCCCTGATTATTATGGTAATATTATCCACTGCTGGTACCGCGCAGGGACTGATTGGGTTTGCAGTAAGCGTGAGTGTGACCTCACCTGCAGCAATATCAGCCGCACTCGGGGTATATGTAGCCGAAGAACCTGATATAAAGGAGAACGAACCACCTGTAGTGGATGACCATACAAAATTGGCTACGTTGAAGGACAGATCTGCAAATAAACCCACCACATCTCCAGCGCAAATGGTTGTGGAAAACGCACCGGCCTCAACAGAAGGCGGTTGCTGCACACTCACCGTAACGGATGCCGCTTCTGTGACACCGCAGGGACCTTCTGCTCTTACATAGTAAGTGATATCGGGCGCAATCGTGTTAACGGTGACCAATACGTTGGCATCGGCAGCCGTACTTGTCCCTACCAGGTTGGAGAATCCGGCATCACTATACCATTTCCACTCAGCGCCGCTACCTAGCACACCGCCATCCTGGGTAAGTGTAACCTGGGTATTGTTACATATTGAAGTTGATGTCGACAGCGCGCTGGCAGGCGCAGTGGACAGGCTGTTTACTGTGATCGTGAAAGTCTGAGGTTCTCCGGCGCATACACCATTGGAAGGTGTTACCGTAATATTAGCAACCTGGGCTGTACTGCCGGTATTGATGGCAGTAAATGCGGGGATATCGCCAACACCCGAAGCGGCCAGGCCAATAGACGGGTTATCGTTTGTCCAGATATAGGAAGTAGCTGTGCCGGTGAATACTATTGGTGTTGTAAGCTGGTTATGACAATATGATACATCTGCAGGGTCATTGACAGTTGCAGGTATTTGGGCACCAGTAACTACTATATTATCAATAAAAAAGTAATCACCTTCATCCGCCACATTTGCGTCAATATTTATAGTTATTACATTCCCATTAAGAGGAGGTGTAGTTGCAGTGCCTGTCTGATCATTTGATATCGAAAGTAAGGTTACATTGGGTCCACCATCGACCGAATAAGTGATTACCAAATCATCGCCGCTACCCAACGAACCATTTGAAGAATATGGTATTGAGATTACTACGTTTGAATACCCACTAACGTTTAGCGTAAGGTCAAAATCGTCATTGCCGTTATCATCCGCATCTTCAAACCTCAGCTGACCGGATAAAACATACACCCCATCATCTGGCCCTTCAAATTCAGAGCTCCAATTGCCGATTACTGCTGAAGAACCTGAACCAGAATTTGCAAAGTTTGAATAACCTGAAAAGTTCTCAGTCCATATTGTTCCAGATACACAGGTTCCGAGTGCAGTTACTGTTATATAACTTGTTTTTGTCTCAGTATCGAAACCACAATCATTGGTTGCGGTAAGCGTGACGGCATAAGTACCAGGGGCTGCATAAGCCACCACCGGGTTCTGGGCAGTGCTGCTGGAAGGCGTGCCACCCGGGAAAGACCATGACCATGATGTCGGCTCACCGGTTGACTGGTCTGTGAACGTCACAGGTGAACCCTGCGCAACGGTCGTTGTGCTGGCTGAGAATTCAGCAGCAGGTATTGGGTTTACCACGATGGTTCCCTGAACCGGTGTGACGCAGGTTGTACCTGTTGGTGTCACGGTATACGTAAATGATCCTGACACGGAAGGTGTACCAGATATGGTTACAATACCGGCATTATATGATCCTGAAACACCAGTTGGCAAATCGGTTACTATAGCACCCGTTGCCGGAGGTGCATTGATTGAATTAACGATCTCATAAGTAATATCCTGAATCGCTGTATTAACACATAATGTTTGAGCATCTGTACCTGTCGCGGAAGTCAATACCGGGATCGCATTTTGAATCGTAATGATCGTGGTATTATTAACAGGTGTCTGCTGGCATCCACCATCTTCGAATGCGATTGAGTTTACTGTGATAGTTGTTTCACCGGGGTTGAAAAGCGACGACTGCGGTATGGTGAATGTTCCTGTACCGCTATTAAATATCATGGTTGCATCAACCGGTACTGCCGTTGTGTTCGCACCACTCAGGCTATAGTTAACGAGGTAGGTTCCGTTTCCTAACGTTGTAGAAGTGATCGTACCTGTACCGTCCTGGTTCTGGCAAATAGACGGTATCAGCGTCGAGAGAGTGAAGTTTGAAACATCGATCCAGGAAACGATAACCATCCCTTCAGCTCCAGTTCCTCCAATTTCACTTCCAGTTGATCCTCTCCTTCCTCCTGAGCCACCTCCTCCCGGTGCCGTACCAGGGTTACCATTACTATTACCACCTACAGCTGTTCCCCCGGTACCGCCATTATTAGCTCCTGCGCCACCCGCGCCACCATCAGAACCATCCGATCCATTGCTTCCCGGTATAGTAGTAATGTTACCAATACTGGAAGAATTGGAACCTGTCCCCGGGTCGCCTGTTTGATCACCAAAACTATCTCCTGGTGACCCACCTTGGCCTCCTTCTGCAAACACCAATGATGTGTTTCCAAACCACGATGGGTTGCCAGTATTGTCTGTAGCAGATGATGTAGCTGTTGCAGTTTTTTGTCCAGCCACTGTCACCGGATAAATTGACTGGGTTACATTTACAATACCCGCAGCATACGCTCCACCAGCGCCACCACCACCGGTTATAGTACCGAAGAAGTTCCTTGTAGCGCCACCTCCGGCACCACCTCCGCCCCAAGCTTCCACTTTCAGGCAACTAACTCCTGGGGGAATAACAAAATTGCCACTTGAATTATAAACCTGTGGTGAAATTAATAAGGAGGCGGTAATCAATTTGGTTTCGATATCTGAACCACATGCATTTGTTGAGGTAAGGGTGACATCAAAACTTCCTGCAGTATTATAGGTAATACCGGTTGGATTCTGGTCGGAACTGCTGGATGGCGAGCCACCTGCAAAAGTCCATGACCACGAGGTCGGGTTATTTGTCGTGAGATCCGTAAAATCGACTGACTGACCAGTATTGATAGATAAAGATGTGGCACTGAAATCAGCAACCGGTAATGGATCTACCGTTACAGTGACTGTAAAGTTCGGGCCCACACATGAATTACCGGTACCTGTTGGCGTTACGGTGTATGTTACGATTTGTTGAACACCGGATGTGTTCGTTAAAACATCTGTGATCGTCGAACCGGATTGGGGGCTTGTTGATTCCCCGGTAACATTGATATTTTCCGCCGCCACCCAGGTAAAAGTACTGCCCACGGCATTCGTGATCAGCGTAGACACATCAAAATTGGATGCATTACCCGTACAGATTGTTTGAATACCGTTCGTACTCTCTGGAGATTGAAGCACTGTAATAATCACTTCATCTGACTGTGAACCTGCGCAGGGCGGATTTGTAATGGTCCATTGCAGGGTATAATCACCCGGCCCCCCTGCAGGAACAAAGATGGCATTGGGGTTATTGACTGTGCCGGCACCGGTAAACTGACTCAAACTAGTACTTGGGCCGCTAACGACTGACCATGTCCCGGTCATACCATCGGGGGCTGCCGTGGCTTCCAGTACATTTGATGTCACACCGGTTCCGGGGGGATGACAGATAGATTTGTCAGGACCCGCATTTGCAGCAGGAATGGCCGGAGCTACTGTAATACTTCCCGTCTTTGTATTATTACAGGCAGCGCCAATTGTTGTTATAGTATAATTATAAGTTGTAAATGCTAATACTGACTGTGGCGTACCACTGATGGTTAACACACCGGCTGTAAAATCATAGTTAACACCAGCTGGTAATCCGTCTACGGTCACATTTGGTGCGTCGACATTATAAACAATTGCCTGGATAGCTGTATTATCACAAACGGACTGTGCATCCGTTCCCGGATCAGAAGTCAGCGAAATAGACGCCAAAGAGGCAATAACACTTGTACTTGGGACACTTGTGCATTTACCATTAACGACAGCAGTTGCAGTTACTGCGCTGCCGACACTAATATTTGAAGGGATGGTCGCCGACCAGTTGCCGGAACCATCCGCAGTGATCGTTGCGGGCGATGTAGCAACAGGAGAACCATCTACATATATTGTAATGGTTGCGTTGTTTTCACTGGTACCACTAACCGTTGAATTAGCTCCTACACATACAGGTATTGAAATGACTGGTGCGTTTGTAGCTTCCAATGCCGGTCCCCATGAAATAATGATTTGGCCATTAGCTCCATTTCCACCAGTTGGTGAACCGCCAGAGGTATATCTAACTGCACCGCCACCGCCACCTCCGGGAACTTGACCAGCACTACCAGACCCGGTTGAAGATGACGAGGAATGGCCATTACCACCATTACCACCGCCGGCGATTGTTGCACCATTTTGATTCGTTGCGTCATTTCCGTTGGAAATATTGCTTGCGGATGAGCCACCACCGCCGCCAAAATCTGTGCCTGATCCAAAGAAACCATTAGCTCCGCGGCCACCTGACCAGCCTACCTGTAATGCCGTACCCGAAGCAGCACCTCCCGTAGCACCGGTTGCACTATTATTTGCCGGGGTATTGCCTCCTCCAGCGTTTAAAAATCCTGTTGAATTAAACCAGGTACTTCCGCCCGAAGCAGTCGAAGTAGAACCGGAACCAATTGAATAATTAAATGTTTGACCGGGAGTAACCAGAATGACTGTGCTGGCGTATGCACCTCCACCTCCACCTCCAGTAGAAAGATTATCTCCGCTTGTTCTGGAACCACCTCGACCACCACCACCCCAGGCTTCAACTTTTATACAGCTGGTACCGTCAGGAACAGTAAAGCTTCCATTTCCGGTTGCAGTAATTGTAAACGGTGAACCTGCATAATATACTCTGACTTGCACGTGGTCCAAATCGAGATCCCCTGATGCGGCTGCAGGTACAAGACAACGAACACCAAAATTTGAATTACTTAAATCCGCAATGGTCCATGTACGCCCCCACGTATCGAACGCACCTCCAACTGTTCGTACAGCATCAAGAGTGCCAAATGCCGGCATTAGTTTGCCAGCAGTATAGTTTGCACCATTATCCGAAGTAAGACTAATTGTTAGATCTCTATTGTTATCTCTTGCCCCTTCTAATAATACTTCAATACCTACGATTATTGCCGTGGGGGGAATTGAAATATTAAACCCGCCATAACCCGCTGCATCACCACTTGCATCAAATACTGCATCCACATTATTTGATGTCAACCCATTTGCATGGGAGGTAACGCTATTAATATTCTGACTTGTTGTTGGACTAAGAAGACCTGTGTTTGACTGACTTTTCACATCATTCATCACAAACAATCCCACAATCATCATGATCATCGCCATCAGTCCCGAACGTTTTACAACTTTTCTCATAAAGCAGCTGGTATTAATCCCGAAACTCATCGGGAGTGAAGAGGTTGAATTATGCATAGAGCCGGCATGTTTTTTTGCATCCGGCAGTGGTTTATAACTGTAGGCAAACCGTTTTCGCCGGTAACTGAACAGCAAAAAAAATGACGCGCTGCAGGGCTGCGCATCAGTATCGATTTCTAAACTTTTTCTTACAGGAAGTGCTGTTGTATCTATACAACAAAACACAGGCGCAGGGCTCTGTGTACAACTTCTCACAGCAGTTGATGCAGGAGTAAAATTCTTACTCATAGGTGGCATGTTTCAGTAATGAAAATCAGTTACTGATCTCTCAATAGATGGATGGTGAAAAGCTTTCGACGGGTAATAAATAGCAATCTAAAATGCAGGGTAAACGAAGCTGAATTTCAATCAGCCTGATTCACTTCAAAGGAAAATAAATATTGATGATTGCTCGAAAGGAAAAGGATTTGAGAGGGATGAATGTTAGTGGTTAATTAACATTGTCGCTAACGAATGTAGTGGAGTTTTTTAACAAATCCAATAGCTACGTAGATTTACGATTAATTTTTTTGGCCACGAATGGCACGAATCACACGAATTGTTTTGCCACGGATTGCACGAATGGCACGGATGAAACGGATTGGTTACCGCCATTTACAGGAATCGCCCTCGAGCAAAAGGATAGTGAAATGCACGCAAAATCAAATGACTTAACCTGGTTGGCTGGTCCCGAGCCGGGAGTTGAATACGGGAAACCGTTTGACCTTAGTCAATTTCATTGCCGCGCAGCTCTTTGGTGAGCTTGGCGAAGCCGACAATGTTGGCGTCGTCATCGTGCAGGGCGGTGATGACAACACTACCCCAGAAGGTACTGCCATCTTTTCTTACCCTGCGGCCAATATGCTTGGCACGACCCTCTTTCTTAGCCTGGTCTATAAGCATCTGTGGCAGGCCCGCCTGCCGGTCGAATGGCATATAGAATATGCTGAAATTCTGGCCGATGATCTCGTGGCTCTTATATCCCTTGATGCTCTCGGCGCCTTTGTTCCAGGATAATATCGTACCATCTGTATCCAATAATATGATGGCATAATCCTGGATCTCTTCGAGCATTTTCTTATAGAGGAATTCTAATTTCTGGGCTTTGTCCATTGGTAGCTTAGTCAAAACTTGCATGATTTAGTGGTACGGAAGTTTAGTAATGTGGTTGATGGTTCTAATGCTTACAAACGAACAAGATATATACCAAAGGCTGTCAACGATTTTCAAATAAACCGCAGACTCATACCCTGGCCGTTTTAAACTATCACATTAAAATGTATAAATTTTGATGATATAGCACACTATCCTGAAATTTCCGTTGTATACGATGGGGAATTAATTACACACTTTATGAACCTGCGGCATTATAATACTCCATTTTGCGCGATGAAGTCCCATCTTTGTACAATTCAATGACTGCATACCCGGGTTCAAAGTCCTGGAAGGCGCCTTTCCACCATGCACCACAAACTGCACCATTACAATAATATTTTATTCCAAGATAATCAAGCTCATCCTGTAAATGAATGTGCCCGCTCAGGCAGACTTTGATATTGGGATATTGCAGGAACAATTTCTTCAATGTAAAAAAATCAGTATGCATGAGATTGCGCTGGATCTTCAGGTCTCCATTCGTTTCAGTTTTATTGAAGAACAGACCGGCGCAAATGGAAAGAATGGGTATATGCGAAACAAAACATATAAACTTATCCTTATTGCCTTCCAGTTCCTGCTTCACCCACGCAAGTTGCGCCTCATCCAGGTAAGCAATATAACCGCCCGCGGGATTCAGTTGGGTACTGTCGAGTACAATGAAATGCCAGTTTTCTTTGGTGAAACTATAATACCGCGCGGGAAGTTGTAACAATTCCACCGCCCATTGCTTGCCATACAATTTATCCGCTTCGGGACGATCATTTTTGATAAACCAGCCCCATACATCATGATTACCGATACAATGATACACCGGCAGGCCGTTTTCTTTTTTTAACAAGGTTTGAAACAAATCCCACTGGATGCGGGTGTTTTCCTTATCCACCGCCAGGCTGTCCATGATGGAATCCCCGCCATTGATTATAAAATCCACTTTGGGTTTCAGAGACTGCGCATGATGGAGCGCTTTGACCATACCTTCCTCCGCGCCGATACCATGTTTGACATGAATATCGGTAAGAAAGGCAAACCTGAGTTTTGACTTTTTTTGATCTTCAGCCCCAAAACTTATTGATGGCAGTAAACCTGCACCAACCACGGCTGCCGTGGTCCTGAGAAAATCTTTTCTTTCCATAGCAATATTTATAACCCAAAAAATACGACAATTTAGCCACGGATTACACAGATTACACGGATCCTGACTGCCTGCGGCAGGAGTGTTGGCCACGGATTACACGGATTTACATTGATTATGCTGCCTGCGGCAGTGGAGTCAGCCACGAATTGCACGAATGACACGAATAACACGAATGGGGCCACGGATTACACGGATTTACACTGATTATGCGGCCTGCGGCAGTGGCGTTAGCCACGAATTGCACGAATGACACGAATGGTGATCTCGGGTACCGATTGCACTACCGGCCACATAAACTATGAACACGAATGGTCACCCCGACTCCCCACTCACC
>JAFAEM010000020.1 GCA_023424015.1 Bacteroidota bacterium | reverse complement strand
CAATTCTCGTAAGAGTTTTACATTTGTGTCAAACATGGGATTGCAATCAGTTTTAAGTTTAGACACCTCAAAACTAATATATTGCAATCCTATTTTTATCCCCATCCTTAACTTAATGACATTGCCCGAAGGGACGGGTGTTCCTTATTACCTATTACTTCTACCCATAAATTGTCCCTACGGGACAAAAAGCCAACTCTCTGCGTCCTCCGCATTTCCACCATGACCTCCACGACCAAAAAAAACACGAAGTGCAATGAGGAATTCATAAAATCCTACGGCACTTCGTGTTCCAAAAAGAATACTGAACAGAGAGCAGCTATTAATACTAAAGCGTTTTCAACACATCATTCATACTTCTTACCGCCGCAGCGCTCTTATTGAACTCGGCCATTTCCGCATCATTCAATTCAAAGTCGATGATCTTTTCCCAACCATTTTTACCGATGATCACCGGCACGCCCAGGCAGATATCTTTTTGACCGTACTCACCATCCAGCGCAACGCAACAGGTAAACAATTTCTTTTCATCCCTAACAATTGATTCAACCAGCGCTGCACCTGCCGCACCCGGTGCATACCAGGCCGATGTGCCGATCAGTTTGGTAAGAGTTGCGCCACCTACCATCGTATCGGCAACAATTTGTTTTTGCTGTTCCTCGCTCAGGAATTTTGTTACCGGCACCGAATTCCAGGTTGCCAGCCTGATCAGCGGTATCATCGTTGTATCACCATGTCCGCCAACTACCACGGCATTCAGATCGGCGGGGCTGCAGCCCAGGTGCTGACTCAGCTGGTACCTGAAACGGGCACTATCGAGTGCGCCACCCATACCAATGATCCTGTGTTTGGGCAGGCCGGTAGATTGCAGGGCCAGGTAGGTCATCGTGTCCATTGGATTGCTGATCACGATAATGATAGCATCAGGAGAATGTTTCAAAATATTTTCGGTTACACTTTTCACAATCCCTGCATTCACACCGATCAGTTCTTCACGTGTCATCCCGGGTTTGCGCGGCAAACCTGAAGTGATCACTACCACGTCACTTCCCGCGGTTTTAGAATAATCATTAGTAGAACCGGTGATCTTTGTATCAAAACCCAGCAGGGCAGCAGTTTGCATCATGTCCTGCGCCTTGCCTTCGGCAACACCTTCTTTTATATCGAGTAATACTAATTCAGCGGCCAGTTCCTTACGGGCAATATTATCAGCACAGGTTGCGCCAACGGCACCGGCACCTACAACGGTTACTTTCATGAACGAAAAAATTTTTTGGTGAGGAAATGATCTGCCGGCCAGCCGGCAGATTTTGAGATGCAAAGGTATTAGAAACTTCCTGTTTTATGCTTTCTCAATTCCCGGTTATTTCTTCAACTCCCCGATCACTTTTTCGATAGGCATAGCCCCGGAGAATACCGAGATCAGCTCTTTTTTTCGATTATAAAATGCAAGGAATGGCAAATTATGTATATCGAAAAATACCGGCAGCATATAGGCTTCGTCCTTGCCCACAATAATGTTAGCGAAACGCTCAAGACCGTACTGTTGGTAGAAATCCCGCATCTGGTCGAAATCACGGGTGGTCGATAACACCAGCTGTGTTTTGTCAAAAGCCTTAATATTTTTAATGATCTCGTCCATCTCATGCTGGCAGTGTTCACAATCCGGGCTAAACAACATGAACATCACCGATTTTTTCTTATCCAGGTTTTCCTTGGTAAAATATGTGCTGCTGTCTGTCAACAATATTTTAAAGGGCGGCACGCTGGGAAAGCGCTTGTAGGGTGGCTGAGGGGCATCCTGGGCGGTGGTGAATAAAGCAGTGGAAAATGCCATCAGGAAAAGTAATGAATATTTCATGCCGCAAAGAAACGACATATGAATGACTGAAACTCTGTTTTAACAAGATGAAAATACTTTAGAAACCACCCTTTAATGTACCGGTCGCCATCGTATTTATAGCTTCCCGACTATCGGAAAATCGGCTTCAGAAAATAAAATTTTGAATATATACGAAACTTTCGTAGGTTTACGAAAACTTCGTAGATATGGAGAAACTCACACCTGCAGAAGAAGCCACCATGCAGGCCGTATGGCAAACGGGGGAGGGTAATGTAAAAGCTATTATGGAAAATATGGATGAACCCGCTCCTTATACAACAGTAGCCTCCACCATTAAGAACCTCGAGAAAAAGGGTTACCTGAGCAGCCGGCTCATCGGGAATGCCTATTTCTACAAACCGCGGGTATCGGAAGACGAGTATAAGAAAAAGTATCTCGGCTCGGTGGTGAAGGAATATTTTGATAATTCGTACAAAGAGCTGGTCAGTTTTTTCGTGGAACAAAAAAAACTCTCAGCAAAGGAATTGAAAGAGATCCTGGATTTGATCGAAAGGAAAATGTGAGAATAGAATTTCAAACTATCAACAATTAATTTTTGGTTTATGCCGATATTATTTCAATACCTGCTTAAAGTCTCAATCTGCCTGGCGATAGTGTATATATTTTATCAACTGGTTTTACGCAGGCTTACTTTTTATAATCATAACCGATGGTACCTGTTTGGATATTCAATCTTGTCATACTTCATTGCCTTGATAAATATCGGACCTATTCTTTCAGAGAATGCCGACGATGGATATACTTTGCTCAAAATGATGCCCTCGCTGGATAGCCTGGCTACGGTGACGGCTGCGGGATCCGTTGATGAGGATGGATCAGGATGGTCGGCCTGGCGCTGGCTGTCAGTAGTGATGGCTGCAGGTGTGGTTTTGCTGACTATGCGGATGTTCATCCAGTTAAGGTCTTACCGGAGAATAAAGGCCAGTGCAAAACTGGTAAGTGAAGATGGCGTACGCTTTTACCAGGTCAATGGGAGCATCATTCCATTTTCATTTGGGAATTCGATCTATGTGAACCAGCGACTACATACCCGTGATGAATTGAAAGAGATCATCCGGCATGAGTTTGTACATGTGCGGCAAAGGCACACCGTGGATATCATTTGGAGCGAGTTGCTTTGCATCCTTAACTGGTATAATCCTTTTGCATGGCTGATCAAACGGTCGATACGTCAAAACCTGGAATTTATAGCCGACAATAAAGTGATCTCAGACGGGATCGACAAAAGAAAATACCAATACCTGCTTCTCAAAGTGATTGGCAACAATCATTTCAGCATAGCCAGTCAATTCAATTTTACATCTCTAAAAAAACGAATTATCATGATGAATAAAATCAAAACTGCAAAAGTGCACCTCTTGAAATTTCTTTTCATACTTCCACTTCTGGCAGTAATACTGGTTGCTTTTCGTAATGCTCCTGCACGCCTGTCGCAGGATGACCAGGCCTACGGGACTACGGATCAGGAGACTTTATTTACCACTGCGCTTTCGGATACTGTACCGGATAAACTAAATAAAATTGAAAAAGCAAAAGCCCCGTTGCCACCAGCCGCTCCGGATATAAAAGCTCCGGTTGCCCCTGCGCGTCCAGCTTCGCCGGTAGAAACTACATCTGATGTCGCTCCGGCCAGGCCGCCTGTGCCTGCGGGAACGATATCACCTGTTACCCCGGCCCAGCCTCCGGCACCCGTGAAAACTACGCGCCCGGTCATGAATATTATGCAAAGATTATCCGTGGATACCAGTGAAAGGCCACTCATTATTGTGGCAGGAGAAGAATGGCCATCGCACATGGATTTAAACGTAATCGATGCGAGCAGGATAAATAAGTTGGAAGTCTTAAAGGGTGAGTCTGCCACCAGCAAATATGGTAATAAGGGAAAGAATGGCGTGATATTGATCGATATAAAGCCCGGCGGCACAGTGGTGAAATTGCGATCGGCGGTGGAATTAGCGCAACCTGTTTTTTATCTTAACGGGAAAAAGGCTACCCGCAAGGCCATCGAACTGATCGATCCCGCGAAGATCAAATCCATTAATGTGCTGAAAGGAGAAAAAGCTGTAGACAAATATGGTGATGAAGGTAAAAACGGTGTGATCGAGATTGCGATACCCGGACCTGCGGGGACCATTAGGCAGGTACAAAAGCCAGTGACGCATGCATGGGACATCCAGAAAATCGTAGATAGCAGGAAGAAAAAAGATGAATGTTAGCCTGGTTGATATTCCTGTCGGTAAAGCGGGAAGTATTGAATTGCAATATAATTTCTTTAAGAAAACAAGCTCAACGAAAACATTGTTGGGCTTGTATCCTTTTATAAGGAATCCCCGGGCACTTCATGCCACAATTCGTGTGATTCGTGCAATTCGTGGCCCTCAATCCGTGAAATCCGTGTCCCCATTCGTGTCTTCGTGCCATTCGTGGCTAATCCCTGCCGTCAGGCAGCATAAAATTAATCTGTGTAATCTATGTAATCCGAGGCTTTGTTTTTATTTAACCACGGCGGACACAGAGAACACAGCGGGTTTTCGCAGGGATCGCCGTGCCCGCTGCTTGTGCCATGAAGTAAAGTCGTCGATAGACTTTACATGCTCTTTTAAGGATGATGGAATTAGAGGTGCTATTTAATGACCCATCGGCAGCGCTGTACAGGCGGAGCTGCCAAACCACTCCACGCTGCTATGGCTGTAAAGCCGTGGTAGTAAACGGATGGAGAAAAGCCTTCGAAAAGGGGGCAGGTGAGTATCAAAGAGATGAACGAAAGTGAATCGCTGGTGAAGTAACGAAACCACGTAAGTTGTCAGGCAAAAGCACTTTTTGCGGTGGAAGTGTGATGAGTGCAGCGGCAACCTGTTTACTGGCTGCACGCCTACCGTTATACAGGCGACATGACTTTGATACGGGCTTTACAAGAGAACTTGGGAGATCCTGTGGGAAAAACTCAAATGAAGATGTCCAATCCGGGAAGCACCTGTTGTGAACAGTAACGGGGTAAGTCAAAGAGAAAGGGATCATCAATGAGCCTTCAGGAAGTCGGATGAGGCCATAGTAGTAAAAATGTACTGGAAACAGTAAGGAGCGAAGGGCCTCAGTCATTTAAATGAACAACTTTAGACAACTTGCAAAAGCGAGGAGGATTTAAATGGATGTACATGTAACGAAGACAGTACCCATCACATTTAAGATGGTGGTAGATGCCTACCAAAAGGTAAGGAAAGGAGGAAAGGCTGTGGGTGTGGACGGAGAAAGTTGGGAAAAGTTTGAACAGAGGTTGGAGGACAATCTGTATGTTCTATGGAACCGATTGGCTTCAGGCACCTATTTTCCAACAGTAGTAAGAGAAGCGCAGATACCTAAAAAGGATGGCGGCAGGCGCAAACTTGGTATTCCAACACTGCGGGACAGGATAGCACAATGCGTAGTGAAGGAATATATGGAAAAACGTATAGATCAACAGTTCCATCAGCATTCTTATGGCTATCGGCCCCTAAAGGGCAGCAAACAGGCCATAGAGCAGGTGAGGAAGAACTGTAAATGTTTGGATTGGGTGATAGACCTGGACATCAGCAAGTTCTTTGATGAAATAGATCATGAGTTGCTGATGAAAGCCGTGGAAAGAATGGTAGATGAAAAATGGGTGAAGATGTATGTCAGACGATGGCTGGAAATGAAGACAGAAGATAAAGAAGGGCGTCAGCATGACAGACAGGGAAAAGGGACACCACAGGGAGGAGTAATCAGTCCATTATTAGCCAATATCTTCCTGCATTATGCTTTGGACAAATGGCTGGAATTAAACTATCAGCAAATCAGTTTTGTACGTTATGCCGATGACATGATCATCCACTGTCAAACAAAACAGGAAGCCGAACAGTTGCTGGAAGCTATTAAAGAGAGATTGCAACAGGTGAAGCTCCAGTTGAATGAAAAGAAGACAATGATTGTCTACTGTAAGGATTACCGGAGAACACAGGAGCACGCAAAGGTTCAGTTTGGATTTTTAGGGTTCAGCTATCAGCCAAGAAAGAGCCGAAGCAAATATGGGGGAGGGAAAAGCTACACAGCATTTACAGCCGAAATAAGTAAGGAGAATCAGCAAAAGATCGGACAGGAAATCAGACAAGCAATTCAATGGCAGAACACAAGACAGGAAATAAGAGATATTGCTCTAAGCTTAAATAGCAAATTGAGAGGCTGGATCAACTATTTTGGTCAATACGGCAAGCAGGGACTGCGCAGAACTATGAACCATCTGGATTACCGCCTCATCAAATGGTTGCAAGCGAAATACAAAATGTCAGGTACGAGACTGGCAACAAGAAAACTTGCTACCATAATGAGTCAACATCCCAGGATGTTTTATCACTGGGAGAAAGGGTACAGTACAGTTATCAAGAAATGACACGAGCCGTATGACAGGAGACTGTCACGTACGGTTCTGTGAGAGGCTTGCGGGTGAAACTCCCGCTTGCCTACTCGGCG
>JAFAEM010000004.1 GCA_023424015.1 Bacteroidota bacterium | reverse complement strand
TGATTCAAAAAATTAATCATAGTTCTCAAATAATCATTCAAATCATGGTTCAGACAAGAATGAATACTATGATTGAAAAAATTAATCATAGTTCTCAAATAATCATTTCAATCATAGTTCAGACAATCATCCTGAACTATGATTTTTTTGATTGAATGAATACTATGATTCAAAAAATTAATCATAGTCCTCAAAAAATCATTCTAATCATGGTTCAGACAAGAATGAATACTATGATTTAAAAAATTAATCATAGTCCTCAAAAAATCATTCTAATCATGGTTCGGACAAGAATGAATACTATGATTCAAAAAATTAATCATAGTCCTCATATAATCATTCAAATCATAGTTCAGACAAGAACGGGCTATACCCAAAAAAAGCGGAACCCGAAGGCTCCGCTTATATTTTACATTTAGGATTTACCTAATCTATTATTTCAGGTATCCATAATACTCGTCATCAGTAGCTGTATCCCACCAAACCGGCATGCTCCAGATATTGGGCTCGGCAGCATGGGCATTCAGGGCCAGGGTGTTGATGGAGTTGTATTGGATTTCATATACCGGGGGTAATGCCCAACGGCGCATCCAGTAGCGGGGATCAGTGGGACCTGCACCAGTCAGCTGCGCGTTGCCGGTAAACATAGCACCACGCTGGTAGCCGGGATATACTACTCCAAAACCCCCTACATTACCGGCGCTGAAATTAAAGCGGCGCATATCGTTCCAGTTCTCGATGCTGGCACCCATGGCGATATATTTTTGCAGCATGATGTCTGACATAGTCAGGGCACCTGAATTCTGTACCACCGCGTCACTGATCATGTAAGCATCAATATCGGCCTGGTTCATCGGCGCCATATCGGGGTTTGTAGCGGCGTAACCACTACCCTGCCAGTCGATCAGTTTGGCCTGCATCATATTTATATTTGCCCTGATGCCCTCGAGATAGGCAGTATGTGCACTGGCGGCATCACCTTTTCTCATATACACTTCTGCTTTGATAAAGCACATCTCGTGGTAGGTCAGGATCTGCTGGTCGGAAACAGGACGGGTCTGGAATGAGCCGGTAGAGCCTACTACACCGGCATTGAATGCGGCAATGGAGGGATACCAGTTTACATCTGTTGCAGGCTGGTTAGGATTACCTGAAGTAGCCAGCGCGCTGGAGCGCAGGTTTACATACACAGTATCACCCGACAGAACATAGTTGGTGCTATTTATGTAAATAGAGCCGGCAGGATAGGTCACCGTTACCACATTACCATTTACAGTATGTGTACGTCCATGTGCCACCTGGTCGGCGATAAAATTAGCACGCTCCGCATTATCGTTGATCGTATAGTTAATATTAGTATTGGCAGCCGCATAAGAGGCGGTTGCAATAGAAGCGGGACCACCACCTTTTACCAGGCGGGTAGCCGGGCCGTATGAATCAACACCAATCGAACGATTCCAGGTATAGGAAGATACCCGGCCGTTGCCATCCAGTTTTACGTTGGCCATAGAAGCTGGAACGATCTTAGACATCCGGGGATCGATCACACCAGAACCACGCAGGTTGGTCAACATGTCGTAGTAATATTTGGAAGTGCGCTGTGTACTACCATAAGCGGCATAGTTAAAAAGACCATTGGTTACGACAGGGTCGCCCAACAGGAAGTCGGTAACGGTGCTATTGTTAAAGCCAGGTATCACGGTATTGTCGGCATTGGACTGTGGACCCTTTGAAAGGCAATACAGGATTGAATCCGCGTTGAACTCAGCTTTCTTTGACAACTTGAGCATGTAACGCGCTTTCAGACCCCAGCAGAGTTTGAGCCATTTGTCGACATTCCCATTATTCATATAGTCACCAACTGAGAGCGCGGGAGCACCGGTTTCCTGAGTTTTGCTAAACAGGTCGATGGCTTCGTTCAGTTTGTCCATACATCCATAGTAGATCGTCTTACCGTCATCGGGCTTGGGACTGGGGTTACCAGTCGCAGCTTCAGTATATGGCATTTCACCATAGATATCCAGCATTTGCATAAAGCCCAGTGCATGGAAGACGTTGGCCGCAGCCATATAATGGTAAGCGCCTATCTTTTGTGCGGAATTATACATATCGGGAATGTTGGAAGAAACTGCCACAAACCAGGTCTGGTAAGGCGTTGTGGAGTTACCGCTCGACGCTGCCCAGGTTGTACTAAGTGTATTACCATTACCATTGGTAGTGTAAAATACACCGGCCTGCAAAGATGTACGATAATTGGCAACGCCTGATGAATACATATAGAAGTGTTCGATCCAGGGCAGCCTGTTTTGAACCAATACACTTTGGTTGTTTGGATTGTTCGGGTCGGTGTTGACATCCAGCCACTTTTTGCAGGAGCCGAGGCTGGCAACAAGCGCAGAACCCAAAACGATATACATTAATTTTTTCATAACTTAATTTTTCGCTTTAATTAAAATCTAACATTTACACCGAATTGGAAGCCTGCTACTGCAGGTACGCCCAGGTAATCGATACCGGTTGAACCTGAACCGCCCGTACCGCCTGCTGCGCTTACTTCAGGATCCATTCCTTTGTAATTTGTCAAAGTGATCAGGTTGGTTCCCATGGCTGTTGCTGTAAGACCCTTGATAATTTTCTGGTTCTTCAGGATGCCGGAGAAATCATATGATAATGTTACCGAACGCAGCTTCACCCAGTTTACTGAAGTAATGAAGTTGTAAGAATTGGCCGCGTAGTTAGCCCAATAACGCTGGATCATTGCTTTACCATCCACCGCTGTGCTACCGATCATATAGGTCTGACCAGCTTCGTAAGTCTGGTTAAACTCAGCTCCTGTCAGGCTGTTGACACCGGAAACGGTAACTGATTGCCTGTCATTCTCAAGTGTTCTTTTGCTCAGACCGTTTACAACCAATGCGTATTCAGTTCCATTAAACACATCTCCACCTTTGCGGATATCAAGCAGAAATGATAAGTTGAAATTTTTATAACGGAAGCTGTTGTTGATACCACCGATGAAATCAACCTCACGATTTCCAACAACCGGGTTGGTAGTGTTCAACCTGTATAAGCCGGTATTGGGATCAACCTGGTAACGACCGTCTGCAATTTCCTTGCTATCTGAATCCAGTTCGCGAAAGTAAGACTGACCAGTCATACCCAGGAAGTAGCCACCGTTGGGGATAGAAGCAGCTTTCACTGTTCCAAACTGAGCATCTGTGGGATAGAAATAGGCCACCCCTGCAAGGAACTCACCCAGTCTGCCTTTATTATAAGAGAAGTTGAGGGTTACATCCCAGCTAAAGTCGCGTTGAGCGACCGCTTTACCATTCAACATGATCTCCATACCCTTGTTGATAACCGAACCGGTATTCAGCGAGCTGAAGATAAATCCACCGGACTGCGCCAGGCGGGGCTGTGCGATCTGGTTCTTTGTCTGGCTATGATAATAAGTATAATCCAAACCGATACGTCCTCTCAGGAACCTGAACTCACCACCGATCTCCCATGAATGCTGAATTTCGGGTTTCAGGATCGGGTTACCGGCTGCCCACTGGTTACCCACCAGCACGTAGTTGCCGATATTGTAAGGAGCCCATACATAAGTGTTGGTAGCATATGGGTTAGCGTCTTTACCAACCTGTGCCCAGCTTGCCCTTACTTTACCGAAAGAAAGAATCGGGTTACGACCCATCAGCTCGGTGAAAACAAACGATCCGCTTACAGAAGGATAGAAATAAGAACGGTTTTCTATCGGAAGTGTAGATGACCAGTCGTTACGGCCGGTAGCGGTAAGGAAGGCGATATTCTTATACGATACGCCCACTTCTCCAAAAGCACCTACCAGGCGTTTTTGACCTCTGCTGTCGGTAAAGAATTTATTTTCCGTATTGATATTATTGAAACTGATTGTACCTGCTGTGACAAAGTTGTATCCCCAATGATTCTGGCTGCGAGTCTTGGTGTTTTCAGATGTAGTACCCAACATCAGGTGTGCATCGAAATCACCAAATGACTTATGGAAATTACTCATTACGGTTGTTGTAATGAATGTGTAATCATAAACTGGTTGGCTAAGGCGACCGTTTTGATAAAGCGGTGCTACGGCAGAACCGGGTGCGATATAGGTATAATCGCTTGTGGTGTACTGGTCATAACCCAAACGAGTTACGATATCCCACCAGGTTGCGATTTTGTAATTAGCGCTCACACCACCTGTAAGACGCCTGGTTTCAGATGTCAGGTCGTTTTGATTGGTGATCCAGTAAGGATTATCAATATCACCTTCGAGGGGAAGGGTTCCTTCAAACACCCGACGCTGTGTACCATCCTCGTTGATATAATCTTTTAAATTAAATGTCTGCGGATAGTTGTACAATGCCTGCATACTACCTACACCACCACCGGAATATAAACCTGCGGTAGTCAGGGTTCTTTTTGTATTGGCAATTGAGTAAGCAACATTAGCATTCAGGCTCAGGCGACCATATTTCTGTTCGCCATTAAAGCGGAAAGTGGTTTTGTCATAATTTGTATTGGGAACAATACCAGTTTGATCGAAATTGGACGCCGACAGGAAGAAAGATCCGGTCTTGCTACCGCCCGAAACGTTGATATTGTTATCGTATATCATGCCATTTTGAAAGAACTCCCCGATGTTATCATATAATGTAGCTGAGGATGGGATTTTCTCACCCCATGAACTATATACATTCTGAGTGTTCAAAACACCATTAACCGAATAAGTACCGGGACCAAATGTAGTTTGCACTTCAGGGAGTTTGTTTGCCCAGGAAGTACCCACTTTGCTGGTAAGTTCCACTTTCACCGCCCCTTCTGAACCTTTCTTGGTAGTGATCACCACCACACCGTCGGCTGCACGGGAACCGTAGAGGGCTGCGGCTGCAGCACCTTTCAGTACCGAGAGACTTTCAATGTCCTCTGGGTTAATATCCATCACACGGTTTGAGAAAGTAGTGTTGCTACGGGTCATACCGTCTGTACCCGAGTTACCGGTTACAACGGTAGAGTTATCATATATAATACCATCTACAACAAACAATGGCTGGTTTTGCCTGCCTTCAGAGGTTGAGTTACCACCACGAATGGTGATTGAAGCACCTGCACCGGCAGAGCCGCTAAACTGCGTGATGTTCACACCGGGTACTTTACCCGCCAGCGAGTTGACGATATTGGTGTTCTTATTCTTCATCAGTTCCTGCGCGTTCAGGTCCGAAACCGAATAACCCAGGGCCTTACGTTCCTTTTTAATACCAAGGGCTGTAACGACCACATCCTGCAGGGTGTTGTCGGCTCTCACAAGCGAATGGGTCACTGTATTTCCCGAACCCACCCTCACGGTGGATGTTTCGAAACCTACGGATGAAAATTCCAGTATATCACCAGTTGAAGCTGAGATGGTGAATACACCTTCACTATTTGTTGAAGTTCCGGTGGCACTCCCCCGGACAGTTACCGATACACCCGACAACGGATTGTTGCTGTCGTCCCTAACGGTGCCTGTAATGGTTCTTTGCTGGGCATGCGTTGTTGATGCAAGGGAAAACAGTAGCAACAACAGGATGCCAAAATGGAGACACTTTCTCATAGCATTGTTTGTTTTTAGCAGTTTATGGGTTGTTAAATTAATTGAATACCACTTTTTTTATACGCACTAAGCCGCTCGTCGCCGGGGTCCAGTTCCGTCACCAGGCAATCTATACTGTCAAGCGAACAAATATGAATGGGCTGGCGTGTATCGATTTTTTCCGAAATCGAAAGCGCCACCACTTTTTGGGATGACTCGATCATCGCTTTCTTCAACTGCACTACTTCCCAGTCATTATCCGATACGCCATGCTCCAGGTCGATGGCGTTTGTTCCCAAAAAACAGATATCAGCTTTTACCTGCTTTACCTTAGAGATCGCTTCGGAGCCAATCGTGATCTTCGAACTTTTAGAAACACGGTCGCCAATCAAAATCACCTCGATATTCGGATGATCCATGTATTCCAGCACAGCGGCTACACTTCCCGATACAAAAGTTGCTTTCAGGTCGCGCGGTAAAAGTCTCGCCATCTCAACGATCGTAGTACCACCACCCGTCAAAACAAACATACCGTCTTTGATCAGCGGGATCGCTTTGCGGGCAATTACTTTTTTTTCATCCTGTGAATAAACACCGTTACGAAGTATCTGAATATTACCAAATGAATGCGAAAGGGCGCCGCCATGTACTTTCAGCAGTTTACCCTGTGTGGAAAGTTCCTGCAGGTCACGTCGAATGGTATCCTCCGACACATTGATCTCCTGACTCAGAGACGACGATAGCACTTTATTGTGCAGGTTGACCTGTTGCAGAATATAGGTTTGTCTTTCCTTCTTTAGCATGTTAGATATGGCAGGCATAAATGTACGCAAAGAAAATGCAGAAAAACGCAATGAATCAAAAAAAAACCTGCTAGATTTTAAAGAATTTGCGTTTTTCTTCGGTATTAAAATATTTTAATAGATAAATACCTCGTTTTAGATACATATATTCATTGTCGGGAAAATTATTACATAAAAATTATTAGGTGTTGGGTTTGATGTCAACACACCGAAACAGTTATACAGGCATCAAAATTCATTGGGAAAATCAATCCTTTCCATTTTGCATGATTGTGATGAAATGATCATCAGAAAAAAATAAAAAAATCATGATCACAGTGAGCTTAATCTGTGCTGAAGATTTATTTATCCATATTCACTGTTATTCTACGATCTCTTCGACAAACTTATGAACCTGGAAAAAGTGCACGCTGCTTCTGAAACCGCAAAAAAACGCAACGTTCGTTAGCCGGTATTCTTATACTGAGACATGTTTATTTTGAAATTATATTTGTCAAAGCCCGCTACCTATATCGCTGCAGGCAGACTATCCCGTACAGCTCCCTGAATCCTGCACGCCGCATTCCCTCCCGTATGGAAATGAACAGATCCGGCGATCATCAACAAAAATCGCTGATATTATTATATGGATAGTAATCCACTTATCTCACAGCTCACGGAAGTCTATAACTTACCGCGTAAAGACATTGTCAAAGTCATCCAGCTGTTTGAAACCATCGAGGTAAAAAAGAATGAACACCTGTATCGTTCGGGTGAGATCGTGCGATATGTGTACTTCGTGGAAAAAGGTTGCCTGCGACAATACTATATCAATAATAACGGAGAGGAACGCACCATTTATTTCAAACTGGAAAACGGCTGGTGCAGCGAATTGGTGAGTTTCCTGGATAATAAACCTACGGAGCTTTGTGTGCAGGCACTTGAAAACAGTACGCTTCAGCGCATCAACCAAAAGAACTGGGTATATGCCGTAACCCAGATCCGTCCATTCACCATGGGTTTTATCCGGGCACAGCAGGACACCAACCTGATGTTGAAAAAAAGACTCGCGGAAGCGACAGTGGAAACACCGGAGGAAAAATACCAGCGTTTTATAAAAGAGGAACCGGCGATTTTACAAAGAATACCGCTTTATCATATTGCCGCCTACCTGGCCATGACGCCGGAGACTTTAAGCCGCATCCGAAAGAAAATTTCAGAAAAATAATTACTTATCTGAAATCAAGAACTTTGGTTGCCTGGCCAATTAGATTCGTGCTATAAAAATTTAAACGCATGAAAAAAGAAACAATCCAGGTCGGACAGATCACTATTGACTTCCTGCTTGAAGCCCCAGACACAAACGGCTCTTCAGCCATTTTTGAATTTACTGTGCCGGTGGGAGCCAGGGTTCCCATCCCCCATTACCACGAGCATTTCGATGAAACCATTTACGGGTTATCTGGCACGGTCACCTTTACCGTGGATGGCAAAGCCATCGATATACAGCCAGGTGAAACCTGTTTTATTCCACGTGGCGCTGTGCATGGTTTTGATAACCTGCAACAGGTTGATGCCAAAGCTTTGTCCATCATCACCCCGGGCGTGCTCGGACCCATCTTCTTTAAAAAAGTGGCGGAAATATTAAATGCCGGCGGCCCGCCAAATCTCGAAAAACTGGGTTTGATCATGGCGGAGCATGGGCTTATCCCGGCGATACCGAAAAAAGAAACAATCTAACCATCAAAAAAATCATCCGATTGACAAGTATCTCCCTATATCTCACGGCGACTCGATATTATGTTTGACCCGGCAAGATTATTTCCTAAACGTAAGAGAACACGCATATCCCCGGTCTCCAAAATTAAAGCTGTGTCCCTGTCATCATATGGCAGCTCTGAACCTGGCATCGACTAATGGAAAATAATTTAATATTAATTCACAGTGAAATTTTATAATTTTAAGAAGAGTGGCGCCTTTGAAAACAAATTTTTTCATATTACCAATTGTATGCCTGGCACTGTATAGCTTCAGAACTGTGGCCCAGGAAGATCAATCCCGGATCAGTTTTGATTTCTACGGATCGGCTATTGAATTCCCCTATGATAGATCAACTGGAGTAGCATTTCCGGGTCCACTTTCGACCGAAGCGGTTCAGAACTTTTATAATAAGATTCTTAAGACAGAATATAGCCCCATTGTGGAGGCATTGCTGTCTTACAAAAACGAACAGCAACCAGACGATTGGCTTTTTTACCAGTTAATTCGCAAAACGGCGGAGCAGATCAGTCCCAAATCTGAGAATTATCAGCGTTATACATTATATAAATGGTTCCTGCTTTGCCAGTCGGGCTACGATGCAACCCTGGCCATTGGCAACGACAGGTTGCTGTTTTATGTGCAAAGCGATGAAAATATTTACAATATCCCTTATCGTATTCGTGATGGAAAACAATATGTTTGTCTGAACTACCACGACTACGGGCAAATCGCTTTTGAAAAGGAATTTTTCACAGAAGTAGTTATCCGCAATCCTGTTGCCAGCCGTATCTTTTCATATAAGATCACGCAACTTCCCGGGTTTAGCAGTCAGGATTACCAGGAAAAAGAATTAAGCTTTGATTTTTATGAAACGAGGTACCAGTTCAAGGTAAAACTGAATCCACAGGTAAAAGCGATTTTTACAAATTACCCGGTAGTAGATTATGAATCCTACTTTAATATTCCTCTAAGTAGCGAGACTTACCGGTCATTGATCTCTTCGCTGAAACAAAACACGAGGGGAATGACGATAAAAAATGGAGTGGATTACCTGATGCGCTTCACCCGTTATGCATTCCTGTTTGAAAATGATACCGATGCATTTGGCAAGGAGAAAAGATTGTCGCCTGAGGAAACCCTGCTGTACGGGCAAAGTGATTGTGAAGACAGAGCAGCCCTGTTTTTTTACCTTGTCAGGGAAATCTACAATCTCCCGATGATCGTACTGGCCTATCCCCGGCACGTCACGGTCGCCGTGCAGTTCAACCGGCCGGTCGGACATACCATCGTTCACAAGGGTAGAAAATACACTATTTGTGAACCCACTCCGCAAAACCGCGATCTTTACCTGGGCGAGCTTATACCGGATTTGCATAATACTCCGTATGAAATAGTGTATACTTACAATCCACAACGCTAGATTTTACATTTATTCCAACTCAGACCAGACATGCTTCTTAAGTTTTGGCATTGGTAGTATTCATGATGAAATACCCTTTGTTAGTTGTAATTGAATTTCAGAACTTACTCAAAGTTTTTCTTGTTATTTATCATTCTAATAAAACCATTCATTATGAGAATAGCAATACTAACAATACTGCTTTGCAGTACAATAAAACTATTCGGACAGCAAACATATACTGCTTCATTCGTTGCGAAACTTGGAACCGATACAGTAATAGTGGAAACTTACAATATGCTTGCCAACCATTTATTTGGAAAAGCATTCTTACGTTATCCAGAGGACCAAGTAGGCGTTTTTGACTTTCATTTTTATCCGGATGGAAGCATAAAGCACTTTGCTGTTTCTTTTATGGATCCCGATAGCAGCTATGTTACATCTTCTGGTATTCAGGGTGTTTATTGTGAAGATGATACCTGTACGTGGTTTTCTTCCTGGAAAGGCGGTAAAGAAGAATACAAAAATAAGCGTGCAGTAAAGCATATCGATTTTATAGGAGGATGGACACCGTTCATTTCTCTTCTTGAATGGAATTGTATGAGACTTATAAAATCGGGGAAAGAAAGTTTGCCAATAACGCTTATTAATGATTACATAGGCATCCGGAATGTGGCCATATGGAAAGGGATGAGAGATACATTAATTTTTGGCGGAGATTTTCTTGAGTACACTAAATTAAAAGTAACACCAGAAGGGCAAATTATTAGCTATGATGGCACGGCAACACCATGGAATTATATTGCAACAAAACACTCGCCTATTGACGTCGATGAAGTAGCAAAGCGTATGTCAAAATATCCAAAAATAGGCATCCCATCACCTGAGGTAAAGGTTGACTTTTTAGTTGGCAATGACACAATACAACTATCTTATGGAAGACCGTCAAAGCGCGGGAGAAATATTTTTGGAGGCATTGTACCTTACGATTCTATATGGCGAACAGGTGCAGGGGATCCAACTACAATTACGCTTCCCTATGGCATACAGTTTGAAAAAACCTATATACCCAAAGGCAAATACGCTTTATATACAATCCCACAGATTAACGGATGGACGCTTATTTTCAATACAGACCTTAAGCAATGGCCAACCGAGCCAAATCGTGCAAAAGATTTTGCCCTAATCCCTATAAAAATAAAGAAAGCTGCAAGACAGACAGAGCAATTCACAATCGCAATAGAACCTTCAAAGGATGGAGGCGTACTGAGGTTTATTTGGGATGAAACAGAGGCATATGAACCATTTAAAATCGTTAAAAAATAAACACCTTATAAATTGAAAAGCTGTTTGCTAAAATGTATAACTACCGCTAACATTCGTATTGCCAATAGTGGGGCTGGACATTGAAGCCATAAGCACCGTAATTTTGCTGTGCTATGACTCGGAGCTCGACGAATAAAGCCCAGCCTTTGAACTTATTATTTAAGTATATCAAAAAGCCAGGCAGCAGTTCGGGACGGATGGAATTCTAATTCCCCACCATCGGCAATACCTGTTCGAAAGATGTTAGTTTGTATGCTAACATCTAGCTTAAAACAGGTCAACGACCAGCAGAACAACAGTTATTGCACGACTTACGTACATACCTGGTTGATGATAATCATTATAAAAAAGCGTCCCGGTAACCGGGACGCTAATACAATTGGCATTAAAATCAAGATCAATAATTTGTATTCTGAGGATCCCAGTTAGACCAACCGCTAGTCCAGTCGGTGGCCCCCATAGCACCACGGAATGCGACTTTCTCAAAATAACTGTTCATCCCGTCAAAATTGGATCCAGATAGGGCAGGCGAACCAGTTTTAGGAAGCAGGCTGGGGCTGGTGGAATAAAAAGGATTCGCGAGTTGAATGTCTGCAGCGTTTGTATAAGTTATACATCCTTCGCTCTCAGCTTTTGTCCTGATAACCGCATCGGTAAGAATACCGGGGTGTACCGTGGGGTTGCCGCTTGAGAGAACTACCAGGTAAGGTTTGGTCACTGCATGAACCAGGTTGTTTTTAAATTCGGAGATACCGTCTACATATGCCTGGGCAGTACCATCCGACTCGATCCCAAAACCACCTTTCTGATAACCCATCAGAATCGAGTTTCTCAAAACGAATTGAACTCTTCTTCTCCACCGGTTTGCCAGGTTGTGATTGGATGCTGTACCTGCTGCATCATTAGGGCCTACGAAGGTAAAGTTACTTAGTTGAGGGCGGGTGAACGGAGTGGCGTTGGTACCTGAACCGTCGTTGTCGGCTTCGATACCATTTCCCGCATCACCGGCATCAACAAAATCGGGCTTTCTTATCGAAATTCCGTATTGTATCTTTCCGGTATAACCAAAGTCGAAATCAAAGTCATCATCGGCGGTAGAAAAAGCAATCAGGTTTTTTGCATTGACAGTGCCACCAAAAAATTCGTATGCATCGTCATTACCAAATGACACCTGAATATTTTCGATGATGGTACCGGCTCCCACGCCGCCAAGTGTTAAACCATTGATCTCCGATCCGGGTTCTGCAGCGATACCTGCATATTCAATCCGTACATATCGGAGAATCCCACTTTCATCGTTGGGATCAGTACCGCCGTATTTACGACCCACGCCCCCTTCGATCGTTGGACCAGGATCGAGCGGACGGTTTGTTGGTGCCTTACCTAGCAGGATAATGCCGCCCCAGTCGCCAGGCGCCCGCTGACCAGCAGGTTTTCCACTCGTGAATACGATGGGGTTATTGGCTTTACCATCAGCGATAAGCTTTGCCCCTCTTTCAATGATGAGCGCTCCTTTCTCTGTGATATCGCTTTGAATAACCGAACCCGCTTCAAAAGTAAGCGTAGCTCCTTCGGTGACATAGACATAACCTTTGAGAACATATTTTCCTTTCGCATAAAAACGGCTGGATGAAATTGTGCCAGAGATCACATTGTTTGTTCCGGGATCTACCGGTGGCGCCACCGTTCCTTCCTCGTCAAAATTCACCTTTACACAGGAGGTCACACTGAAAATAGAGACCAGTGCCAGTGTACCAAAAAGGATCTTCTTCATATGTTGTATTTTATTTTTTGTTGTTTTTAGTTATTTGTTTTTTCCCAGATTAAAATCGTAAGTAAAGCCGATTGTAATCGTCGATCCTGGTTTATATGTATAGAACAACCGGTCGCTTTTTGCAGAAAATGCTTTCTTGCTATCAGTATTCTCATAAAAATAATAAGCGGGGTTCAGCAGATCGGACCAGGTAATTTTTAACTCGCCTTTTTTATCGAAAATCTTTCTTGCCAGCTGGAGATCCACCTGGTCGCGTGGCCGTTCATATATATCCGGGAATCCCAGGTCGTTGATCCCAACCAGGGCTACGCGTTGTCCTATCCGGTTGTAGAGGACCGCCCCATTCCACAATGTGTTTTTGCTGTTGTACTGCAAGCCCACATTAGCCAGGTAAGGCGACTGCCCCTGCAAAGGCCGACTGGCAGTAGTAATACCTCCCGACCCACTGGTAGATGCCAGTGTGACTTTGGAATAGATATAAGTAAGGTTGGCAAATACGCTGAATGCCTCAAGATCCCGGCTGATAAAATCAAGTCCTCTCCTAATTTCAAACTCCGCGCCTACTGAATAAGCTTTATCTACATTGGTATATTCATAATTTCTCCGGTCAAGCACACTGGAGGGATTGAGACGCAATTCAATGGGATCATTAAAATGCTTGTAGAATGCGCCGATGGTAATTGCTTCCCCGCCACGTGGATACCATTCGTAGCGAATATCTCCATTCAGTATAGCACTTCTTTTAAGCTCCGGATTACCATTGACAGCATAGTTCACTTCGTAATCGAAGAACGCAAATGGAGCTATCTCCCTGAATTCGGGGCGGGCAATGGTGCGGCTTCCTGAAATACGAAAATTATGTTTTGTGGATGGAGAAAGTGTGAGATTCAGGGATGGCAACACATCCCAGTTTTCAGTCTCAACAACTACACGCTTGGCCGTAACATCTTTCGTGGTAAGAAACTGCTGGAAGTTTTCGACCCTTACTCCCCAAACCAGTCTTACCATTTCTCCAAACTTGTTATCAAACATTCCGAAAACACCGTTGGTTGCAGACACACCGAAGTATTTATCCTGGTTGTTGGTGAAATCAAGTAGCTTAAATCCATCCATCGCAATATTTTCCGGTGCAAAAATCCGGTCGTAGGGCAACAGGTTTTTTGTCGCGTCAAATTGCGTGGCACTGGCTGGTTCATAGCGTAAGATGCGGCTCCTGAAATCACGGACCCGGATCAGCGTAGACCCGCCTACTTTGAAACCTTGTTGATTTCCTCCCAGGGTGAACGGAAATGAAAGGCTTCCGTTTGCACCGTAACTAAAATCTTTCAGCTTGCTGAAAAACCGGCGTGAATCATCATCATTATGCTCAAACGGATTGCTGGTACCCTTCGAACGGAAATACGCGGAGGTGCGCAGGTCGGGTTGAGATTTACTGTTGTAAGCGATATTTCCATTCCATTTCAGTCGTATTCCACCGGCAGTCAGTTGGTGTTCACCTTCCAGTTGCCCCGTATATAAAGACCGTTGATTGAGTACTGAAGAACGGAAATCTATATCCTGTACCCGGTCATTACTTACCCCTGTACGCGTGTAATAATTATCTTCCAGCAGTTGATTGAAAATGTTCTTGAACGAAACTTTATGCCTTCCTTTTACATAAGTGAAGTTGGCAAGCGCGCCTACATTCACGCTATACCTGTTCTGATCATCCTGCAATTGAACGAGCAGGTCGCCATCATCTTCATGCAATCTTCTTTCCACATTATATTTCAGCATGCTATTGCGATACTGCAATGATAAAATGGTTCCAAATACACCCCCATTCTTTGTTGTGGCACGGTTGCCCCAGGTTAAACTATAGGATTGCGTAGGCAGGGCGGTAGTCGTCTTCTCACTGTACCCGTCGTTGCTGAACAGGCGGCTGAGCTCAAGTTGTTGCTCTACGCCCGCAGTAGTACCACCCAGTGCGCGGTAGGCTTGTGGTGTTTTGGGAAATCCGCCTGGCAGGTCGCGGTTGCCGTTGTCGAAACCCATCCAGTCGGTAGAATTGCGTTTATTGCTTACAAAATCCTTAAATACAGACTGCGTATTAAATCCAAAGCTGATGCCGAGGTTCAGGAAATTTTTAGCGGGTACATCCTTTGTATTGATCTGTACCAGTCCACCGGCAAATTCGCCACTGAATTCGGGGGTTGCCGTTTTATTGATAATAATGTTGTCGATCAACGACGCTGGGATGACATCAAAGGAAAACGCTTTTTTATCAGGCTCGGTGCTGGGCAATTGCGCATTGTTGATCATGGCTGAATTGTAACGGTCACTCAGTCCCCGAATGATCACAAACTTATTGTCCTGGATGCTGGCGCCACTCACCCTCTTCAATACCTCGCCGGTATTTTTATCGGGTGTTCTCCTGATAAAGTCGGCTGCAAGGCCGCTGGACATTGAAATATTATTTTTTTGAAAGCTCAGCAGTGCAGCCGTGTTCTCCTGCCTCCTGGAAGTGGCGCGCACCACTACACCTTCAATATTTTTTGCCTCAATCTCCAGCACGATGTCCAGGTCTTCGTCCACACCCTGACCCACAACTACATCATTTACTCTCTTTGAGTTGTAGCCTATCGCAGAAAATTCTATTTCATATTTTGTACCAGGCGTAAGTACTAAAGAATAGCGCCCTTCCACATCAGTTGTAGTACCCCCGGGCTTGCCTGTGATTTTTACGGAAACACCAGGAACAGGCTCATTTTTTTCGTTGGTCACTTTACCGGATAGGCGGTTAGTCTGCGCCTGCGCAAAAGAAAAGAACAAAGTAAAAAGGAGAGCCCATTGCAACCTTAAACGCATATCATCGTATTTGGCGCAAAGGTGGGGCCTGCCCATTAACTTCATGTTACGGGACTATTAATGAATTGTGACTCCAATATTACCGGAATGTTAACCGCGAAGTTGCCAAAGTAAACGGACACGAAGGTTTTCGCGAAGGAGGTTGAGATTAAGATTGAGTTTAAGGTTGAGTGGAATAGAAATTTCATTGGAATAGGCAGTGATATCATGAGTTCAGTAAAATCCTCCGTGCCCATCGTGTCTTCATCGTGGCCTTCGTGTCCGAAGATTTAGGTTGAGGTTGAGATTGAGGTTGAATGGAATAGAAATTTCATTGGAATTGGGAGGGATATCACGATCCTGTTAAAATCCTCCGTGCCCATCGTGTCCAAAAAAACCTGTTATTTCCTAGAATGTGAAATGCACCCTTGCCGTGAAGATATTATCATCCCGGTCGTCGAGATAACCCGGAAGCTGCGTGCTTTCATTCTTTACAATATCATAATACAGTACAACCCGGATATTCTCATTAAGATGTCGGAGAAACCCGATCCCTAATGTTGAATACTTAACATCAGCTGGTGTCAGATTTGTAGCTGCCTTTCCGAGCTCATCTTCCTCCACGTCCGTGTTAGGATCGTACCAATCGTATTTAAGTATCAGCTGATTTTTTTTGTTGACGATATTTTGCAACAAAAGCAAAAATGCGCCATCGAATTCACGCTGGTATGTGGGTAGCGGCGTACCATTCAGGTTAGGCGTTTCTCCCGGATTCACTGTTGTGGTCGCAGTGCCAGGCTGTTTTCCTTTCCAGTATTCAGCCCTGAATTCCGTCTCACCCCAGCCATGGTGCAATACGGCCTGTATATCGGCGCCATAATATTGCCGCGGAGATTTATTCCCCAGGTTGGACTGCGAAGAATCAATTTCAAAATACTTATCACCATTTGCCCGCTGGCTCATGCTGTAAACATACTTCGTTCCGTTTCTCCAGCCACCCTGCAAAAGTGATAAACCACCGGTAAATGTCCAGTTCGCTACATCGATCGGTTTTACCGTCAGCCTGCTGATGAAATCCTTATAACTGTCAAACTCCACTTTGCCCGACAATCCCTGACCATTAAAAATACCCGCGTCGAGTTTGATGTACTGATTTTTTGCATGTTTCGCCAATGGTTCATAGGTCAGCATCACACCCAGGTCACGTTCGGAAGTCATCAGTATTTGCGACATACGTCCGCGCTCGGGTGCTTCCCTGTAAGTGGAGGAAAGATTGACCTCATACCCAAAGGGTCGCGCAAACATGCCCGCGGTCATCGATAAAAAGTTCTTTTTCGTTTCATACAATTTCACAAACATATCGCGCAGGGCTACCCCTCTTTCAGTAGCGTCGACCTGGAAAGTGAAAAGCGCCTTGGGTAAACTGTCTGGTGAAGTCAGGAAGTAATCAACTTTCACACGCGCACGACGCAGCATGAAACGACTATTGGTATACTCCGAAAAATCGCCGCCATTATAAGATTCGGCGCCCTTGGTTTCAGCTACCTGGAACTGAGGCTGGATATACCCCGTTATCCGGAGGTTCTCAAACCGCTTCAAAACAGGTCTTACAGTATCTTTGATAAACAAATTGGAGTCGAAATCTGAAAGGTACCTCTGTGCAACGCCATCAGTGGATATCAACAGGGCAATGATTGGAAATAACGCTTTTAACAACTTGTTTATCATTTCTTAGTATTATTCGTTCCGCTATTCTAAAATGCCCAAATATACAACAGCATAATATAAGCAACCAGTGTGATCACCTGATTATCGGTATATTATCACTATATTAAATAATCATTAACTCTGCCGGGTAAAAACACGTTACAATAAGTAAGCCGCTAATTTCGCAGCCACTAACACCTGGTATTAAAATATCTGATTATGGGGCTCAATTCCTTCCTAAAGATCTTTACACCGAAAAACAAAGTATTCTTTGAGCTGTTTGAAAAAATGGCCGAGAACGGACATGGTATGGCGGTGAAACTGAAAGAGATCGTCGCCGAGACCGATTTTGACAGAAGGGCTTCGCTGATCAGCCAGGTGGAAGACCTTGAGCATGCCAATGATGAACTTACGCATAGCGTATTTACAGAACTGGGACGCAATTTTATTACGCCCTTCGACCGGGAAGATATCCATTACCTGGCGACATCGCTCGATGATGTGGCCGACTATATCTATGCCTCAGCTAAAAAGATCAATTTTTATCGCGTCAATCCCAACGATACCGGGATGCAGAAAATGGCAGAGCTTATAGAACAGGCTGCACACCAGGTGCGGATCGCTGTACACGAGTTGCGTGACATGAAGAATATGCGCAATATCACCGAAGCCCTCGTCAGGATCAATAGCATCGAAAACCAGGCCGACGATATTTTCGACATGAGCATCGAAAAACTTTTCGCCACCGAACCCGATGCCAAAGAAGTGATCAAGAAAAGAGAGATCTATCAGGTGATGGAGATCGTGACCGATAAATGCGAGGATGCAAGTAATGTGATTGAATCCATCATCATCAAATACTCGTAAATAATTTGAAAATTTGAAAATGTGTTAATTTGAAAATTAGCCACTCCTGGTAATTTTTCTTCCATAGCTATTACATTTTCAAATCTTCAAATTCCCAAATTTTCAAATCATATATGGCTACTTTCCTCATTGTCATAATTGCGCTGGCGCTGATCTTCGATTATATAAATGGCTTTCATGATGCGGCCAATTCCATTGCCACGATTGTTTCTACCAAGGTACTCACGCCTTTCCAGGCCGTGGTTTGGGCAGCAGTCTTCAATTTCGCGGCCTATTTTATATTCAAGGATCATGGTGTAGCCGATACCGTAGCCAAGACTGTACACCCTGAGGATATTGCGGGCAATGAAATGATGGTGGTTATTTTCTCCGGCCTGATCGCAGCCATCAGCTGGAACCTGCTTACCTGGTGGCTTGGAATACCTTCTTCCTCTTCACATACCCTCATTGGTGGCTTCGCAGGTGCTGCGGTGGCCAGTGCCGGTTTTGGTGCGGTCAATTCTTCCGTCATCCTAAAAACAGCCTCATTTATTTTTTTGGCGCCGCTGGTGGGGATGATCATGGCTTTTATCATTTCACTCTGGTTTATACACTCCTTTAAAAAAGGACTGCAACCTAAGATACTTTCGCTGGTGGTGTTGACAGGTGTTACGTTTTTCCTGTTTCACAACATGGAAACAGACCGTGATGTTGTTTCCGGCGCCACACATTATGAAAGTTATATCTGGCAGGTTGTTTTTTATTCCAAAAATTTCAAGTGGATATTGCTGGCGTTTATCCTGGTTATCATGGCCTGCTTTACATTTTTCCTCAGCACGCTCAACGCACACCGGGCCAATTCCTGGTTCAAAAGACTGCAACTCGTATCCTCCGCCGCATTCAGTATTGGTCATGGTGGTAATGATGCACAAAAAGTCATGGGGATCATTACCGCGGCCCTGATCGCCAGCGGGAGTATCAGCACATTTGAGCAAATGCCGGTGTGGGTGCCCCTGGCCTGTTACACGGCTATCGCTGCAGGTACCATGAGCGGTGGCTGGAAGATCGTGAAGACAATGGGTACCAAGATCACAAAGGTCACACCTTTTGAAGGTGTAGCCGCCGAGACTGCAGGTGCCATTACTCTGTTCGTCACCGAGGCGTTAAAAATTCCTGTTAGTACTACGCATACCATCACAGGTTCCATCATAGGCGTAGGCGCTACCAAACGTCTGTCAGCAGTAAGATGGGGTGTAACTGTAAACCTGCTCTGGGCCTGGATACTCACCATACCGGTCAGCGGTGCGCTGGCAGCGCTGGTGTACACGATCGTGCACCTTTTTATAAAGATCTTCTAGGCTTCGATCGCTTAATTCTAACCTGTATTTTACACCTCAAAGTCGTCATGAACTTTAATTCATGGATTGCCTGATATTCCCCACCTTTGCGTGCAGGAAAAAAGATGGTAAATATGGGTACAATATTAGTCACTGGTGGTTCCGGATATATTGGTTCTCACACCATTGTGGACCTCATCGAAAACGGGCACCATGTTATTTCCGTCGACAACAACAGCCGTTCCAACCCGGCTATGTTTGAAGGCATCGAAAGGATCACCGGCAGGAAAGTGAAAAACTACAAGGTCGATCTCTGCAACTTCGATGATACTTTCGCCATTTTCCAGGAAAACGAAGACATCACCGGCATCATTCATTTTGCGGCTTACAAGGCCGTAGGCGAATCTGTAGAAAAACCCCTGATGTATTTTGAAAACAACCTGGTGTCGCTGATCAATCTCCTGAAATGCGTACAGGAATTCAAAGTACCCTTCTTTGTATTTTCATCTTCCTGCACCGTTTACGGCAATCCCGACCAGATTCCTGTAACGGAGGAAACACCTCCCAAGCCTGCTGAATCGCCATATGGATACACCAAGCAAATGGGCGAACAGATCATTAGTGAGTTTGCAAAAAGCAGCCTGACCCAATGCATCCTTCTCCGATATTTTAATCCTGTAGGCGCGCATCCATCCGTTCATATCGGGGAAATGCCTATTGGTAAACCGCAAAACCTGGTGCCTGCCATCACACAAACAGCTATCGGCAAATTGCCAAAGATGATGGTGCATGGCAATGATTATGATACCCGTGATGGTTCGTGCATACGCGATTTTGTACATGTGTGCGATATCGCGCATGCCCATACGCTGTCGATTGAATACCTCGAACAGGATAAATCAGCATCCCTTTGTGAAGTGTTCAACCTGGGCACTGGCAATGGCGTAACCGTGCTGGAAGCCATCCGCTCTTTTGAGAAAGTAAGTGATGTAAAACTGAACTACGAGATCGGCCCGCGGCGTCCGGGTGATGTGATCGCTATCTATGCCAATAACGACCTGGCCCGCAAAAAGTTGGACTGGGATCCAAAATTCACGCTCGATGAAATGATGCTGACGGCCTGGCAATGGGAGCAGAGGCTTAGTGCTGATAGTACGATTTTCGGAGGGAAGCCGCTGGAGCTGAATTGAGTCGGGAGTTACCGGATACTGGATACTGGATACTTGATGTTTGATACTGGATTGATCAAGGTCTCTAGATAGTTTAGGACACTGGCCCCTCTCCTTCGGAGAGGGGTTGGGGTGAGGCCGGTGTTGGGTGAGGCTGGTGTTAGGGTGAGGCCGGGGTTGGGGTTAGGCTTCTTTGCCTTACTTTTGCTCCTCCAATTTTAGCTTATGTCATTAAAAGAAATTCAGTCGACAGGAAATAAAGACACCAGGAGTGGCTTTGGTGATGGTATCGTGGAAGCAGCCCGCAAGAATCCAAATATTGTTGCGCTTACAGCTGACCTTGCCGGTTCCTTAAAGCTCAACCAGTTCATCAAGGAATTCCCGGAACGCTTTATTCAATGTGGTATCGCTGAAGCCAATATGATCGGCATCGGAGCGGGCCTCACCATCGGCGGAAAAATTCCCTATACCACCACATTTGCCAACTTCTCTACCGGGCGTGTATATGACCAGATCCGGCAGTCAGTGGCCTATAGTGGTAAGAATGTAAAGATATGTGCCTCGCATGCCGGGCTCACGCTCGGAGAAGATGGCGCCACACACCAGATACTCGAGGATATTGGCCTTATGAAAATGTTGCCCGGTATGACCGTGATCGTACCCTGCGATTATGCACAGACAAAAGCAGCGACCATGGCCATTGCCGATTACCAGGGACCCGTGTATTTGCGTTTTGGCCGACCCGTTTGGCCCATTTTTACTAAAGAAGAAGATTTTCAGATCGGTAAAGCCCAATATTTTTCAGAAGGTACCGATGTAAGCATTTTCGCCTGCGGCCATATGGTTTGGAATGCTATACAGGCCGGCGCGATATTGCAGGAAAAAGGGATCAGTGTTGAATTGATAAATATTCACACGATCAAACCGCTTGATGAAGCAGCCGTGATTAATTCGATCCGTAAAACCAAATGTGCCGTAACGGTAGAAGAACATAATATCATTGGTGGACTGGGCGATGCGATTGCACAATGTGCTGCAAAAAATCAACCCATACCCATCGAGTACGTGGGCACAAAAGACACATTTGGCGAAAGTGGCAAACCTACCGACCTGCTAAAAAAATATGGACTGGATGTGCCCGATATCGTGAAGGCAACGGAGAAGGTTATACAGCGCAAAGGGTAATATAACGGGTTTAGGAATTGTGTATTGGAATTGTTGTGCCAGCATCCAGCATCCAGTATCCAGTATCCAGCATCCAGCATCCAATTATCAAATACCAATTCCTCATAAATGTCATTAACCTCCCTGTCCGATACAGAGCTACTGGCACAGTTTCGAGAACCCGCCACCAAGGAAAAGGCGTTTACAGCCATTGTGAAAAAATACCAGGAAAAACTATACTGGCATATCCGCCGGATGGTGGTGGATCATGATGACGCAAATGACGTATTGCAAAATGTTTTTATACGTGTATGGAAGGGGCTTGAAAATTTTCGTGAAGATAGCCAGCTTTATACCTGGCTTTATCGAGTTGCAACCAATGAATGCCTGACATACCTGGAGCAACAAAAAAAACGAAGCTCGGTTAGCCTGGGCGATGATGAAACGGGCCTAAGCAACAAGATCAAAGCTGATGAAAACTTCGACGCCAACAAGTTGGAATGGAAATTACAGCTTGGCATCCAACAACTTCCTGAAAAACAAAGAATTGTATTTCAATTGCGGTATTATGATGAAATGCCCTACGAGGAAATGAGTAAAGTGCTGGAAACCAGCGAGGGAGCTTTAAAAGCCAGCTATCATCATGCTGTGAAAAAAATTGAAGAATATATTAAAAATCATTAAACCCGCGGGCTAATAAAACGTCTGACTACTGGCATGACGCAAAGGGAAGACATATTAAGCGAATTAAGTGAATTGCAAAGCAGTATCGGGGCTGCCGGCCATCCCGGCTATCAGGTTCCCGAGGGCTACTTTGATGGATTTGCTGCAGATCTGATGAATAGGATCCGGGCTATTGAAGCAGCAAACCCCGGTGAAGAGCTGGAAACACTTTCCCCACTACTTAAAAGTATCCCGAAAAAAACGCCATATACAGTTCCTGATGATTATTTCACCAGCCTTTCTGAAAATTTGATCAAAGCTGGTGGTGTAGAAAGCGATACGACCGGTGAGGAAACCATATCTCCTGTACTGAGGGGTTTGAAACATAAAACAACTTATACTGTTACCGCAGGATATTTTGAAGATTTGCCCGCCCGTATTCTTCAAAGTGTAAAACACAGCGACAGAGAAGCGAAAGTTGTTTCCATCAATAGCAACCGCAAATGGCTGAGGTATGCTGCTGCTGCAGTTGTAATTGCTTTTGTTTCACTCATGGGCCTTTTTATGTTTGATAAAAACCAGGTGGACCCGGAAACAAAATCCTTTGTTTGGGTGGAAAAAAATCTCAAAAAGGTCAGCACCAATGATATCAGCAGGTTTGTAGAACTTGCCACCTCAGAAAAACCTGACCTGGCAAACACGGATAACCGGGATGATATAAAGAACCTGTTGCAGGATGTTTCTGATAAGGAGATCCAGGATTTCTTAACAGAAACAGCGCTTCTTGACAACGGGAATTCAGATGAATTAATTTGGAATTAAACGATGAGAAAAATTTTACTCATATTAAGTTTATTGTTTGTCACCGGGTTTTCGTTTGCCCAGGATGATGACGATCACGGCAATGAAAAGATCCGTGACAAGATGAACGAGTACATCCAGAAAAGGCTGAACCTTTCGAAGGATGAATCAAAAAAATTCACGCCGGTCTTCCTGAATTATTTTAAGGAATGGAGACAAACCATTCGTGACAACCGGGGCGACAAGCTGGTATTGCAACAAAAGGTCGTTGATCTGAGACTTCGGTATCGTACACAGTTCCGCGAGATACTTGGTGAGCAAAGAGGTAACCAGGTTTTCAACCAACAGGATAGGTTCATACAGGAATTAAAAACGATCAGGGATCGGCGTGGAGGTAACCGTCCGCTACGACGTGGCGGTAATCCCTAATAAGCGGATCAGAACCGGTAAACCGGATTCTTTACATCATGGTAAAATAAAAAGGTCCAGTTTTCCTCTTCCCCCTGCTGCCACCATTCCCTTCTCAACTCCATGGCTTTCTTCCCGTCATGATCATATTTGGCAACAAAGCGGTGTTTCATCTGTTGAAGTTGTGGCGCATCGTCGGCACCAAAAAAAATAGTTTCCTCTCCTTCTTTTATCCAAAATACCTGGTGAAAAGGTGAATGTGCACCGGTGATCCTGTACCGGATATAGTCATCAATTGACCCTTCATCCTCATGAAGCCATACCACCTGGTCCGAATTTTTGAGCGTTTCCAATTCATCGGGAATAAATGATGGCAAACCTTTTTCAAAAGCGAAGTCCATTTCGCGTTTTTGAATATAATAGGTGGCGTCAGGCAGGCATAGCTGATCGCGATGATCTTCTTTGGTGACGCCACCGGCATGGTCTTTATGCAAATGACTCATCAGCACTTTTGTAATATCAGAGGGGTTGATGCCTGCTTCCATCAGGTTACGATGTAATTGCATTTTACCCTCGCCACCTGCAAAACCGAGACCCGTATCCAATAATAAAATATCTTTCTCCGTGATCACAACAAATGGCTGTATCTCTACCAACAGGCTACCCACCGGCCGCGACTGCAAGTCATGGGACTGCTGATCAAAGGGAACAAAAAGTTTTGTCTTATCTATCGTAAACGTGCCTTCCGACAGTGGAATGATCTTCATGCTGGTATAAATAAATATTCAGTAGCGAATTTATCGAAATGAAGATTGATCGACGGGAGCTTTACATTATAAGCTCCAATACTCACCTATCGCAGCACCATCTGCCTGTCGGCATCGAGTCGCACCAGAATAAAAAGAAGTATCGTAAACGTGAGTAAAGAAGTACCGCCGTAACTAATAAACGGCAGCGGGATACCGATCACGGGTGCCAGGCCCACCGTCATCGCCAGGTTGATACCGATATGGAAAAAGAAAACGGAAGCGACGCCATACGCGTAACAGCGGCTGAACACACTTCGCTGACGTTCGGCAATGGTGATGATCCTGAATAATAAAAACAGGTAAATACAGAGCAGGATAAAGCTGCCCACAAATCCAAACCCTTCCCCGATGGTATCAAAAATAAAATCGGTTCGCTGCTCCGGCACGAAGCCATACCTTGTCTGTGTACCCTTCAGTAGTCCCTTACCCAATAAGCCACCACTGCCGATCGCGATCTTGGATTGCTTCACGTTATAATCGGCAGTATTCTCCACTTTTTTACCCTGCACCGCAGCTTCACCTTTCATGTATTCGCTGGGTACATCGCGGCCGATCGTACTATAGATCCGTTCTACCTGGTGCTTGGCGAGCAGGTTTTTAAAGATAAAAGGCACACCAAACCGCTGCAGTCCTACACATAAGAACCAAATCATAATGATCCTGAGCAGGATAGCCCTTCGCTTTTTTATCTGCCTCCGCATCAGGAAAACGATCAACAAAGCAATACCTGTAAGTATCAGTGCCAGTGTATTTTTTTCAAGCAACAAGGTGGCCACTACCAGGGTAGCCAACGCAAAGCCCACAATCAATACGATAGATGGCAGACCTTCGCGGTACATCACCAGGAAGAATGAGAAGAACACGAGTGCCAGCCCGGTTTCCTTCTGCAGGATGGTGAGCACGGCAGGGAAAAGAACGATCGCTGTCGCGATCAGCTGTGATCTTGTTTTACTAAAATCAGTTTCGGGTCGTGACAAATATTTTGCCAACGCCAACGCTACGCATATTTTACAAAACTCAGCAGGCTGAAACTGGAATCCTCCCAACCGGATGATCGACTTGGTACCTTTTACCTCGGAGTGAAATGGAAATACCATTAACAGCAAAAGTATGCCTGCTACATACCAGATATTGGCGGTTGCAGGGAAGAATTTACTGTCGGTAAGCAGGATCAGCAGCCCGATCACAACCGATACGACAAAAAAATAAAATTGCTTGCTGTAGTCTGTCTTGAAACCAAGAAAGCTTTGTAGGATCTGATCGCCTTCATCATAAGTAGCTCCGAATATGGCCATGATACCAATGCCTACAAGCAGCAGGTAAATCCCTACAATGCTCCAATCGATGCCTTTTGATATAGCGGGATTATTATGACTCATGCAATGACTACAGGGTGGAGGCGTTGTTTGTAAAATAGTTTATCGCCGGGTACGATCGCTAATGCCGATTGCGATGTTTTGGATTTTCCGGGCAGTTCCTTCTTCTCTACAGGTTCGGTGGAGATCCTGAGATGAGTATATTTTTTGATATAACTGCTGTCCTTTGTCATCTCAAACCATTTAAACGCTCGGATCGAATCCTCCTTATACTGCAGGCGTTTTAAATGCTTTGGCATTTTATTGGTTTTGGAATAGGTCTCAAACTCTGCCTGGCTTTCCTTCGAAATCGTGTCATTAAGGTATTTTTCCATCAGGATACGTGCGATAGGGCCACCCCAGGTGCCACCATAACCCGCGTTCTCCACCACTACTGCGATGGCGATCTTTGGATCTTCTTTTGGCGCAAAAGCTACAAACAGGGCATTATCGTCGAGTTTGATCCTTTTTCCATCGAGGTAAGTATATTTTTCTGCCGTACCGGTCTTTGCACAAACGCTGATATTAGGAATTCGGGCACGCCTTGCCGTACCATAGGTAACCACATCCTCCATACCATCCATAACAGCATCAAATGCCGCGTCAGAGATATGTGTCAACACCTCATGTTTCACCCTGTATCTATTCATCAGCACTGAATCCGCATCAGTCTCACCCTCTATATTTTTTACAAAATGCGGTGTATAGTAATACCCTTTGTTGGCGATGATGCACATGGCATTGGCCAGTTGCAAAGGTGTGGCGCCCATTTTATCCTGACCTATCCCCAGGGTGAGGTTGGTGCAGGAACTCCAGGAACCGCGATACTCTTTATTATAAACTGCAGTATCAGGAATATAACCACGGTCTTCACTGGGCAGATCAACCCCCAGCCTTGTTCCCAGCCCGAAATTATTCAGGTATTCCTTCCACTTCATATACCCGTTCCTGACATTTCTATATTTCGGATTGTCCGCTGCCATCCTGTAAATATGAGTAAAATAGGAGTTGCAGGAATTAGCGATTGCCAGGCGTAGGTTATTGGCGTGACCGCCGCCGGCATGTGTACATGCGGGCTTTCCGGTACCACATGCTGTATATCGTCCAAAACAGGGATACCCAAAATTTGGTGTGATCAATCCTTCATCCAGGGCCACAAGCGCGCCGAGGGGTTTAAAGGTGGAACCGGGCTCATATCGTCCCTGCACGGCTCGGTTTAGCAATGGACCAGCCACATCCAGCACCAGCCGGGAATAGTTTTTATTCTTATCGGGACCGGTCAGATCATTTGGGTTAAATACCGGGCCTGAAGCCATGGCCAAAATCCCACCTGTCTTGGGGTCTATCGCTACCACGGCACCTACCTTATCCGACATCATTTTCTCGGCCATCTCCTGTAGTTCGATATCGAGATAGGTTCTGAGTCCCCGACCAGCAATAGCGGCTGTATCAAAAATGCCATTCTCATAGCTGCCCACCAGGCGGTTCCTGTTGTCTTTGATCAGGTATTGCACACCCCGCTGGCCCATCAGCACCGATTCGTATGTTGCTTCCAGTCCGTTTTTACCGATATAATCACCCATGCGGTAAAAATCGTTGGACCTCTCGATGTCGGCGGGTGAAACTTCGTTGATATAACCCAGCATCTGGGCAGCGACATTATAAGGATAAACCCGCACCGGGCGTTCTACAAGGGCAAAGCCTGGAAAGCGCCAGCTGTTTTCCTCAAACCTCGCCTGCATCTGGTGAGTAAGCAGGGGCTGGAAAATGGAAGGCCGCACAGCCCTGTTCTTAAATATGGCATCACGGATACGCTTATTGAAATCGGCGGTATCGATCTCCATCAGCCGGCAAAAAGCTGTGGTATCAAAATTTTTTACTTCAGCTGGTGTCACCATCAGGTCAAACATGATCGCGTTATTCAGGATCGCCCTGCCTTTACGATCATAAATGATCCCACGTTCCGGATAAACTATCTTCGGAAATACCGCGTTATCCATGGCCAGCTTACTGTATTTCCCGGAAACGATCTGCAGGTTGAACAACTGCGCGATGATCACAAGGAATGCCACCAGGAAGATTAGACGGATGATACGGCTTCTAGATTGGTTAAACACAGACATGGTTCACAAACAACGGATGATCCCGATTGCTATCGGGGAGAGAGAAAATTATTCCATACAAAGTACGAACTCCCCCCGACGCTTTCCAAATGTTTGCGGGAGATTATTTTTCTTTTAAGAAATTTTTCTATAGAGAGCTACTAGCCTCAAGACAGGTAATTACGTTCTCTCTGTTTTTAGAAGCCCGGCATAAAAAGTTTCGATGGAACGTATTTCCCAAATTCAATGCTTTCTCAACACATAACGTGTACCTGACAAAATGCAGTAAACATTTGGATCCGGTTTTTTCCCGTAGGGACGTTTTATGCAAGTGTCCTTGCATCATCATAAAATTCCCCGAAGACGCGGGACATTCGAGCGGCTAAAAATCTAAGCCGTATTGGTCCGAAACTTCATCCGGCGCGGGAATAATAGTTCAGTAGTAATGATCAACAACATACTGATCGCAGTGGTGGCTATCACTTTGACAAGAAAACCGAGGAAGGTTCCGAAAGAAAGCCATTGTAACATGGTGAGATAACCATGGTGAAGCACGGTAAGTACGAGCACATATACCAGGTAGGGTGTCCAGCCCATCGCGCGGGGAGAAGGCTCGCGATAGTTGAAGTCCGAAGGATCTTTTGGCGTAAGAATATTGATCACAAAAGGACGGCAGTAGGCGACCAAAACACAGGCGGCGGCATGCAAACCCGGCGTCATCGTAAAGAAGTCCAGGGCCAAACCAGTCAGGAAACCGGTGATCAGCAAACCGATTCTTGAAACGCTAAATGGCAGCCATAGTAAAAACAGGTAGTACAGGTAAGGCACGATAAACCGGTGAAGATGTGGTACCTTATTCAGCACGTACACCTGCACGAGTATGAACAGGGCAAAGCGGATAATATTTCTAAGCAGGTCACTCACCGGGCGCTTTTTTTAGGATCATCAACTTTTTTCTGTGTTTCTTTGAGAAGTGTGGCCTGGTCACTGTAAAATAAATTTTCGACCACCATCACCTGTTGAAGGTTCTGAAAATTGGCCGCCGGCTTTATTCGCAGTACATAAAAATTGGTGGATGGATCAGGAATGATCTGTGCTACAGTTCCCACCAGGTGCAAAGGAGGAAAGCTTAAAGAAAATCTCCCAGTTACAATAGTATCGCCTACTACCAGCGAATCACTCTTCGGAATATCCTTTAGGTTTAGGAAACGTGGGTCCTTTCCATCCCAGTACAAAGTGCCCGAACTGCCGCTCTTACTTACCAGCACATTCACCTTGTTCTGCACGTGCAGCAGGCTCATCACCTGGCTAAAGTTGGGACTCACATTTACCACCTGGCCCACCAGGCCGCCATCGGAACTAAATACACCCATATGATCCTGTATGCCCTGATTGGCGCCACGATTGATCTGAATGTAGTTTTTATCTGAATTGACGGTATTATATAAAACCTGTGCTTCCCGCCACAAATACTGACGCAGTTTACCGGTTGTATCGACAGGAATGGAATCGCGGGTAAGCGTGAAAGAGGTGTCGCTATTTACAAAATTGGAAGACAGCAGGTTCACCAGTGAATCATTCATCTTTAACAGACGGCGGTTTTCCTCTTTCATCGTGAAGAAATCCTCCACGGTATTATAGCGACCATTAAACCAGCCCGTGATCTCATTGGCCACACCCAGTCCCTTTGCTTTATGAAATTTATTATAGGTAAAAAGAAACCACAGGGCCACCGCCTGCAATGCAAAAAATACGATAACAGTGAAAAAACGCCGAATGAAAAGGAATATGTTTCGCACGAGTGAAAGGATTTGGAATTGGGGATTGGGAATTTGCTCCAGGCACTAATTACAAATTACAAATTCCGGCTTCCTGTACCTTAATTTATCTCATCACAAACGGGTACCTGTCGTAGTGTTTCAACGCAATCCCTGTACCACGAACCACGCTTTTCAGTGGATCGTCGGCCACATGCACCGGCAATTTGATTTTTTGGCTTAATCTTTTGTCAAGACCTCTTAACAAAGCACCACCACCCGTAAGATACAGGCCGCGACGATAGATATCACCTGCCAGCTCTGGCGGTGTTTGTTCAAGGGCTTTTAATATTGCCTCTTCAATTTTGAAAATGCTTTTGTCCAGCGCTTCAGCAATCTCCTGGTAACTTACCATGATCTGCTTGGGAATACCTGTAACAAGGTCACGACCATTTACGGGAATATCATCCGGGGGATTATCAAGATCTTTCATGGCCGAACCAACCTGGATCTTGATCTGCTCGGCGGTGCGTTCGCCGATCAGCAGGCTATGATAGCGGCGGAGTGCTTCCATGATATCAGCAGTAAACTCATCGCCGGCAATACGGATCGACTGGTCGCAGACTATACCCGCCAGCGCGATAACGGTAATACCGGTAGTACCACCACCAATATCAATGATCATATTACCTACGGGCTCCTCCACATCAATACCGATTCCCAGTGCTGCCGCCATAGGTTCGTGCAAAAGATAGACCTCTTTGGCACCGGCTTGTTCGGCGCTATCCCGAACCGCTCTTTTTTCCACTTCGGTGATCGAGGAAGGAATACAGATCATCATCCTCCAGCTGGGGGGAAACAGCGGTTTTTTGGGGTAAACCAGTTTTATCAGTTCGCGGATCATCAGTTCCGCGGCGTTAAAGTCAGCGATTACACCATCTTTTAAGGGACGTACCGTGCGGATGCTCTCATGGGTTTTTTCGTGCATCATCAGGGCTCTTTTTCCTACCGCCAGTACTTCTTTGGGATTATTTCGGTTCAGGGCAACTATACTCGGCTCATTTACCACCACCTCGTCATTATGTATAATCAGGGTATTTGCCGTACCCAGGTCCATTGCTATCTCTTGTGTAAACCAGTTAAAAAGTCCCATTCTATATTATTGGATTAAATGTGTGCAAAGTTTAAGGAATAATTCGAATTAACAAAGCAAACCACTGGAGGGTCGGTTTTTCGCTTAAACTCAGGAAAGACGCGGTTTCTCATCAGCAGCAGGTTTTAAAATCCATTACCCGTAATTAACGGTATTCCGGTCGTTCTATTATAATAAAGCACACTTTCTTTGCGTATTTTCTGCGATCGCACAATAAAACCGGAGTATCCCGCCTTCTTACAAATTCCTGCGAGATTTTTCAACTCCGGAAACAAGACTCTAATCCCTTTCCGGCTCCCCCTCTTCCCGGCCAAACCACCCGGCCACCGTCTCGAAAAATTTTGGCACAGAAATAGCAAGCGGGTAGAAAGTAATCCGAACTTTCACAAAATCAAAGTATGAGAAAATTAATCATTGTTCTATTCGTCCTGGCATTTTCAATCACGGGACAGGCTCAGAGTCGCAGCACCAACAGCACTTCCTACAAAACGGCCCTGGGTATAAAAGTGTGGGATGGTGGAGGAATTTCCTTAAAGCATTTTTTCAACGAACGCAACGCCGGGGAGCTGATCGGCTATTTCTGGCGTCATGGTTTCAGACTTACGGGGCTTTATGAGATACATGGTCCTATCTCAGGCGCACCGGGTCTCAAATGGTATATCGGACCCGGCGCACATATTGGTACATATAGTGACGGTCACCATCATCACAACGACAACCATCACCACCATAGCCATGCAAGCATTGGTATCGATGGTGTGATCGGACTCGACTACAAATTCAACCAGGCACCTATCAACCTGTCACTCGATTGGCAGCCTTCATTTGAATTTACAGATGGGCACGGTTTTAATGGTAGTTGGGGAGGATTGGGAATCCGTTACACTTTCTAATATATATCTTCGATTTATCAGCAAAAAGAGGCCGGTCCCCTTAAAAGGGTCGGTCTTTTTTTATGTTCTCAGCTGGCCACAAACCCCAGCCTTTTCTCTACTGCGGGCGGCAGGCTGGGTAATTTTCTTCTCTCAATCAGGAAACTATTCAACTGGGCGATCCCGCGAAATATATAGTGCGTGTCAGCAGCCGCTTTCAGGTAATCCTTGCCCGAGCTACCCCCGGTGCCGATCCTGGTACCGATCATCCGGTGCACCATGTTCATATGGCGGTAACGCCAGGAACTAAGCTGCTCATCAATCTCGAGCAGGCTGTTGAGCAGTTGGAAAGGCAGCTGCAACAATGGGTAACCCCTGTAAAGCATTATAAACAGCGCGGCCCTGCGTGCAGCCGGCGATAAAGTATCTGATCCGCCTGAGCTGGCGGGGCCTTCGGTGAAAAACATCTGGTCAAATGCTTCGAGATTATTTCTCTCCGCATCTACAAGACTGCTCTGGTACTGGAAGCGATACTCGGCCCAGAAAGGATGAATATTCTTTTCATTGCCATGGGCAGCAAAGTCCGCCCAGTTCTGTTCTTCATTAAAAAACGGCATTCTTTCCAGCCAACCGCTAAGCAATTGCAGCAATGAACTGCCCGATTCCGCTTTTTTGATCAGGTCCACATGTTCCTGCCGAAGTTGCGACGTATAATATTCCTTACCATGACGGGTTTCGAATTTCAGTCCCAGTTTGGCTTCCAGTTCCTTGAACTGCCAGCTTTGAAAACCGGAAGCAGGGCGCAGCATATCGCGGAAATCGAGGAAATCCATGGGGGTCATCGTCTCCATGATATCGATCTGGTGCACCAGCACCTGGAGAATGGTCACGCAGCGACGAAGCCGGTGCACAACGGTCTGCAATTCGGGAGAGTTATCATTAAGCGAAGGTTTGGCCATGATGCCCACGATGGAATCCGCTTCGTGGTGTAGTTGTTTAAACCAGAGTTCATATGCCTGGTGGATGATGATAAACAACATTTCATCATGCGCCGGGAGCTGGCGTTTGTCGCTTTCGGGAAACTGCGCGTTGAGAATTTTATCTAATTCGAGATAATCGTGGTAATGAACATCGGGCATTGCAAACATTTCAGCAAAAATACGCCGTGCAGTTATTATGCACCCCTGGATGTTTTATCCGGCATAAATTCATAACCGATGTCATTGCGATAATAGATACCATTATATTTTATATACTCCAGTACATCAAGTGATGTATCAACGGCTTCTTCAATCGAACTGCCATAAGAAGTAACACAACACACACGGCCGCCATTAGTGAGCACTTTTCCGTCTTCCTCCCTGGTGCCGGCGTGGAAGACGATGGTTTGTTTGCCATATTTTTCATCAAGCCCGGTAATCTCAAATCCTTTATCAAAAAAACCGGGATAACCCTTACTCACGGCCACCACCGTTGCGGCAGACCTGCTATCGGCCTGCACTTTCACCATATGTAATTCTTTGTTGGATGCCGCTACACATAAACCCACAAGATCATTCTCAAGCCTTGGCATCACAACCTGCGTTTCAGGATCACCCATGCGGCAATTGTATTCGATCACGTAAGGATCTCCATTCACATTGATGAGTCCAAAAAATAAAAAGCCTGTGTATTCGATGCCTTCTTCAAATATGCCATTAACGGTAGGCCTGATGATCCTTTCTTCCACTTTGTGCATAAAGCCAGGTGTTGCAAATGGAACAGGGCTCACGGCCCCCATACCACCCGTCATCAGTCCGGTATCACCTTCCCCGATCCGTTTGTAATCTTTAGCCTCTGGTAAAAGCAAATAATTTTTTCCATCGGTGAGTACAAAAACGCTGAGCTCGATGCCGGTTAAAAAATCTTCCACCACAACTTTCCTGCTGGCTTCGCCGAATTTCGATCGCTGGATCATAAGCTCAAACTCCGCGATAGCTTCTACATGACTCTTGCAAATGACAACACCTTTTCCTGCAGCCAGGCCATCGGCTTTTAATACGATCGGCAGGGAGTGTTGCTCGAGATATTTTACACCCTCTTCATAATTTTCAACGGTAAATTCTTTATAAGCAGCTGTCGGAATATTATGTCTTTGCATGAAAGCTTTTGCAAAAGCCTTGCTGCCCTCAAGCTGAGCGCCTTGTTTGGATGGGCCGATAAAGTGGATCTCGCGTAGCTCTTCTTTTGATTTAAAAAAATCATATAAGCCATTCACCAGCGGATCTTCCGGACCCACGATCAACACTTCTATTTTTTCTCTAATACAAAACTGGCCAATGCTTTCAAAGTCTGAAAGGTCGAGTTTAACGTTTTCGCCATACTGAGCAGTGCCAGGGTTACCGGGAGCAATAAAAAGCGGATTAGTCCATACACTTTGACTAAGTTTCCAGGCAAGAGCATGTTCCCTGCCGCCAGAGCCTAATAATAAAATTCGCATGTTGGTTTATTCGTCGGGTTTAGGAACTGCGAATATCGGTGTGTTTCATAAAGATAATTCTAAAAATTTGTGAGTGGTCAATTTTCTGTATTTTGTCCGCTAATAGGTTGAGTATTCTGATTTAAACCACTTAAAATGATTGTATGAGCCAGCCAGCACAAACCGGCAAACATCCCCGCGGACTATGGGTTTTATTCTTAACCGAAATGTGGGAGCGCTTCGGATACTACCTGATGGTAGGAATATTATTTCTTTATTTAACCAATACAACCACCGGGGGAAAAGGCTTGTCCCGCGCCATGGGAGCTGATGTGGTTGGAACTTTTATCGCTTTAGTCTATCTCACTCCTTTTATTGGTGGCCTGATTGCCGACCGCTACCTTGGTTACCTGAAATCCATTTTTATCGGGGGTTCCCTGATGGCAGCCGGCTATCTCGGTCTTGCCCTGCCGGGGGATACTACGATGTATATTTCCCTTGGGCTGATCATCGTCGGGAATGGCTTTTTCAAACCTAATATTTCAACGCTGCTCGGTAATATCTATAACCGCGAAGATCTTCGGCCGCTGAAAGACAATGCCTATAATATATTTTATATGGGTATTAATATCGGCGCCCTGGTATGCAATTTTGTTGCCGCATACCTGCGTAATAAATACGACTGGAGTTATGCTTTTGCCGCTGCCGGTATTGGTCTGATCATCGGGTTGATTTGGCTTGCGTTCAACGTGAAGCATGTAAAATATGCCGATGTAAAGAAACCTATGCAGGCAGGGGATATGCCGATCAACAGGATCTTCACTTCGGTTTTCTTACCCATGATCATATTTGGTATCCTGGGCTGGATCATGCCGGGCAATATCATGGGCTCCGATTCCAACGATGCCTTCATTTTTGCCTGCCTGCCCGTTATTCTGTTCTACGTGGGTATCTGGAGAAGAGGAAATGCTGAGGATAAAAGAGGTGTTGGTGCACTGCTGTTCATATTTTCCATCTCAATTATTTTCTGGACCATCTACAATCAAAACTCAACCGGTCTCACCATTTGGGCCGAATCACATACCAACCGGAAAATACCAGCGGCGATAGAACAACCTGCTGATGCTATCTACATGGTACAAACGGTTACCACCAGTGCTGCTGAAGTTCCCAAAGTGGATGAGTATCTACGACCCATTACAGATTCCGCAGGAAATCCCGTGATGGTGAGTGGACCCGATCCTTATTTTAATAATGTACCAAAAGAAAACTGGCCACCTGACAATACATCCAAACTTGTCAACGCCGAACTTTTTCAATCAATCAATCCATTCTTTATTGTCGTACTGACCCCGCTGATCATCGCGTTTTTTGCCTTGCTGGCGAGACGCGGAAAGCCAGTTACCACGGCCAGCAAATTTGCCTGGGCCCTTATTATTTCGGGGTTAAGTGCGTTAGTGATGGTATTTGCCGTGATGTCGGTACCAAGCATCTATACACATAAGACCTCCGCGATATGGCTGTTTCTCACCTATGGCATTTTTACCATCAGCGAGGTCTGCCTGAGCCCGATCGGCTTATCGTTTGTATCGAAAGTTTCGCCACAGCGACTTACATCACTGATGATGGGAGGCTGGTTCCTTTCTACATCGCTGGGAGGGAAAGTAGCGGGAGTAATGGCCAGTTTCTGGGATAAGATCCCCGATAAGAAGATTTTCTTCGGCATCATTACCGTCGCGGCCATCCTGGGCGGACTCTTGATTTTCAGTCGCATCAAATCACTCAACCAGATCGTGAAAGATAAAACCGGGTCTGCATAGTTTCCGGTAAACAGCTTACACCTTTTTAAAACTTTTTTGCATGTGGAAGAAACATCCCAAAGCCCTGCCTTTTTTATTTTTTTCTGAGATGTGGGAAAGGTTTGGTTATTATTTAATGATCGGCATATTCACGCTGTACCTAAAAGATGTAAAACAGGGGTATGCGATGACGGAAGCGGAGTCGGCTGATTTGTACGGAACGTTCATCGCGCTGGTCTTCCTTACGCCGTTCCTGGGCGGACTGCTTGCCGATCGCTACCTGGGTTATCGCAAATCCATCATTATGGGTGGTATCATGATGGGACTGGGTTATTGCCTGATGTCGGTACACAATATAGCGGCGCTGTATATTGCCATGACCCTGGTTATCGTAGGTAATGGCTTTTTCAAACCCAATATCTCTACCTTGTTGGGTAATGTATACACCACACCGGAATACGTCAAGCAAAAAGACGATGGCTATAATATTTTCTATATGGGCATCAATATTGGAGCCTTCGTGTGTAATTTTTTCGGCGCTGCATTATATATCGCATATGGCTGGGGTGCTGCATTTTTAGCTGCAGGTGTGGGGATGTTCCTGGGTGTTTTCATTTTTCTGGCAGGTACGCGTCATTATAAAGCTTATGATGTCAAAAAAGGGGTGGCGGAAAATGATATGTCCATGACAAGGATTGTTCTGACGATCCTCGTGCCATCCATCGTTGCCGGTATCATCGGCTGGCTGATACCAGGTTCACTCGTGGGTTCTGATTCAACCGATGCATTCATCTTTGCCTGTCTGCCCGTAATTTATTTTTACAGCTCTCTTTATTTCAAAGCAAAGCCGGAGGAAAAAAGACCCATTGCCGCTCTATTGGCCATTTTCGCTGTGGTGGTGATGTTTTGGGCGGTATTCAAACAAAACGGGTCGGCGCTCAATACCTGGGCCGACCGCTATACCGCAAGGGAGGTAACAGGTGCTACAGAAAAGATATTCAACAAACTCAACTTTGCCCAAACAGTCACTTACAACCTCGACTCGGTGGCGAAGTATGACGACCAGTTCCGTTTGCAGAAAGAAAATGATGTGGTAGTTCGCGAACTGAATTACCCCATCTATTTTAAAAACGTTGCCGAAACAAAAAAACCGGCGGAAGGTGAGCAGGTAAGCCTTTGGGCAACAAATCTCAGCCAGTCGATCAATCCCGGCTGGGTGATCTTACTCACGCCGCTGATCGTAGCGTTTTTTACCTGGTTGAGGAGAAGAAATAAAGAACCATCAACCGCCACCAAGATTGCCTTCGGACTATTTATTTCAGCACTTTCGGCGCTGGTGATGGTGGGCGCGGTATACGCAAGTAATAATGGTAGTGAAAAAGCCAGCGTGATCTGGCTGATTGTAAGTTATGGCGTGATCACGGTAGGTGAATTATTATTAAGCCCGATGGGACTTTCTATCGTTTCCAAACTGAGCCCTGTACGCATCACATCTCTGATGATGGGTGGCTGGTTCCTGTCCACTTCTATCGGCAATAAATTATCAGGTGTGCTGGCCACACTTTGGGACAACTATGACCATAAAGCCAATTTCTTCTGGTTGAATTTTGGACTGCTGATGGTAGCTGCCGTCATGTGTTTTGCAATGCTTCGCTGGCTGAATAGGGTGATGAAGGAAAAGGGATTGAGTTAGTTGGATGCTGGATACTGGATGCTTGATACTGGATTGACCCAAGTCCTTTTATAGTATAGGACACTAGCCCCCTCTCCCAGGGAGAGGGGGTTGGGGGTGAGGCGATGAGAGTCGATAGTAGGGAGTCGTTAGTCGATAGTCGGGAGTAGATGCCAGATGCTGGATACTGGATACTGGATTGACCAAAGTCCTTTTATAGTATAGGACACTAGCCCCCTCTCCCAGGGAGAGGGGGTTGGGGGTGAGGCCCCTCTTCCCGGCCCAAAAAACCCACAACCAAATAACGCTACAAAAAAAGTCCCGGAATAAACCGGGACTCTTTCTCCGCTAAGCAGTTAGTGAGGCGGATACAAAACCAACTAATTAAGACATTTAGTAAAGCAGCTGATTGTTCAGCAATCCAAAAACTTGAAAGTTTAGGGTACTTACAAATACAGAGACAAACAGAGGTCCCGGTCTGCTGCACAAATCCGCAATTTTTTTTAAAAAATTTTTCCTGGCAGCTCCAAAAACAAAAAGACCGGCGTTCCCGCCGGTTCTTTTATAGATATAATAAATTAACTCACAACACCTTATCCCCATTTTCAAATTCTCAAATTCTCAAATTTTCAAATTCTCACATTTTCACATTCCCACATTTCTCAGCTTCCCCATCCACACTCTCTTCCCCTGCAGCCTGCGCACCAAAAACATGATACCGACGAAAATGAAGAATAACGGCCCCAGGAATCCCAGCAGCGCTATAAACCGGGTTCCGTAAAACCGTTCCATCGGTCGCTTCAGCCGCTCTGCGATCAGGTACATACTGGGTACCATCATGAGCGTGAGGAAGAAAGAGAAAATAAGCCCGAAAATGATCGTCCAGCTCAGGGGCCCCCAGAACACCACGCTGTCGCCACCAAAGAAAATATTGGGGCGCAGGTGCTGGAATAAGCCCACGAAATCAATATTAAAACCTACAGCCAGGGGCAAGAGGCCCAGGATTGTAGCAACCGCTGTTAACAAAACCGGGATGATCCGGATCTTGCCGGCCTGGATGGCCGCTTCGCGGGTGCGCATACCACGCCCTCTAAGCTCATCTGTAAATTCTATCAACAGGATACCATTCTTGATCACGATACCGGCCAGTCCTACCACCCCTACCAACACCATGATGGTGGCCATCGTCATACCGGTAATAGCATAACCTATCAGTACCCCGATGATGGAGAAGAATATTTCCGTCACCACGATAAAGGGTTTGCTCATGGAGTTGAATTGCAACACCAGGATCAAAAAGATCAGGCCCACCGCAATAAGAAACGCCGTGCCCAGGAACGCATTTGTCTCCGCCTCCTGTTCACTTTGGCCGCTTTGCCTTATCGTCACATCAGCAGGAATTTTCACCTTAGTTTTGAAATCATTGATCAGTCCGGCCAACTCCTTATTAATAGGACCTACCATCGTAGGATCAAGCACATTACTCTGCAATTGGATCGTCCTTTTTACATTCTTTCTTTTAACTCCACCGGTAGTACTTGTGTACTCCACCCTGGCTACCGAACTAAGTGGGAGCGATTTCACCGTCATCGAATTCATATCGAAGAATGTGATCCGCATATTCATAATGTCGGTGATATTGTTGCGCAACAAGTCTTTGTAACGCACCTGGATCTTGTACTCGTCCTCACCATCTTTTATTTTACTTACTTCTCTTCCAAACACCGCGGCGCGGATCTCCATACCTAACTGGCCGGTTGTGACGCCTTCCATCATTGCCCTTTCACGATCGATATTGATAGTGATCTCGGGGTTGTTGAGATCCACATCGGCCTGCAGGTTCTCCACGCCTTCCACACGGTTGGTGTCTAAGAAATTAAGTAACTGCGTAGCAATGGAAGCGATATTTTCAAAGTTGTCACCAATCACTTCGATATTTACCGGCGGATCAGTGGGAGGACCACCATCTTCCTGGGCTACTTCGATGCTGGCGCCGGGTATGCCTTTCATGGCTTCCCGTATCGCGTCTTTATACACCATCGTACTTTTGCCATGCCGTTTTTCGTACTCTACAAAAGAAACCTGTATCCGTCCTAAGTTTGACTGAACGCTCCGGTTATTATCGCGCGGGTTGTTGGCACTCACCGCCACATTCGTGATCACACTTTCAACAATGCTGCCGGGTTCACCAGGCTTTTCCTTCTCCAGCACTTTCAGCACTCTTTTTTCAAGTACCCTTGTTACGCTGTCGGTATGTTTTACATCGGTACCAACTGGCAATTTCAGATAGACATATACAAAGTTTGGATCACCGCTGGGGAAAAAGGTTTGCTTATTACCACGCATCATCAACGCGATGAGCGAAATGGCGAATACACCGAACAGCGACACAAAAGCCCATACCGGCCGCTTACCCTGCAAGACCCATCTCAGTAATTTTTCATATCGCCTCATCAGACCAGGCAGAACGCGGCCCTGGAAGGAATGGATCCAGTCATTCAACACATAGGCATTGAACACCATGAGTATGGCCAAAAACAAAAGAAAATTGGCCATGCCATGGAATCCCGGCAGGTGCAATAATACTCCCGCGATCAGGAAAGTTAGAAACCATTTGCTGCGGAATACCGCTTTCTTTGGTTTTTCATATTCCTTGCCTTCCGGTTTCATGAAGCTTACAGCAAATACGGGGTTGAAGATAAATGCCACGATCAGCGAAGCCGCCAGTGTCAGGATCAGGATCGTAGGAAGGTAGATCATGAACTTACCAATAAGTCCTTTCCAGAAAAGCAATGGAAAAAATGGCGCCAGCGTGGTTGCGGTACCTGCCAGTACAGGTATGAATACTTCACCCGCCGCCTCCTTCGCACTTCGCACAATAGGCACTTTACCATTATTATATATCCGGTGTGTATTTTCAATCACCACGATTGCGTCATCAACGATAATACCAAGGCCAAACAATAATCCAAACAACACGATGAAGTTGAGTGTCACACTTGTGCCGACGATGGCGTCGGCTACAGGTAGAAACAGGAATGCCACAAACACACTCAGGGGTACACTCAGTGCCACGAAGAAGGCGTTGGTAACACCCATAAAAAACATCAGGATCAGCAATACCAGGATGAAACCAATGATGATGGTATTGATCAGCTCATGAAACGATGTTTTGGTTTGCTTGCTCTGGTCACCGGTGATCACCACTTTCAGGTCACGGGGCAGATCTTCTTTTTGTTGCATATCAGCCACGGTTGCCTTGATCTTATCTGCAGCTTCGATCAGGTTTTCTCCTGCCCGCTTTACGATATTCAGCGTCACGACGTTCTTTCCGTCGAGCCTGGCATAACTGTCTTTCTCCTTTATCGTATCTTTTATTTCAGCAAAATCCCGGAGGTATACCGAAGCACCCTGGGCACCACTTCGAACAACGATATTTTTCAGATCCTCGGCGGAATTAAACTGGCCTTTGATCATCAGGGTGCGCTTCATATTCCCTGTTTCGATAAGGCCGCCGGTGATATCCATGTTTTCTCTTGCAATAGAGTTTTCTATATCGGTGAAACTGATCCTTGACACTGCCATCTTATAAGGATCTACATTCACCTGGATCTCTCTTTCTGGCGCACCTACTATTTCCGCACGTGTGATCTCGCTAAGCTCTTCAAAGCGATCCTGCATTTTATCGGCATACTCCTTCAGCTTTATGCCTTCATAGTCGCCACTCACATTTACAAACATGATCGGCATCTCACTAAAAGCAAACTCCTGCACATCGGGCTCAGAAGTAAGATCGGTTGGCAGGTCGGCCCTTGCTTTATCAATAGCGTCTTTCACTTTCTGGCGGGCGATATCAGTTTTTACATCCGTATCAAACTCCACGATGATCAAACTGTAATCAGCCTGAGAAGTACTTTGTATCTTATTCACCTTAGCCCCGCTGATACCTTTCAGCTCCTTTTCTATCGGTCGTGTTACCAGGTTCTCGATATCCTTTGGGGAATTACCCACATACACCGTCGCGATGGAAATAGTAGGCACAACGATATCCGGGAACTGCTCCTTCGGCATACTGTTGAACTTGATCAATCCATAGATCGATATAATGATGGCAATAATATAAATCGCGGTCTTATTATCGACAGCCCAGCTGGTAGGTTTGAATTCCTTAAATTTCTTTGTAACTCCCTCGATGACTTTCATCAGTATAGTTTTAAATAAATTTTCAAATCAGCGTAGATCCTAGAGTATCGCGGGGCTTGCTGTGACGACCTGTCCGTCATAAACGGTCTGGTACCCTTCGGTGATAACCACGTCACCCGCCGCCAGGCCGGTTTTTATTTCCATCATACCATTGTAGGATTCACCTGCCACCACATTCTTCTTACGGGCGACATACTTGTCACCTGATTTCTCAGCTACATATACATACTTACCTTTTTCATCTGACTGCACCAGGTTTATGGCAACAGTGACCGCTTCTTTCGCGCGGTAGTCAAGTATCTTCATCGTGGCCAGCTGGTTTGGTTTCAGATCAGGATCGGAAGGAAGTTTTGCCTCCACGGTAAATGAACGTGTAGTTGGATTCACTGCTGCGCCAACTACATTGAGAGTGGATTTAAAAGGTGGCTTGCCCAGTCCTGGCAAGATCACTTCCACTGCATCACCTTTCTTTACCCTCGATGAATAGTTCTCGGGCACCTCAGTCACAACCTTAATATTGCTATTGTTGACGATCCTTATTTGTCCCACTCGCGGATCAGCTGCGGTTTGCGGAGAAAAGAATTCACCCACTTTTACACTCACTTCATCGACCACCCCACTGATCTGCGCAGTAACATTTGTTTGTGAAACCTGTTCCTGTGCCGCACGCACCTGTGCTTCGCCGGCGTTTAGCTGGCTCTGCAGGGCATCAACTTCTGCTTTTGCATTGATCACATTTATTTCCGCGCCGATATTTTGCTTCCAGAGATTCTGGTATCTTTCATAGATTGTTTTTGCCTGATCCAGTCTTGCTTTTAAAACACCCGTTTGCTGTTGAGCTGCCACCAGTGACTGGCGTGCGAGGGCATCATCCAGTTTCAACAGCGTTTGTCCTTTCCGCACCCGGTCGCCGGATTTTACATACACAGCTTTGATCACACCACCCATACCTGCCGGGGACACATAAGCGACGTTATCGGCATCGATCTTTCCCTGCAATTCGATATAATGCGAAAACTCCTGTACGCCGATCGTATCCAGCGACACCAGTTTCTGGGCCTGTACAGAAGAAGGATCGGCCTTGGCCAATTGCTCTTCTACCTGTCTGATCTGGGCATCGAGACCACTTTTATCTTTTTTTAGCTTTTCTAGTTTCTTCCTCAAATCACCTACCGCAGCCGATTCATCTTTACTGTTGTTTCCGCAGGCAGTTAATAAAAACACCAGCGATAAAGCGAGTGATATATCCCTAATCATCTTCATAAAATTTTGTTTATTGGTCATGGTTATGATTTCTTTTATAATCTACCTGTAGCCTTCAGGAAATCTGTTTTGGCAATAATGGCATCATACAGCGAGTTGATATAATTGGTTTGCGCTGATTTCAATTCCGTTTGTGCGGTATTGATCTCTTCCTGCGAACCGGTGCCTGCTTCATATTTCTTCCTGGTCTGGTTGAAAACATTTTCAGCCAGCTCCATATTCTTTTTCTGGAAGTCGAGCGCGGCAATAGCCGACCGGTAATTATTCTTCGCCACCTGTATATCATTGTCGATGGTAATCTTAAGGTTTTCACGCTCGTTGACACTTTGTTCCAATTCCAGTTTTGCCTTTTGTATTCTTGCATTGGTCGCGAAACCCGTGAAGATGGGAATATTCAGGTTGAGTGACACGGCGGAGATATCAAACCAGTCGCCTTTTTGAAAAAGATCGAACTTATTTCTCTGTGCATTTTTATTGTAATAACCATTAACGGTAAGCGTTGGAATTTTGCTGAGCTTATACCGGCGGATATTGTATTCATTCAATTTTATACCCAGTTCGGCATATTGAAATTCTTTGCGGTCATCATATTGAAAACCCCCATCATCCAGTACACCTTCGCGCACCTGCTCGTAACTGAGTGTGTCGGTTAACGCCAGTTCGTGCTGTACCGGCATACCCATCAGCATTTTCAAACCCAGGTAACCATTTTCAACCTGATTCAGGGCTTTAATCTTTTCGGTTTGCAGGTTGGTGAGTGCCACGTTCACTTTGTCCACATCGAGTCTTTCAGCAAAGCCATTCTCATAAATGATCCTGGTATCGCGAAGCAGTTTTTCAAACCGGTTAATATTGGCATCCAGTAACTCTATCTGTTCTTTACTGGCCACCAGCTGATAATATATCTTGTAGATATTAGTCCGGATCATCTCCTCGGTGATCTCCGCATTTTTTTCCTGGAACTTCAAAACAGTTTCGCGTGCCTGCAAACCCACAAACACCTGACCGTCGAATAAGATCTGGTTGAGCTGCACACCTACGGTGGCATTATGTTTCAGACCAAAGGCAATCTTTTCAAATGTGCCGGGTTGACCGCCAAAAAATTCTGCCGGTACAAGACTTACCGGTAGTTTAGCATTATAGGTATATGAACCGTTGGCGCTGATCTGCGGAAGTGCTGCCGAAGTCACTTCCCGGTTAGTTGCCTGCTGCTTTTTTACTTCCAGCAAAGCGTTTTTTACCTGCACATTGTTTTTACTGGCATAATCAATCGCCTGTTGAAGAGAAAACTCATGCCTGACGCCAGTAGTCGTATCGCGGGTGTTCTGCGCATTTACCGCTACCGGTCCAAAAGCCAATGCCAGCAACCACGCCCATCGCTTATTTCCTCGTTTCTTCATGGTTAAGGTTTTTTAGTCGTTGTTGGTAATATTTCTGTATCAGTTTATGTCCTTTGATGGTGGCAATGCCATATATAAAATGCAGCAGTATTTCCTGCGACAAAGATGCCAGATCATACTTGCCTGGTGGGAACACACTCACATTAAAGGGTATGATCATGGATTCAAGCCTGAACTTGCACATCACATCTACATTGATATCCTCCCGGTATAACTCATTTTTAATACCACGATCAAAATTCTTGCGGATCAATTCAGCCAGGAACTGGTCCTTATATTGCCTGAACCGCTGATATGTCCTGAAGTGAAATTTCTCCAGGTCATTCAGCATCATGGGGTTCATGTTACTAAGTTTCAGGCTCAAATGGTCGAGCGTCAGGAATATCTCATGAATGGCATCCTTACTATTACTGCGACAACGCAAACACTCTTCCTCCATCTCACCTATATAGTCCCCGATAACCACATCCACCAATTCATCTTTGTCGGCATAATATTGGTACAGAGTTTTCTTAGACATACCCAGGCTGTTGGCGATATCGTCCATCGACACCGACCTGATCCCGAATTGTAAAAACAACTCTTCAGACTTTACCAGTATTCGCTCTTTTGGATCCATTTTCGAAATTGAGGGGCAAAACTATGGAAACTTTTAACGTGGTAATAGTTTCCTATCCTTTTTTTTGACCAGTTAACACATTTATTTACTATTTCGAACACATGTTCGTTTAATATCTTTGTGTCAAACCTCTATGCATGAGCGATCAACTCAGTCCAGGAAAAATCCGAATGAAAAAGATCTTCCGCTATTTTATCCAGGGAATCATTATCCTCGCACCCATTGTTGTAACAGTAGGCGCTCTTTACTGGCTGTTTAACAAGGTGGACAGCATCTTAAGGCCTTATTTAAATATTCCGGGATTGGGATTCATCATCATCGTGGTGTTTGTGATCCTGGTAGGCTGGATCAGTTCTAATTTCCTGATGGGAAGTTTTATCAGCTTTTTTGATCAATGGATGGAACGAACGCCGGTTATTAAATTCATTTATTCCTCTACTAAAGATTTTTTTGAATCCTTTGCCGGCGATAAAAAGAAGTTCGGTAAAGCCGTGCTGGCCAATGTTTTCGCTGAAGATGTCTGGATCATCGGTTTTTTAACGGATGAAGAAATGGAAAAATTTGAAATGGGCGGTGAAAAAGTCGCTGTATACGTTCCTCAGGCCTACAATTTTGCCGGCCAGTTGTATATCTTGCCCAGGGAAAAAGTAAGGAAGATCGATTCGATCACTTCCGGCGAAGCCATGAAATACGCCGTTACAGGTGGCGTGGTTGACCTGGATGCCGAGCGAAACAAGCACGAACTCCGGTCCGACCATACTACCCCATAACCTGGCCCCTCTTGTAAACATCGTGAATACTGCAAGCTTCACGTCATTCAGTCAAACAGACAAAAACTACAAGAGGATGAAAAAAATATCGGCAATTATATTATTAGTGCTTTGCAGCCAGACCTGTTTCTGCTGGGGATTTTATGGGCATCGAAAGATCAATCAATATGCCGTATTCCTGCTTCCGCCCGAAATGCTAATACTTTATAAACCGCATATCGGATTCCTCGAAGAGCACGCAGTTGATCCCGATAAAAGAAGGTACGCCGTTGCCGGCGAAGCCCCGCGTCATTTTATCGATATCGACCATTATGGCCAGCCACCTTATGATACACTGCCGCGCAGGTGGAATGATGCTGTGGCAAAATTTTCGGAAGACACCTTAAATAAATATGGCATTGTACCCTGGTGGTTGCAAACCATGCTCTATAGACTTACCAATGCTTTTAAAGAAAAAGACCAGTCGAGGATTTTAAAACTCTCCTCGGAGATTGGTCATTATATTGCCGATGCGCATGTGCCCTTACACGCCACCAAAAATCACAATGGACAATACACGAATCAAAAAGGGATCCATGGCTTTTGGGAAAGTCGCATTCCTGAATTGTTTGCAGAAAAAGAATGGGATTTTTTTATCGGCAAAGCAAAATATATAAAGAACCCCACCGCCTTTATCTGGGACCGTGTGCTGGAAAGTGCAGCGGCAGTCGATACCGTGCTGAAATTTGAAAAAGAATTGTCCCGACAAATTTCTCCCGACCAGCGATATGCTTTTGAAGACCGCAATGGGCAGCTCGTACGCCAATACTCTTCCTACTATTCAAAAATTTATAACGATAAGTTGCGGGGAATGGTAGAGCGTCGCATGCGGCAATCCATTTTCGCGGTAGCTTCATTTTGGTACACGGCCTGGGTTAATGCCGGCCAGCCCGATCTTACCAAACTTACCCGAACAGCGTTTTCTACCGAAGAATTGAAGGATTTCGAAAACCTCAACAATGCCTGGAAGAACCGTTCGTCAAATGAGGGCGATCACGAATAGTCGCTCGATTTCCTGCTGTCCCTCAAACATTTACAGACCAAAAGCCATCCCCCCGAAACGGCAAATCAATCCAGGAGGGCCCAAAAACTTAGTGGACATAACGCTATCTTTGCGGCTTCATTAAAGCGACCTAACATGCTGGTAACGGGCAAATCTGTGCTACATAATTTCAACGCTGGTCCTTCAATCCTTCCACGTGAAGTATTCGAAGAGGCCAGCCGCGCTGTTCTTGATTTTAAAAATAGTGGGCTATCCATCCTCGAGATCGGGCACCGCACCCCGCTGTTTGAAGCCGTGATGGAAGAAGCCCGTGCACTGGTGAAAGAGCTCATGAGCCTTGATGATGATCACGAAGTGTTGTTCCTGCATGGTGGCGCCACCACCCAGTTTATGCAGATACCTATGAACCTGTTGAACGAAAATGATATCGCTGTTTATACCGAAACGGGCACATGGTCAAACAAAGCCATAAAAGAGGCGAAAATATTCGGACATGTGGAGATCGGCGGATCGTCGAAGGATACAAATTATACAAGTATTCCAAAAAACCTGACGGTAACACCGACAGCAAGCTATTTGCATATCACAACAAATGAAACCATTGCCGGTACGCAATGGCATGATATTCCTTACGATCGTGGCGTACCCCTCGTGGCTGATATGAGCAGCGATATACTCAGCCGGGAACTTGAGTTTAACAAATTTGACCTGATCTACGCGGGCGCCCAGAAAAATATGGGTGCAGCCGGTGTAAACCTCGTGGTGATCAATAAGAATATTACAGGCAAAGTTGATCGCACCATTCCTTCGATAATGGACTACCGCAATCATATCAAAGAAAAAAGCATGCTGAATACCCCACCGGTGTTTGCTGTATATGTTGCGATGCTCACCCTGCGTTGGCTGAAAAACAAAGGTGGCGTGGCCGCCATGGAAAAACTAAACAACGCGAAGGCTAAACTATTTTATGATACACTTGATAGTCTTCCCCTGTTCAAAGGCCCCGTGGCAAAGGAAGACCGTAGTAAAATGAACGCCGTCTTTATAATGAATGATGAAGCCGTGGAAAAAGAATTCCTGGAGCTCTGCAAAAAAGAAGGCATGTATGGAGTGAAAGGCCATCGCAGCGTCGGCGGTTTCCGGGTGTCGATGTACAATGCTTTACCAATTGAAAGCGTACAGGCCATCACATCCCTGATGACAGATTTTGCTCAACGTCGTGGATAATATTAACCAACTCTTATTTTAATTTTTAATGGCATCAATCAGACCCTTCAGGGCATTAAGACCACAACAAAACCTGGCAGAAAAAGTCGCTTCACGTCCTTATGATGTACTCAATAGCCAGGAAGCGAGAGAAGAAGTGAAAGGCAATTCGCTCTCCTTTTTACACATTACCAAAGCAGAAATTGACCTGCCCGAGAGTGTAGATGTACATAGTCAGCAGGTTTACGATAAAGCCAGGGAAAACCTGCGCGCTTTTTTGAACGACGGTACGCTTTTTAAAGAAGGTTCACCAGCGTATTATATTTACCAGTTGATCATGAACGGCCGGAGTCAGACTGGACTGGTTTGTGTGTCTTCAGTAGATGATTATTTTAAAGGCCTGATCAAAAAACACGAATTCACGCGCCCCGAAAAAGAAAAGGATCGCATCGATCACATGAAAACCATAGAGGCACAGACGGGAAACGTGTTCCTGGCGTATAATAATGTACACGAAATCGATGTGCTGATCTATAACTGGAAAAATTCAAAGCAGCCTGTTTATGATTTCACTGCCGACGACGGCATTCAGCATACCGTATGGGTAGTAGATGAGCAGGCTACCATCGATGAGATCACCCGATTGTTTACCGAAAAAGTACCCGCCACCTATATTGCCGATGGCCATCACCGTGCCGCTTCAGCCGCCAGGGTGAGCGATGCCCTGCCGGGAAATGAAGACGCCCGCTATTTTTTAACCACTATCTTCCCGGCGAGTGAACTCGCCATCCTGGATTATAACCGCCTGGTAAAAGACCTCAACGGAATGGATGCCGACGATTTTATCAGCGCCATCCAGGATGAGTTTACCATTACTAAGACACTTGACCCGGTTAAACCGTCGCAACTGCATGAGTTCGGCATGTATTTGGATAAACAGTGGTACATTCTCACCGCCAGGAAAGATACTTATACCACCGATCCGATAGGCGTGCTGGATGTAACTATCCTGTCGAATAATATACTCGATAAATTGCTGGACATAAAAGATCAACGCACTGATAAACGGATCGATTTCGTGGGTGGGATCAGGGGCCTGAAGGAACTGGAAAAAAGAGTTGACAGTGGTGAAATGAAAGTTGCGTTCAGCCTGTACCCTGTAACTATCCGGCAGCTGTTTGATATTGCCGACAGCGGAAATGTGATGCCACCTAAGAGTACCTGGTTTGAACCAAAATTGAGGGATGGACTATTAACACATGATTTAAGCGGCAACTAGTAAAGAGTCTGACAGGTAAAGGGATCGCGCCCGAAACGATATTACACTCAAAAATGTTAATCCTTTGCCCCCGGCAGTTTCGGGGCGGATATTTACTTTATTTTGCAACTATGAAGAAGCTATTCTCAATCTGTTTTCTGATCCTGGTATCCCTTACTTCAATGTCGCAGGACGACAATAAAACTCTGCATGAAACAGCTAAAGGGTTTATGCGTTCCGGTGATTTTGACAACGCAGTGATAGTGTTAACCCGCGCTTTACAGCAGGACAACAATAACCTGGAACTGCAAAAGGACCTGGTAATGAGTTATTACCTGAAACGCGATTATGTAAAAGCGCTGGACGGCGTTAAGAAACTGATTGATCGAGATGATGCCGATGTGATCTGCTTTCAGCTTGCCGGTAACGTGTACAAAGCCCTTGAAGAAGCAAAGGAATGCGAGAAAGTTTATAAAAAAGGGTTGAAAAAATTCCCAAAGAGCGGGCCGCTTCACAGTGAGTATGGCGAATTGCTCTGGTCTCTAAAAGATTATTCAGCCATTAAACTCTGGGAAAAAGGAATTCAGCTTGATCCTTCCTACAGCGGGAATTACTACAACGCAGCGCTTCATTATTTTCATACAAAGGACAAGGTATGGAGCCTGATCTATGGAGAGATCTTTGTTAATATGGAAAGTCTTTCACAACGCGGTATTGCGATGAAACAACAATTATTACGTGCCTATAAGGAAAAACTTTTCGCTGAAGCCGACCTGATGAAGGGCGAGGAAAAAAACAAAAGCGAATTTGCCAAAGCATTTCTGCAAACGATGGGCAAACAATCATCAGTTGCCAACAAAGGCATCAATACCCAAACGCTGACCATGATCCGGACACGATTTATTCTGGACTGGTATCAGACACATGCGGCAAAATTCCCCCTGCGGCTTTTCGAATACCAGCAACAACTGATAAAATCAGGGATGTTTGATGCCTACAATCAATGGTTGTTTGGCACAGTCGAAAACCTGGCAGCTTTCGATGCCTGGTCAAAATCACATACTGAACAATACGAAGCCTTCACCAGATTCCAGCAAAACAGGATCTTCAAAATGCCCGCCGGGCAGTACTACCAGGCCAACTAAGGGAATACTGAGCTTGTAAAGCAGTTTTGATAAATATTACATCCCCGGGATTTAATTGGGGAAGAATATGTATATGTCATATCCTTGCTAAATTGCCGGTCTAAGGCCGGTAATATTTTTATGTTTTCTGAGCTATTTTGTATATTTTAAGCATTCCAACCCGGAAACACCTAATGATTGCAATATGAACGAACCCAAAAGATTATTTGATTGCATTGCCTGGCACCTGGAACGAAAACCACTCGATGTGATGCTGGCAGGAAAAGAGGCAGGGCAATGGAAAACGTACAGCACCAGGGAGGTTAGCGATATCGTAACGGACCTGGCTGCGGGTCTGCTAAGCTTAGGTATCGGACCGAACGATATGTCAGTAGAAGGTCGTGATAAGGTCGCGATTCTTTGTAAAAACCGTCCGGAATGGTTGATGATTGACCTGGCGGTGCAGCAAACCGGGGCTATCCTGGTTCCCATCTATCCCACGATCAATGTTCACGAACTTGAGTTTATCCTGAAAGATTCGCAGGTGAAGCTCGCTTTTGTCAATGACGAAGATCTCTATTTGAAAATTCTGAGTGTGAAAGAGCGGGTGCCCAGCCTCCGGGAAATTTATACCATTGAACACGTGCCCAATGCACACCACTGGAAAATGGTGACGGGAATGGCAACACCTGAATTAAGAAACAGGATACAACCAATTGCCGATCGCATCGGCTATGAGGATCTCGCAACCATTCTTTATACATCCGGCACCACCGGCACTCCAAAAGGGGTGATGCTTAGTCATCGGAATATCCTTTCCAACGTGCTGGCCTGCCTGCCCTGTTTTCCTCCCGGGGAGAATATGAAGACACTGAGCTTTCTCCCTCTCAATCATATATTCGAGAGAATGGTGAGCTACCTGTACCTTTTTAAAGGCACTTCCATTTACTATGCGGAAAGCCTGGAAACGATCGGTGACAACCTTAAAGATGTGAAACCTGATATGTTTACAACGGTGCCGCGACTACTGGAAAAAGTGTACGATAAGATCATGCAAAAAGGATCTGAACTTACGGGAATAAAAAAGAAACTATTCTTCTGGGCGCATAGCCTGGCTGAAAAATTTGAGATCAATACGAAGCAGGGGTTCTGGTATGATACGCAACTAAAACTCGCCAACAAACTCATATTTAGCAAATGGCGCGAAGCATTAGGAAATAATATCCGGTGTATTGTATCCGGCGGCGCAGCCTGCCAGGTAAGATTGATCCGGATCTTTACTGCTGCCGGCATTCCCATTATGGAAGGATACGGGTTAACGGAGACTTCGCCGGTCATCGCCGTCAATCGTTTTGATGAAAAAGACAGGATGTTTGGTACCGTTGGACCCGTGATCGAAGGGGTGGAAGTTAAGATCGCAGAAGATGGTGAAATCCTCACCCGCGGACCACACGTGATGATGGGTTATTATAAGCGGCAGGACCTGACAGATGAAGTGATCGTGGATGAGTGGTTACATACAGGCGATATCGGCGTAATGGTCGACAATCGCTTCCTGAAGATAACTGACCGGAAGAAAGAATTATTTAAAACAAGTGGTGGTAAATATGTAGCACCATTAAGTATCGAGAATAAACTCAAAGAGTCGCCGTACATTGAACAGGTAATGATTGTTGGCCCGGAGAGAAAGTTTGTCGGAGCCCTGATCATTCCTTCTTTTCCCACCCTTCGTGACTGGGCCCGGCACCAGGGTATTGCTGCGGATAGCAGCAATGAACAATTGTTAAACCACGAAAAGGTGAAAACGCTTTATAAAGAAATTATTGAAGCATTCAATAAATATTTTAACCACGTTGAACAGATCAAAAAATTTGAGCTGCTGCCCAACGAATGGAGCATCGACACTGGTGAAATGACCCCCAAACTCTCCATGAAAAGAAAGGTGATCACCGAAAAGTACAGGGACGCGATCGAGCGGATATATGCGTGAGGGATCGTATTCCTCTGAGAAAATCGTTTTTTTAACATCAGTCGCGGAATGATCCGGCATGTCGGGATTGCTTTTTCGTATGAGATCGACCTTCCATTTTCGAAGCCATTTCTTTAATTGCTTTTTCCTGGCGATGGCATTTCTAATGTTATTAAAATCCTCATAGCACATTAAATAATGGCATTTTTATTTGCTGGTGAACTTGCTTTCATTGCTTTTATGTTGCTGCACTCTCAATCGAAGATTATTAGTCACGCCTGTATAAAATACAGTTCGGCGAGGTTGGAGACTATCTACACGGAGTAAGACATTCCAACTGAAAGCTAACAGAGGAAGCTAAACATTCCTTTGGAAAAAGACCGTGATATTCTGTGATTCTAACATTGATGGGGCAATCGATTGAACTAAAGCTCACGGCCCGGGAAAGATGCCGGCTCAGGACCGGCACGACAGCATAGCAAATCTCCGTTCCGACAACAAACAACTTCCCAAACTCATGCCGCCTCTCCGCTGTCACCTCGGGCCTTGCACCAAGGGTGACTATGTAAGAAAGAAAACCAGACCCAGGGTAGCTGCCAGTTTGTCCCTTATACCCAGATTGGAACAGGACTTGATATTGCCAACCTGAATTTTTCAAATCACAGAACACTATGCAAGAAAAAGGCACGATCTCCATCCACACGGAGAATATTTTTCCTATTATTAAAAAATTCCTCTATTCAGATCACGAAATCTTTTTGAGAGAATTGGTTTCCAACGCAGTAGACGCTACGCAAAAAATCAAACGCCTGTCCTCACTGGGGCAGTTCAGCGGCGAACTGGGCGAGCTGCAGGTCGAAGTGTCCGTTGACAAAGACCAGAAGACCATCACGATCAGCGACCAGGGTATTGGCATGACCGACGATGAGATCAAAAAATATATCAACCAGATCGCTTTTTCAGGCGCCGAGGAGTTTGTCGAGAAATTCAAAGAAGCAAAAGACGCCAACGAACTGATCGGAAAATTTGGGATGGGGTTTTATTCAGCATTTATGGTCGCTGAAAAAGTTGTGATCCAGACGCTGTCTTATGTCGACGGCGCACAACCGGTTCGCTGGGAGTGTGACGGCACGACCGAGTTCGAAATTTCGGAAGGCAACCGTACCACACGCGGTACGGATATCATCCTTTATCTCAATAGCGAATCAGAAGAATTTTTAGAAAAGCATCGCTTACAGTCGATCCTCGATAAATACTGTTCTTTCCTTCCTGTACCGATCAAATTTGGTACAAAGACCGAGTCGGTTCCCGACGGCGAAGAAGACGGTAAACCAAAATATAAGTCGGTTGAAGTTGACAACATCATCAACAATACACGGCCTATCTGGACCAGGCCGCCCAGTGAACTCAAAGATGAAGACTATCTTGGATTCTATAAAGAGCTCTACCCGTTTTCCGATGACCCTTTGTTCTGGATACACCTCAATGTTGATTATCCCTTCAATCTAACCGGTGTACTCTATTTCCCCAAAGTGAAAAAGGAAATGGATCTCAAGCCGAACAAAATAAAACTATACTCACGCCAGGTATTTATCACTGATGAAGTAAAAGATATTGTGCCCGAGTTCCTGATGCTGTTGCACGGTGTGATCGATTCGCCGGATATTCCATTAAACGTATCACGCAGTTTTTTACAGGCCGACAGCAACGTTAAAAAGATCAACACCTACATCACAAAAAAAGTAGCAGATAAATTATCTGAACTTTTCAAAAAAGATCGTAGGCGCTACGAAGAAAAATGGGAGGACATCGGGCTTTTTGTAAAATACGGGATGATCACGGATGAAAAATTTTATGAGAAGGCTAAAAGCTTTGCCCTGCTTGTCAATACAAAAAAAGAATTTTTCACCCTCGATGAATACCGGGAAAAAATAAAACCGGCCCAGACCGACAAAGATGAAAGCGTTGTCTACCTCTATACTACAGACCCCGACAAACAGGATGCATTTATTCAATCTGCTGAGGCACGTGGCTACGATGTACTGCTGATGAATTCGCCGCTTGATAACCATTTTATCAGCCAGCTCGAACACAAGCTGGAAAAGACCCAGGTGAAAAGAGTTGATTCGGGCACGATCGACACCCTGATCAAAAAGGACGATACCATACCTTCTATTCTCACCGATGAGCAAAGCACGGCGGTTAAATCAGTATTTGAAAAAACAATTCAAAAACCTGGTATGACAGTATCCGTAGAAAGTCTCAGCCCCAGTGAGATGCCGGTTACCGTGACCATGGACGAATTCATGCGTCGCATGAAAGATATGGCACAGATGGGTGGTGGTATGAGTTTTTACGGCGCAATGCCCGATAACTACAAGGTTACCGTAAACAGCAACCACCCGTTGATCAACAGGATGGCACAGGCCGGCACAGATGAGGAAAAAGAAAAGATCGCTAAACAGGCTTATGATCTTGCATTGCTTTCACAGGGCATGCTCAGTGGTGCAGAGCTGACGGATTTTGTGAAGAGAAGTGTGGAAATGATATAGTGGGAATTTGCAATCATCATTGTCAGTGGAACTCTGGAGTACGATAAACCACGGCGGGCACCGCGAGCACAGCGAATGGCGTCTACGTGTTACAAATCTGCTTCGGAGAACAGGACATGATGCTAATACTCCGCTGTGTGCGCTGTGGTTTCTGACACATCGAAACATTTGAACTACGTCCAACAAACATAACAGTTTCCGATGATTCCAAATTACCAGCCGATAGCTCCCGGGTCCCGATCCCTTAAAGTGAAACCCCTCTTTTCCACGGAATAAAATCATCCTGGTTCAGGAGGACGGCTTTGGGAATTATTTCGCCGCTCGCAGCCCTGATACAATATTCGAGGATCTCTTCGCCCATCTGCTCAATTGTTTTTTCACCCTCAATGATCGGGCCGGTGTCAATGTCAATGATATCACTCATTCTTCTGGCAAGTGACGAGTTGGTGGAGATCTTAATAGTAGGACAAACGGGATTACCGGTAGGTGTACCCAGTCCCGTCGTAAATAAAATAAGCGTGGCTCCCGCCGCAGCTTTGCCAGTGGTGGCTTCTACATCGTTGCCTGGCGTACATACAAGATTCAAACCGGGTTTTGTAGCGGGCTCTGTATAATCCAACACATCTTCTACGGGTGAAGTGCCACCCTTTTTTGCCGCACCGGTACTTTTGATAGCATCCGTGATCAGGCCATCTTTAATATTCCCCGGCGAGGGGTTCATATGAAAACCCGATCCCACGCGATGCGCTTCCTGGTTATAGTCCTGCATCAGGCGTATAAACTTGTGCGCGGCAGCCTCATCCCTCGTGCGGTCGATCAGCTCCTGCTCAGCACCACACAACTCAGGAAATTCTGCCAGCAGAATTTTCGCACCTAAAGCCACCAGCAGATCACTGCAATATCCTATGGCGGGATTGGCGGATATACCACTGAATCCATCGCTGCCACCGCATTTCACCCCGACTGTTAATTTGTCGAGAGTAGCCGGCTGACGTTCGATCTTATTGGCTTCCACCATCCCCTCGAAGCTGGTGCGAATAGCCGCCGCGATCAGTTGCTCTTCACTTTGCGATTGTTGTTGTTCAAATACAAGTAGCGGCTTTTTGAAACCCGGATTTCGATCTTTGATATCCTGCAGTAGCTGCGGCACCTGCAGGTTCTGGCAACCAAGGCTCATGATAGTTACACCGGCTACATTAGGATGATCTGCATATGCCGCTAAGAGTTTGCTTAGTGTCGCGGCGTCCTGTCTCGTACCTCCACAACCGCCCTGGTGATTTAAAAACTTAATACCATCAATATTTTTAAATACCCGATTCTCCTTTTCGGCCACGGGCGGAAGGTCTATACCTGTAATATCCTGACCACTTTGCCAGGCTTGTACCAGGCGTTTCGCATAATGTTTATACCTGTCTGTTACAGCATAGCCAAGTTCGTTGTGCAGCGCTTCGCGGATCACATCCAGGTTCCTGTTCTCGCAAAAAACAGTTGGAATAAAAAGCCAGTAGTTGGCTGTGCCTACTTTTCCATCACTCCGATGGTAACCCTGAAATACACGGCCCTTAAACTTCGACACATCCGGGGCCTGCCATTGATAATGAAAGGGGCGGTATGAATAGGGTTCCGCCGCATGTTTTGTATTGGCAGTTGCCATTTTACTCCCCCTGCTTACCGCCGACTGCACCGTGCCAACCAGGACGCCATACATGATGACCTTGTCACCCGTATTCATATCGTGCATAAAAAATTTATGCTTGGCGCTAATATCTTCCTGCAGTATGTACGCTTCACCTTCATATTGTATCGTTTCGCCCTTTACGAGGTTTTGCAGCGCTACCAGTACATTATCCTTGGGATGAATTTTTAAAACTCTTTGCTTCATATAATTCCTTTTTTCCACTTTGACGCGTTAGTTTTCAAAGACAGCATTATTTCAATATGATCATTATCTCAAATTACCCGCTTTGACCTAACCTAAAGTGCTCTATCCAGATGAACATACCCGCCATCCACATGTATGATCTGCCCGGTGGTATGACTGGATTGTTCACTCAATAGAAATGCTACCATATTAGCGATCTCCCCGGTCGTTGTCATTCTTTGTCCCAGGGGAATCCTGGATGTGATCTCCTCCAGCTTTTCCTGCGGGTTGGGCAATGTGCGTATCCACTTTTCATAAAGCGGGGTAAAGCATTCTGCCACCACAACCGCATTTACCCGTATACCATATTTAATTAGCTCCACCGCCCATTCCCTTGTAAGCGCATTACGACCGCCATTTGATGCCGCGTAAGCGGAGGTACCACCCTGGCCTGTTTCAGCCGTCTTAGAAGAAATATTTACTATCGCGCCTTTCGATTTTTTTAATTCGGGCAATGCAAAATGGGCCATCATATAATAATGGACCAGGTTGCTGTGCAGGCTCTTTATAAAACTGGTATAGTCACCATGCTCCAGGCTAACGCCATCATTCACGCCCGCATTATTGACCAGCCCATCGATACGGCCAAATTGCTTCACGGCTTGCTCCACTGCCTGGTCGCACTGTTGAGGTATCGACAACTCCGCAACAAATTGAGTTGCTTTCCCCCCGGTCTTTTCGATTTCGGAAACCGCAGCTATATTATCGGCTTCATTCCTTCCGATGATGACCACCTGCGAACCCTCAGCCGCCAGGGTTTTGGCAATACCCAACCCGATACCTTTCGCCCCGCCGGTCACGAGCATGATCTTATCTTTTAACTTCAGGTCCATGGTTATAAATTATAAAATTGGGTGGCGTTTTGTCCAAATACTTTCTTCTTCTCTTTTATATCAAAATCTTCCATGTATTTTTCCAACAAGCTTTTCCATTGCACATACATACCCGATAATAGCATGACCGGCCAGTCGCTGCCGAACAAAAGCCTGTCTGTACCAAAAGATTCAAAAACGGTATCGAGATAAGGATAAAATTCACCGGGGCTCCAATGTTTCCACCTGGCCTCTGTGAATAGCCCCGAAAGTTTGCAATAAACATTAGAATGCTGAGCTATTTGCTTTATCAGTGATGCCCATTGATCGAATTCCTTATCAGCGATATTCGGCTTGGCACAGTGATCGATCACCAGCTTCTGCTCAGGAAACCTGTCTACAAACTCCAGGGCTGACCTTAGTTGCGGGGGATAGATAAGTATATCATAGGTATATCCAAAATTTGACAATAAACTGACTCCCTTCTGAAAAACGGGATCCAGCAAAAAATCATCCGGCTCCGATTGTACAATATGCCGCCAGCCTTTGATAATCGGGTACTGCGAAAAATTTTGCAACCTTTCAGCAATTTTTTCATTTCGAAAGTCAACCCAACCCACTACGCCTTTAATGATCGGAAATGTTTTTGCCAGCTCCACCAGGAAATGCGTTTCCAGTTCAGACTGATCTACCTGGATGGCGATACAACCTTCCACCCCATTTCTTTTTAACGTACCTGCCAACGTGGGCGGGAGATAGTCCTCCTGCAACAGTTTCATCTTATTGGTAATCCAGCCATCCCGTTTCCTGTCATACTTCCAAAAATGTACATGGGAGTCGATTATGCCTTCAAATGCCTCCGGTGTGTCAGGGTGATCGCCATCCTGTTCTTCCATAGCGGGATTATATAGTAAGCGGTTGGACATAGTAAATAATTAATGCCTGCAAAACGAATTAGACGTTCGTGGGTGTATAGGCCACGCAGTTTTGCCTGGATACACCCAGACCGTCGATCCCCAGTTCCACCACATCGCCGGGTTTAAGATAAACCGGCGGGTTGAATCCCAGCCCCACTCCGGCAGGCGTGCCGGTCGAGATCACATCGCCTGGCAACAGGGTCATGAACCTGCTCACATACGAAACCAGGAAGGGTATTTTAAAGATCAAATTTGCTGTAGTACCGTCCTGCATCATCTTATCATTCACTTTTAGCCAAAGCCTAAGATTATCTGTATCGGGGATCTCATCTTTTGTTGCAAGCCAGGGACCCAGCGGCGCAAAGGTATCGCAGCCCTTGCCCTTATCCCAGGTGCCGTTCCTTTCAAGCTGGAATTCACGCTCGCTGATATCGTTGTGCAGGCAATAACCGGCCACGAAATCCATGGCATCCTGCTCGTTCACATAGCTGGCCTTCTTACTAATAACCACGGCCAGCTCAACCTCCCAGTCGGTTTTTACGGAATCCCTTGGAATAATGATGTTATCGAATGGGCCTGTTATGGCAGTCGTTGACTTCATAAATATCACAGGCTCCGGAGGGAGGGCTGCTCCTGTTTCTTTAGCATGATCGGCGTAGTTCAAACCAATACATACGATCTTGGAAGGCCTGGCCATAGGCGCGCCAATTCTTGAACCATCGGGCACCTTGCGCAGGATCGTCCTGTTTTGTTCCAACATCCATGCAAGGTGCTGGATACCTCCATAGTTAAAAAAATTCTCGTCATAATCCTGGATAAACCCGGAAACATCAAAACACTCTTCATTGATACAAACGCCGGGTCTTTCCCTGCCCGGCTCGCCATACCGAATTAATTTCATACGTATAATATTTTGCGGGGGTGTGAGTTGACTTTCCGTCATTATTTCAACAACCCGCTGATCATTTAGTTATTCAATTTAACAAATCCTCCATCGATGGGATAATCACAACCTGTAACAAATGCCGCTTCATCACTGCACAGGTACAAGGCCAGGTATGCAATTTCCTCTGGTTTTGCCATTCGTCCTATTGGCTGGGTGGCGGATAATTTATCAAACATTTCCTTTTCACGCCCGGGGTAGTTCTTACTGATAAAACCATCTACAAATGGTGTATGCACCCGCGCTGGTGAAATACAATTACAACGGATTTTAAACCGGATATAGTCCTTTGCCGTAGAAAGCGTCATACCTACCACAGCACCTTTGGTCATGGTATATGCAAAACGGTCGGGTATACCAACAGCCGAAGCCACCGAGGCCATGTTGAGTATCGCTCCACCTTTTTCTTTCATATAAGGCAAGACGGCATGCAGCAGATTATAGACACCTTTTACATTCACATTGAAGAGCCGGGTAAACTCAGCTTCATTTGTGGTCTCTGCATTTCCTACATGCGCTATTCCTGCGTTATTGACGAGAATATCGATGGCTTTTTGTTTTTCAAAAATTTCATTTACAATCTTTATTACCTGTTTTTGATCACTAACATCGCAGGTGAAAAAAGAAGCCTGCCCTGATCCCCGGGTGATCTCTTCTACCACGTTCCTGGCAGCAGTCTCATCAAAATCGAGAATATGAACATGAGCACCCTGTTGCGCAAAACGCGTAGCGATCGCCCGCCCGATTCCGCTGCCAGCTCCTGTAACTATTGCTATTTTCCCCGTTAACGCAAACATATTATTTCAATGAAAATATTTTATCCATCAATACCCATTTGTCACCCTGCTTTGCCCCCGGAATGGCCTGTTGGTATTTCCACATCTGCTTTTCCCATTCCTGTACCTTCGGGTTTATTGCATCAGCCTCCTTTTTTTGGGAAAAGCTAAACTTGTCCGATACATCCATGATCATAAAGAGCCGGTTGGCAAATCGATAAATTTCCATATCCTCGATCCCCGACGCCACAATACTTTCTTTTACCTCGGGCCATACCTGCCTGTGATAAGCCTCATACTCCCGGATCAGTTCTTCGTCATCGACGAGATCAAGCGCCAGACAATAACGTTTCATGACATTGCATTTACCTGTTTATCGTTGGCTTGCCTGACCTTATATCCATACACCGCGAAAGCAAAAACGATCAGAAAGCAAACCAGTGGTATAATATATGAAAATGGGGTGGAGTAACGCTCCGCCAGTGCGCCCATGGCCAGTGGTACCAACGCTCCGCCCACTATCGACATAATGATAAAGGAAGAACCTTTTTTTGTAGCGCTTCCCAGGTTTTTCACTCCCAATGCAAAAATGGTGGGAAACATGATCGATTCAAAAAAGAAAATCGCCATCAGGATATAAATCGAGATCATTCCCTGTAGCCAGATCACACCGGCAGAAAGCAGGATGTTGATGAAGGCGTATATCGCCAGCAATTTGTGCGGCGCTACCCATTTCATGAGCGCCGTACCGGCAAATCTGCCGATTGTAAACAGCAAAAGACTACCTGATAGGAGATAGGATGCTTTCTCATTGGAGATATCCAATCCTTTTTCCGTACAATAATTGATAAACAATGCAGCAATGCCGACCTGGGCGGCCACATAAAAAAACTGAGTCACCACAGCCCAAATAAAATGACTCTGTTGAAGAAGTCCCTTTCCGTTTTGGTCGCTACGAAAATTTGCATCTTCTTCCACTATTTCAGGCATCGGTGTGCGTAGAAAAAAAGCAGCCACTACCAACACCACGACCGCGATGGCGATATAAACCCATTGTACGGATTCAAGTCCGGCTGTGCCGGTTGAAGATTCATCACCAAAAAATAATAACCCTCCTACCAGCGGTCCCAAAAATGCACCTACCCCATTGAAGCTTTGCGAAAGGTTGAGCCGGAACTCAGATGTTTCGGGCTTTCCCAAAACCGTGACATAAGGATTGGCGGCCGTTTCAAGGAAGGTAAGCCCGCTTGCCAGTATAAATAGCGCCAGCAGGAAAAAGCTAAAACTCGCGTTCTGTGCCGATGGGTAAAATAATAACGCTCCTGTCGCATAAAGCAGGAGGCCAAAAATGATCCCTTTCTTGTAGCCGCGTCTTTGCATAAACAGGCCGGCTGGTAACGCAATTAGAAAATATGCACCGAAATAGGCAGCCTGTAACAACATAGAACGTCCTTTCGTAATATTCAGTGTTTCCTGGAAATGTTTGTTCAGCACATCCAGCAGTCCATAGGCAAATCCCCAAAGAAAAAATAGCGAAGTGACCAGTATGATGGGCAGCAAAAATTTCTTGGTATCCGGCATAAAGCGATTTTATAGAATCTGCGTTTTGAAGATAAGGATTTTACCAAGCCGTTACCAACTGGAAATGAATTCTACCGTGAAATCAGTATAACACTAAGCAGTCTATATTGCAGACACTACCTGGCGGTTTTGCCAGTTGACGCACGGGATCAGAAAAATAGTTCCGCCCGGAAAAATAGGTTATCGCCCTCATCTGATAAGCCATACATGGCCATAAGGGTGATCTTGTTGAAGGGAAGAATGGCAAGACCCATCCCATAACCATCATGCCAGCGTGAAGATTTCTCCTCCGGCATCCATACCCGGCCAATATCATAAAATCCTATCAGCCCGATCCTGCCATTGAAAAAATAATTCTTTGTATTGGTTATCCACCTCAACTCTGTGTTGGTATAAAAAATACTTTTTCCATAAAACCGCTCCCTTTCATATCCTCTTAACTCCACATTACCACCGAGGCGATTCAGGTGATAGAAATCGGGATTGCCAAATAAAGTGGCTCCACCTGCTCTCACAGCAAATATGAACGACCGGCTAAGAGGCAGGTAGAAACCTGCGATGGCATTCATCTTCGCAAAGGCTGATCCGGTATCAGCCAAATTCTTCAAAAAACCACCTCCAAATTGGAAGGTAAATCCCCTGGAAGGACATATTGAACCGTTGGTATGATCGTAACGATAGCCAACTTCGAGTCCCGCAAACTGCTTCCGGTTGAATACGGAAGGGTCAATGTTTATCCCATTGCCAAGGTAATGTCCACCCTTTCTCCGATATTTAACCGCCTGGTAAATCAGCGACACTTCAGCATGATGTAATTTTTCAAAATTTCTTTCAATGCCCACTCCGCCATAAATCCGCTGGCTGAATGTCCTGTAATAATTGGGCTCTTTCTTATGCACGAATTCGGTGCGATTGCCAGTTCCAAAATAATTTTCTACGGCCGGGTCATCCACCCTGCCCTTTATTAGAAAATCCCATGCACCCAGGCCACGTCGAAACCGGCCCACATACCCGGCGTTTAGCGACTTACGTAAAAATCCATGCAATACGTGAAACGAATGTGTGATCATGTAATCGGATTTACGCCAGGGCTGGTGCGTATATACAACGCCGGCGCTGATCTTTATACCTGTCTTCGGGAAAAGATCCATCGGGTCAAAATCGAAAGCCTTATAGGCCGAGGGTGTGATCACCGGCAGTACAGAAAAATCCACTCGTTCATCGCGGATAGTATCATATTCAAATTTTTCACCGGTAAAAAAACGGATTTTCTTGATCTGTCTTCGGTCTCCAATCATGTAAATGGAGTCTTCATCCTCCGGGTCGATAATACGGATACCGATACTGTTCTTTTTCTCGCCTTTCAATGAAATAATATCACGCTGGCCCAGGCCATAAATAAAAATCTCCTTAGTTTCCGCACCATCATAAACACGCGAATAATAAGGCGTGTCGATGATATTACCCGACTTATTGATCTTGAAAACATCTACTCTTACTTTTCGCTCTGGTAAGACATTGACTTCTATCTTCTCAGTTTTCTCAGAACCTAATACGGACACCGATTTCGCCAGGTATTTGTAATAATCCCGGGCATATTTCTGTAAATCGCCCCGTCTTGACTTCAATTTTGCAATGATCTCTGGTCCTGAGATGGTAAACATCTGCGGCGGCATTAGCCGAACACTATTTTCAATCAGTGAATCGGTCAGCACACGTTGTAGTTCCCTTGCTTGTTGCAACCATTGCTCCAGGCTGAGTTCGTTGAGAAATTTCTGGTCGAGTGACCTGCCTGACACATTCCATCCACCGATACTTCTCAGGGTGTGACCAAACCCCTGCAAATGTTTCCATCCGGGTATGGAGGCTGCAAACCTCGGATAAAAGCCGTCAATCTTTGAAAAAGCATGGTCGCGATCCCGGGGTACAGGTTTGTAAATGGTATGGCTACCCATATCAAATTCCGCCCACCTCCAGTTGTCAATATAGCGGCCCCAGTCGCCGATAAACATGTCAAACAGGCGGGCCCGTACAAAAGTCAGCTGGTCAACATCATTGTCATTCTCGCCATAAATCTTTTCCGCAAGTTTTTCGGACCCGATCACATTTTTTGAATAACCAAAATTTTCTGCGTCCGACTGATCTTCGTCTGGTCGTTGTTCAAAAATGTATAATTGGTTCCCCCAATTGCGATTAAGTGAATCAAGTGCGGGCTGAGCCGGTACAAAGACAATCCTGGGAACCGTGTGGAAAATTCCGGCCGCTTCCGCCAGGGGTGTCACCATAATGGACGAATAAGGATGCAACATAGAACTCTGGTCCTTCACGATGCGGGCAATAAAAGTTCCTTCAGTCTCTGGTACGGATCGGGTGAAATCCTTATTTACCGATCGAAGTACGTACTCCCTGCCATCAGCCCCTCTCAATCGCAATGTACGGGTCTGTCTTCCACCCCCGGCCAAAATAGGCACCAGACCACCTGCAATACTATCGAGATAGAGATGTTCCACCCGAATAGCTGTGTTCCACTCCTTACGGTAATGCCTGCCCCAGAAAAAATTATGATACCCCGAGCGTTTAAACTCCCGACCTGGTATGACTACAGATGTATTGGCAACATGCGGTGAGTCGTTGACAATCGTCGTTTGCCCATGCAGCGGCGTATACGGCAACAGGGCCATTGCAAAAACGATAAATATCAGACCGGTACACTGCTGCTTCATTTGACGGATGATGAATGTTTTATTTCCTGGTTCGACCCGCCATTTGGGGATCAATTCTAAATATTTAACGTTCCCAACGGTTTCATTATATATACCAACAGGAACTATACTTTTCATACAATTTTGATACCTATATCTTTAAAGCGTATAGTTGTACAGATTCGTCCACACCTTTTAAAAAAACCTCCCCTAAATCCTCACCCTGCCAGGATTTTAATATACCGGTATCGAAGTATTCCTTTGATACAACGAATTTTTGATTCAATTCATTACATGCACTGCGGATCCGGGCGGCGATATTCATGGCCTCACCGCTGATGGCGATATCTTTTTTGATCACCCCCACTTCCCCTATTGTTACATCGCCTGCGTGCAGCCCCACCCTGAACTCTGGAGCTATAGCATATTCACGTCTGAAATAATCAGAATGGCGTTGAATTTCCTTCCTCGACTCGATTACGGTATTTATCGATTTTAAAACGTTCTTCTTCCTGTATGGCCAGGTCACTACTACTTCATCACCCACATACTGGTAGATCATGCCCCCGTTTTCCAACACAGCTTTTGACACATAATAGATAAAATCCTTTATGAAGGAAAAATATTTCTCATGGCCTAGTTGCTCAGCTATTGGGGTGGAATCCTTGAGATCGAGAAACATAATGATACGCTTCTCATTCCTTGGTCGCAGGTACTTGCCTGTCAGGATCTCCCAAAATACACCGGGTGAATATTTCTGGTCAATTTCCACGATGATCTGTGCCGAAAGCAGCATAACCAGCCAATACAAAAGGCTGTCTGTTATGAGGCCGGTATAAAAGAAATAATTCCAAAACTGGTTAATTGTTTCTTGTATGCTCATGTCCTTGATGATAAGGAAATGCAAAATGAATATGATAGCCGTGAGTACCAGTGCTACCAACAACAACAAGAGCGCTTTCAATAACCAGCCGGCAAGCAATGCCTTTTTACGAAATATGATACGCAATTCACGCAGCATCAGCCAGGCCATCAGCAGGCCACCGAGCAATACAATCACAAACCGGAGCAGGTAAGCTTCGAAGCTGTTCTCCAGGTAAGGGTAATCGATATCGTCGCGGGTATACACATTTTTGAAATACAGGAACAGGTCGATCACAGCCCAGGAAACGGCGATGGTAACGATCCTGCGTAACCGGTATCTCCATACAGGAGAAGAGGACTGCCTGCCTTTCCGGGACCAGTTCATGAGCGGTCTTTTAAATAATTATACAGTTTTGCCTGCGGGCCGGGCTCCATAGTTTCCTGGGAGGTATCAGCCATCACCCTTATATTGGCGAGTTCCTCATCAAGTTCGACGGCTTTCACCGTATCGTTCCATTGTATCTCAAAATAATCTGACAGTTCTTTCATTAATTGCCGCTCCTGGACGGGCATACAAACCTCAATCCTATGTTGTAGGTTCCTGGTCATCCAGTCTGCTGATCCGATATAGATCTTTTTATCTTCTTCGTCTCCAAAAATGAAAATACGGCTGTGTTCCAGAAACCGGTCAATGATCCGTCGCACCCTGATGTTTTCACTCAATCCTTTCCTGCCGGGTATAATGCTACACACGCTCCTGACCAGCAATTGCACTTCCACACCGGCTGCTGATGCTTCATAAAGCAGGTTGATCATATACACATCTTCCAGGTTATTGAGCTTTATTTTAACGATACCTTTTCCGCCCTTTTTTACTTTACGGATCTGCTCCCTGATCTCCTTTTCAAATGCGGGTACCATATTGTACTGGGATACCAGCAAGTGACCAAACACTTCCTCCGCCTGCTTCTGGGGATGTTTCTCCTTTTCAAGGATAGTAAACAACCGTTGCAGATCCTTTGTCACTTTCTCATTGGCGGTGAAGATGGCATGATCTGTATAAAACCGTGCTGTAGCTTCATTGAAATTTCCTGTCCCTACATAACCGAAGGCTTTTACACCCTGGTTGCTAATGCGGGTAACCAGTGCGATCTTCGAATGCACCTTGATATGCGGGATGCTATAAATGATCTTTACACCGGCTTTGATCATCTCCTTGCTCCACTTGATATTATTCGCTTCATCAAAACGGGCTTTCAGTTCTACAAACACCCGGACCTGCTTTTTATTCTTTGCCGCACTGATCAGGGCGTTGACGATATGCGAATCTGCAGCCACCCGGTACAATGTGACCGAAATTGATTCCACTTCCGGATCAATAGCAGCCTGGTTGAAAAATGAAAGCACGGGGTTATAACTCTCATAAGGAAAATGAAGAAGCAGGTCCCTTGAAGCAATCTGGCGGAAGATATCGCCGCAATACTCAAGCTCTAGTGGTCGCAACTGGGGAAAAGCCGGGTATTCGAGTTCCTTTCTCCTGACCGGGAATTCAGCAAGGTCCCGAAGGTTATGATACCTGCCACCTTCATACAATTCTTCCTGTTGCAACCCGAGAGAATTAGATAAAAAATGCTGCAGGCTCAGGGGCATACCCTTCTCAAATAAAAAACGGGTTGGACTTCCCATGTCGCGTTTGGCCAGTTGCTTTTCCAACTCACGTAGAATGTCTTTTTCGATCACCTCCTCATCCAGAAAAAGCTCTGCATTTCGGGTGATCTTGAAACTGAAACACTGATGCACTTCAAACCCTGTAAAAATGCAGGATAGGTTATCCCTAATGATGTCGTCGAGAAAAACAATATGCTGATCATCCGTTTCCGACTCCAGGACAAAAAACCGCTTTATCTTATCGGTGGGAACATTTACAACCGCATGTGAAAATTCCTCCTGGCCTTCTTTTTTCAACAAAACGAAAAAGTATATCCGGTTATTAACAGGGAAAAACTCCTTTTGAAAAGCACCGCCGATAAAAACCGGTTGAATAAACGCCAGCACCTGGGAGAAGAATAATTCCCTCAGCTGCGATGAAAACCTGCCGTGAATGGGTTTGTTGTAATATAAATAGATGCCATTGGATTCAAGATCCGGCAGTACCTGTTCGAAAATGATCCTTCCAAATTCTTCCTGCTGCCCGGTGACCATGGCCTGTACCCGCTCCGATAAATGCTTGTCAACGGGTTGGACCGATTTATTCAAAGTCTTTTTCTTCAATTGCGAATACAAAGCGATCACCGGGTAACGCACCCGGAAAAATTCGTCCATATTGCTTGAAAAGATGGACAGGAATTTTATCCTTTCCAATAAGGGTACTGTCGTGTCGGCGGCCTCCTGGAGTACCCGGTGATTGAACCCCAGCCAGCTAATATCTCTATTGTGATACATTCAGAATGTTTATTTCCGTATATTCTAAGTGGCTTTAATACTTTCTCCGTGACCTTCGTGCTATTCTTCGTGTCCACCGTGACCTGGAAAAGGACACGAAGAATACTGAGGAAACACGGAAGACAAAGAATTAATGAATTTTCCCCTTGCCCCACCCCAGGTTTCTACGCCTCTAAAACGGCGATCCGCTGCCTTCCATGATGACCGTGGCGGGGGCAGACCGGTTAAACGCGATTGCCACTATAAAAGCCAGGGCTGAAATGATAATACCGATCATAAAAACGCTATAAGCAATTCGCACCAGTTTGTATTTTCTTCCCAGCACTTTGCCCAGGTAATAAATATCATCGACCAGGGTACCATAGAGGTAATTGGGATCCTTCATCATAGTTGCCATACCCCATTTATATTCTTCAAGGCCAGTATTAAAGAAATTACCAAAGAACAAAAGATTGGTCCGCCGGTTCAATATATCCTCCCGGGTAAAACTTCCCTTCGTAATCTTGGGTCGTGTGGCCAGAATGGAAATAACAATCGTCACCAACGAAGAAAATAAAAATATCAGGGTCGGTATAGCGAGATGCGTATCCACTTCGATCTTACGGATCAATACCGATAATATCACGGAAATTATAATAGCATTAACGCTGATCAGGATATTGGCCTTGTTATCGGCCATTTCACTCAATCGCATATGATTTTCTGAAGTAAGACGAAGCATGGTTTGTATACCCTTCGTAATATAGCTCCTGCCACCGCCTGCATTCTTTTTCTTCCCTGTATCCACATCCTCCGGCACCATCGCTTCGCTGACATTAATACTTTCCTGGTCCCTCATTTTTTTATGTAGCCTGTTAATATTTTCTTTCTTTCCCATATCGAGAAGATTTTTACAATATGAAGTAAAATACTGGTGTGATTCCAGCAGGTTTAGTGTATTTCGTTTCCAATCCTGGAGCATGGTTTGAAGATTTCTAAGCTCCATTTCTTTTTTAAGGAGTTTGTCGATCTTTTTGAAGCCTGGTAAACCAAAATGATAGGTATCGGCATCTTTGATGATCTGTTGTATCATATTCGCCGGTTGTGTACTGAATTTTGTAGACAGGATCACCATCGCAATATCTTCCGCCATGTCAGCATATTCCAGCCGGGTCGCCATCCAGTCCTGCATGATCTCCACACTTTTCTCTTCATGCATCATGGGGTCGGTATAAATATGACCCGTATCATGAAACCATGCAGCAATATTAAGTACTGTAATATCTCTTTCGGAAAGCTCGTAATGAGCCGCAATCTCGTTGGATCTGTTCACCACATTCCGGGTATGCTCGATATTATGGTAAAGCAAATTATTTTCAGGTGCCGACTCATACAGCGAGGTTACATATTCTTCCGCCTGTTTTACAATTTGCTTCTCTGTATTTTTCATACTAAAAGGTAATATTAAACTTCGTACCGAGTGAAAAATTAAACACCCTGTCCTCTTTTGACCAGCCCACCGTTGCCGAAAGTATCGCGAGGTTAAAGGGATTATAGTAAAACCCGCCACCGGCCGCATAATGCCATCGTTTAACCGTGTCATTGCGGTACCAGACGCGTGCAACATCATTGAAAACGATCAGGCCAACCTGCCCGGGAAAAATATAAGACCGGCTGTCGAATAATTTGATCCTGAATTCAAGACTTCCATAGGCTAGCGAGGTACCGGTAAACCGGTTCTTCCGGAACCCGCGCAACACGTTATTTTGTCCCACCGACAATGCCTGGAAATAATCCACATCTTCGTTGAAGATATGTCCGCCGCCAGCCTTGATCACGCCAATTACCCTGGCAGGAATCTTCAGGCTGGCATAGATAGTCATGTCCGACTCGATCTTGTTCAGCTGCTCGCCAGAATTTCCGAGCGGCTGCAGCCAGGTGAAGCGATTCACCCACCTGATACCACGTGTGGGGAACAGATCGCTATTCAGATTGTCCAGTTCAATACCTGCCTTAATACCCGCATAGGTTTTTGGTGTGTACACTGCTAGCGAATCCAGTCCTGCTTCCGAAGGTTTGGACAAAATATAATCTTCGTTATTGGCAAGCCGGTTCCAGTAATGGTAAACCGATGGTCCGACGAGGAAACTAAGTTTGCCAAAGTATTTTTTCCGAAGCATTATATCCGCCTCGGCAAATTTGTAACGTGTACGGTAAAAGCGGGCAGGTTTTGAATCGTCGAGGGTGGTACCGTTCCCAAAACCAAAAAAATTGTTGAGTGCCGGACTATTGATCTGTCCATGTAGTACAATGTCGGTGCCTGCGAAAACACTAATAAGCTCTCCGTGGTATTTTACCTGCCAGGCCTTTCGCGCCAGGGCAAACAGAGCCGAAAGTTTATGTTCGCTCGCGAAGGGCCGTTTTCGAAATCCAAACCGCGTGATCCAAAGCCCGGTGCCCAGTAAAAATCCATCGTCTTCGTTGAAACCAACAATAACACGCGGAAAACGATTTATCGGGTAATTGAAATGCCGGATGTTAAATTCATTGATATTGGGATCATCCTTGAAATACGTTTTTGTTCCTCGATTCGATACTATAAAATTGGTGTCGGCAGTATTATCATATACAAATGTGCGGAGCCTGCTGTTGATAAAAAACGAATCGTTGCCCCGTCCACCAATCATCCGGATACGAATACTGGAATGCATGCCGCTGTCGATTTCGAATTTATCTTCTCCATTAAATCCATAAAGTCTTATCTCTTTTGTAACCGCAGGATCAAACACCCGGTGATACATTACAAAATTTGTATCCGCATGTTTGCGATAGGAAAAAACAGTTAACGACAGGCTGTCATTTTGTGAACTGATCGAAAATTTTTCGTTCTCATTGCTTCCGAGAACATCCACTTCTTTAGAAAGAAACCGGTAGTATTTTAAAGATTCATGTACCAGCATCTTCTTACGGCTGATAAGCTTCTCAACGATCTTATCGCCGCTGATGGCATAAATTTCGGGCGGCATCTTGTGTATGGCAGACTCTATTTTTGCATCGGTTAGCTTCCCGGTAAAATCTAATGCAACGCGGTGCCAGCTGGGTTCATCGAGGTTGTTAAGATAAAGACGGTCAAAATCCTTTGACACCATATTCAGCTTATTTATATCGGGCATATTATGTCGCAGTCCCTTCAGGAACGGAATGCGACGGCCGGACATATATTTTACGATCAATCCATCTGAATAAAAAAATGCCTGGTCGCGATCGCGGGGTATGGGAACAAACAATTTTCCCTGGCCAGTATCACGCGTGATCCATTTCCATTGATCAAAATGGCGATCCCAGTCAGCAATCAACATATCCAGTAAACGCGCTTTTAATACAGCCTCCTGGTCAACAGTATTGTCGTTATCATCGCGCATGCTGTTGAACAGTTTATAACTGCTCTTGCCATCAAGACCCTCCGGATCTTTTCGCTCCAGCATACAGATCTTATTAGCAAATAGTGGCCTGTAATATCCCAGTGACGGATCATCGGGTACATAAAAAAATTCGGGTGTGGCTACCAGTATATTCGTGGTGTCGGCCAGGACCGGGATGGCGAGCGGCGCATAAGGATGTGCCGCCGAGATAAGATCCTGTACAATATTGGATGCAAAGCTTTCCCTGAAATTAACAGGAATGGCCCCCGACGGGTCTTTATCGATGGTACGCAGGGCCCATTCATTGCCGGACTTGTCTTTCAATTGCAGAGACCTGGTTTGCTTTCCACCACCAACGCCTTCAATAGTAAACCCGCCTTTTTCCTTATTCACATTAAATACTTTCAGGTTGACGGGAGTAGACCATTCTTCCCGGTAGTTCTTGCCATTAAAAAACCGTTTCAGACTACCGGCATCATTATACTGACCGCTTGCCGGCGCTTTAACAAAATCCTCGTACACATAGGCCACCGGTTGCACGGTATCTTCGGGCAGCGGGGGTAGTTTTGAATAATCGAGGATCCGTTCGGAATATGCCAGCTTTAAAGTGTCTTTGGCTTCTTTGTTGAGTGTATAAAAATTAGCTCTGACTGTTTTATTTTTCAAAATATCCAGCGTGGCAAACCCAAGTTCGCGTGCTGCGAACTCGGCCTTACGACCGGGGGATACCCTCGTAGTTTTACAACCGCTGCCACTGACTACATAATTATAGCTACTGTCGCGCAGCAATTGCAACGCATGCTCATGACCGGCAACCATGATCACATGAGGATGCGTCTGCACCGCTTCCATCACACGGTTGATCATATTGGTATAAGAAGGATGTTTGATATCCTGAGGTGTGCCGAATACGCTGCGGGCGATCGGGTATGCGGAACCGATCAACGGCAGGGGGATATACAAATGCTCACGCAGCTCTGTGAACGGGAATATATGTTGCTTCCACGTAAAATATCCGCCATGCGGACCGTTACTCTTAAAAGGATGGTGCGTGGCGAGCAGTACAAGCTTTTTATAGTTCTTATTGAGGATTTCACCCAGTTCGTTGATCACTTCATCTTCTGTCTTGTATTCACAATCTGATTCAACACCCGGTTTATCGTTGGAATGGATCCACCATTGGCTATCCATCACCACCAGTACCACATCGTCGCCTATCTCTATTTCCACCGGGCCCGGGCAGCCTGTTTTAGGGAAAAACTCGATCCTTCCTTCGCCATACAGGTCAACATAATTTTGTTGTCGAATGACGGTTTCAAGCCCGCGTACGCCACCATTTTCCCAGTCATGGTTGCCGGGAATCATATAACCCTTTGCAGGGGTGCCCTTCAACAGGTTGATCTGCGAATCCAGGGCTGCCTTGATATCCGAATAACGGGAATAAGTCTCGTGAGGAAGACCTGCATCGTATAGATTGTCGCCGAGATATACAACGACCGTCTTTTTATCCAATTTTATGTTGTTACGAATAGCGCTTAGCACAGAGGGTTTGTCGGGGTACAGGGCGCCTGCATCACCTACCAATATTACTCTTGTTTTCACCGAATCGGATTGCGCCGGGAGCAGATAACAGAGGCCCAGTAAAAAGATCATCAGAATTACCCTGCGCATGATTATCGTTTATGGTATGTAAAGAATAAAATGTCCGCCACACCAACATCTGCCGCTTCATTGGAAATGATCATGCCCCCGGAAGGTGCAAACGTGATCCCCTCCGGTTGTTTAAAAATTGCCGGATCTATCCGGTAAGCCTTTTTCAGCTTGCCGTTTACATCCGCTACCACTAATACTTTATTAATCGAGGAAATAATATAAAGCATACCGTCTTTTGGATTGATGGAAGCCGCTGAAGGTTTAAACTTCATTTTCTCCTCTCCCAGTGACTTTGCTATTTGTGTTACATCGACCTTAAAGGGCGAGGTTTCATATTTCCCCGTCGTAGGATCAAAAGCGAAAGTGGATAAAGAATGCTTTTTGTCCGCATCACAATCTTTACAAATCAATATCAGCTTTTGACGGGTGGAATCCCAATAAAGGATCTCAAACTCATCCTCACCCGAACCCTGGTCGAAAACGTATTGTTGCACCCCAATGGCGGAGGCTCCATTATTAGTTGTGCCAAATGAGAGTCGGAGGATATTGCCGGTACTCTCCAATACGTAAAAGATACTGTCGCGTAAAACGAGGTCCTCAAAATCTGCACTTTTTGAAAAAGGCCAGTGCTTCACCCGCCTTCCTTTACCGATTTTGTAAAGCCAACCCTTCTCATCATTGATAGCAAATATGGAACTGTCGGGGGGATAGTATGCTACGCCGGATATCTCGTCCAGCTCCAAAGGCAGTTTTAGCTGCACCGCCTTTCCCAAATTAAAACCGTCGGGACTTTCAAATTTCATCCCTGCCGTACGATCAGTGGATCCGCAATGGAGTGATAAAATGCCGAACAGGCAATAGAATAATTTATTAATACAAGCATTCATACGATCGCTATGCATTATTCAAATCTTTTGCCATTAAATGGTATATAATGAAATCCGGAATATTTGTTGATGCTTAGAAAGGTATAAGGCCGGCATTGATCACAAATGAGCAATAATTTCCACACCGCAGGCAAATACCCATTGTCCTTCACGACAACTACGTAAAGATACTGACAATCGGCTGGCGTTGTCGCCAATCACGCCGTGTCCGTCGCGAGATTGCTTCCCTCTAAAAAAACCTGATTGTTTGCATTTGTCAAACCCCAATCGGTCATTACCAAAAAATGATCTCTATTTTTGGGACAAATCATGCTATGGCTTTAAAATACCGCGCCGAACGTCTGGCCGTTGCAGTTGACTGTGTTATTTTTGGTTTTGATGGAAAGGAACTGAAGCTTTTACTGATCCACCGTGGCTTTGAACCTGAAAAAGGTAAATGGAGCCTGATGGGCGGTTTCGTCCAACGAAATGAAAGCCTGGAACAGGCCGCCACGCGGGTACTCAAACAGCTTACCGGTCTGACTGATGTATATATGGAGCAGGTTCATGCCTTTGGCGACCCACGAAGGGATCCGCTTGAGCGTACGATCTCTGTTGTGTATTTTGCGCTGATCGATATACATGAATACGAAAAACAACTGAGTGATGATTTCCGTCCGGAATGGTTTTCATTGAAAAAGCTGCCCAGGCTGATCTTCGATCACAGGATTTTGGCTGAGAGATCACGCCAGAGACTCCAGTATAAAGCTGCACTGCATCCCATACTTTTTGAATTATTACCCGACCGCTTCACCATTCCACAATTGCTCAACCTGTATAAAGCAGTTTACCAAATCGACCTGGACAAAAGAAATTTCATCCGCAAATTGTCTAACGCCAAACTCCTCATCAAACAGAAAGACAAAGAAAAACAAAGTTCGAAACGCGGGGCTTACTATTATAAACTGGATAGACGGAAATACAAGCGGACAGTAGAAGCTTTTATGAGCTTTTTACCGGCAAAGTTTTTCGCTGGCGAATAGCCGGTAAAATTTTTTGCTACGATGATTTGATACACTGGTATACAGAATTTTTTTTTGTTTCAGTTTATAAGTGTTATTTTAACATTAATCATGAATGACCGTTATGTTATTGGTGTCGATTACGGTACAGATTCAGTTCGATCAGTGCTGGTGAATGCTGTAAATGGAGAAGAAATAAACTCCTCAGTTTTTTATTATACACGCTGGCGGGAAGGACTGTATTGCGATGCCCCCGCGCAACAATTCAGGCAGCACCCGCTTGATTATATTGAAGGACTTGAAGCTACTATCCGCGAATGTGTTCAGAATGCCGGACAAAAGATCGCCGCACAGGTTAAAGCCATTTCCGTAGATACTACCGGCTCCAGTCCTGTAGCAGTGGATGAAACCGGGCAGCCCCTTGCCCTGCTTCCGGAATTTGAAAATAACCCGAATGCCATGTTCGTGTTGTGGAAGGATCATACGGCCACAGCGGAGGCTGCCGAGATAAATGAACACGCGAAAAAATTTTCTACAAACTATCTCCGCTTTGTCGGTGGGATTTACTCATCTGAATGGTTTTGGGCAAAACTGCTGCACCTGTTGCGGCAGGATGATAGCGTAAAGAAAGCTTGTTACTCATTTGTAGAGCATTGCGACTGGATACCTTTTTTACTCGCCGGTGGCAGCAATGTGCACCAAATGAAAAGAAGTGTCTGCGCAGCAGGTCATAAAGCGCTGTGGTCTGACGACTGGAATGGTTTCCCGCCAGATGAATTCTTCAGTACGCTCGACCCAAGACTATCCGGCTTTACCGCGCGGCTCTGTGAAGAAACCTATACCGCTGACAAACCGGCTGGTACGCTGAGTCAGAGTTGGGCAAAGAAACTTGGATTATCAACTGACGTAATAGTGGGCGTGGGTGCTTTCGACGCCCATATGGGTGCCGTGGGCGGACAGATCGAGCCTTATTTTTTAAGCAAAGTCATGGGTACATCCACCTGCGATATGCTTGTTGCCCCGACTGGAGAAATTGATGGTTTACTCGTAAAAGGTATTTGCGGCCAGGTGAATGGCTCCATCATTCCCGGTATGGTGGGAATGGAAGCCGGTCAAAGCGCATTCGGCGATGTGTTTGCCTGGTTTAAAAACCTGGCGAAGGAACCTTCGCTACAACAGCTTTCTGATGAGGCCGCACGGATCCCGCACATGGAAAACGATGAACTCGCGGTTGATTGGCTAAATGGACGCAGAACCCCGGATGCCAATCATCTGCTAAAGGCATCATTGATCAACCTGAACCTCGGCAGTACGGCACCACGCATTTTTAAAGCCCTGGTAGAAGCTACCTGTTTCGGCGCTAAAACCATTGTTGAAAGATTCGTTGAACAAGGCGTACCGGTAAAAGGATTGATTGGTCTTGGAGGCGTAGCCAGGAAATCTCCTTATGTGATGCAGGTAATGGCGGATGTTATGAACATGCCCATACGCATTCATCGTAGCGAGCAGACCTGTGCAATGGGCGCTGCCATGTTTGCTGCAACAGCATCGGGCATTTACAAAAATGTGGAAGATGCCATGCAGGCTATGGGACAGGGATTTGACATAGAATACCGTCCTTCGATACAAAATACCGGTTATTATCAGACCAGGTATGAGCAATACCGAAAGCTCGGGCAGTTTGTCGAAGACAGCATTGACACCGGAGTTTTTTCAACAACAAAATCATCAAACGCGAAATACAGGCAGATCCGGGAACAGGCATTTCTTGCCAACATGGAACTGCCAAAACTCGATTTGGTGGTGGCCACTTTTGGGAATGTAAGCGCCGCTGACCGCGAGTTGGGCGTCTTTGCTATCAAACCCAGTGGTGTTCCTTACCAGGAGCTGACTCCTGAAAAGATGGTGATCGTCGACTTTGACGGGAATGTTGTTGATGGCGATCTCAGGCCTTCATCGGATACAAAAACGCATGCTGTTCTATATAACCACTGGAAAAACATTGCTGGTATTTGTCATACTCATTCCACCTACGCAACGGCCTGGGCACAGGCGCTGAAAGATATCCCTGTTTTTGGCACTACTCATGCCGATCATTGCGTATCGCCGATACCCTGCGCACCGCCGATGAGCGATGAAATGATAAAAGGCGACTATGAATATGAAACCGGTTTCCAGATCATCAACTGCATGAAGGAAAGAGGACTGAGCTATGAAGAAATGGAGATGATATTGGTAGGCAGCCATGCGCCATTCACCTGGGGACATACTGCAGCTAAAGCGGTATATAATAGTTTGATTTTGGAGAACATTGCCAAAATGGCGCTACTGACCATACAGTTGAATCCCGGGGCCCCGACATTAAAACCTTCACTTATTCAAAAACATTTTGAGCGTAAACATGGACCCGACTCCTATTATGGTCAGGTTTGATAAAAACTTAAATTGCTGTATGAAAATAACAAACACCTTTTTTTTAGTTACTTTAATGTTCCTGGCAGCATGCAATAACGAGCAGGATGCCAGCGATAAGAACGTGGAAACCGCATCAAACAAGACAACTATCATCGAAAAGTCTTTCGGCAGCTACGAAGGAGCGCCTGTGACTGAATTCACGATCAGCAATGGTAATGGCGTGCAGGTCTCCATCATTAACTATGGTGGTGCCGTTACTAAATTGATCACTCCAGGTAAAGATGGGCAGGCGGGTGATGTAGTTTTGGGCTTTGATTCGCTCGACGGGTATCTGCAAAACAATAATCCCTATATCGGTTCGCTGGTCGGTCGCTATGCAAACCGGATCGCCAATGCTAAGTTCACCATCAACGGCAAAACCTACACCCTTGCCGCCAACAATAACGGGAATAGCCTGCATGGCGGACTGAAAGGCTTTGATAAAGTGAACTGGCAAATTGAAAAACTCCCGGGAGACAGCAGTTTGAAGCTGACCTACCAAAGCAAAGATGGCGAGGAGGGTTACCCAGGCAAACTGGACGTAGAAGTAAGATACACGCTTACCAGTGATAATGCCCTGCAAATTGATTATACGGCCACAACAGATAAACCTACACCGGTGAACCTCACCAACCATGCCTATTTTAATTTATCCGCTGGTCGTGACTCTACTATTTTAAATCATCATTTATGGATCAATGCGAATGAGTTTACTGCGGTAAATGATGTGCTGATACCCACTGGAAATAAAGCGGTAACAAATGATGTCGCGATGGATTTCAATAAAGAGAAACCTATCGGTCGTGATATTGCGCAGGTCAAAGGAGGTTATGATCATAACTGGGTCCTAAATAAAAAAGAGAACCAACTCGAAAAAGTTGCTTCCCTCTATGATCCAGGCACCGGCCGCCTGATGGAAGTATTTACTACCGAACCAGGCATGCAGTTCTATTCGGGCAATTTCCTCGATGGCACACTCAGCGGAACCAAAAAAGGCCAGCGATATATCAAACATGCCGGCTTATGCCTGGAGACCCAGCATTACCCCGATAGTCCCAACCAAAAAGGATTTCCCGACACCATTTTAGAACCGGGAGAAACGTATAAGCAAACAACAATCTACAAATTCTCGGTCAGGTAGACCAAACTTCAGCAATCATTATCATGAAAGATTTTAAGGGCCTGGAGGTTTGGTTTGTAACCGGCAGCCAGCATTTATACGGCGAAGAAACTTTAAAACAGGTTGCTGCTCATTCCCAGGAGATCGCAGCTTTCCTGGATTCATCCGAAGTGGTGCCGGTTAATATCGTCTTTAAACCTGTTGTTAAGACAACCGAAGAGGTTTATAATATTTGCATAGCGGCCAATGCGGATCATCAGTGTATCGGTATCATTACCTGGATGCATACCTTTTCTCCAGCTAAAATGTGGATTAATGGATTAAAGATTCTTCAAAAGCCATTGCTCCATCTACACACACAGTACAACCGTGATATTCCCTGGGACAGCATCGATATGGATTTTATGAACCTGAACCAAAGCGCGCATGGCGACCGGGAGGCGGGCTTTATCATGAGCAGGATGCGGGTCAGGAGAAAAGTAGTCGTAGGCCATTGGCAAAACCCCGATGTGATCGCGCATCTTAATGCCTGGAGCCGCGCTGCAGCAGGATGGCACGACTGGCAGGGAGCCCGATTCGTACGGTTTGGTGACAATATGCGCTATGTAGCGGTGACGGACGGCGATAAAGTAGAGGCAGAATTAAAATTCGGGTTTGCTGTCAACACCCACGGCATCGGCGACCTGGTTGATATGATCAAACAGGTCAGGGACCAGGCTGTTGCGGAGCTATGTAATGAATATGAAAAATCATACAAGCTGGCTGCGGCTTTACAAAAAGACGGGGCACAACACTCCTCGCTTCGTGAGGCTGCAAAGATCGAACTGGGCTTGCGTCAGTTTTTGAAGCAGGGAAACTATAAAGGATTCACTGATACTTTTGAAGACCTGCATGGCATGGTGCAGCTTCCCGGACTCGCCGTACAACGGATCATGAATGATGGTTATGGGTTTGCTGCTGAAGGCGACTGGAAAACCGCCGCGCTGGTACGTGCCATGAAGTTTATGTCCACCGGGCTCAAAGGCGGCAATTCATTCATGGAAGACTATACCTACCATTTTGAACAAGGCAATGAGATGGTATTGGGCGCGCACATGCTCGAGATCTGTGAAAGTATTGCATCAGAAAAGCCATCCTGCGAAATACATCCTTTGGGTATCGGAGGCAAAGCTGATCCAGTAAGGCTTGTATTTAATGTAGCAGGCGGACCAGCGCTCAACGCGTCACTGATTGATATGGGCAACCGCTTTCGGCTGCTCATAAACGAAGTGGAAGCAGTAATACCAACACACGACCTGCCAAAGCTGCCTGTGGCAAGGGTTTTATGGAAACCATTACCCGATATGCAAACCGGATGCGCTGCATGGATTCTTGCAGGTGGGGCGCATCATACCTGTTATAGTCAAAACCTGGGCAGCGAATGCCTCGAGGATTTTGCGGAAATGGCCGGGATTGAGTTTTTGCCGATTGACAAAAACACAGATCTCAGGCATTTTAAAAATGAATTGCGCTGGAATGATCGCTATTACCGTTAATTCTGTATTGAAAAATTATTTCATTCTTGTTTATCCCTATTCGGCTATAAAATTTGCTGACAAAACTTGTAGTTTAGCGGCAAACAAGCCGCGTGATAAAAGTTAATGATAAATGGGTACGTCTTATTATCATCCTCGTCCCATTCAGTCTGCATTTATATAATACCCTGGATTCGGCAAAATTCCCGCTGGTAGGCACACTGATTTATCTAGCCACCCTGATCCTGATCTGCGAGGGCACCAGGTTCCTGTCATACCGGAGCCGCAGGTGGTTCACGAGAAAACTTCGGGATTTAAAACGAGTGCTTGTCTATGTCCCGCTTGGCATAGGATGGATAGCGTTTTGCATCTGGAGTTATAAATCTTTACGTCGAGAACTTAAATGGTCTGGTTCCACTGATGATGGCGAGGTCGTCGTTTTTCATGTCAATGATGGACAGGTCGACCCGGGGCTTGTTGGTGTGTCGATAGTGTATGGCATCCTGGTGTTTATTCTTTTATATGGGATATTTGAACTGGCCTATCATTTCTCAAAGTCGAGCCATACGGAAAAAGAAAGGGACCGTCTCGAAAAAGAAAAACTCCAGGCTGAACTTCAGCAATTGAAAGGTATAATCAATCCCCATTTTCTTTTCAATAATCTCAATTCACTCTCCTCACTGATCAGTGAGAACCCGGCACAGGCAGAAGCCTTTCTGGATGAACTGACCCGGGTATTCCGTTACCTGCTAAGAAACAATGAAACCGAGCTAACCACGCTTGGTGAAGAATTGAATTTTTTAAAGTCTTATTACCACCTGCTTCAAACGCGGTACGGAACGGCGATTTCTTTGAAGCTCAATATTGATCCGTCGGCTGAGACATACCTGTTACCGCCACTCACGCTGCAACTACTGGTAGAGAATGCTGTAAAACATAACCAACTGCATAAAGACTACCCGCTCAATGTAGAACTTTTCAATAAAGGGAAAGATCAGTTAACTATCCGCAATAATCTTTCAATCAGGGAGCAGCGGCATGAGTCCACAGGCATCGGGTTGCGAAGCATCAGTGGCCGGTACCAGTTACTTGGCTACGATTTACCCGTCGTCGAAAAGGGTGATGATTTTTTTTCTGTAAAGATCCCGTTGATAGCACCTTCGTAGCGTGAAGACTTCTGTAAAACACAACCTGATACTCAGTGCCTATCCGCACCTCATTCAATTGATAAGAGAGACCAGCAATTAGTCGCCCGCCGCAACCTGCCCGAAAGGTAGCAAACCATGCGATAAACCGACTTGGGTTATGAAGTACTTTCCACTGGGATCAACTGCTGCCGAAGTCCAAACCAGCAATCGGGCAGGATGCGCAATATTTCACAGTTTTCATTTCCCTGCTAGCGCCGGAGATTATCGTGCGTTTCCCGGAAAACCTGCGGCTTATTTTTTTGTTGTTTTGGAGCCCTGCCTTTTTGTAAGACTTAGCAACTCATCGATCTTCCCGTTAATTACCTTTAATATTTTCATTGTGGAGCGTGACAGCATCGGGTCAGACTCATCCACGGTGGTAACCACGTTGTCGAACGGGTATGGTATAGGCGGCTTTTGCCTCCTGTTCCTGGCTTTTTTATTGGCCATCCTGTCTTCCAGCACCTTTAGCTTTGTGTCATCTTTCACCAACCCTTTAAATGTGCGCTGGTCCAGCTCCGAAAAATCCAACTTGATCAGGTCATCCACCGAAATAGCGAAAAAACCGCTGATCTTCATAAGGGCTTCTACATTAGGCTCTGAAACGCCATTCTCCCAACCTGCAATCGTCGACTGCCCTCTTCCTATCACTGAGGATAGCTGGGTTTGGGAAACATCAAAAGCTTTTCGGCAAAAGGCGAGATTAGCGGCAAAATAGTTCATAAAAAGTGTATAAATTATCTGAAAATAGATATCTAAGATTTGATTTTATCAAATCATCGATATATATTTGTGGTAATAAATCATAAAGCAAAGTAATTTACAAATTCGATTCAAAAGGAAATGCAGAGACCCCGCAACAGCTATGATCATTAAATCCCCTTAGTTAACTCTGCATTTATAGTAATAAACACAAAAGGCTTTCAATGCAGCTCATTGATGGAAACCATCAAACCCTGCATTTGTAAAAGTCCTACCCGCAAAGCACGATCTCAAATCTCAACTTTCGACCACGATCTTTTAAGTTTCAGCGAAGGGCAGTAAAGCTTACTGCACGCGAGCTCTTCTGAAGTTGGGGGCATAAATAGCGGAAGCCGGAGAAAACGGGTCCATTTTTTTTGTCGCCGGTCAGTCGTTACTGTGCATTCATCACTCTAAATACTTTCTCATGAAAAAAGCTTCAACCGGAAAAAAGGCGCCTCGAAAGCCCCGGCCGGCATTAAAATGGCAAACCGGAGACTATGACCGCTATGCAGACTTTAATTTCATCCTCCCCCAGCAATTTCTCCTGTTGTGTAAGCTAATGGATATTACCCCCCGGGAGGTAGTACTTGATTTCATGGACAATCTTGCCTGCGGAAGCTGGAAAAGAGAGGGAAGGGACCGGGCAAAAGAGCACCTGGTAAACTATTTCATTGCGCACGGCTATGGCCAGCATCATTACAGCGAGGACGATATCCGTAAAATATTTGCCGAAATGGATGCCCTGGGCTCTTTGTTCCCAAAAGATGGCAAGGGTAAAATACTTGACCTGTACACCAACTGGCGCGAGAAGCACCATGCTTACTGGTTTAAGAACTGGTTTAAAAAACCCAGGCGTAAACTATCAAAAAAGAATGTGTCATGAGACCTTTTACAATATACCATCTCTTTCGTGACGCTTTCTCTTCATTGCTTCAGGTATTGGTTGATATTATTGTAAATGCAGCCCGGCCCGACATGATATTCCTGCTGGGAGCTTCATTGCACCGGAGAAGAAGTGAAAGTATATTTCTCGATACCGCCCCCTCTTCGCGGTATCTGTCAGATTGCTTTCTACTGGTGCTTATCAATGACCCCTCCAACCGGGAACTACACGAATGGCAGGACAAAATAGAAAACAGATGTAAACGGGTTATCCCGGTTACGGCCATTGTCCTGGAGACAGCCACTTTCAAACATTGGCTGGATACGGGTCATCGGTTTGCCGATGCTGTATGGGAATCGGCTTCATGTATCTATGACCCGAATAACCTGGGCGGGTCATTTGCTACCGGCAGGGTAGATGCCAACGCTGCTAATAGGGAAACCCAACACGCCGCAGGGCTGGCAAAAGCGCGAGAGTTTCTGGCAGGATCAGAACTCTTCAGTGCGCGAAAGCAAAATGAGTTGGCGGCCTTTATGTTGCATCAGTCGGCAGAGCAGGCATTGCGTACGATTATAAAAACCGGTACCGGCTATCAGGCCAACACCCATAGTCTTGACAGGCTGATACGCTATGGAAGTCTTATTTCCTATTCTCTCAGGGATATTTTCCCGCAAAATACAGAACAGGAAAAGCGGCTTTTCAACCTTTTACAAAAAGCTTATATAGAAGCACGATATCAACCAGACTATAAGATCAGCACAGAAGACCTTTTATTGCTTATGGAAAAAGTAAAGCTAATACACGAAATATTATCGGGTATGGATTAGCCCTGCCTCAACACCACAAAAAATATTAATTGAAACATTATGTTGTACTCTCAATTCGTAAACAGGCCATCCGCCGAAGAACTTTGGTACCTCTCCAGGGAATCAGTAGAAAATCCACAAAAAGCGATCTATCAATTCTTCGACACCTATAACCTGGCCAGCTCACATGAGCAGCTTTGGCAAATGCTCCGGCTAACATTAAGTAATGAAGATATCAATGATTGGAGCGAAGTGAAGCGCGCCAATTGCTTTCATTACTATGAACTCCTTCTTGATCTACTAAAAGCCAATTATATACTGTTTCTCAAAATGAGAAACGATAACCTTAAAATATAAACTGATAAATTCACTATCAAAGCATTTCACTATACAGAAATTGAAAATTTAAAAGAGGAATTATGGATACTGACCAGGGGAACCATTACCAATGATCTAATGGAACAATCAGAAAAAGCTGAATATGCCGTAAACCTGACCCGGACTATTCACTTGCACTGGCTGCTACTCCCGGAAAGCTTGTCCGGTAAAAAAACCCCGGAATTCCAAATTTGTCTTAAATTGGAAAACCAAAACTGAACTTGAAAAAACTGGCTGCCATATTTCTTATTCTCCTTCTAGCCTTTAACTGGTATGGCTATCGCCTGGTTGTATCTATACTCTCCTATCATGCTGACAGGCAACTTGAAGCAAGAATTGATAAGAAGGAATACAAAGATGAGCAGCTTCTCGAATTAAGAATCCCTCTTAATAATCCATATCAAAGGGAGACAACCAGGTTTGAAAGACATTACGGCGAAATGGAAATTGGTGGCAGGCACTATACTTATGTCAAACGTAAGATTGAAAATGGTTACCTGGTACTTAAATGCATTCCCAACAACGATAAGGAAAAACTAAAAACTGCCAGCCAGGAATATTTCAAACTAACAAACGGCCTTGATGGAAACCAGGGTGAAAAGCAAAATCATAGTTCCACTCAACTGGCCAAGAATTTCTGGAGTGAATATGATGATCGTGACCTTAGTTACCACCTGGCAGAATTAAATACAGAAGCTTCCGTTCAAAACGCGGAGTTGCATTGCAATCTCCAGGATATATATCACCCTACCCTGGTACATCCTCCCGATTTTTCACTTTAAGCAACGGCTTGAATTTCTCTATGCTTCCTTAATACACCGTGTACCTTACCGGATGAGATTATGTTCCGTATTCAGGTACCAGGTGTGTCCTGCTTACATTCTTTATAAGTAAATTTTTATGCCATGCATTCCATTGGAAGAGCACCTGCCGGGTATTACCGGCTTGCTCGAGTACAGGAAAGACAGTGCTGCACCGATCCGTAACCTTACCCAATTTCTGCTCAGGGGTCCATCCAGTTTATCAGAAGCCGAACGGGAACTCATTGCAACCATCGTCTCCCATCGGAATCAATGTAAATTCTGCACCACTGCACACACTGCTGCTGCCGATCTGCTGCTGGGAGAGAATAATACCACGGATGAAATAAAGCAGAACATCAACACGGCGCAAATCAGCGAGAAGTTGAAATCCCTGCTGGTTATTGCCTCACTGGTACAACAAAGTGGTAAGAACGTAACCGCCGATGTAATTAATAATGCAAAAAACGCCGGGGCAACCGACCTGGAAATACATGATACGGTTTTGATCTCTGCGCTCTTCTGCCTGTACAATCGTTATGTCGACGGGCTGGCTACAGCCATGCCCGAACAGCCCGAATATTTCCAGTCGTTGGCAGAGCGTCTGGTCAATCACGGTTATACCCGCCTGCCACAGGGGTATGATCACTTAAAAAATAATTCTTCAACGCACAACCAGGAAAAATGAAAAATATATTTATTCTGTTCACATTTAGTCTATATGCCTCGACCATATTTGCACAACAAACCAGGATCAGTGGTTCTGTTGGCGATGCAATAACTAAAGAACCGCTTGTCAACGCTTCTGTTACAATTAAGGGTAAACTCGGGGGGACTGTTACAGATGCAAAAGGAACATTCGAATTTTCAACCAGCCAAAAGCCTCCTTTTACGCTTATTGTTTCTGTGATCGGTTACGAGCAAAAGGAAATAGATATCGCTTCTGCAGACAACAAGATATCTGTTCAATTGCTGAAACAAACCGGGGTTATGAATGAAGTGGTTGTTTCCGCTTCGCGTGTTCAGGAAAATATACTACAGTCGCCGGTTAGCATCGAAAAGATGAACCTTAAAGCCATACGGGAAACACCTTCCGTAAGCTTCTACGAAGGATTGAGGAATATTAAATCAGTAGAAATGGTAACCAGCAGTCTCACATTTGCGCAGATCAATACGAGGGGATTCAATCATACCGGTAACTCCCGCTTTTTACAACTGGTAGATGGCATGGACAATCAAACGCCGGGATTGAATTTTTCGGTGGGAAATATGCTTGGCGCCTCCGACCTGGACATGGAAAGTGCAGAATTGATTCCCGGAGCGGCATCGGCACTTTATGGTCCGATTGCATTCAATGGAGTATTAAGGATGACAACAAAGGACCCATTTAAATACCAGGGTCTTAGTTCACAGGTTAAAGTTGGTGTCAATCATATCGGTGAGGAACTGGCTGACCCACACGCATTGTATGATCTTTCCCTGCGCTATGCCAGGGCTTTCAACAACCGGTTTGCATTTAAAGTAAATGCCGCTTATCTCACAGGCCTGGATTGGTACGCTTCAGACTACACAGATGTGGATGCGCAAACACCAGTCGCCAATCGTGGAGATAACAACCCCGGGCGGAATGCATTGAATATTTATGGCGATGAAGTAGCACGAACCATCACAGGTATCGGCCGCGTGTCCCGCACAGGATATGAAGAACGTTATTTAATGAATTATGATGTGTACAGCTTAAAACTTGGTGGTGCGCTTCATTATCGTATTACCGACAACCTGGAAGCGATATACGAATACAAATTTGGAAAGGGCACTGCGGCATATACAGGTAGTAACCGGTTCTCACTGAATAATTTCACCATGCAAAACCACCGGTTAGAATTAAAGGGCAGCAATTATTTTATCAGGGCATATACTGCTGAGGAGAACTCGCATGATTCATACAACGCCCGTTCACTTGGTCAATTAATTAACCGTACCTGGGTGCGCGACCTTGGAGGAAACGTAGTGAGCCCGGGCCAGGCCGACGATGTATGGTTTGACCGCTATGCACAGGCATATAATGGCAATATCGGCGGAGTAGCGGCTGCCAATCATGCCGCGGCACGTGCTTTTGCTGACCAGGGCCGTTTAGCCCCGGGATCGACAGATTACAACCGTGAAAAAGACAGGCTGATAAAAACAAGAGGTATGGGCGGCGCAGGTATTTTCAGTAACAGCAAGTTTTTTCATACTGAAGCCCAATATGATTTCAGCAATGTGTTGAAAGTGGTAGATGTACTGGTAGGCGGAAATTTCAGAAAATACAATATGTTCACCGACGGTACCTTGTTCGACGACAAAAATCAAAAGATCACTATTAAGGAATATGGCGTATTTACACAGGTCTCTAAAAAATTGCTCGAAGAAAAACTGAAGCTTACAGCATCAATCCGCTATGATAAAAATGAAAATTTCGATGGAAACTTCACACCCCGCTTTTCTGCTGTGTACACAGCTGCCAGGGTCCATAACTTCCGTGCCTCTTTTCAAACAGGTTTCAGAAACCCCACGCCCGTCGACCAGTACATCAAGTTAAATGCCGGACCAATCACGATCCTTGGTGGCGTGCCAAACAATAGCAAGGGTATGAATGTGTATGAGAATTCAGTTACGGCAGCTTCGATGGGAGAATTTGGCCCTGCGTTCGGACAGGCAGTGGGAAGTGGCTCCTCACCGCAGGATGCAATCATGGCGCATAAAGATAAACTGGTGAAATCAGACGTCGCTTATATCAAACCTGAATTAATGAGAGCATTTGAGGTGGGATACAAGGCATTATTTGACAATAAAGTTTTTGTTGACGCCAATTACTATTTCAGCACCTATACCGACTTTATCATCAACCAGGTCGTTATGCAACCCAACAGCCCGGTGTTGGGTAGTGATGGTACTATCAATCCGGCAGCCGCTGCTGATCTGTTGAACGGCGACATGACCTTATACCAATTATATACCAATGCCTCCGACAAGGTAACCTCACAGGGAGCCACAGCAGGCATTACTTACTTGTTTAACAAAGGCTATACCGCGGGTTTCAATGCCACCTGGTCATCTTTTGATATCAAGGATGCCAATCCCAACAATGTGCCTGCGTTCAACACACCGGATTGGCGAACAACGGTAACAATTGGTAACAGCAATATCACAAAGCGGTTAGGGTTTAACCTGGCATGGCGCTGGCAAAATGCATATGACTGGTACGGTTCATTCAACGAACTCAGGCCAGGCAGGATCAACGCATTTTCTACGATCGATGTAGTTGCCAGTTACACTGTTCCGCAATTAAAGTCGGTTGTAAAAATTGGTGCAAACAACCTGCTCAATCATCGCGTTTACCAGGCCTATGGTTCTCCTTCAGTAGGTGCAATCTATTTTATTTCCTTAACCTTCGACCAGTTAATTCGCTAGTGTTCATTTAAACAAACTATCTATCAGGACATGGATACCTCCATCAATATTAACCAGGAAGCCCGTTTACCTGTGCCTTACCAGGCAACATTGTTTTCGGTTTGTTTTGTTGCAAGTACCCTGGGCGGCGCAGTATCTACATTGATGAGTGTGTATTTACCCGTTGCAGCGAGGGAACTGCTGGGATACACCGATCCGGATCAATTGAACCGGGTAAGCGCTTACATCAATGCCATTTTTATTTTTGGATGGGCGTTTGGCGGATTTACCTGGGGCATCGTCAGCGACAGGATCGGAAGAAAAAAATCGCTTTTGCTGGCGATAGGTTGCTATGGGCTTTTCACTGTACTCACCGGATGGATGACGCACTGGGCAGGAGTAGTAGCCTGTCGGTTTATGAGCGGATTTGGGGTGGGAGGCGTGTTGGTGATCGCCTTACACTGCTGAGTGAGGTCTGGCCCAAAAAAACAAGGGCCATTGCAGTGGGTATCCTGTCTATTGCTTTCCCGGTTGGTATTTTCTCTGCCGGGTTAATTAACTACATCGTCAGTTCATGGCGCGAGGGCTTTATGATCGGTATGATCCCCCTGGGCATTTCGTTGCTTGGCATTTTTTTGATCAGGGAATCGGCTTACTGGAAAGAGACCAATGCACAAAAAACTAATGTTCAAAATTCGGTAGCCGGACTTTTCTCCTCGTCGCAGCGATCAAATGTGATCACCGGTGCTATGATTTTTGGTACCATGCTTATAGGGCTCTGGGCTATTTTTTCCTGGCTACCCACCTGGGTACAAAGCCTGTCGACTGTCGATGACGCGCAAAAGGAAAGGGGGATGAGTATGATGTTGCTCGGAATCGGCGGACTTTCCGGCGGATTTGTTTCCGGCTGGATGGCCAATGCATTTGGGTTGCACCGGTCGATGCTGATCTGTTTTTCTGCCTGCGCCATCCTCTCCTTTGTACTTTTCAAAACCAACACAACGATCAATATGGTGGTGTATGCGGAGATTGCTGCGCTGGCCCTGTTCTTTGGTGCCAGCCAGGGTGTGCTGAGCGCCTTCATCCCGCAATTGTTCCCGGTAAGTATGCGAGCCACCGCTACAGGTTTTTGTTTTAACGTAGGTCGTTTATTTACCGGCACCGCGGTACTTTTTGTGGGAGTGATGGTAACGGCACTGGGAGGATACAGCAATGCCCTTTTTCTCTTCTCGCTGGTTTTTGTGCTTGGATTGATCGTACTTTTTTATCGCAGGATTAAGAAATCGTCATAAATTTTCAAATAACAATAATCATGGCCCATATCAATGTTCCGGAAGGTGTACCAGGTATAAGGAGCCTGGTGATGTACAGGCCCGAGACCGGGCAGTATCTATACGAACTGGTACAGATCCTGTTAAGAGGAGAATCCCCGATACCGGAAGCTGATCGTGAATTGATAGCTGCCTATGTCTCTTATCGGAATGATTGCATGTTCTGTATGAAAAGTCACGCCGCAGCAGCCCGCTGCTTATATGGCGACGGGAAAAATATCGTGGATGAGGTATTGAAAGATATGGAACGCGCTAACGTGAGCAAAAGGCTAAAGGCCCTGCTCCGCATAGCCGGTAAAGTCCAGGTGCTGGGCACAGAAGTCTCAGCCCTGGATATTGCCGACGCGAGGAACGAGGGCGCCGATGATCGGAGCATTCATGATACGGTTTTAATCGCGGCAACGTTCTGCATGTTCAATCGCTATGTAGACGGCTTGGCAACCTTTACTCCCAATAGCCCCGAAGCTTATGAAGAAATGGGTATAAGGATGACAACTCTGGGTTATGTTTTACCGCAAAAAACTCAATAAGATATGGCGCATATTAATTTGGGAAATGATCTGCCCGGTATCAGAGGCTTGATGGCCTACCGACCCGAGACAGCGAGATCACTCAATGAGCTGGCAGAAATTTTACTTCGCGATGACAACAATACATTATCGCGCGGAGAACGCGAGCTCATCGGTGCTTATGTATCATCCCTGAATGACTGCTTTTTTTGCCAGCATGTGCACGGAGCCCTGGCGGGACATTACCTGCAATGCGAGATCCAACAAATCAAAGAGATCAATAACGACCTTCAAAATGCTACCATTTCAGACAAACTTAAATCACTGCTGTTCATTGCGGCGAGTGTGCAGAAAGGAGGTCGCGCAGTGACGGCGGAACAGGTCCAACACGCAAGAACAGCAGGCGCAACGGACCGGGAGATACATGACACAGTTTTAATTGCGGCCGCTTTTTGTATGTTTAACCGGTATGTTGATGGGCTGGGCACCTGGGCGCCACAGGATCGTTCATTTTATACCGAACGGGCTGCAAGGCGGGCGGAAGAAGGGTATCTTGATTTTGATCTGTATAAATAACTGCCAACCCATACCAGGCAGTATTGTACCATTGACGGCAGGCTGTCATGATGCCTTCTTACGCACCTCGAGGCTCATCACACTGGGTTTGGCCTTTTTCTTTTTCCTGTTTAAAACGGTGATCAGAACCCGTCCAGGTTTAGTAACTCGTGCAATGAATTGCCCGTTGGCGTCATACATGATCGATCCGTGCGAAATGGATACATCGAGATCGTCAGGTTTTACCCGTTCGAGCTCAATAGCAAGTTTATTATCGGTTTCGGTGAAAAGTGTATAAGGAGTTTCAGTCCGGATATCGAAACCTTCTTCAGAAACCAAAAAAGTGACCGGTTGTTTCCGGTATGCCTTTACAGGTTTTCCAAACTGTATCGCCGGTGTCCAGGGTCCGCAGGTTCGCATGATACGTATCACTTCCTGTTCCATACCATAGCCTTCCCTGGTCAGTGGTTTTATTTCGGATATTTTGCCGTCCCTGCCGACAATGAACTGAACATATATCGTGTAGCGGCCTGCCGGCGCGCCGTTATCCACCGGCACAGAAGGATTAAGGTTTTTTTCGAGAAAATTTCGCCATGCCGGGATGCCACCGGGGTAGTCGGCTTCAACTTCAACCTTTGTAAATACCATGGTGTCGACCAGTGGCTCTTCCTGCGACATCAAAGGTGAAACAAATGACAAGGCAATAAACAAAAGCACAAAAGAACGGATCATGCAAATTTTTTTGAGAACAGAATAGACGGCTCGCTAAAATATAATTAAATGCCGGGAAATACAAGACCCGTGAAATGTCATTTCTTTTGATGAAGTTGTGTTACTTGACAAGACCCTCTTCAGGTTCAACTGTGGAGATCCTTCATGATCCTTTCATATCCCGATCTCAGGATAGCAATGTCCGAATCCAGTGCTATACAATTGAAACCCAGTTGCCGCATAGGCTCGATCTGTGATCTGTCGCGAAGTAGAATGCCAGATTTTTTCTGATGTGCTGCGGCAGCGCCGGCCACTAACTGCAGGGATCTTTCGAAAGTAATTTCATTTCTATTGGAAGCCTGTTGCTTCAGCGCCAGTTTCAGGTCGGCGGGGCCAACAAAGAGCACATCCACCGCGTCGGCTGCAGCGATCTCGCTGGCGTTTATTACGCCTTCCACATCTTCGATCTGCGCAAAAAGCAATGGCTTGTCGAGCGAAGAAAGATCATCTGGCGCCTTTGTGCCGTAAGCGTATTGCCGGGCTGACGAAGAAAAACCCCGCCTGCCTTCGGGTAAATAATACATAGCACTCTTACAGGCGTCTACCTGCTGCGCCGACACCACATGAGGCACCATAATTCCGTCGGCGCCGCTATCGAGTACACGTCCGATCAAGACGGGATCCACGGCAGGCACTCTTACAATACTCATCACCTCGGTATGTGTGAGCACCCGCAGGTGATCGATGATCGTTGCTTCCGAAAACCCGCCGTGTTCCATATCAAGCAGCAGCCATGCAAACGGATACTGCGCAGCAATTTCCGTTACTACAGGTGATCCGATGCTGAGAAAACTGCCCGAACAGTCAACCAATTGCCGAAATGAATTTGTCTTTTTCATGCTTACATACCTACTTATAGATCTTCGATCCTTTTGTTTCCCTTTAATCCATCACATGCGCTGCGTATCCGCTCCAGCGTAACAGTTCTAAGGTCCTTGCTTCCTCCTTTCTTCATGAAAAAGCTGTCTGGTTTGTCGAAATAATTCCCTTTCACGCGGATTACAGCCTTAAAAATAATATTACGCAGCAGGTGAAGCCAAAATTTATTCTCATAATGCTCCGGCAGCGGCTTTACTGAGGCGTACCCGTCGAATGCCGCCATCACCACCGGACCGGAATGAAAACAACCCAGCAGGGATAGGTCATCCATGTCGTCACCGGAAATAGCGTCACTCCAGTCGATGAAGGCATGGATACGTGTCGGGCCACCGAGTATGTTCCAGAGCGCAAGGTCTTTGTGAACGAGGCAGCCCTGCGGAATATTTAACAGGTAATGATAGTAATTCACGACTTCTTTGATCTCCGCTACCTGCTTTTCTCCCAGGAACAAAGCCTCCCCCAGGTAGTCGAGGTGCTTATCCCAATTGAGCAGGAAATAATCGCTGTAGACCTCATGATAACCTTCCAGCGTGCCTCTTTCGACCAGCACCGAGGGATCGAATAAACCAAACTTCACTGTTGTTATGCTTTGCCATTGGGCCACATACCTACCGATGCTTCTGGCAATATCAACCGTTCTCAATTCACCTCTTTTATCGAGTTCGTTCAGGTCTTTGCTTTCAACGTACTCGATGACCTGGATAGCAAATGGCACTTTCGACCGTGAGTTGTCGGAGTGATATACTTTCGGAGACGGGATGCCGATCGCATTCACTTTCCGAAGCACGGTCGACTCCACATCCATATAGTCGTCTTTCTCGGGGCCGTTCTCTACCCTGATAAAATAAGTTTGCCCGGGATAGATAGCGAGGTATGTGATATGATTGCCCTGTCCCCCGGCGGGTCTGAGATCTGCGAGGTCTTTCTTAAAATGATCAATTAAATATTCCCTCAGCACTTTCTCCAGGTCCTCCCGGTTTGATGGATCGAGGTTCTGAACATTACCATCTACATAGGGTCTGTCGGATTTCCAATAGTAAATATTTTTTCTACGATTCAACTTCATCTTTCGGAGTTTTTTTATGCCACCATGAAGCCAGAATGGAACCAGTGACGTTCATTAATGGGCCAAAGACGCCGGCTGCAAGTCCCAACGTGGCCAGTTTCCCAAGGCTCTTAGCTATCCCTGTCGCCAATCCGCCATTTTGCATACCTACCTCTATCGCGATGGTGCGGCAGTCTCTCTCCTTCATCTTAAACAACCGGGCCGACCAGTAACCCAGGAAGTAGCCGGAGATATTGTGAATAAGAACGAGTAACAACAATAGTGGACCAATAGACAATAAATTGTCACGCCCATTTGCAGCGATCACCACGATGGAAAATGCGATACCAAACATGGAAACATACGGCATGGCTTTGTCGAGCCAGGGAAATTTTCCATGAAAGAAATGATTAAAGAGCAGTCCGGCGGCAATGGGAATGATCACCATCTTCATGATGTCCATCATCATGTGCAGGACGTCAATTTCTATAAACTGGCCCGCGAGCAATTTCATGAGCAGGGGCGTTAAAAAAGGCGCCAGTGAAGTGGAAACGGCCGTGATGGTAATGGATAATGCGACATTGGCCTTTGCCAGGTACGCGATCACGTTTGACGCCATACCATTGGGCGAACATCCAATTAAGATGATACCGGCCGCGATCTCAGGCGCCAGGCCACTTACCGACGCAAGGGTAAACCCCATCAACGGCATGATGATAAAATGACTGACGACCCCAATAGCCACACCTCTTGGCGATTTGACGATACCAACAAAATCGCGGAAACTCATTGAGGTCCCCATACCAAACATGATCAACTGGATCAGCGGAACGATCAGCAGGCTTACATCAAAATTGCCCCATTTAGTAAACAGGTTGGGATAAAACAAAGCGGCTGCAACTGAAGCCAGCACCACCATGGTATAGCTAAAACCCTTTACTTTTTTATTGCCCTGGAAAGCTATTGCCAGTGCGCTAAAAAGTATCATCACAGACGGTCCTACCCCGGCGTCATATCCCGTTAACAGAAAAACAGGGATCGCCAGGGCACTCAAAATGGCAAGTAAATAAAACGACTTATATAAATTCATCAGAAAATTAAATTTGAAAATGGTGATTTAAGTGTTCTGCGATATATCATTCAGTTTGTTTTATACGCGCTGCCAGATGGATAGGGTAGCTTATCCAATCCCATCGGCTCGCTGATCAATATTCTCGTTTTTGATTTTTTGTTTACAAATTTTCCGGCAAGAATATCTGCTTCCGTAAACCTTGCCATGAATATTTTACCATCCGTATCGCGGTTGCGGTCATAGGAAATATAAATAGATCCATCAGGAGCCTGGAACCCATCGGGATACGACACGCCGCGTCTTTCATCGATCATCAATCCTCCGTTCCAGGTTTTTCCTTCATCTTCCGACAACCAGGCGCTAAGCTTCGAACGGAATCGCGTGGTTTCCCCCGGCGCTCCATGTCGTATCATCAACAGCTTTCCAGAAACAAGTCTTCTAATAAAATGACGCGACCCGATATGATCCGTATACTTTACAGGCTCAGTCCAGCTAGCGCCGCCATCATTGGAAAAGCTTTGCCACATTCCCTTTGCCGTTCGTGCGGTCATCCAGAGTCGGCCATCCGTCAGTTCTATAATATGGTGTTCATCGAATTGTGGATTTGGAAACTTTACTCCGCCGGCTCTCTGCCAGGTTTTTCCTTCATCCACCGATCTAAATACATGCGCCATACGAAGTGAATCCAGTTCGGTATAAGCCGTCCTGTACTTATCACTCTTTATTTTCGCACGATCCCAGAGAGAAACAGGTAGCAGCCAGGATTTATCTTTCAAAACGATCGGCTTGTTTAATGTAGCGCCATGCCAGACCCGGACAGGTGTGGTCCATTCAGGTTTGTCCGCATCGGGGTTGCGACATACCGTGTACCACACTCCCGACCTGCCATCAAAATAAGTAAGGCCCTGGTCGAAGAAAAGCCATAAGTCACCTTTGGGTGATTTCCAAAGGCATCCTACAAGCGTCCGTCTTTTGTCTTCAGTCCGGGGATCATGAGGATCAATTACCAACTTAGGTTGAGACCATTTCAGTCCATCATTATCGCTGTAGTTAAGAACAAAAAAAGCATCTTCGTTGTCGCCCCCGCCTACCCAGCAGGACCAGATACGTCCTTTGCCTGTACGTTCGATGCCGATGTTCATTCCATAATCGAGTCGGTCATATCCATACTCCGGCAAGGGATCGGTATTTAAAACCGGCGCCTGCAACCCTGCATCTGCTGGCGGTGGCCACGCGTCAGGCGACCTGGTGGTATCGTATAAAACCTTTTGAGATGAATAGCTTTTTATTTGTGTTGAGGGAGCAGGTATCTTATCTAAACCCAGCGGCCGGCTGATGACTCTCCGCTCAAGCGTCTTTATGGGTTTTAAGTGGACATTCAGCACATCTTTTTCGCTAAAGCGAACTAGTAATATTTCACCATCCGTTTCCCTGTTGCGATCGTAAGAGATATATATTGTTCCATCAGGCGACTGGAATCCGTCAGGATACGAGACGCCTCTTCTTTCATCCAACATAAGTCCGCCTTTCCAGGTAAGGCCTTCATCATCCGATATAAATGCCATCAGTTTGGACCGAACCTTCGTTCTTTCCGTAAGCCCGCCATGTTTTACCAGCAAAAGATTACCTGATGTAAGGCGGCGAATGAAATGCCTTGAGCTGGTATGTTCCATGAATTTGACAGGAGTTGACCAGGTGGCACCCTGATCGGCAGATACACTTTGATAAATCCCTCTTTTTGTGCGGGCAGTCATCCAGAGTGTTCCATCCTTTCGTTCTACTACATGATGCTCATCATAAGTTGCATGGGGAAATCTTATACCACCACTTCTCTTCCAGGTATGTCCTTTGTCATCAGATACAAATACATGCGCCAACCGAAGAGAGTCTAAGTCATGATATGCTTCTAAATAATCCCCTGGGGTTTTGTCTATAATATCTCTGTTGAGTAGCGAAACAGGAAATATCCACTTACCATTCTTTAGCACAATTGGCTTTGATTTACCCGTGCCATGCCACATTCGGACAGGATTGCTCCACACGGGCTTTTCATCATCTGGATTATTGCATATAATATACCATACACCTGCGCGACCATCAAAATCGTTCATAGATTGATCAAAGAACACCCAAAGCCTTCCAACAGGATCCGTCCATAATGTGCCATTCTGAACAGATCTCTTTTGGTCAGAGTTTGCGTCAGGTGCATCAATTACCAGTAAAGGTTTAGACCAGGTGATGCCGTTGTCTTTACTGGCAATTAATACCATAAAGGCATCTGCGTTGTCGCCGCCCGCTGTCCACAATGACCAAATGCGTCCATTATTTGTTCTTTCCAGGCCCATATTCATTCCATAATCCAGCTTGTCATAGTCATAACGAGGTAATGGGTCTGTAATGATCAATGGAGGTTGCAAAGAAAGTGCTGCTACCGGCGCGAAAGATTGTCCGTACACACCTGCTGAAAGCAGCAAGGCATTTAATAAATATGAACAAACAAAAATGCTCCTCATAGTGACTCCTTATTCTGCAGTTTTAATAACCATTTATTCCCTTATTGTCAATTACGCCGTCAATACCGGGAGCGCCTGCTCCCAGGTAACCATAACTTGCTCCGCTCCTATCGGGGCTTACCCAAAACGAATACAACTGTCCGTTGGTGAGGTAGAAGCGAAATTTTACCGGCCGGTTTTGTAACGCAGAAATATCTGCGCCATCTTTCCAACTGATTTGCTGCAAGGTCTTATCAACACTCACGGCAATACTTTTCCTGGCGGAAAAAGCAGGGATAATACGCCCCTTTTCATCCACTACCTCAACTTTTAATTCTCCTTCGGGACAATCAACGTTCACAAACAGGAAAGAGCCGTTGAAGATTACAGGCCTGGTAAGAAGCGTTGCCTGTTTTTTCCCTGCAACCATTGACGCAAAACCATCCCTGCGCAAAGTAGCCATACCTACAGCGGCGCCTGTGTACATTCCTTTCGATCCGTCCGGAGCAATGCCAGAATAGCCACAATAGGGAAACCACAGGGAATCACCCATCACCAGGCACACACCCATGGTTCCATGCAAATAGCCGCGATCCCAGTCACCCTCTTTTCGCGTGGCCGCGATAAATGGCCGACGATCGGGACGATCCCAATGAAAACCGTCGCGGCTAAAACCCAGCTTCAACTCTGTGAGTTTGGGAAACTTCCCGGCTTCGGCAATATTATTGTGAGGGCCGAGGTGAATATAAAATTCACCCAGTATAATACTTTCATAAGCCACTGCGTTCAGGCTGTAGAGTTGCGCGGTATCGCCTATTTGTTCATCTGGCTTATCGAGCGAGTCGGCGCCAACCCAGTACACAGATTTACTCCATTCTGCATCTTTAATAAAGTTCCTGCTTTCAGCATAGAATCGCGCTCTGCCGCGCTTTGTATTTCTTTTAATGCTATAAACCCAAACATTTCGAAAGGGATTGTAGAAAAACGAAGAGTAATCAGAGGCCCTGTCCATTTCAACACCCTGCGACCAGATCCTGCCATCTGCCGACGTGTGAAGGGTATGCGTGGGACTTGCATTGCGGGTAGCGTAGTTCTGCGACCAACTACCGTCCACCAGTCTTTCTATTAAAGCCTTATAACGTTGCGTGCTGTCGGTAGTCTGAAGGTCGAGCCAGATAGCATTATCGCCTCCGGCAAATAATGGACCGGCAGGCAGGATAATATTGCTGTTCCCATTAAGCCCGAGATTGGGTCGATCCCAATTTACCAGGTCTTTGCTGGTTGCCATGGCCAGGCCGCCACGCCAGCCTGCCGTATAAAACATTTTAAAAAGACCCGCGACAGGATCAAAGAAAACACCACCATGGCCCAGGTATGTATTTGCGCTATTGTTAAACCTGGAAGAGAGTTCTTCTTCTGTCTCCGGGGAAAAAACAGGATTGTGATCGCATTTTTTTGCCTGGTGAAATACTCTTTCCAGGTTCGTTTGTTCGATCAGAAAATCGTCTACAAACAACTGCCTGCCTGTGTTAATAGTGATTACAGCAGGTGGGTTTTGCAAATAAGGCACACGCATTGGAGCCGCTGATAGCGGATCTTCCGATTGAGGTGGCCATGTATCTGGTAATACAATTCCGTTCTGCAATACCGCTTGTTCCTTTCTCTTGTTGTCCTGCGCATACGACACAAGGGTTGAAAGACTGCCTGCCAGTAGAAGCAGGGTGAAAATTATTATATGACGATATTTCATTAACACGCTGGATTTTCAATGAATCAATTATCAAAGTGAAGTAAGCGGCATCCTTGAAATGCCCATGTCTTCTTTTCCTATTGAATAAAGTGTATACAGATAGCCTTCGTGCACAATCGAACTGGAGTAGGCAAATCCCGGATTTCGTCCGCCTATGCCGGAAAAGCGGAACGTAGACGGCGAACCTGTTCGCAATGAATAAACTTTGTCGAACACATACCCGTCTTTACTAACCGAAACAGTGATTGGGTCGCGGTCGAGATACAAAGCAGCATCAAAATGCGTTACATTCTGATTTCCGATCAGCAGTATTCTGCCGTCCGGCAATTTGATCGCCTGTGCACGGCTTGGCGAATCGGGGATATCTGTTGGATGCGGCGCCGCCCACCCGCCGGGTCCTTTCCGGAAACTCACGTACATCCTGTTATTGTGCACCGGGTTGCCGGGTGTGCCCCAGTTGCGAAGCATCAATACCTGTTCTCCTGTATTCGTGGTGTACATAAAACTTTCAATCAGTTCTGACCCATCGGCACCTTTTCTCGGAACGCCATTATCGGCATCGTCCCACCAGCTTATCTGATCGTTTTGTTTATACCAGTTTTTTATCTTTTCAGCAATAGGTAATAAATTGGAAGGATGCGTTCCCTGCATGAATTCCGGCAGCTCACCACTGGCCGGTAATGCTTCCACGAGGAACGGATCACCAAAGCTTCCATCTTCTTTCACCTTTCTTGCGATCGGGTATCTTCCTGCTTCGTGCACATATACAATGGCATAAAGCTCGTCTTCCACAATGGCCCAGCGATCTGGTTTAAAATGTATGCCATCTTCGGAACGCGGCAATACCGGACCCGGAGGAGCAAATAATTCCTGCGGCGCTGCCCAGTTACCCCAGCTTGTCGATTTGGAATACAATACCCGCTGACCAGGAGCATCTTCACCCTGCGAATGATTACCCCACATTGCATAGAAAGCACCTTTGAAAAAAATAAGGCAGGCATAGTGATTGTAAGCGCCTTCTTCTTTCGTGGCAGGCTGCCAAACTACCGCGTGCTCCGCATCCCGGACCTTGGGAAACCCCGCGCCATTCCTCAGGTCTACCGTGGCCATCGGCGCATTCCACATAGGCACTACCGGTGTTCCCTGTTTTGTAAATTTAGTAGTAGGGATTATCCTGGATCCAACCTTCATTTCAACTTCCCTGTCCGGTGGCTCTACTGGTCCTCCTCCCTTTCCCTTCTTACTGCATGCACACGAACACAAGAGGATGATATACCCTATAGCAAGTATCTTCATTGAGGCGTTAAGTAGTTTCATATTGTAGTGTGATTGGGCGATGATAACCCCTTTGTTTAAAAACGAGCTACTGAGCAGGCTTGCTGATCACTTTCTTCTTTTCCGAAGAAGAAGAAATAAACTTGCCTTTCACTATATCCCCTTCAGTAAAAACAGTCATTAGAATTTCCTTCTCACCGGTTCGCGATCGGTCATAGCATACATATATTTTGCCATCGGCATCCTGTACAGCATCAGGATAAGACACATTATCCCTTTCATCCAGTATCAATTTATGAGGCCATGTCACGCCTTCGTCGTCTGAAAGAAAAGCTGTCAGGTTCTTTCTTTTGTTTTCTCTATCGTTGTTGTAGATCAACAACAGCCGACCGGACTGTAACCGGCCAATATACAGGCGTGAATTTGCCGATGTAAAGCCTGGCACTGAGTCAAGTGAAGACCAGCTTATGCCCTTATCCTTTGAAATGCTTTCCCGGATACTGCGCTGGAGCATCCAAATGTCCCCAGTCTTCCGTTCTACCATCATATGTTCGTAAAAGTTGTCAACAGGCTCATTGAGCGGGCCTCCCCGCAGTGTCCATTGCTCTCCTTTATCCTTTGAAATATAGACAGCACTTTGATGATTGATCCAGTTATACGAAGGAAGCAGCCATTCACCTGTTGATAACACAATCGGTTTGTTCCTGGTCAGCCCGTCAGCCAGGCGTTTGGGTTTGCTCCAGGATGGATTTTTTGATCCGGGATCAGGGGTATAGATCGCCCAGGTGCCCCACTTTCCATCAAAGCCTTTTTGACCTGTGTTCTGTGTCCAGAAAACCCACAGCCGTCCATCAGGGTCCTTCCAAAGCTGCGTGTCCATCACTCTTACATTGGTATCGGGATGGGATATGATCATTGCAGGATCGATCCAGGTCTTGCCGTCATCGCTGTAAGAAACTATTCCATAGTTGCCCGCATCGGGTTCTCGTTTGCCACCGGAAAACCAGGCCCCCCATATTCGTTTGCCCGTTATTTCTATCGATGGGCATCCCTGCCATTTCCTGGTATCCCTGGCAAATTCACTACCAGGCATCCAGGTCCATTTTGCGGGAACGGCGACAGATGCAAGCTCCCTGTTTTTAAAGAAAGGAACAGCCCAGCCCTCGAAGCTGATATGGCCCAGCCTGAATTTTTGAAATGAAATATACTTTTCGAATATGCCTGCCTCCTGTTGTTGTTCCTTGAATAATTTAAACCCCGCATGACTCGTCTTCACAAATCCCATTGCCACCAATTGCTTTTCCTGTGATCCGGCCTCTCCGTCCAGTGGCGTAACTATATATACGTACCCTTCAGTGACAGGAATAACACGATTACCTGATAACATCGATGTTGCAAGGAAATCCATTTCCGAAAGGATAGAAGGCAACTGGTCAAATACAAAGTCCTGGTCATAAAAAATTTTCGTACCGGCTGATGCTTTTTTACCGGTGTCATTTTTTTCAGAAACCACAACAGCAAATTTGTCAACAACATTACCATTCTGGGCCAGGAGCGCTGACCCTGCCGACAATAGCAGGAAAATTACAGTAGGTATAACCCGTCTAACCATTTTGTTCAACAAATACTTCATACTAATGATATCTGAACTTCATCCGGGTTTTAATACCCATCTGTTTGCGGCAATACTTTTCCTGAATTGGCATCAATGGCTGACTGAGGTATTGGCCACCACTGGTTATGATCCTGGATTGAATTTTTAGTCAGATCCCTGATGCTGTATTTCCTCACCCGATCTACCAGCCTGCCCATCCTGACCAGTGTTCTTCTCCTCGGTTCCTCTGTGATCAGTTCCCTGGCTCTTTCATCGAGTATATAGTCTTCGGTCACGTCGGCCGGGTCTACAAGCGAAGCTTTTGCACGATCCCGAACAATATTAATATCGTTTGCAGCATTCACCAGGTCGCCTTTTCTGAAATAGGCTTCGGCCCGCAGCAGGTATGTTTCCGCCAGCCGGTACACCATAAAGTCCTGGTAGGTCCTTCCCGACCACGATGTACTGGTATGCGTGAGTGCACCCACATTTCCCTCGATCTTTCTCGGATAGGGATAAACGTTTTGCATTGTATCTATTTCCGATTTGCGCGGTCCCACCTTTTGTCCGAAGTAAGCCGAGTTGGGATTGGTATAATAAAAATCTCTCCTGATATTGAATATCGAATTGCGCATGTCATTGTCCCAGTCTGAGGCCCACAGACCGTAAATGAAATACGGGGTTGGCCTTACCTGGCCGGTGCCCCTGCCCATGCTGTCTACAACCACCATTCCCGATTTTCCGGCGGGATCGGTAAGTCTTTCGTACCAGGGGCCCCAGTTACGCAACCTGTTGTTGCCGTTGCTGCCCCCCTGGCCTCCCACGATCACGTCCTCGAACTGCCAGACGTAAATCGATTCAAGATTGCCCGAGCTGCGGTTTTGATTGCCGTCCCTGAATAAATCGGAAAATACATCACCCGGTTTATTTTTCTCGGTCCCAAACCTTTCAGTCATCAGTTTATAAAGCCCCGAATTGATGACCTTATCGGCACTGCTGATGGCCTTCTCATAATCACCGAGACTGATATACACTTCAGTCAAAAGGTGGTCGGCCGCCGCCTTTACGATGCGGCCATCCTTTTCGGCCAGTTCCGGCAACCATTCTGAAGCAAACTCAAGATCCTGCCTCGCAAAATCAAGTAGTTCAAGCCGGGGCGCTCTTTCAAAATCCGTCTTAGGCGTTGTGTATATCCTGTCGATCAGGGGAGCGTCGCCATAAAGATTGGCAAGCACATTGTGCGTATACGCCCTGAAGAACCTGGCCTCAGCGATGATCGCATTCTTCTTTTCTTCGCTGGGCCAAATATGAGCCATCTCAGGCTTTTCAGCATACTCAATAATAGTGTTTGAGATCAACAACATATCATTGTATGCCCAGGTCCAAACATAGCCAACAGCGTTCGCGGTCGGAGTAAGCAGGGTGGCATAATTATTATTGCTTACCGAAGCATTTCCAAACGACGCCACGTCAGTGGAAGTCTGCATGATATAGAAATAGGTGGAGCCATCACGCGCAGCCATTTCATCCCGCGCAGATTTATGCAGAGCTGTAATATAGGCTTCGAATCCTGCTTCCGATTTAAGTACGCCTACAGTACTGTAATCAGCCAGCGGCACTTCCTCAAGGAAATCCTTGTGACATGATTGCAGCAAAAAAGTAATGGCTGATATAAGCAATACGCTTATTCTATTTATAAGCTTATTCATTTCAGTAATTTTTATTCTTAATAAAAGAAAAGGTTTTAAAACTCGAGTTTGAAGCCTATCGCATAAGTTCTGGCAATGGGATAGCGCTCGCTGCTGATCGACTCAGGATTATGTCCCGGCCATTTTGTAAACGTTGCGAGGTTTTTCCCGCTGATAAATGCGTTAAGCCTGGTCAACCTGTATTTCTTTAAAAAAGAAGTTGGTAAATTATAGGCCAGTGATACATCCTGGATCCGAACAAAATTGCGGCTTGCATACCAGCTATGTCCCAGCACGCTTCTCCGGTACTCCAGTGAAGGCCTGGTCTCTGATTTGTTCTCAGGAGTCCACCAGCCGCCATCGTACATATTGACTGGCCTGACCGGATCCAAACTGTTGTTCAGGAAATCCAGTTCATTAAACGTAGCGATCCATCCCTGCATGGCATTGATAAAAACAGAAAGCCTGAAATCGCCATAAGTAAGATTATTGGTGATACCCCAGCGTACCTTGGGTTGTCCACCCTGGCCGACAATGGTGCGGTCATGTGTGGCTTCTACCTTACCATCTTTATTCAGGTCTTTAAACCTGGCGAAGCCTACCTGGTAGCCTGCCGGCAGTTGCGAGCCTTCCTGGTAAATACCATCAAATTCGTAATCATAGTAGACATCGATGGGATGTCCAATGAACCAGCGATTGCCTAAATCATCGTCTTCTTTTCCGTCACCATCCGCATCTGTACCATAGAGGCTCACGATCTTGTTTTTGTTGCGGGACAATACAAAGTCTGTACTCCATTCAAACTTCCCGGATCTTATATTGACTGTGTTCAACGTCACTTCGATACCCTTGTTGTTAACCTGTCCCAGATTCGTCCAGATCGAAGAATAACCCGTCATGATCGGGATGGAACGTTCCACCAGCAGATCATGTGTATTCATATCATACAGTTCGATAGTACCTCCGATACGACTATTCAACAACTGGAAATCGGCGGCAATATTTGCGATATAGGTCGTTTCCCACTTGAGTTCGCTATTGGGTATGCTGGACGGATAAATCCCGAGCGCTGATTCCGGACCGAAGACATACCTGCTGATGCTGGCCCTGCTCAGCGACTGGTAAGGCGAAATAGCCTGGTTGCCTACCGCTCCGTATGAAGCCCGAAGTTTCAGGAAATTGATGAATGATATATCCCTGAGGAATTTCTCTTCTGAGGCGATCCAGGAAACGGCTATCGATGGCAGCGTGGCATATTTATTATTTGCGGCAAATACGGAACTGCCGTCCCTGCGCGCTGTCAATGTTAAAAGATAGCGGTCAAGAAAACGGTAGTTAAGCCTTGCCATCGACGATACGCCGGTGACTTTCTGAGCAGATGAGGATACAGTCTGAAGGGCACCAACATTCAGCCGGTTCCAACCAAAGGCATCGAACTCCAGTTGGTCAGCGTTGGCCGTGGTTGTCTCTTCAAAATCCCTGTTCTCACCATATAATAGAGTAAGTCCAAACTTGTGGGCGTTGCCGATCCGGAAGTTGTAATCAAGGATGTTCTCCACAACCCAGTCGTTGGCTCTCCAATTTCTTTTGGAAGCTCCGCTATTGTTGGTGCCAGTCAGGTATATATCCTGCCTGGTAGCTACATACTCCCTTAGCCACCTGTGATTATTCGTAAAGTTTAGCTTATATGACAGCCCCTTTATCTTCGGTATTTTAACGTCTGCATAAAAATTCGCGTTTAAATTACTTCTCACATAATCGTTGGATGTGAGATAAGCGTCGCGCAAGGGATTGGGCGAAGCGCCCTGGTCTTCGGGAACGGTAAACTGTGTAGGGCTTCCGTCATCCCTGTACCAGGTACCGAACGGACTTTGCCTGAGTACCTGCGATAGATTGGCGGAAATACCGGATTGATCGTTTTCGGAAAACATCGTTCTTGTGCCCAGGGTGAGCCAGTCGGTGATCTTGCTTTCCAGGTTAAGACGAACTGCCAGTCGCTTAATATCATCGTTGTATATGAGCCCGTTCTCCTTTGACATGGAGGCAGACATATAATAGTTCGTGAGTTTTGTCTTACGGGCCACGCTTACATCTGCAGAAAGGATCTGTCCCTGTTGTGAAACCATGTCATAAGGATCGATCGTCTTGCCATTATTGTAATTTTCCGCTTCCGTAATGGTCAGGAAAGTGGAAGGATCGTTCGGATCATATGGGATATTCCTCAGCCTCCTTATTTCCATCGATTTTTCCAAATACCTCTCCGGTGACAGGAGCTTCATCTTTTCCGCCCATTCCGATCGTCCGTAAAACAGGTTTACACCAATAGTAGGCTTTTCAGAAGTGCCTTTCTTGGATGTGATGAGTATAACGCCATTTGCAGCACGCGAACCGTAAATAGCTGCTGCGCTTGCATCTTTTAATACTTCCAGGGAAGCAATGTCATTGGCATTGATGTCAAGCATACTTCCGTTGAAAAATGCTCCATCCAGGATGATCAAAGGGTTGTTGGCTGCACTCAGCGAACGAGGTCCGCGAATCAGGATCGATCCATTCTGACCGGGGCGGCCATTGTCTGTAAACTGTACTCCGGCAACTCTCCCTCTCAGCGCCTGTGTTACATTGGTATTGGGCAAAGCTTCAGTTGTCTTCATGTCAACCTTGCTGATGGCGCCTGTAACATTGCGCCTGGACTGGCTTCCGTACCCTACCACAACTACCTCTTCATTCACTTTGGCCAAACTGAAGAGTTCAACATCGATGACCGACCTGTTATCAACCGGGATTTCCACCGATTGATACCCTACACTGCTAAAAACAAGCGTTGCACCGGTATTGACCGGTATCGTATATTCACCATTCATGTCTGTTGTGACGCCCTGGTCTGTGCCTTTGACAACGACAGATATTCCGTCGAGCGGCCCTGTTGACCCGGTGACCGTACCCTTCACGGTACGAAGTTCCTGCGCATGCGCGATTACAAAAGACGGTACTGTGATGAGGGTGATAAGCAGATGTGCTAATCTTCCCTGCAAGCATTTCGTTAGTTTTTTCATAATAGCAATTTTCCTGGTAACAACCTGTTCAGTAAATTCTGTCAGAGCAAATATCTCAGAAAGCAATTTCAATTTCGACCACGCATTTAGCCACTCTGTCTACAATATTATCACGCCGATAATTTCAATGATCAACTTTTTTCTTCCCATTTATTAAATATTTATTTTATAATACATGACAATCATACTGTTATATACTTTATGAATAATTTGCGTGTTGTGGTGCACAAACAAGTAGAGATAATTTATTTGACATGAAGACCGTATATTAGCAAAACAAGCTTAATTATGAAACCGCATTTCCATCTTGTCCCACGCAATTCTCAATATACTTACCTCTCCCGCAGGCATACCCTTCCTAATTTTGGGACGGTTTGGCATTACCATCCTGAACTTGAACTGCACTATATAATCAGGGGTGAAGGTGTTCGTTTTGTCGGAGAAAATATCAGCAATTTCAATGCAGGAGAGCTTCTGCTATTAGGAAGTAATTTGCCACATATGTGGCGTTGCAATGAAGTATATTTTAAAGGCGACCCGGAAGTAACCGCAGAAGCAATCGTAGTACATTTTCTTCCTGACTTTGCGGGGGCAGACTTTCTGAGCAAACCGGAAGCAGCCGTTGTGCACGCATTGTACGAAAAAGCTAAACTCGGCCAGGAGATACTGGGCAAAACAAAACAGGAAATTCTCAAGCTCATGCATCTCTCTGTAAAGAAGGATGGATTAAGCCGGCTGGTAACTATTCTTCAGATGGTCAATATCCTGGTGGAAAGTAAAGATTTGAAAGCCATAAATTCCGGAGTTGTAAACTACAGGTCAAACAAAGAAGAAATTGACCGTCTCAACAAGATTTACCAGTTTACGTTTGAGAATTATCGCAATAACATTACGCTTGATGAGATTTCTTCGGTGGCTAATCTCAGTGTTACCTCATTTTGTCGTTACTTCAAAATGATGACCAAAAAGACATTTAATGATTTCCTGATCGAAATTCGCATCAGTCACGCCAGGAGATTGCTGATAGAAGAACCTCAGCTAACAACGGAAATTGTTTGCTTTGAATGCGGTTTTAACAATCGTTCTAACTTTTTCAGGCATTTCAAAAACGTGACAGGTTTCTCTCCAAACGGATACAGGCAACAATATATGGGCATGTATAGCCCTGAGATCAGATAGTTTTTATCTGGCACTATTACTGCGCTTGTCCTAAAAAGCATAAATATGCCCGGACAAATCCAGAATAAGTCGATTGTTGTAAGTGGTGTTGATATCTTCTACCGCGAAGCGGGAGAAACTGAAAATCCCTCTTTGCTTCTGCTACATGGGTTTCCGTCTTCCTCGGTCATGTTCAAAAATCTGATGATTGCATTGTCTGACCGCTTTCATCTTGTTGCACCCGACTACCCCGGTTTTGGTTTCAGTTCTTTTCCTGATCCAGTGGAATTTGAATACAGCTTTAAAAACATTGCAGCTTATATCAATAGTTTTACTAACGCAGTAGGGCTGAGCGCATTCACCATTTACCTGCATGATTATGGGTGCCCTATTGGCTTAAGGATCTGCATAGCCAGTCCTGAAAAAATAAACGGCATAATTATACAGAACGGTAACGCATACGAAGAAGGCCTTGGGCCGCAATGGGATGAGACACGTGATTACTGGGACAACCCCACGACGGATAAAAAACAAAAGATCGCTGCTTTCCTGAGTGAATCGGGTGTCCACGAACAATACACGGGAGGTCTGCCACATCACCTGTTGAACAACCTCAGCCCCGAATTGCCGCTTCTTGACTGGACTCTGATGAAAAGGCAAGGCAATATAGATATGCAGTTTGAGCTGAATTGCGACTACCGGTCAAACCTGGATATGTTTCCCTTATTCCAGCAATATTTCCGTCAGCATCAACCTCCTGCATTGATCGTCTGGGGTAAGTATGATGTGTTCTTTAGTCTGGAAGAAGCATATTGCTACCAGCGCGATCTGCCACGTGCCGGGTTCCATATCCTGGAAGCGGGTCATATGGCACTGGAAACAAATTTTCCGGAAGTGGCTGATTTGATCACTCGCTTTATGGAATCCGTTCGATAGCTATGATAATGTAAAAAATACAGATTTGCTCACCGCCTTTTTGATATTCCTCGTTCGATGACCACGCCTCTCGATGTCCTCCATCAACAACACATCACCCATTCAGAAAATCCTTTTATCGCCCAACGAAGTTTCAATCTCAATTTCGCCATCAAGCGGCACCAGGTACTGTCTCTGCGGCGTATTGTGAAACTGGTAATCGTAATCCATCCTGACTTGGCGAAAGATTATAGACCAGGCAGGAATTTCGTCAGACAACCTGCCAAATCACCTACGCCATCCAGATAAAAAGTCAAATCCTCAAAACGGGAGTCACCTTTTTCATCGTAATAGAGTCTTGTCATGGGAAAAATAATTCGCGATTGTTTGCATTAAGTTACAACATTCGGAGAAGACGGGTTATCAGCGTGATCTTTTCCATTCAGCATTGCAAAAAAGAAAATGTTTTTTTGTAACTTTTTTTCTAAAAAAATTTAACATGCAGAGCAAAACAGTCAAAACCCTTTACTGGATATTTACCATCATGTTCGCTGCGCTCATGATCTATTCATCTTACGGCAGCATACTTGTTAATGATGACGCGAAGACGCTGATACACGAGCAACTTGGCTACCCGGTTTATTTTATTCCATTTACTGGTTATGCCAAACTGATCGGCTCGTTGATGATCCTGATCCCGGGATTAAAGACGATCAAGGAATGGGCCTATGCCGGTTTGTTCTTCGACCTGATCGCGGTAGTTTATTCCAGTATTGCTGTAGCGAAGGGAACACTGGATCCCATGATAGCATTTATGCTTGTCTGGATCGTGCCGGGTATCCTGTCATATATTTTCTGGAAAAAAAGAATAAAGCTTACGGGCAAATCATAGTTATACCCTAACCCAACTTAAGTCTATAGCAGTGTCCGACGAATGATCATCATCGGGCACTGTTTTTTCCTACTTCCTGTATCCATTTATTTCTTCTCGCAATTTCGGCATCACTGATCGTACCCGGTAGTTCAGATCCTTTTTTAAGCCGCTTGCCGGGTTCATAACTAATGATCGACACTCCTCCCGGAGTCACAAACGACTCTGTCACCTTCCATTCCTGTGGCTGCGTGCCTTCTTCGAAAAGTTTTTTCCCTTTGCCAATTGTAATTGGATACACGACAGTATGCAATACGTCGACCAGGTGATTCGAAAGCAGTGTCTGGATCAGTCGACTGCTGCCATGGACCAGGAGATCGGCGCCGTCTTCGGTCTTCAGCTTTTTTAGCCTGTTAACCACATCGTCCTTCAACTGTATCGTGTTTTGCCAGGATGTATCAATATTTGAAGTACCCACTACATATTTACGGATGTGGTTAAATTTCTGAGCGATAAAATCATTTTGATAGGGCCAGTAAGCAGCGAATATTTCATACGTACGCCGCCCCAATAGCAAGTCAAAATCTGATTCCAAAATTTTCATGATCGCCTGCCCTGCCGCATCGTCTGAATAAGTGAATTGCCAGCCACCCCATTCAAAACCACCGGTACGATCCTCATCGGGTCCGCCGGGTGCCTGTAAAACCCCATCCAGGGTCATAAAAGTTGTTACAATAATTTTACGCATGATTTTCAATTTTATGATGTCAAAGCTAGTCATGCCTTGTGTAACGATCAGGGTGAATAAGCGACAAGTGTAATGGGAAAATGCGGCTTTTTGCAACCTATAGTAAAGTGTTAATAGTGATTTACTTCAATTCGATAAGTTACTGCATTTGCATTTCCGCGTATATTTAGCTTCTCAATTTATAGTATGAAAAAATGGCTTTTACTTGCCCCCTTATTTGTCTTTTTTATTGCTTTGCAGGCATTCTTAACAGTAAAGAAACCACAGAAAGAACCCATTCGCACCGGTGCTGATCAAACAGAAAAATATTTACCTCTTTTAAAAGGTAAACGTGTAGCGGTAATGGCCAACCCTACTACTATTATTGGAAATACACACCTGGTGGACAGCCTCCAGAAACTAGGTGTCAACATCGTTAAGGTTTTTGGTCCCGAACATGGCTTTCGTGGCAATGCAAGTGCGGGCGTTGCCGTGGACGATGAAATAGATTCTGCTACCGGTATCCCGCTGGTGTCGTTATATGGTAAGAAAAATAAACCCAGCAAAGAAGATATGGCAGACATCGACATCCTGATCTATGATTTGCAGGATGTGGGTGTGCGATATTACACAAACATTAATGCCCTCAAACGGCTGATGGATGCCTGCGTGGAAAACGGCAAGGAAATGCTTCTCTTAGACCGTCCCAATCCCAACGCCTACCTGGTCGACGGGCCCATACTGGATATGAAACACAGGTCTGGCATAGGTATGTTCCCCATACCGATGGCGCATGGCCTGACCATTGGGGAATTTGCACAAATGGCCAATGGTGAAGGCTGGCTGGAAAATAAAGCGAAATGTAAGATCACCATTATCCCTGTTGCTAACTACGACCATGAAATGCCTTACACTTTACCTGTAAAACCTTCGCCCAACCTGAACACCCAACAGGCGGTGATGCTCTATCCTTCCACCTGTATGTTTGAAGCTACTTATCTCAATCACGGGCGTGGCACGTATTTCCCCTTTACAGTGTTGGGTAGCCCTGAGCTAAAAGGAATTTACTCGTTCTCCTACACACCTACCGGTATTAAAGGTATGGCCGAAACGCCCTTGTTTATGGACCAGGAATGTTTTGGTCTTGATTTGCGCAATTATGATATAGAGAAGCTGAGAAAAAGTAAACAGATCAACATCAAGTGGATCATGGAGCTTTACAAAAACCATCCTCATAAGGAAAAATTCTTCGATTCCAAACTCAGTAATCAGATGAACAGGATCGAAATCCAAATAGGCACCACTGAATTCCGCCACCAGATCATCAACGGAGTATCTGAAGAAGAGATCCGTAAAAGCTGGGAGCCGGGGTTGAGCGAGTATAAGAAGATGCGAAAGAAGTATTTGTTATATCCGTAGAATTCTTTTCAAATAAAAAAATGCCTTATCGGTTTTAATAACGGTAAGGCATTTTTTTTTGCTACCTCTCAAAAATCATAACAGTATTAGTGTGCAGGTAACCATAATAAAATCTTGCTGTGTGAATTTCTTTCAAGTGGAATCAAATTACTTTTTAGAAAAAACTGCCTTAGAATCGCCAATACGTCCATTCCCTTCAGGAAATGGGTGTATTGTAGTTTCATTGTATCTTGGTTGGACATTGCTTCAGCGAAACAACACATCGGGATATCATGATCACTGCAAAAAATATCTTTTTAATATTAGGCATACTCTGTATTCTCTTGAACCTTTTAGGATATATAGGGGGTCATCGTCCATTTATTGACCATCCTAATAAAGTAGAGCAAATCGCCTATTTTATTGGCTCCAACATTTTTCTAATTGGTGGATTGATTTTTCTTTTCATCAGCAATCATTTAAGGAAAAAGATCAAAAGGAAAAACGATAAGAAGCTGGTAGAATCGTTGTTTAAGAGCCATGACGATGCTTTAAAATAGATTACCCGATCTATTGCCTGACACTGGCGCCGTATGTTATAGTATCCTATACAACGGCTTCAGTTTGGTTCCCGACTACCCTTTAAATACATTTTCGTTATGCCAATTGATAAACTGCTTTTCAGGCCTATTGGTTCCAATAGTGGGAAGGTTTAACAAATCCAGACCGTGAAACCGGTAATATTCGTTCCCATTGTCAAAATGGATAACAGAACATCTTGAAATCCTATGTAAGTCTGTATGCCCGGATTTCCGGCATGGCAGCTGTTCAAATTTCATAATTCCAGTTTAACTGCATTGAGTGCTATGAATTCTTTATATTGTTGTTTCATGGCGTCCGGCAGGAAAGAGATATCGATCCAGGCGCTCAGATCAGTTAATTTCCGCGCCAATCTTTCGAAAGAATTTTGTATTGCTTTTTCCGGGATGCCCAGGGTCTTTGCAAGTGTCAAAAAATCATCTTTTTTCAGCTTGCTTTTCCTCCCGTTGATTGTCAGAGCCATTTCTTCGGTATCCTCCGGCATAGCCAGCTTCGTGCACAGGAGATCATAGGCTGGTGACAATACTACTTCATTACCCTGTGTTGTCAACAACGCGAAGTTCTTTAAATGCATATCCGCATTGCCTGTCAGGAAACTAAATAAAACCAGGTCGAAAAACACAACCAGGTCGAGGCCCGGCCGGGAAGAATATCTTACAATATGCTTTCCCACTTTTTCCATCGATCCGCGGTATTTGTCTTCCGTTAAGGTTTCGGTCAACTGGCACATGTCTTCCAATGCCAGTTTCTCCTTCTTTGTCCGATCGAACCGCTTTGTGATATAGGCGAGCTCTCCCGATTTCAAGCGGATCAGACTATGTGACGCAGTGGGAATCCCGCAAAGTTCCGATAAATGCATGGTCAGGTCTTCATTCGCGGGCAGATGCGGAAACATTTCCGTGGGTGGCTTTAGGATATAGCTGCCCCATAGCCCAACGATCGTGAATCTTGAAGACCTGGTATCAGTAGAACTCTTTACTATCTCCAGTGATATTTTCGGTTGCACCCCGGTAACCGCAATGCTCCTGATTACTATTTCTTTGGCGAGTTCCTGCATCTGATCTTTTTCATATTCTAATACAGGAGGTACAGGCGTTCCAAAGAAAGTCCGGCTGCACTTTTCGTGAAAGTCCCCTTCAGCAGTACCGAGTGGCTGATAACAGTATAAACATCGCTTTTCGTTCATTCGCTTTCTTTTTCTTCTATGGCTACAACACTTACTGCACCGATACAATCTTTGCAGGCGACCAGCAGTAAACCCATTCGATCGCGGTTGTCCAGTTTCCAGTTCTGCAGCGTAAGGTTCAGCAGCCAGCCCTCAGGGATAAGCCCATCAAAAAATGGAAGCATCGTATTGCTGTGGTACTGCTTCTCCGTCAAAGGCATCGTTAAACTGATGGGTGCAGCGTTACTTTGACTGAGATAACCGGGATCATACAGGAAGTTATAACCGTTCTCGTCCTGCCAGACTATGCCGGCCAGTTTGTCTTTATAATATACTTTTCCTGCCCTTCTCATGTGATATTTTCTATTCTATCGATCTGATGGTGTTCAACGACCAGTTCCAGGTCTGGGTTCTTGTTTGCCTGGTATGCTATGGCGTTGTTGCTGTTGACAAATCTCCATCCCTTTATTTCCATTCCTACGCGAACAGGTCCTATGATAAATCCTTCCAGTACTGATCTGTTTTTTAAATAGATGCGAACATGGGTGGCGGAATGGTTCTCTAAAATATCGTAGGGATTCAATTCCCTGCCCGGCACTAACGAATAACCAAACAGAGCCAGGACCTGGTTGACTTTATCAGTTCTTAAAGTGCTTTTGCCCTGCTCAAGTTCCCTGACAAAGCGAAGACCCACGCCTGCCTTGTCGGCCAGTTGTTCCTGTGTTAATTTTTGCCGACTCCGGTTGTCTTTTACAAAATTCCCGACATAATTGCCTGCCATATTATACCCTTTAAGGTATAAAATTACAATTTATTTTTTAATATATACCTTATCGGGTATAAAATTCAATAAAATTTGATGATTATACCCAAACGGGTACATAAACGACTAAATTCGTGTAATTATACCCGATTGGGTAGTATGATATATTAGTGAAGGATCGATCTTGCTCTTACAGAAGACCATGTCATCGCTATTGAAGAACCCGGGAAGAAAAAGCAGGCGCATGGCAAAATTGAAACCCAATGAGGATAACCTGAATCAACCATCGAATACGAATTTTCGAATCTTTTCGATATTCCCCATGTCTTTTAGTAATACTATTCTTTGTTGAAAAGATTGATAATATACTTTTCGAAATGCTCGTCGCTTTCATATCCCGCAACCTTCTTCAAAAATGCAGACATTGTATAGATTTTATGTATAAATCATACTTGTCTTACAAGTTAAAAACTGCTAATAGTCTAAGAAAAAAGTCCCGGTCCAGTTTTAACTATCGAGCTATCGAAAGCTTTCGATAACCCGATACCTACCCGGAACCATGTCCTACTAGCGCCACCCTAAGCCGGGTGCAACATATTTTAATATCGAAGAAAGCACATGAACATTGTAATCAACACCCAGTGTATTTGGTATGGTCAAAAGGAGCGTGTCAGCTTCCTGAATCGCTTCATCTTCGGCCAACTCTTTGATTAGCTGATCCGGTTCGGCAGCATAACTTCTGCCGAAAATGGCATTTCGGCCTGGTTCGATCATTCCAATTTTGTCGACACGGTTAGCCTCCTGACCGAAGAAGCGGCGGTCCTGGTCTGTTACCAATGCAAAGATTGACCGGCTTACAGATACCCTTGGTTCACGTTCATGTCCCGCTTTTTTCCATGCCTCCCTGTACAACCGTATTTGCTCTGCCTGCTGAATGTGAAAAGGTTTCCCGCTTTCATCAAACTTGAGCGTAGAACTCTGGAGGTTCATCCCGTTTTCGGCGGCCCAGACAGCGGTGGCATTTGAAGCGGCACCCCACCAGATACGATCAAGTAAACCTTTTGAATGAGGCTCCAGGCGTAGCAATCCTGGCGGGTTTGGAAACATTGGGTATGGATTGGGCTGTGCAAATCCAATTCCTTTTAGTTTATCGAGGAATTCCAACGCTTTCCTCCGACCCATATCTGCATCGGTTTCTCCTTCTGTAGGCTCATATCCAAAGTAGCGCCAGCCTTCAATGACCTGCTCCGGCGAACCCCTGCTAATTCCCAGCTGCAACCGTCCTCCCGAGATCAAATCCGCCGCGCCGGCCTCCTCCACCATATACAACGGGTTCTCGTATCTCATATCAATGACACCTGTTCCGATCTCGATCTTGCGGGTCCTGGCACCAATAGCAGATAATAATGGAAATGGCGAAGCCAACTGAGCTGCAAAATGGTGCACCCGGAAATAAGCACCGTCCAAACCGATCTCTTCAGCCGCGACAGCCAAATCGATTGACTGCAGCAAAGTATCGCCTGCCGTGCGGGTTGCATAGCCCGGATGATCTGCCCAGTGACCAAAGGATAAAAAACCAATTCTCTTCATTGATGTTCCTTTCAAATTTCTGGTTAACAAATAGCCTTCAGTAATTACAAATTTGCGGATATATTGTTTAGCGGGCATCTGTGTTAGAGTTATTGATCCGACCGACAAAACTTCAACCGGCGAATCTTGCGTTATGATCATTACCGACGATCCCCTTCTGCAGGCCAAGTCGATTCTAATACAAATGGCGTACTACTGCCGGCACTTATAAAATGGCAATAGGCAAATCATCTCAGCATCTGGTATCAACTGCAACGGTGATGTTTGGGGCAGGGGCGTTTGGAAAGCAATTTGCTGGTTAAACGCAGCTTCCATTATTTTCCAGTATTTAATCTGTTAGCGAATTCTATTTACTACTGTAAATTGTAGAATTATAAAATAATTTTCTATGCCTGTCATCTCCTTTTTAAATAACAGAAACATAAATTCCAAACTGGTATTTTACATATTTACGGGTACCCGTATCTTCTTTTTTTTATAATCCTATAAATTAGTATCAAATTCTTCGCGACCTTATCCACCTCCCTTTTGACTACTTATTGCGAATCCCGCTATCCCGACCCTCCCTGGTGCATTAAATGCAATTGAGATTTCCATGGCTATAAAAAGATTTACCAGGCCAAAACAAGAACGTTCCTGACGAAAGTAGACACATGATGCCAACGGTAAATCTCCAAACCACCAGGTAAAGCACCGAACAGAAACCGCAACGAGATTTATAAAAAAAATCAGCTGTGTTTAACCTTTACATTGAAAATAATCGAGTAATTAAAAACATGCTGAGGAGCATGCTAAATACACCTGAATGTTATGAGAGCATATTTGTTTCTTTTGTTATTGACCCTATTCTTTATTGGGTGCAAAAAAGGCCAGTTGGACCAGAAGTATACAATATGTCATACGGATCCTAAAACTGGTCAACAGGAGACCATTGAAATCGATATTTCGACTTTACAATACCACTATGATCATGGAGACGTGGAGGGTGAATGCCCGCATGTAAACAGCTTATCATATTATTGGGGAGACATACAAGTTAATGCCGAGCAATTTACTGTTGAACGCAGTTCTACGAATGGCAAGTTATTAAGCATCAGAGCAATTGATATAGTAGATGGTGCCGTACCAACCCCTATAACCCTGATATTGAATATTGACGGGTATAAAAGTAAGCCTGGTACTTTTCTATTTGGTACTCCGGAAGGCTGGGGAGGTAATTCAACCACTACAGCAACTTTTCAGGTGCCTTCATGGTTCTATCCACCATCACGAGAAGGCGTATTTGAGATAAAAGAAGTTAAGAAAAAAAAGAATGGCGAAGTGATCACCGGTACTTTCACAATCATACTTGGCGGTCAGGGATTTCAAGACTGGCCTTTGACCGATGGAAAATTTTCGTTGTTTATCCCTAAATAAAAAATGCCAAAGCCGCATGAACTGAAGTGTTCATGCGGCTTTGCTTTTGTGTGAGTTTAACTAGTCCTCATATCTCTTTTCGTCCCTTAATGACAAAAAGAGTCTTTGGACATTCGGATGTGTGAAAGCCTCTGAATTCTTTTCGTTTTGCATCAGACACATTTGGCCGATAGATTTGTGATCTCTGAAAACCGCCATCAAATGTCAATCTGATAACCATACCACCTATTACTTTTTCCTGTATTTCTTTGCTTCTCATGAGCCGTTAACCTTTATATACATTTTCATTGTGCCAATCCATAAATTCCTTTGCAGGTTTATTCATAAGATCGTTCGGCAGGTTGTAAAGATCGCCGCCATGAAACCGGTAATACTCTTTTCCATTCTCAAATTCTTCTTTGATTCTCTTGCTTACTTCAACTTTATAGTCAGAAGTAATTGTCAAATATCCCGTATCGAAAAGCTTGTGAATATCTGAACGCAACAGCAGGGAGTTTGAGATAAGATGGCGACCTGATTTTGCATATGGTTTAATGTGCGCAGCTTCGAGTACCGGCAAGGTTCTTTCACCCGAAATAGCACATTTCCTGCTATAGGCATCCGTAACCAAAACCCGAAAAGCTCCCTGGCCTAATCTTAGTTTCACCAGCACAGATTTGCCATACTGTGACTCTGGTTCCTCCAGGGTCAGTTGGTTTTCCTTTTCAATTGGTGCAGCAGGTAAATATCTTTGAATAAGTAGTTCTATTTTTTGCCAGGTCCTTCTACCAATTTCAGTTTCCGTAGAATAAGATTTTCCCTGTTGTGTGCTGGGCTTCCAATCTTCTGGAACATCAATCCAGTCTTCTTTCCTGAAAAAGATAGGATTGGTAAGAACTATGCAACCAATTGTCGGATTAGGATTGCTCCTATCCTTACGTAACGGAAAAATCATTCCTTGCAATTCTTCCAAAGAAGTACATCCATTACCATTTCCAAATACATCCCAGGCCATTGATAAGGGTAAAAAAGTATGGCTTGAAAAGAAGCCAACTCCAGCAATTGCATTGATCGGACTTTTTAGTTTAAAAAGAAAAGGATGGCCCGCGGTCAACACGCGGAATGCAAGATTTCCTCCGGGTTGCCAGAAGTTGACATCGTCACGATTTTGACGAGATAGATAAGTGTACCAATTAATGTCGGTTACTCCGAGATAGAATTTCATAAAAATGTGATTACCACATCAATTATTAATTTCCGATTTCAATAATTCAAAATCATTTCATTTGAAAGCGTCTATGCCTGTTTCCTACAATATCTTTATACTTTTCTTTTGCTTCTTTACTCAAAAAACTTCTATCTAACATGTCCATTGCAGGAAGAACAGCTTTCATCGATTCATCAATGATTTTTTCTGCAATAGCAGCCTGCACACCTATCTTGTCCGCAAATGCCATAAACGATTGCCCGGTATAGATTCCATGTTTAAGGTAAGAAAGCTCGTCCATATCCCCTTCATACAAACCATGGTGCAATGCCAGGTTAGCATCATCAATGTGCAAAGCCGTACATAACAAGTCATAGGCAGGCGCCAGTAAATAATCACCCTGCTCACTTTCCATCAATGCGAAATTTTTCAGGTGTGCGTCGCCGTTGGCAAAAAGATAATTGAATAAAACGATCCGAAAGAAATTGATCAGTTCTACCGTAGCGGCAGGGACATATCTCCTGATTAAACCGGCAATATCTGCATAGGAAGCATTGTATTTAAAATCGTCGCCTTCTCTTTCAGGGCTTTTTCCCAGTAAGGTAGCAAAATCCTCTATTTGATATTTTGTTCCATCGGGCTTATAATCGAACCGTTTTGTAATGTAAGCTGGAGAACCATCATCAAAGAAGATCATACCACAGGCGGCGGTTTTAATATCAAATAGTTGCCGGGCGATCTGCATGGTGACATGTTCGTTAGCCGGCATTTCTTCTATCCTTTCCAATCTTTCAGCAGGAACAGGCTTTAGAATATGTGTTCCTTTTTCTGACGTCAGTTTGATACTATTCCTCTCCTGCAGCAGGCTGTATTTTTCCTGCACACCGCTGATGCTGATCGTTTTCCTCTTTTCATTGTATTCACGGGTTAGTTCTGCATTCTTACCGGGAGGTCCGAAAGGAAGAATATGACTAACCTTTCTCGACCGGCTTCCAAATAAAGCCAGTTGCGCAGCAGGACTATAGGTTGTAAATCCAGGTAGCAATGTAGAGGGGCAATATCTGATTTCAGGAAGGCTCATTGATTTCTTTTACGGTAATGGGTCCAATACTGTCATCCGTTGCAGTTGCCAGCAGCAGGCTGAAATAATCATTCTCATCAATCCTGAGCAACCGGCACTGAATACGCTTATTGGCGCCTTCACTCAGCATATTCACAAACACCGGGAACAGCATTTCGCTTTCATAAACTTCCTTTCGAAGTGGCAGTGTAATACTTACGGGCCGCCTGCCCCTTGTATTGAGATAGGTCTCATCATATACAAAACGGTATCTGTTTCCGGTTTTTGTTAGAATTCCGGCCGGCATATGATTATAAAACACCTGGGCAGATCTGTCTTGTGAAGCTTCCATTCGATTTTATTGTTGTCCCTGATCCGAAATGCCCGTGTCTTTGAGTGACAGGTTTATTTGAAGACCGAGGGGATCGGCAATTTTTTTTAATGTATCCAGGGAAGGGTTACCCTTTCCCATTTCAACCAATTGAATGGTGCGGGTGCTTACTCCGGAGATTGAGGCCAATTGGGGTTGCAGCAGTCCAAGCAGTTCCCTTCTTTTTCGGATGGTCTCACCAATATTTAAAGACACATTATGCACTATACTTCGCTTTTGGGTGTAAAATAGGTAAAATTTTGACCAATGCCAAGAAAAAGCAAACTATAGTTCGCTTTTGACTAATTAGCTTGTACAAAAAACAGATGATATTGCCAAAACGAAATATACTACGCTTTATGTGATATAAACGTTAGGAACAGGGAAAAGGATAAACAGGCAATTTTACGTTTACTTTGATTGGCGATAGGAACTTACCGGCTTTCAACTGTATGCAGTGCAGGTATTTTCTACGATAGAAATCGGCCTTCGTTACATTTTATTCCGTAAATCGGTTGATCCGTTATTATTTGAAGGTCCCACTGTATAAGCTTTGCCGAGGTAAACGTTATCGAAAAATAGCATTATATTAAAAAAGTGGTTGTAGTCTCGACAGGGCGACTAATTTTTTTGATGGAAAGTTGAGGGTGAAAGGCTTAAAAATTGTAATCTTTCAATCCCGCCCGAATTGGGGCCTGCAAAGGGTTTCAAGGAGCTTCAATGTGGTGACGACTCAAAAATAACGAAATATATTCACCAAAACCGAGGTCAATTGTGGCGATTAATTAACTCATAAATCTAGTCAATCAATTCTATTTCCTTTTTTGTCTATACAACCAATTGCCATCAATACTGCAACAGATGGTGAATTTACTCGGCCTCCTGTGGCATTCTTAATGACTGTGGTATTTATAAAACTATTCGCCCTGTAGATGTCATACAGCTCGTCAATATTTAATTCCCAATGCTCACCGGTGTTGACCCTATCGAATGCCAAGACACTGTCTTGCAAACTAAAATTGGTATAGCTTGCATCGCCGGTTTTACTCAAAATTGTTTTTGGCAGCGATTTGACCTTACTGGTAAATTCTGCTTTACTTATCATAATACTAATCATTTTATTTGTCGCCTGGCATTTAGTAGAAATAAATACTACTGAAAAATATCAAGATACTCCCGAAACACAAAAAGTCTATTTCTTTTAAAACCGGTTGTTTCTTGCAAAATCCCTGCTTTCGTAAAATCATCAATCAGCTTATAGGAAGAAACCAGGGATAGTTTTAACTGACTAGATACATCTTGAGCAGTCACTATGGGTTGCGTAAATAAATAATCAAGAAACTGCTTTGCTTTCGGCACTTTTTTACCCAGATGGATAATACGCTTGCCTTCGCAATCGTGCTTCAATTCAATAATATTTTGAAGAGATTTTACTGCTGTCTCACAAGTTTCAGCAACACCCACCAGGAAAAACTTTAGCCATTGAGTAAGATCATTTTTGGATCTTACACCGCTTAGGTTATCATAGTAAAGATTCCGGTGTTTCTCAAAAAAATCTGAGAGGTATAAAACCGGCTTCTCAATTAGTTTATTTTCCATCAAATAGAGTGTAATCATCAGCCTGCCGATACGACCGTTACCATCTAAAAAAGGGTGGATGGTTTCGAACTGGTAGTGCGCAATTGCAATTTTAATAAGGTGTGGGACTTTTATTTCCTCATTATGCAGGAAATTTTCCAGGTCTCCCATAAGACGGTTTATTTCCGTGTGCACCGGAGGTACAAATACGGCATCATTAAGCGTTGAGCCTCCTATCCAGTTTTGAGAAGACCGAAACTCACCCGGCAATTTATGTTCACCCCGGGCATTGCTTAATAAAATTCGATGGCATTCTTTAAGAAGCCTGGATGAAAGTGGCAAAGAATCTAAGCGGGCAATGCCATGGTTCATTGCCTCAATATAGTTGTTCACTTCCTTCCAGTCATTTCTCTTTTCCGGATCAACATCGGACTGCTGGATGAGTGCATCTTCGATATTGGTTTGGGTACCTTCAATGCGGCTGCTCACGGTTGCTTCCTTTATTACGTGCATCCGTATAAATAAATTCGTGTCCGGGACAAAACGGGAAAAGCTATTTAAAGCGCCTAATTGAAGATTGGCTTGCTCCAACAAGGTATTAATGGCAGGATCTGTCCAAATAAATACGTGATTTACCTCTTCAGGAATAAAACTCTTATATCCCGTTGCCTGGCTTACACTATTTCCGGCTTTAAACTGGTTGATATCCATCCTTAAATATAGATTCTTTTATTTAAGTTTAGGATGATAAAATTAAATATAAAATTAGCCAGGCCGATGAAAATATTACATATATTTGATAATCAGATAAATATGTAATTTATTTGGCCTGATGTCCACTATTTTCCGGTTTAGTTTACATTTCAACCAGGATGTAAACTAAAAGTGCTTAAAGTTTACTATGAATTTCCATAGTTAAGGAAAATGCATTTTCATTTACTATAAATTGAATCGACCGGGAAATGCGGAGATTAGGGGCGTTATTCTCCGCAAAATATGCGGCGAATAGAGCTTAGCTATAAAATTACCATCCATAGCCTCGTTGAAACCGCATTCAAATTATGAATTGCTGCTGAACTGCCCGCCCGAAACGCGATCGTTATTCGGGCGGGGATTTGGTTTGATTTGACATTGCTTGAAAACACAATGCCCCGCAAACTTCAGATTTGCAGGGCACTTTGAACAATTTGGAGGGTATTGACTTTTCAGATTTGTAGTCCCGACAGGAATCGAACCTGTATCAAAAGTTTAGGAAACTTCTATTCTATCCATTGAACTACGGGACCAATAAGAACTTCAATTCTATCCTCCCGATAGCCATCGGGAGAACTACAGGACCATATCCTGCCTGGCTTCACTGCCAGTAAAAGGGCCGCAAAAATAACGATTTACAACTTACACCGGGCTTTCACGGACCGGGAATCCGGAATAATATTTTGGATTAATCTCTTCTTTAAGGCCCCGCAGGAACAATGCCGCTTCAGGCATATGCCCCGCAAGCAATCACCACAAAAAGGAAAAGTACTCCCTGTCAGCGCTTTACCGTTTAGCTGCCGCTTAATTTAATAATAATCAATGCCAGGCCTTTGCCGTCTTCCCTTGTATCAATTAAATATTTTTACCATATTTACAGGCCTTATCGTATAAAAATCGGGGCCTTAAATCCAGATATTATGAAAGCTATCATCTGTCAAACTGCACTTGTGGGAACGCTATGCCTTTTTTTGCTGCCGGCTCACGCGCAGCAAACCCGCGCCTTTAATCAAAACGCTTCACGCAGCAATCATACCCGCTTAGGAGTTACAGCTTTCGATCCCTGGTCGGTGAGTATAAACGCCGGTGCCTCCTTTTCTGCCAAAAGCGGGGAATCCAATTTGTTCAGGGGAAACAGTATGGCCACCAAAATTATTACCAGCTATTACTTCGATCAACTGGGCCTGGGTCTTAGCATGGGTATCATTCCGGGCAGTATCGATAAGAAAGACCTGAACAGTTTTATCGATCAAAGAAAACTGCGCACCGATAATCTTCAGGTGCGTAAAGTCAGTCCGTTCAACAGCTATCTGCTGGCCGGACCCTCATTCCGGTTTGGCAACCGTGTGATCGTGAGTGCGTCTTTACAGGGTGGCTTGTTCTTCAATGATCCGGGCGCTGTAAGCATCGCACAGCAACAAGGTCCCGATATACAGGAGTTGTATGGGTTCATGGCCGCGGAGCAAAAACTTTTTCCCGGTTTCAGCGGCAGCTTTCAGATCGCCTATCCTCTCGGAAAAAATACTGGGCTATTTATCAACGCCGATTATCTCCAGTCGCGCAATAGCATCCGGATACTCGATGTGAACGGCGGCATTCCAACGCCACTCACGCAAAACAGAAACCTGCAAATGATCACCACTGGCATCGGAATTATTAAAAATTTTGGTGGCACGGGCAGGTCAGCAGCCAGGCGCCAGTACAAACCAGCTACAGCCGGTCCGAGATTGCCGGAAACTTACAATGCGACATCTTCCTGCGGACCTGTCACTCATCGCATCACCCATCCGGATGGCAGTACAGAGGAACTGGAGTTCACCTGCCCCGACGATGCGGCGGCTTATGCCCTTCGGATGAGCCAGGGTGATACGCTGCGCATCCGCCAGACACAGGGACAGACATTTGGAGAACCGATCAGGGGGTTGTCTGCTGCCGGTAGCAACGATCCTGGTGCTTCTCAAATAAGGGCACAAAATCATAATTCTACCCGCTCCAACAGATCTACCAACTTAGTTGCACAGCCCCTGGATACCATAAACACATCACAGCAAAAAGCACAGGATCATAATTCTTCACGTTCTAATAAGTCAGCCAGCATTTCTGAACAGCCGGGGGATACCGGAAGCGGAGCGCAGGAAAAAGCACAGGATCATAATTCCTCCCGCTCCAATAAGACAGCCAGTTCTATTGCTGCGGATGCAGATATGGATGGAGATGGCGTGTATGAAACGGATGTGACCAAAATAGTCAGCCATAAGATCAGTTTCCGGATCAGCGAACAGGGGAAGATAACGGAGTTGCAACGTGCGGCCGGCAACAACAGTTCCCTTTCTGGTTTCCGCAGTAACGGAAGCCTGGAAACCATTGGAAATAACCTTTATATTGGCTATGGCACTGCCAAAATCGATCAAAGAACAGTGCCAGTGAAACTTATCTATAAGTAGCGTGTATTTCACCGTAAGCGTAAAGAAACGGCCGACATGAAAACAAACTCCTGTCGCCGGTATTATATATCAACCAGAGCTTTCCTTTTTTTGATTGCTATATTTGTTTGATGAAAAAAGTACTCTTTTTACTCATCGTTTTCACATCTGTTTTTATGGCCGCTGCGCAAAAACCCCGCCTCAACCATATCGCCATTTATGTTGTTGACCTGCAGACCAGCACCCGGTTTTACCGCGATATAGTGGGGCTTGATACCATTCCCGAGCCTTTCCGCGATGGCAAGCATACCTGGTTTAGTGTAGGCCCCCAAAGTCACCTGCATGTGATCAGCGGCGCTGACAAGCCGACCACCCATAATAAAAACACCCATCTCTGCTTCTCCGTAGCTTCGGTGGATGCGTTTACAAAAGTCCTGGATAAGCATAAAATCGAATATGAAAACTGGGCCGGTGAAAAACATAGTGTTACCAACCGGGTAGATGGGGTGAAACAGATCTGGTTCAGGGACCCCGATGGGTATTGGGTAGAGATTAATGATGCCAGGGAGTAGTCAGCAGTCGGGAGTCGATAGTCGGGAGTCGGGAGTCAGGAGTTCGCAATTTTACACGGGATGGACTCCAGACTACAGACTAAAGACTAACGACTAAACTACTTACCTTTGCCGCCTCAAAGAACCATACATGAAGTTTTATAACCTATTGATAAGATACCGCCTCTGGATCGGCCTGGCCCTGGCCGCACTGGGCGGGTATGTGAACTATTCCGCAGGATTCTGGCCTGCTTTCCCGCTATACTTTATCGGCCTGATATTGATCCTGGGCCATTTTTTCTTCGGCCCGCTCAGGTTGATACAGTCGCATATGGAAAGCGGGGATATGGAAGGTGCCGAAAAAGTGCTGAACTCGATACAGTTCCCTAACCTGCTTTATAAGCCCATCCGTTCTGTCTATTTCACATTAAAAGGCAATATCGCCATGATGAAACAGGATTTCGATGGCGCCGAAAAGATGATGAAGAAAGGTCTCGATCTTGGTATGCCCATGAAAGAAGCCGAGGGTGCCAGCCTGTTGCAAATGGGAATGCTGGCGATGCAAAAAAACGACCTGAAACAAGCCGAAAGTTATATTCGCTCCGCTATCCGCAAAGGATTACCCGATAAGGAAAACGAAGCTGCGGCCTACCTGCAGATGTGCAGTCTTATGATGAACAAACGCGAATTCCGCGCAGCCAAGGATTTTTTCCGTAAAACAAAAGCTTTAAAACCCACCACCCCGCAGATCGTTGACCAGATCAAACAGATCGAAAAATATATTTCAAGAATGCCAGGTTGAGCAGTCGGGAGACGATAGTCGGGAGTCGGGACCCGATAGCTATCGGGTCGGGAGTCAAAAGTCGGGTCTTAGCGGTATAATTTATAAAAGAAGGGCAAGCTTATTCAAAGCCTGCCCTTCTTTTTATAAATGGAAATAGTTATTATTTATAAGAATAAGTAACACCATTTTTGATAGATTGCTTAACACCGAAGCCATCGCTTTTATCAGAAGTCATCAAAACAAAAGGGGCGCCCATTTCCGCTGCGGCTTCCTTGATTTTACGGGTTGCCTTCTTATCAGCAGAACCTGCTGTGTTATAGCTCAATAAGCCAGAAGTTTTACCCCTTACAGATTCACCTTCCTTCAGACCAAGCACCTGTGACTTATCGGTCAGGATCTGAACACTCTCCCAATCGCCTTTGCCCATTACAACGATCTTCTCAGAAATCGCTTCCTTCCTGCCGCTGCCGCCATAAGTAATGGATGCAATTGCATATTTACCAATCGTTTGCTCAGCATCCTCGCCGGGATACTTAAAAGTGATGGTAGTTTCGCCCACTTTGATCACCTTCACCTCGAGCTTTTCGCCTGCATGCTTTTGCATGATATCATTGGTTTGTGAAATAGCAGCCAGCGAAATAAAGCCAGCCACAAGGACCATGAGTAATTTTTTCATTTTAGTTAGTTTGGTTCGATTAAAATTTGTTTTCTCAGGAGGTCAAATATATATAAGGCACTTATAAAATCAAACCCCCTTTTGGTAAAACCACGTTTTTGCCTTATAATTTTCTCGTTTGCAACAGATCAATTGGGTTTGCTCGTCTTAGAAACACTCAAATAGTTATCTTAGAGCCCATTTCAAAACAATACCGCATGAAAAGTATATGCCTCGCCTTTTTGATCTGTATCAACTTGTCCGCCTTTTCGCAATCCAGTCCCGGGATTGCCCTGATCCCGCAACCAGTTTCACTCGAAAAACAAAATGGCAGCTTTGAACTACCCGATCAGCTGACCATCCATGCGGGAACTAACGCCGAACTGAAAAGACTGGCCAACGGCCTGGCCGAACGGATCGGGATGGCTACGGATAAGAAAGTGACAGTTAGTGAAACTACCAGCGCACAGCCGGGTGGGATCAGCCTGTTGCTTGTAACTAATAAATCAATCCCGGCTGAAGGCTACCAGCTCAATGTAACATCCACGAATGTGGTGCTGGAAGCCGCGGAGCCTGCCGGCGTATTCTACGGCATTCAAACTCTTTTGCAACTGCTGCCAAAAGAAATTGAAAGCAAATCAAAAGCCGATATTGCGAAATGGGAAATCCCTGCCGTTAAGATCAGCGATCATCCCCGCTTTGGTTGGAGGGGTTTGATGCTGGATGTGTCACGTCATTTCTTTACCAAAGAACAGGTGAAGCAATTCATCGATGACATGGTAAAATATAAGTTCAATGTGCTGCACTGGCACCTCACCGATGACCAGGGCTGGCGTATTGAAATAAAAAGCCTGCCAAAACTTACTTCGGTAGGCGCATGGCGTGTTGAGAAAACAGGGACCTTCAACCGTTTTTCAAAACCCCTGCCCAATGAACCCCGCACCTACGGCGGGTTCTACACCCAGGAAGACATAAAGGAAGTTGTAAAATATGCAGCTGAACGTTTTGTTGACATACTTCCTGAGATCGACGTTCCAGGTCACAGCCTTGCCGCGGTTGCAGCCTATCCGGAACTGAGCTGTACACCGGGTACCTATGCGGTAAACTCAGGCGAACCCTTTATGGACTGGTCGCAGGGTCACCCTCCCATCGCGCTGGTTGACAACACCCTTTGTCCCGCCAACGAAAAAGTGTATGAGTTCATGGATAAGGTGTTTACGGAAGTATCCCAGCTTTTTCCTTTTGAGTATATACATATGGGCGGTGACGAAACAGCCAGGAACTATTGGCAAAAAAGTGCAGCGATCAAAGCATTAATGAAAAAGGAAAATTTAAAAACCATGGATGAGGTGCAAAGCTATTTTGTAAAAAGAATGGGAAAGATCATCTCTTCCAAGGGAAAGAAAATGATCGGCTGGGATGAAATATTACAGGGCGGCCTGGCACCCGGCGCAGCAGTGATGAGCTGGCGTGGCATGAAAGGCGGGATCGAAGCTGCGAAGATGGGTCATGAAGTAGTGATGACGCCTACCGACTTTGTTTATATTGATTATATGCAGGGTGATGCTATCCTTGAACCACCTGTTTATGCCACATTGCGATTAAATAAAACTTACCAGTTTGAGCCTGTACCGGATGGCGTAAAACCCTCGCTCATTAAAGGCGGTCAGGCCAATTTGTGGACAGAGCAGGTATATAACATGCGTCATGCGCAATACATGACCTGGCCCAGGGGATTGGCGGTGGCAGAAGTCTTGTGGTCACCAAAGGAAAAAAGGGACTGGAACCAGTTTGTACCGAGGGTAGAGAAGCATTTTGAACGTTTTGATATCGCCCAGACGAAATATGCGCCGAGCATGTACGAGCCGATCTTTAAAGTAACAAAAAAAGGAAGCTCACAGGTTGTGATTGAAATGAGTACGGAAATAGAAGGGCTCGACATTCACTATAGCTTCGATAATTCTTTTCCTGATAATTTCTATCCAAAGTACTCATCCCCGCTCGAGGTTCCTAAAGATGCGGCGGCTTTGAAGGTGATCACTTACCGCAATGGAAAAGCAGTGGGAAGGATGATGGTGATGACAAGGGAGGAGATGAATAAGCGGGCAGGGATAAAATAAATTTCGAGTTCAGGACCAAAGAGCCGGGAAGGCGGGAAGGCGGTGAGTTTTATAATACCGGCTTTCTCCTTTCCGGCTAATTTTTTTAAAGCAGGGTGTGATCTTTGTTGAGTGCAAACTGTCCGATTATCCGATTGTTTTGGACACGGAGGCTACGTAGAAGTAAGGGATAACATTTTATAATGAAGCAAAGGGCAGAGCCACCTGGAGTTTTTCCCAATTCACCACGATCTCAGCTTTTGTATCGTCGATTTTATTGACATGGTAAGTCAATCGCTGTACCATATCATGTTGTGTGGGCACAACATCCACCCTCACCAGGTCTTCTGCTTCGTTGTAATCGTCGGTGAGGTGCTGTTCGTAGTTTTTATTCAGGACAAGTGTCCATTTTTCTTTGCCGGGGATCGTGAAGAATGCATACTTGCCCGCGGGGATCTTTGTGCCGTTGATCTCGACATCTTTACTGAACTGAACACTGGTAGCGCTATGTGCACCGGTAACCCATACCTTATCATAAGCCACCAGTCCGCCCCATATCGTTCTGCCTTTTACGCCCGGGGAATTGTATTCTATATGCACATGATTATTATTGATCGTATTCATGGCACTGCGATGAGGGCTACCCTTTAATGTATCCTCTGCTATCAGGCCTTTGTTTACACTATCGCAATAATCATGAGCTGTCACCATTTGATGATCAGCGTGATTATCTGATTTACTATTGTCGGCACTCTTGTTATTGTTGCAGGCTGCAATAATGAATATAAAGGGCAGCCATTTCGTGGTTTTAATCATATATCAATAAATTTTCCTGCTCCGACAGGAGGGGATTCTTTATAAAGGTAGTATCGTTGAGTGTTTTTAGAAACGCGATTAAAAAAGCTTTTTCCTGGTCGTTAAGGGCGATACCCGGCTTCCCGTTTGTCTTCAGCAGAGGATCGAGCGTGGGACCGTCCTGCACTTTATACCGGTAATGATCGAGCACATAATCTAGACCATAAAACCGCCCGTCGTGCATGTAAGGAGCCGTAAAGTCGAGGTTGCGAAGTGAAGGAACTTTAAATCGATAAGCATCTGCGGAGTCAAGTGTGATACTGAAACGTCCACGGTCATCTTTCCTGCTTGCCATTAAACCATTGTTACGAAAAGAATGATCGGTGAATAATGGCTCGGCATGGCAACCGCTGCACTTTTGTTTGAATAAAGTATAACCCTGTTGTTCTTCTTTCGTAAACTTTTCTCCTTCCTTACGCATCACCTTATCATATTTACTGTTGCTGCTAACACACATCAGCATGAACTGCGAAAGAGCCCTCATCATTTTGGCCGCATTGATCTCCGTGCTCCCGAAAGCCTTTTCAAACAGGCCGGGATAGTCAGGATGTGCCTTGAGTTTCTCAATCACACGCGACATCTTTTCATCCATTTCAGAATGTTCTGTGATAGGCACCATGGGTTGCAAGTCGAGATGAAAAACCCCGCCATCCCAAAAAAATGAAGTGGACCAGGCCAGGTTCATGATGGGTGGCGAATTGCGTTTTCCCAAACGATCATCGATACCATGGCTCACATCGTGACCGTGATGTGTAAAAGCTGCGGATTGAATATGGCAGGTGCCGCATCCAATAGTATTATTACGGGAAAGCCGGGGATCATAGAAAAGTTTCCTCCCCAGTTCAAACCCTTCTTTTGTTATCGGGTTCTTTGAAAATTCGTAAACAGTATCCGGAAAATTGGAAGGTTTCTTAAAGCCTTCGAAGCTATTCATGATCTTCCCCGCCGAACAAAGCAACAATACCAGCCCGAGTGAAATAATATAGTATCGCCTGTTCATGATTTAGTTTTGAGTACGGTAATGAGTGAACATTTTGCTGCAGTTATTGGCGACATTCACACTGAACTCGCTAAACATAACACTAGGATGCCCGGCAATGCTGATGTTTGATTCCCCGCTAAAAGTTTTCAGGATATCAGCCCTGAGATGGATCGCCGATTGCCTGCCCGGTCTTGCCTGGGCTACGCCTTTACTAAGATCCAGGTTTATTGTTTTGATATTATTAATAGTAGGGGCAGAATAGCCGCCGAAACCGCCAATATGATAACGAAATTTCTGACGTCCACTCGGATCTTCCGGCGCTGCCCCGGACTCACCCTCCATTTTAAAGAAAATATAGCCGCTATTCCAGCCCCAGTACATTCCATTGTCCATTGAGCTCGCCGGATCCAGTACACCGGTGCGCTTGTTGATATGGACCGTGTTTCGAACACTGTCTACACCCAAAATAAAACTGATGCGATAATAGTCTCCTTCAGGCACATTCAAACTGATTTGTTGCGTAGCAGGTAAATTCTCCTGCACGAGGAAATAGCTGCTGTCCTGTGGTACGATATATTCCGAACCATCGCTACGGCCCAGCCTGATATTGCTAATAAAATATTGCAGTTGAGAAACGGTAAAGGATTCCCCTGATGCGTTTGTATAACTTATACTGTCGAGCTTCAGGTCTTCGTTACCTGCTACATTATCGAATTGGATGATCAAAGGTGCGATGGCTGCGGGGGTATCGTCTGTTGGGGTATTTTCACCAATGCCATACTGCAGCGACAGCAGCAGGCAGAAAGGCAAAATCGGGTAAAAAATTTTCATAGCAGCAAAATGATTATCACGAAGATTTTCGGCTGGATCAAAGGTTTATTGGCTAACAAATATATAGACTTTAAACAGGCCGTGCAAGGTTGCCCGGGCACCAGATTTTTTGCAACTTTCGTCTGGCTACATGCACGAATAGGTTGTAAGTTTGTCAGGTTGGGATATTCTGACTACTATCTAAATAGCTCATTGTCACATGTCATCTAATAAAGAAAGGTTAGAAAAGAAATTCGAGGAGGAGTTTGCGCGCCTGAATAAGGAACAACAGCGGGCTGTCAATACCATCGACGGTCCGGTGATGGTGATTGCGGGTCCGGGTACCGGGAAGACCCAGATACTGGCCAGCCGGATCGGGAAAATATTGCTTGATACCGACACATTACCCGAAAATATCCTTTGCCTCACGTATACCGATGCGGGCGTAGTGGCCATGCGCAAAAGACTACTCCAGTTTATCGGGCCGGATGCCTATAAGGTCAATATTTATACTTTCCACGCTTTCTGCAATGATGTGATCCAGGAAAATCTTGCGTTGTTCGAAAAAATATCGCTCGATCCCATTTCCGAACTGGAGAATATCGAGTTATATAAAGAACTCATTGACTCATTTTCCAAAACAAATCCACTCAAGCGCTACCGCGGAGATGTGTATTACGAGATCAAAAACCTGCAGAACCTGTTCAGCACGATGAAAAAGGAAGGCTGGACACCTGCATTCATCAATCGTAAAATAGACGAATACCTCGCTTCACTCCCTACCCGCGACGAATTTGTTTACAAAAGAAAATTCAGAGAGTTCAAGGCTGGTGATCTTAAAAAAGATAAGATCGAGGATGAGAAAGAAAAAATGGAGAAGCTCCGCGCTGCGGTAAATGAATTTGACCGTTTCCAGGAGCTCATGCGTAAACGAAACCGCTACGATTTCGACGACATGATCAATTGGGTGATCAAAGCTTTCGAAGAAAATAAAAACCTGCTGGCGGATTACCAGGAGAAATACCAATATATTCTTGTTGATGAATACCAGGATACAAGTGGTACGCAAAACCGTATCGTGGAATTGCTGATCAGTTATTGGGACCAGCCAAATGTATTTGTGGTTGGCGACGACGACCAGAGTATTTATCGCTTCCAGGGCGCCAACGTAGAGAATATGCTCAGCTTCGCGGATAGCTACAAAGATTCCCTGAACAAAATAGTGTTGGTAAATAATTATCGTTCTACCCAACCCATACTCGATATCGCGAAGTCACTGATCAACAGAAATAATGAAAGACTTATAAAACAGTGGGCCGATCTCAGCAAAGACCTGCTTTCGTCCAACCAGCGTTTGAGTGAATTTAAAAATCCTCCCATCATCAGGGAGTATGAGAACCAGCACCAGGAAATGATTGGCATCACCCTGCAACTGCAGGATCTTCTGCAAAAAGGGATTGAGCCGGGTCGCATTGGCGTTATTTATAAAGAGAACAAATACGGCGAGGAGCTGACACGTTATTGCCAGTTGCTCAAGATCCCGGTGTACAGCCGGCGTAAAATGAACATCCTGGAAATACCGCTGGCCCAAAAGATCATCCTGGTGCTTCGTTACCTGGCAGCTGAGCACGATACTCCTTTTGGCGGCGATGAAATGCTTTTTGAGATCCTGCATTTCGACTGGTTCAATATACCTGCCATCGAAGTAGCAAAGCTCAGCATTGAGGCATCTGAAAAAAAATTCGAGGATCGCAAGACCTCGATCCGCCAGCTGCTGACAGAAAAAGCGAATGCGCCTGCAAAAGATCTTTTCAGCGCCTCATTACATGACGGACTCAGGTCAGCTTCCGTGATAATAGAAAAACTGATAAAGGACGTCCCGAATACCACTCTGCAGATCCTCTTTGAAAACATTATCCGTGAAGCGGGTGTTCTCAGCACCATTATGCAAAGCGACGATAAGCTCTGGCAGATGCAGGTATTGACCGGCTTGTTTGATTTTATAAAGGAGGAAACACATCGTCAGCCGCAGCTCAGTTTACAGGAGCTGGTGAATATTATAGATTTGATGGAGCGGGAAGAACTGGCGCTGCCCCTGCAGCAGGTAAGCGGCAGCGATAAAGGCATCAACCTGATGACTGCACATGGTTCAAAGGGCCTGGAATTTGAATACGTTTTTTTCGCGGGTTGCAATGCCAGTTCCTGGGAAAAGAAAAGAAAGCCGGCTGGCGGTTACCGCTTGCCCGATACCATATTCAGTTCGCAAACGCAACATAAGGATGAAGAGGAATTGCGGCGTTTGTTTTATGTAGCACTAACCCGCGCTGAGCAGCACCTGTTTATATCTTACAGCAAATTCAAACCAGATGGCAAGGAACTGGAACCCTCCATGTTTATTGCTGAGATCCAGGACCAGCATCCCGAGCTGATAACACAACAGGACCAGGTCACGGAAGACGAAGTAACCTATTTTTCAACCCTTCAATTCAGGCAGGTTGCTCCCGAGCTTGCTAAATTGGAAAAGGAATATATCGGTCGCCTGCTGGAAAAATTTTCGATGAACGTAACAGCGCTCAACAATTACCTGAAATGCCCGCTGGAGTTTTATTTCAGGAACCTGGTACGTATCCCCTCACCCAAAAATGAAGCGACGGAGTTTGGATCCTCGGTGCACTACGCACTAGAACAGTTGTTTCGAAAAATGCAAGACAGCAATACCGGCCAGTTCCCTTCCTGTGAAGAGTTTATTTCCGACTTTGAATGGTATATGCATCGTCACCGTGAAAGTTTTACCAAAGAACAATTTGAAAGAAGGTTAGAATATGGTCATGATATCCTACGCAACTACTATGAAACCTATATCCACAGCTTCAACAAGATCGTCGCAATTGAACGCAATATTCGTAATGTAGTGGTCAGGGGTGTACCTCTAAAAGGTAAACTCGATAAGCTGGAATTTGATGGTAAGGAGGTTGTGGTAGTAGACTACAAAACCGGTGATCCTGAAAAGGCATTACCGAAACTAAAATCCCCGCACGATAAAGAACCCAATGGCGGTGATTACTGGCGGCAGGCAGTTTTTTATAAAATATTAGTCGACAACTACCCGTCCAAAGACTGGAAAGTTGTGAGCACCGAATTTGATTTTGTTGAACCTGACAAAAAGAAAAACTACCGGAAGGAAAAAGTGGTCATCACCCCGGCTGATATAACCACCGTCACCGAGCAGATCACCAGCACATGGGAAAAGATCCAGGCCCATGATTTCTATACCGGCTGCGGCAAAGATGATTGCCATTGGTGCAAGTTTGTAAAAGACAACAAACTGCATGTTGCCCTGCACGAGATCGAAGAAGAAGAGCCCCAGGATTAATTTAACGGTTTCTTATAGCTGCCAGGGAAAAATTGAAGTTTTATTTAGCAGTATACAAACGATTCAAATAGCATAAACAGGCTATGTTTGCAAAAATTTAGGGCCGGCCGTTCAAGATGAAAAAACTGATTCTCTTTCTTCTCATCGTACTTTTTTTAGTTCAGCAGGCGGTAATGCAGACCGGTTGCGCCACGATCATTCCGCCTGAAGGTGGGCCGAGGGATAGTTTGCCGCCGGTGCTGGTGGAAGTGGACCCGGCCGATTCCACGCTTAATTTCAGCGGCAGAACCATTGTTTTCAATTTTAATGAATATGTAGATGTTGAAAACTATTCACGGGAAATGATTGTTTCGCCCATACCGGCTAATATGCCGACTGTAAATCGCAAACTAAGAACGGTAACGGTCAGACTCCGTGATACTTTACAGCCTAATACGACGTATTCCATCAATTTTGGTAACTCGATAAAGGATGTGAATGAAGGCAATGTAAAAAAGAACTTCAATTATATTTTTTCAACCGGATCGTATTTTGATTCGCTTGAGTTTCGCGGCAACGTGGTACTTGCAGAAACTGGTGGCGTCGATTCCACCCTCACCGTGATGCTTCATCCTACCAATATCGATTCGGCTTTAATAAAAGAAAAGCCAAGGTATATCGCCCGGGTCGATAGCAGCGGCAACTTCCGTTTTCGCAACCTGCCCCGGGATACTTTTTATGTGTATGCCTTGCAGGACGAAGGTGGTGGCTATCGCTACCTGAACACGAATATGCTTTTTGCATTTGCTGATTCTGCGGTTGTGGTCGACAGCGTTACAAAGCCGGTAACACTGTATGCCTATAATATTAAAGAACCCGAAAAGCCCGCCAGTACGACGACCACGGCAACCAGTCGCGGCCGGGGTGCTGACAGGCGGTTAAAATATACCACCAACCTAAGTGGCAACCAGCAAGACCTTCTCGATAGTTTTGTTTTTGTATTCGAGACACCAATAAAAGAATTTGATTCTTCCAAAATCCGGTTTACCAGGGACACGAGCTATACTCTTATCACAAACCATTCCTGGCGCTTTGATAGTACGCGCAAAAAACTTTCCCTGTTGTACGACTGGGTTGAAAATACCGAGCATCACCTGATCATGGAGAAAGACTTTGCCACTGATACACTGGGCCAGCAGTTGTTGAAAGGCGATACAATTGATTTCCGGACCAAACAAATACGCGATTACGGCAAGGTCACACTCAACTTCCGCAATCTTGACCTGTCTGGCAATCCCGTACTGCAGTTCGTACAGGGCAGTGAGGTGGTAAGATCATTTCCGTTAACGTCCAATGCATTTACTGAGTCAATGTTCTCCCCCGGTGAATACCGCCTTCGTATCCTGAACGATAAGAACGGGAATGGTGTTTGGGACCCGGGCCAGTTTTTTGGTGCGCGAAAACAACCGGAGATTGTAAAGCCAGTACACCGGGTGCTCAATATCAGGCCCGGGGTCGACAACAGATTCGATATCGACGTTACGGCGCCACCCCGGCCAGAACCACGAAACCAACAACAGCAGCAGTTTCCGACCTTACCCGGCAGAAGAGGACGTCTATGAGTAATTAGGAATCATTGCTGTCCGGAATAAAATTTTGGATTACTGTCAAAACCATTGACCCGCACGGCTTCTATAACTTTTCCTTTTACAGGGCTTTGCTTAATTTTTCCTGGAGACTCTTAGCCTTGCTGATCGTAGTTCACATGTCCCGATGTGTCAGGAAGCCACAGCGCACATAATGGAGTATTGGCATCATGTTTTGTTCTCCATAGCAGATTTTCTAACACGTAGACGCCTTTCGCTGAGCTCGCCGTGCCCGCCGTGGTTATAGTAAACCTGAGTTCCCCGGACAATAATGATCCCAAATTCCCAATCCCTTTATAACTTTGCAGAATGCAATTTTCATCATCCCTGTTGGAAAACGCTGTTAATGAATTTTCAAGGCTGCCGGGCATTGGAAAGAAAACAGCTTTGCGCCTGGTTTTGCACTTGCTGAAACAGGATGTGAAGGATGTACAGCATTTCGGGGAAACGATAGCCCGGATGCGCAGTGAGATCAAATTCTGCAATCGCTGCTTCAATGTGGCCGATGGCGATATCTGCTCGATATGTTCCAATTCACTGCGTAAGCAGCAGATCATTTGTGTGGTGGAATCGATCAGGGATGTGATCGCCATCGAAAGCACCCAGCAATACAACGGTGTCTATCATGTACTAGGCGGCGTTATTTCACCGCTCGATGGTATCGGCCCTGACCATTTAAATATTGAAAGCCTGGTGGCACGGATACAAAAGGAACAAACGGAAGAGCTGATTTTTGCCCTGAACCCCAATATACAGGGTGACACCACCATTTATTATATTCAGAAAAAGCTACAGCCCTTTAATACAAGGATCACAACGATCGCCCGTGGTATTGCCTTTGGTGGTGAGCTGGAATATGCAGATGAAATGACCCTGGCCCGGAGTCTGCAAAACAGGTTGCCGGTGGAGAGTTATGTGGCTAATAAATAAGATTGCCTGGAAGGAGGAAAGACTGGAGGTATCGACTCAAGGAAATGGTTTTATAAAAGAACTTCCATACCAGTTTTTCTTATTCATTGGGCGGGAAGCTACTAATATGCAGTTTTTTTATTACTCCTTATTATATTAGCTTTGCACTACACAGGTGGATTTGTTTATTGTACGGCCTGTCCCTCCGGGGAAAAACTGAACTAATAAACGCCAAGAAACTCCCTCCCCAGGTTTCCCAAACGTTGATAGTTCAAATTTTAATGCCAGCGACATAGCGCGATGATCGTTGCGTGGCCTCGTGAAAGAGCCAACAACCTGGTCGGTTAACTCGTCGCTATAGCCGTATATGAACAAACGCGCTGTGCGTTATTTATCAAAAACATTTTTTTATGGACATCAGCAAAGAACTCGAAAAACGCATTCTCGTCATCGATGGTGCCATGGGTACCATGCTACAGCGATATAAACTTTCCGAGGCCGATTACCGGGGCGAACGTTTTAAAGACTGGCATACCGATGTTAAAGGCAATAATGACCTGCTGAGTATTACCCAGCCGCAGATCGTAACAGCTATACATAAGCAGTACCTCGATGCGGGTGCGGATATTATTGAGACAAACACCTTCAGCAGTACATCTATCGCGCAGGCGGATTATGATATGCAATCGCTCGCATACGAGTTGAATGTTGCAGCAGGGAAATGCGCCAGGGAAGCTATTAAGCAATCCGGTAAGAATGCCTGGGTAGCCGGTGCTATTGGGCCTCTGAACAAAACGCTTTCTCTTTCACCCGATGTAAATAACCCGGGTTTCAGAGCCGTCGATTTTGATGAAGTCGCCGCTGCTTATTATGAACAGGTACGCGGGCTGGTAGATGGCGGAGCGGATATTTTATTGATCGAAACAATTTTTGATACCCTGAATGCAAAAGCGGCGATCTATGCGATCAAAAAATATTTCAGGGATCATAATAAGCCATCATTGCCCATCATGATCAGTGGAACGATCACTGATGCCTCGGGTCGTACCTTAAGCGGACAAACACTAGAGGCATTCTATACTTCCGTGGCGCATGCCAAACCGCTTAGTATCGGGTTGAACTGTGCCCTGGGAGCAAAGGAAATGCGGCCGCATATAGAAGAGCTATCACAGATCGCATCCTGTTATGTGTCGGCCTATCCCAATGCCGGGTTGCCGAACGCGATGGGCGAATACGATGAAGCACCCGAAGATACTGCGCATTACCTCGAAGATTGGGCGAAGGAAGGTTTTGTGAATATTGTTGGCGGATGCTGTGGTACCACACCAGATCATATCAGGCATATCGCGGAATCCGTAAAGAATTTGCAGCCCCGTCCGCTGCCTGTTGTTGAAACTGCACTTTAAGAATTAAATAATGACTGTAATAAAACCGTATTTACGTCTCTCCGGACTGGAACCGCTGGTGGTTCGTCCCGAAACAAATTTTGTCAATATCGGGGAACGTACCAATGTAACGGGCTCAAAGAAATTTGCAAGACTCATCCGTGACAACAAATATGAGGAGGCGCTCAGCGTAGCCCGGCAACAGGTTGAAAACGGTGCGCAGATCCTCGATGTAAACATGGATGATGCGCTGCTCGATGGCGTGCAGGCCATGACAACATTCCTTAACCTGCTTCAAAGTGAACCCGATATTGCCAAGATCCCCATCATGATCGACAGCTCAAAATTTTCGATCATCGAAGCAGGCCTTAAATGTGTGCAGGGAAAATGTATTGTCAACTCCATATCACTGAAAGAAGGTGAAGATAAATTCATCGAACAGGCCCTGGTGTGTCAAAGTTACGGTGCATCCGTGATCGTGATGGCCTTTGATGAAACGGGGCAGGCGGATACCAGGCAGCGTAAAGTGGAAATCTGTCATCGTGCTTATAAGATCCTGACGGAAAAACTGGGATTCGATCCACAGGACATCATTTTCGACCCCAATATTTTTGCCATTGCCACGGGCATGGAGGAACATAATAACTATGGTGTCGATTTCATAGAAGCTACCAGAGAGATTAAACAGCTGATGCCACTTGCCAGGGTAAGCGGAGGGGTGAGTAATCTTTCTTTTTCTTTCCGGGGCAATGATCATGTCAGGGAAGCGATGCATTCTGTATTTCTCCTGCATGCCATCAAAGCGGGTATGGATATGGGTATTGTAAACGCAGGTCAGCTGGTGGTGTATGACGAGATTGAGCCACAATTGAGAGAGATGTGTGAAGACGTGATCCTGAACCGCAACAATGTCAACAATGAAGCCACGGAAAGACTGATTGCATTTGCCGAAACGGTAAAAGCGAAAGGTAAAGAAAATATTAAGGACGAAACCTGGCGTACAACGCCGGTCGAAGAGCGACTGAAACATTCATTGGTAAATGGTATTACAGATTTTATTGATATAGATACAGAAGAAGCCCGGCTAAAATATCAAAGGCCACTGGATGTGATCGAAGGGCCGCTGATGGACGGTATGAATGTGGTGGGTGATCTATTCGGTGCCGGTAAAATGTTCTTACCCCAGGTAGTGAAGAGTGCCCGCGTGATGAAAAAAAGTGTGGCCTGGCTAACTCCATTTATAGAAGCAGGAAAAGCCCCCCTACCCCCCAAAGGGGGGGCAACAAAGGTTTCCTTTGGTTACCAGACAGCAGACCCGACACTATACGAGAAACTCAAAGAGTTTGTAAAGGAACACCGCAGCAATCCTACACAAGCAGAAAACGTGCTATGGCAGCTGTTGCGCGGAAAACGTTTGGACGGCTTCAAGTTTAGAAGGCAACACATAATCGGAACTTATATTGCCGATTTTGTATGTCTGGACTGCGGCCTGATAATAGAGGTGGATGGCCTTTTGCATCAACTGCCTGAGAACACCGAAAGTGACAGAGAGAGGACCCTGTGGCTATTAAAACATGGTTTCGACGTCATACGATTCACCAATGAAAAGGTTTTAAGAGAACCTGATGTTGTACTTGAAAATATCCTTCAAAAACTTAAAATAATTTCCGAAAAGAATGCATCTTCGGAAATCCCCCCTTCGGGGGGTGGGGGGGCAAAGATCCTCCTGGCAACCGTAAAAGGAGACGTGCATGATATTGGCAAAAATATCGTAGGCGTGGTATTGGGTTGCAATGGATATGACGTGATTGACCTGGGTGTGATGGTGCCTGCTGATAAGATCCTGGATACTGCAATCAAAGAGAACGCAGATATCGTTGGACTTAGCGGACTAATCACCCCCTCACTCGATGAAATGGTACATGTAGCGCATGAAATGAAACGTCGCGGCATGAATAAGCCCCTACTGATTGGCGGCGCCACCACATCGAGGATGCATACCGCGGTCAAAATTTCGGAGCAGTATGACAATGGCGTGGTGCACGTGTTGGATGCCTCACGCAGTGTAACGGTCGTGAGCTCGCTGCTTAATAAAGACCAGAAAAAAGATTTCCTTCAAAATATCAGCAGGGAATATAAAAAGCTGCGCGAAGATTTTGCAAAGAAAAAAACAACCAAGGCATACCTGGGTTTCGCCGATGCACAAAAGAATCGCGTAGCCATCGACTGGAACGGCTATATACCACCAAAACCGTCATTTACCGGTGTCAAAGTTTTCGAAGACTATGATCTTGCTGAGATCCGCAAATACCTGGACTGGCAACCCTTCTTTATCGCCTGGGAAATGCATGGCAAATTCCCCCAGATCTTAAGTGACGCGGTTGTTGGAAAAGAAGCTACCAAACTATACGATGATGCCAACCGAATGGTCGACCAGATCATTTCCGAAAAATGGTTACATCCCAGGGGTGTGGTAGGCTTCTGGAATGCACGAGCCATAGCACCGGATACCATTGAGGTACAAAATACAGCAGAAAGCGGCGGCCAAATTTTTAACCTCGAATTTCTCAGGCAGCAGGTAAAAAAAGCGGCTGGTCAGCCCAATCTTAGCCTCGCCGATTTCATCAAACCATCTGCCGGTGATGCGGAGGATTATATTGGCGCCTTCAGCGTCACCATGCACGGTATCGAACCACACCTTGAAAAATTTATTGCCGCCCATGATGATTATAGCAAAATCATGATGCAGGCGTTGACAGACCGGTTTGCAGAAGCCTTTGCCGAGCTCCTGCATGAAAAAGTGAGAAAAGAATTCTGGGGTTACCAGAAGGATGAAGAATTGAGCAATGAACAATTGATCCGGGAAGAGTATGTTGGCATTCGCCCTGCACCGGGTTATCCCGCCTGTCCCGATCATACTGAGAAATATAAATTGTTCCAGCTTTTAGGGGGTGAAAAAAATACCGGTATCAACCTAACTGAATCGCTGGCGATGTATCCTGCCGCCTCTGTTTGTGGATGGTATTTCAGCCACCCGCAGAGCCAGTATTTTGGTGTAGGAAAAATCCAGGGCGACCAGTTCGATGATTATGTAAATCGGAAAGGAATGGATAAGGAGGAAATGCGGCGATGGCTGAGACCGATCCTGGAATAGATCTCAATGCAATATCAACATATTCTATGCATCCAGAATACCCATCTCTGTTAGTTTCTCCTTCAGTTGGCTGGGTGATTGAAAATGTATGCTTCGAATACCAAGATCTTCTGCGCCTTTTACATTCCTTGCATTATCATCGATGAATATTGTTTCGAAAGGTTTTAAATCATACCTGTTAAGCAAACGCTGGTAGAATTCCGGGAAGGGTTTTCTTGTTCTTTCTTCACCACTTACCACCCGGCCATCAAACCAGTGTAAGAAATTATAACGCACCAGCGCGATATCAAACAAACCTACCTGCCAGTTGGTGAGGGCATATAGTTTATACCGGTCACTTTGTTTTAACTGGCGGAATATCTCCACCGTTTCAGGTATCGGGGCTTTTAACATATCCGTCCACCGGCCATAATAATCGCGGATCGCTGTTTCCCATTCGGGGTACTGACTCACCAAAAGCTGGGTAGCTTCCACGATCGACCGGCCGGCGTCCTGTTCTTCGTTCCAGTCACTCGTGCAGATATTCGAGAAAAAAAACTCCCGCTTCTCCTCCGACTCAAAATATTTTTCATCAAATACGTAGCGGGGATTCCAGTCAATTAATACACCGCCCAGGTCGAATATGATCGCTTTTAAATTTTTCATTCTTATCGTCCAACTTAAATTTCCATAATAAAATACCTGGTGTTAAGTCAACCATACTTTGACGGTTCCTCTTGTTTTAGCTGCGAGCTACGAGCTGTGAGCCGCGAGCCTTGAGGCCTCAAATTTCGTGGACAGACGATCGGTCTCGAAGCTCGTAGCTCATCGCTGGTAGCTTTTTAAAGCAGCATTCTTTTATTTGAGCTGCGAGCCGCGAGCCGCGAGCTGCGAGCCATGAGGCTCAAGGCCTCAAATTTCGTGGACAGACGATCGGTCCCGAAGCTCGTAGCTCATCGCTGGTAGCTTTTTGAAGCAGTATTCTTTTATTTGAGCTGCGAGCCGTGAGCTGTGAGCCATGAGGCTCAAGGCCTCAAATTTCGTGGTCAGACGATCGGGCCCGAAGCTCGTAGCTTTTTGAAGCAGCATTTTAACCCTGACACGACACCGGCTATCTTTTTTCAAAGAAAGCCCACAAACGCTTTCTTGGCTTAACCTTATAATTGGTCGTAATATACCGTCCAATATGGTCCATCGCTTCATTAAAATCATCAGTCAGCAATACCAGGTTCATGTCTTCCTTGGAAATGGTACCCCTCAGGGCCATATCGTTCATCGCTTCCATCAGTTCCTTGTAATACTCTTTGCCAAACAACACAATGGGAAACTGGACCAGGGTCTTTGTTTGTACCAGTGTCAGCGTTTCAAAAAACTCATCCATGGTACCAAAGCCACCGGGCATGATGATAAATGCGTAGGAATACTTTACCAGCAAAACCTTTCGTACAAAAAAATGTTCAAAGGTGACCGCTTTATGCAGGTAGGGGTTACTTTGTTGTTCAAATGGCAGTTGGATATTACATCCTACTGATTGCCCGCCATTCTCAAAAGCACCCCGATTGGCAGCTTCCATGATTCCGGGCCCGCCGCCTGTCATGGTGGTGAAGCCGAGGTGGGCTATCCGTTTTCCAAATTCAACTGCATGCTGATAGTAGGGATGGTCTTCTTTGAACCGGGCCGAACCAAATACGGTGATACAGGGTCCTACAAAATGCAGGGCACGAAATCCTTTTATAAACTGTTTGAAAACATCCCAGGCAAATAGCAACTCATATCCCCTGCTTTTGGGACCTTCGAGATACACATGTTCTTTTGCCGGGATTAGTCTTTTAACCTTTTCCATTTATATCTTATTGAAACGCTTAAAAATAAAACATTCATGTCAATGAGCCACGGATTTGATGCCTTCGGCATTGATAAGCCACGGATTGACTGCCTGCGGCAGAGGGAAGTGGCCACAGATTACACGGATTGACACGGATTGACTGCCTGCGGCAGGGGAAAGTGGCCACGAATTACACGAATCACACGAATGGGTCACGGATTACACGGATTGAAATTCTCCGTGACCTTCGTGCAAAACCTCCGTGTCCTGTAAGAACACGATTGGGCCACGGATTTGATGTCTTCGGTATTTAGCCACGGATTGCACAAATTGCACGGATTGATTACTGCCTGCGGCAAGGTTGGCCACGAATGGCACGAATCACACGAATGAGCCACGGATTACACAGATTGCACGGATTAGGTAGATTGTTTTTCTCCGTGGACTTCGTGTAAAAACTCTGTGTACTCCGTGTCCTGTAAGAACACGATTGAGCCAGGGACTACGCGGATTACACGGAGGAGGCTGATCGACGCTAGCGGAAAATGCAGATGTTTGTGTTTGGCTATCATAAAATTTATCGTGTACTTTGAAAACCCAAAAATGAAATCATGCGCATCATCAGCTACAACCTCAACGGTATACGTTCCGCTATTAATAAAGGGTTTATTGATTGGTTGAAAACCGGTCCGGCAGATGTGGTATGTGTACAGGAAACTAAGGCTGCCAGGGACAATGTTGATCATCGATTATTTAATGATATCGGTTATGATGATTACTGGTTCAGTGCGCAAAAAAAAGGATACAGCGGTGTTGCGGTTTTTTCAAAAATAAAGCCAACACGGGTGGAATATGGTACCGGTCACAAAGTAAGTGATGAAGAAGGTCGCGTGATCCAGCTTGAATTTGGCGATACACGGCTGATCAACGCTTATTTTCCATCAGGTACAAGCGGTGATGAAAGACAAAGCTTCAAATACCTTTGGCTCGATGAGTTTAATACTTACCTCGATGGATTAAAAAAGAAAAATCCCAAACTGATCGTTTGCGGTGATTATAATATCGCACACAGGGAGATCGATATCCATGATCCGAAAGGAAATAAAAAGTCTTCAGGCTTTTTACCCGAAGAACGGGAATGGATGACAAAGTTTTTCAGCAATGGCTGGGTCGACAGTTTCCGTGAATTCCATACCGAACCCCATCGCTATAGCTGGTGGAGCCAGCGTTTTCCTTCCGTAAGGTTGAATAATAAAGGCTGGCGTATCGACTATATCAACGTAACAGAACCATTAAAACAAAACCTGAAAGATGCCGAGATCTTTCCAGATATAAAACATTCCGATCATTGTCCCGTCTACCTCGAAATAGATATCTGAAGACCTTAAAACACCTGTATGAACAATGAAGTACCAGGTTCGCCAAACATGAAACCTGCACATGGAATGATCATTTATAATGTGACCGTTAAGGTCGAACACCCCATCTCTGAAGGCTGGCTGCGATGGCTCAAAGATCAACATATCCCTGATGTAATCAATACAGGCTGCTTTACCCATGCCGTTATTTTACGATTGATTGAAGTAGATGAGACAGACGGGCCTACATATGCGGTTCAATATCATGCCGGGAGCCGAGAAGATTACAACCGTTATATCACAAACTTTGCGGAAGACATGCGGCAACGCGCTTTTAAAAAATGGGGGGAACGGTTTGTAGCCTTTCGTTCAGTGTTGGAAACTGTGCATACTCCTTAAGCCAATCGATTGCTACAGCCCTGGTTCAAAAATCTTTCAAATCCTTATCCCGTGCGGATTTCAACAATTGCAACTATTTGGATAAATAATCAAGATTTTTTTTGCCGGTATTAAAAACCGTATAAATTTGCCCCCGTTACTAAATCATTAAAACAACTAGATTATGAACAAAGCTGAATTGATCGCAAAAATTTCTGACGATGCTGAGATTACGAAGACACAGGCCAATGCTGCCCTTGATTCTTTTATCGAGGCCGTAACCAAAACTTTGAAAGGCGGTGGTAAAGTAACCCTGGTTGGATTTGGAACTTTTTCAGTCTCCAAAAGAGCTGCCCGTAATGGTCGCAACCCCCAAACTGGCGCCGTTATCAAGATCAAAGCCCGTAAAGTGGCTAAATTTAAAGCAGGTAAAGAACTGGCTGCAAAAATGTAATCCTACCATTACCGAATTAAAAGCTCCGGTACCCAGTGTACGGAGCTTTTTTACTTTAAACATCATAACTTCGCCAATCTAAAAAAACATACTATGGGTAGAGGAGATAAAAAAACAGCAAAGGGCAAACGTTTTAAAGGTTCATTTGGAAAGACCCGCCCTGCAAAGAAAAAAACTACAACTACTAAAGCAGAAGGGAAGAAAAAGGACTGATCTTAAAGGTATTGGGAATTTGGACCCAATAGCAATCGGGTCCAAACCCCCAGGCATGTTTAAGGTGCCAGCCTGGCACATATCCATTGACCGTTTTCCTGGAGTGAGTATTCGATCCTGTCATGCAGTCGCGAAGGGCGGCCCTGCCAGAATTCAATGATCACAGGCCTTACGATAAAGCCTCCCCAATGCGCGGGACGTTTAATTTCCTTTGTCAACACCTCCTTCTCTAATTCATCATACCGCTGCTCTATCCAGTCGCGGTTTTCGATGACAGAACTTTGTGGCGAAACACAGGCGCCAAGCTGGCTGGCCAACGGTCTGGAATAAAAATATTCATCACTTTCCTGTGCCGTCGTTTTTTCTACAATCCCGGTTATACGAACCTGGCGTTCCAGCTCTTTCCAAAAGAAAACCAGGCAGGCCTTGGGGTTTTCCTCCAGTTGCCGGCCTTTAAAACTGTTGTAGTTGGTAAAGAATACAAAGCCTTTCTCGGAAAAACCTTTTAATAAAACGATCCTGGCGGCGGGCATGCCATCAGCCGAGGCTGTTGCGAGGGTCATGGCATTGACCTCATCGATCTCCGATGCGATGGCTTCTTCCCACCATTTTGCAAACTGACGAACAGGATCCGCATCAATGGTGTCTTCCGTTAGTGTCTTTTGTGAGTATACCTTGCGTATGCCGGCTATATCCTTGTGCATTCGACTTAATTATTCTTCAAAGTTAAATGCTTTACAACTATGTAGATTAATGAACTATGATTCAAGATTGATGGTCACGGAGGGCCGATGGAAATACATTGAACTCTGAAGTGTAGAAGTTTAATAAATTTGTCCGTGTCCTTATAAATACGAATTGGCTACAAATTTTAACTGCCTGCGGCAGAAGGAAAGCCACGAATTACACGAATCACACGAATTAGCCACTGATTACACAGATTTCACAGATTATATTTTTTAACCTTCATGTCCTAATAAATACGAATTGATTACAAGTTCTGCCTGCCTGCGGCAGAAGGAAAGCCACGAATTGCACGAATCACACGAATTAGCCACTGATTTCACAGATTTCACAGATTATATTCTTTAACCTTCGTGTCCTGGTAAATACGAATTGATTACAAGTTCTGTCTGCCTGCGGCAGAAGGAAAGCCACGAATTGCACGAATCACACGAATTAGCCACTGATTTCACAGATTTCACAGATTATATTCTTTAACCTTCGTGCCTGATTGTACCAAAACTAAACCTGTCTATTCTTCAACTGATCCCTTTCTTCCGAGACCATATTAAGCATGCTTTCCAGCTCACCAACCCGCCTTAACTGGCTTTCGAGTTTTTTATTGGTGTCGGCCACTACCTGCAGGTCGCTGTTGAGTTCTTCGAGGTAACTGGCACGCTTTTGCAATTGTTGTCTTTGAAAATTAGCTTCCCTGAGTTTATCGTCCAGGTCGGCCAGCTGATTTTGGAGGTTTTGATTTTCTATCGTGAGGGAATTGGTCTTCAGCTTTGATTCTTCAAACTCACGGGCCATCTTAGAATGTAGCTCTTTCAGGTCTTCAAACTCCAGGTTCATCATCCGGGAGGCCGTTAGCTGGGTCTCCAGTTTTTGTATTTTGGCCTGCAGTGTATTAAACTCCTGGTAGGTATCATCCAGCATCGACTTCATTTCGGTGGTCAGTTGTTCTTTTTGCTTGATGTGGCTGATCTCTTTATCTTTTTCAGACAACTGCGCCCGCATCATGCTGACCTGGGCCGCCAGTTCCTCGTTGCTACGCAAAATTTCTCTTTGCATTTCTTCTTTTTCTTTTATCACATCAATGTTGCTGATCAATTGATTGATCTTTTGATGGTGTTCGAGCAAATTGTTTTGTGCCTGGCGCAACTGGTCCAGGTAGTCTTCAGCAGGTCGTTCTCTTTCAGGGGGAGCGCTGACGGTGGCGACGGATTGGGAAGTTTGCATCGCTTTCTGCAGGTTGGATATTTCCAATTCAAGGACACGGTTTTGCCGGTGTATTTCCTGCGCTTCGGTGGAGTATATCCTGGCGTTCTCCTGTGCTTCGTTCAACTGCTGTCGCAGTTCGCCCAGTTCCCTGTCCTTTGCTTCTATATCATTAAAATATCTTAGCTTCCATTCATCCTGTACCGGGTTGGACTTCTCCAGTTCCTGTTTATCCGCTTTGAGACTTTTATTACTGGCAATAAAGAAATGAATAGTAATGCCCAGGATAATCGCTCCGAATAGCAACAATACGATCTCGAGTATAGAAAGGGTAAGCGTGACGGCAGCCAACATATTCAACAATTAAAGTTTTTGAAACTAAAAAAAATTAACCAGACCGCGGTTAATTGTTTTTCACAAGAGGGGGAAAAGAGAACACAAGATAAACGCTATATTCAATAACTAAAAATGAGCTGCCTGATAATGAGAAAATATTTGCTGGTTTTTTTGTTCGCCGCCGTCTCCTGCCGCCTATCTGCCCAGCCCTCGGATGGGGCCTGGTACCGCGCTTATTCGGGAACGATCGGAAAAACAGTGATCACCATGCATTTACATAAAATGGGTCAGGAATATTACGGCTATTACTATTATGATCGCACCCGGCAGCCGATATATTTTTTTGGTAACGACAGCACCAGCGCCACTGGCGAAATTCAACTCACAGCCTATATTCCAGGTGCGCCCCGTATCAGCCTGGAAGACGATGCGGAAATGAGTGAATCGTTTTCATTGGCGTTTTCCGGCAACCTGCTGAAGGGACAATGGCGCAAGGGGGAGAAAGGCAGTCCCGCCGCTGTTGCACTTCGTGAAAAAGCCGGGTCTATCCCTTTTGACATGGTCTACACAAAGGGTGAACGCCAACTCCGGCCATCGCTTCCTGAGTCACCGGTGGCAGACTATTTTGCCGGTACGGTTTGGCCGGTAAAAGATAATGCCACTTCAACTTTTATCAGGCATGCTATCAGGGAAGATTTTGGCGCGAAAACAGGCGGGGAGGAAATCGGGCAGGTGTTACTGGCGCAAAAAAATAAAATCCTGGACACATACTTGGAAGAGAATAAAGACCTTCACGACAGCCTTTTCACAGAATTTTCTTCAGCTTATAGCCTGTCGGAGGATCGCAAGCTCCTGGTTGCTTTCGAATCCCCTGCTTTATTGACACTGGCAAGTCACGCTTATGCCTACACAGGGGGTGCCCATGGTAATTATGGAACGACGTTTATATGTATCGATCTTGCGACAAACAAAAAGATCGTCCTGGCTGATGTGCTCACGGCCGCTGGTATTAACAGGTTGGGAAAGGAACTGGAAAAAGAATTTCGATTGCAGGCGGGATTAAAACCCGGCGAGACATTATCCGACGCGGGTCTGTTTGATAACAAAATAGAGCCCAATGACAATTTTTATTTGACTACAAAAGGTATAGGCTTTAGCTATATGCCTTATGAAATCGCTCCTTATGCCATGGGTGAGATCAGCCTTTTCCTACCGTTTACGCGATTGTTGACCTACCTACAGCCCGCAGCAAAGAAATGGATGAAGCCGTAAGATCTCCTTATTGTGTTAAGTCAACCGTATTTTGACGGTTCCTCTTGTTTTAGCTGCGAGCTACGAGCTGTGAGCTGCGAGCAATGAGGCTCAAGGCCTCAAATTTCGTGGTCAGACGATCGGTCTCGAAGCTCGTAGCTCGTAGCTCATCGCTCGTAGCTTTTTAAAGCAGCATTTTAACCTTGACACGACAATAGAAGTTGGGCGGCGATCAGCCTTTTACAAGGGTACCTACTTTTTCACCAGTAACAACACGACGCAGGTTGTCGGGTTTGTTCATGTCAAAAACAATGATGGGAAGATTGTTTTCCATGCAAAGGGTGAAGGCGGTCATGTCCATTACGCGTAGATTGTTGGTCAGGCATTCCTGGAAAGTGATCGTATTGAATTTAGTTGCTGTGGGATCCTTCTCGGGGTCGGCGGTATAGATGCCATCTACACGGGTGCCTTTGAGGATGACATCTGCTTTTATTTCGATAGCCCTCAGTGAGCCGGCTGTATCGGTGGTGAAATAGGGGTTGCCGGTGCCTGCGCCAAAGATCACGACCCGGCCTTTTTCCAGGTGACGGATGGCGCGGCGGCGGATATAAGGTTCGGCGATCTGCTCCATTTTAATTGCGCTTTGAAGCCGGGTATAAACGCCTGCTTTTTCCAGGCCGGCCTGCAGGGCCATGCCATTGATCACCGTGGCCAGCATACCCATATAGTCGCCATGAGCTCTTTCGATACCTGTTTCCGCTTCATTCATACCCCGGTAAATATTACCGCCGCCGATCACAACGGCTACCTGCACCCCCAGGTCGGTGATCGACTTGATGTCCTGGGCATATTGGGCAATCACGCTGGTGTCCATCCCAAAATTTTTATCACCCATTAAAGATTCACCGGAGAGTTTGAGCAGGATTCGTTTGTACTTTGGCAACATGGGGTGTGTTTTTGCGCTGCGAAGATAGGGGAATTCAGCTTTTAGGAGGCTGGGCAGGGTGGATTGACAATGCGTCTCATTCAGGATCCAGGCCTATCAATATTTGCGTTTCATTGCAGACCCACATATAAATAGCCATTATTGTTGAATGGGTATTCTACATGTCTTGTATCGTCGTGGTGGCTTTTAACTCTAACTTCAGCTGGTCGAATTTCGGCTACACCTACATATGAACAAGGCGGTTTTACCATTTTTTACCGCAGAACAACAGGGAATGCAGAAAAAACTTCAAATCAAAGGTTATAACTTGATTTAACGGAAATATTAAAATTAAATTCTTGCTTGATCTCGCGTAGAATACTATATATTTTATTTATTTGAGTCTGATCTTTTATATCAATCCAACATGGATAAATGTATTCATAATATTTTTCATCTTTCGCAATTTCGATTATAATAGTTCCGCCGTCGTTACAAAGGCCAAAATTTTTTTTTCTATCAACATCATTTAATTCATATATACCGAGTTCTTGAATTTCTCCTAGAAATTTATCCCAACCTGAAAAAGGCTCGCCGTTAGAGACTATATGACTTTCGAGTACATTTTCATTTTCCATAATTGCATTAAACCTATATTCATGGAAACTCGCTTTCCAGAGACCATTTTCTTTTTTTAGGACCACAATATTTCCTGTGTCACTTACTGAATACAATTCAACCCAAATTCTAATTTGATGATATCTTGGGATTGCTTTTAAATTATCAATATTCAACATCTTACAGCGAAGTGAGTAACCATCGTCTTTTTCAATTAATGAAATTTCAGGCTCAGCAATCGCCACATTTTTTTGCTTTTTAGGATTGCAAGACATTAGAATAACTAGACTTAGTAAAAAAAAGCACTTTTTCATATGGTAGTAGTTCTTTCTTTGTTTTAAGCAATATAGTTTAGTCAATTCGAAACCTTTTTAAGCTGGGAAATAAAGCATGGCAGTAGTCGTGAATTTGGAACGTGTTTCAATGAATCTTCTCTTATGTTAGGAGGACTGCACCATCGTTGCTATGCCGAACAAGCGTTCTGCAACGGTTTTTTACCCCGTGTTTAACCCCTTGCCGGAGATGTTTAAACGGTGCCGACCTCCGTTTTCCTACCGTTACAATCCAGCTACATCGCAGCCGCATTGTCTCCATCACAAAAAACGGCCTCTCCCTGATGACCTTTTTTGCAATCTCCCGATTAAGTACTGTTATCCCAACCTGTGAACCACCATTCACCTGCCCCTCATGACGACCGGAACACGTAGAACCATTCTCAACATTTATTAATAAAACCTACACACCATGAGTACTGCCATTGAAAGGTATGTGATCAAGCACATATCCGGAAGTAAAATCAACCAGGTTGAAGAATTCGACTTCAGCAAACCTGAACTCGCCATCGGCCGCGCTGCCGGCTCCGAAATCCAGTTTGACCCCGAAAAAGAGGTGGTCGTCAGCCGCGAACATGGCAAAATCGTTAAAAACAGTTCCGAACCACCCAAATTCACGATCGTTGACAACAATAGCCGCAATGGGATATTTGTCAACAAAACCCGCGTTAAGGGCTCAGCCCTCCTTCACCCCGGTGATGAAATCCAATTAGGTAATAATGGTCCCATCTTCACATTTGACATTTATCCCCGCCCACAGGACATGATGATGGCTACCCGGGTGGTAGAAATCCCTACGTCTATCAAGCCCACTACCATCTCTGAAGTGCAATCCACCGAGATAGTGCCTGTAGAGCCGGTGAAAACAGGCCTCGGCAAACAAACCGTGGAAAGAATGCTGGTTGCGGAAAGAAAAAAATCTTACAGCACCATGGCCTTTGGCATCGCCGGTCTGGTAATCCTGCTCGGCGTGCTGGGATATACTTTCAAAGATGACCTGTTTGGCAGCAAAACCACTATTGTGGAGAACAAAACCACCATCATAAAAGACACTGCCAATCAAAATAAAAAATCACCCGACCAGATATCCAGGGAAAATGAAGACCGCGTGGTCCAGATCGAGTTTTCCTGGGAATTGTTTGACGCCAATAGCGGCAACCAACTCTGGCATGAATATGTGCAGGTAGGCAAGGGTAACCAGGCCAGGTTTGCTGCCCTATTTATCCAAAACCCCGATGGCCAGATCGAGCCCTATATCGATGCGCAAAACCGAGTTGGTACAGGCTTACCCGTAGGTGGCAACAACAGCACGGGCTCGGGTTTCGTAGTATCGGCAGATGGCTACATTCTTACCAACCGCCACGTAGCCGCTACCTGGCATACACGTCATGATCCTTTCATCCCCGAATTTGCTTATCCTGGTTTACTGGTTAATGGCAATAAAGAAATAGTAAAAGATCAACAGGGAAATCCCATCACTGTTATGCCCCAGGATGTAGGCATCTGGGTGCCTGCGGAAACAAAAATGCTTGGTGGCAGACCCGTAGGACCCGGCACTATCCAGGGACGTAATAAATATATCAATGTTGTTTTTGCAGGCACTTCTCTCCGTCGGCCGGTAATATCAGTCACGCCATCAGACAACCACGACGTGGCCCTGATCCGCGCCGACATACCACCTTCCCTTACACCGGTAAAAATGAAGGACAATTACGAAACTGTAAAACCCGGCCAGGCAGTTACCGTAATGGGATATCCTGCTATGGCACCTGAGCAATATGTGGTACGCCGTTCTAATGACCCCTTCAACCCCGCCAGCAAATTCTCTACTGTACCTACGCCTACCGTTACTCCCGGAAATATTGGAAGGATCATACCGGCCAGTTCAGAGTCGGCTAAGACCATCAGCACCTTTGGTGATTCATACCAGCTCACCATCAACGCGACGGGTGGTGGCAATAGCGGCGGTCCCATGTTTGACGACGAAGGCAATGTGATCGGTATCTACTACTCAGGTAGTGCGAAGATCTCGTTTGCCGTACCGATCAAATACGGCCTGGAACTGCTCGGACTTAAGAAAGTAGCGTCCCGTTAAGATCAAGCAAATTCAACTTCCCTTTCCACACATCGCCAAAGAAATCACTCATGAGACCAGTGAATACTCCTTATAGTGAGATCGCAGGATACCGCCTTACACGGCATATCGGGTCGGGTGGTATGGGCGATGTTTACAAAGCCACCCATGCCACGCTAAACCGCGAGGCGGCTATCAAGATCCTTTTTCAAAAAGAATTGGCCAACAGGTTTGAAAACGAAGCCTATATCCAGTCGTCGGTTAATCACCCCAATATCGCAAGGTTGTATGAATATGTTTGTAACGGCGACGTGCATTGCATTATCATGGAGTTTGTAGAGGGTGAGTCACTCGATGCCTATATCCATCGCAAGGGGAAACTGAGTGGTGAGGAAGCGGAAAAGATACTGGTTCAAATTTCTTCGGCACTTGCTTACCTGCATGGCAAAGACATCATTCACCGCGATATCAAACCGGCTAATTTCAAGATCCAGGCAGATGGTACGGTGAAGATGCTTGACTTCGGAATTGCCAAGCACCGGTATTCTCCAAAATTCACCCAGCAGGGCTTTGTGGTGGGCACTACGGAATACATGGCACCGGAACAATTTCAGCAACAGGTTCAAAAGAAATCGGATATCTGGAGCCTCGGCGTTATGCTTTATGAAATGCTGACCGCTTATCTTCCTTTTGAAGCCAACAACCAGGTCACGCTGCGTGCACGGATCGCGAGGGCAAGTTTCACCGATCCCAAAGTACTGGTACCGCAAATACCTGAGTCATTAATGCAGGTAATTGAGAAAAGCCTGCGGGTCAATCCCGCCAGTCGTATGTCGGCACAGGAAATTCTTTCCATACTGAAAGACAAAACACCCAAAGCAGCATCGGTACCACAAGTTCGAAAACCGTTGCAGATGCCGGCATTCAAACTACCTGTGATGAAAATGCCGGAGGTGAAGATGCCTGCGCTGAAAATGCCGAGACTAAACAAAATGCATGTGGGTGTGTTGCTGGGCCTGGTGTTACTGGTAGTGTTATTGGTAACCAAAGACGATAAGCAGCCACCACCACCACCGCCACCACCGGCAGAAGGAGTGGTAACGGTTCCGGAGGTTGAAAAGCCGTCGAGCCAATTCAAACTGGTGATCAATGTGCAGGGAACTGACAATGCTGAAATCATATTGGCCAACGGGGAAAGGCGAAAGCTGCCTTTCGAAACAATGGGTAGCAACGGTGAAATAGTTGAAGGAGTGATCAGGGCAAATGGCTTCCTGGATACCCTGATAAAACCGGTGATCAGTCACCGCAAGAGCGTTTATACTTATGAACTGGCAAAAATCAAATAATGAACTTCCTACATAAACTTTTCGGCCGCAAACAAAAAAAAGAGAACCATTCCGAGATCATTGATTCCGGGAATATAAAAGCGGTGGTGTTGTCGGACCTTGGAAATGTGCGGACGAATAACGAAGATATCGGTATGTTTTATCGCATTGCCGATGAGGACATCACCCGGGAAAAAGGATACCTGCTCATGGTTGCCGATGGCATGGGTGGTCACAAAGCTGGGGAGGTAGCGAGTCGCATGGCCGTGGAAACCATCAGCCAGGAGTACTTTAAGCAAAATGGCAATAATGGAAACATTGAAAAAAATCTTTCCAAAGCCTTTGCCGCAGCCAATAAGAAAATCTTCGAACTGGCAGCGAAAAATAAAGCATACCAGGGCATGGGCACTACCTGTACGGTTTTTGCCATCGTTGGCGAATCTGTTTATTACGCACATGCGGGTGATAGTCGTGGCTACTTCATAAAGAAAGACGCCATACTCCGTGTGACCGAGGATCATACTTATGTACAGGAACTGGTCAACAAAGGAGAGATCAGCAGCCAGGAAGCCGATACGCATCCCAAGCGGAATATTCTTACCAATGCCATGGGCACGCGGCCCGAGATCAGGATCGATACGGGGAAATGTGATTGGTCATTTGCAATCGACGATAAACTATTGCTTTGTTCAGACGGCCTCTACGACTACATCACCGAAACGGAGATGCGCGAGATCCTCAATGAACGTTCAATCCATGACGCGGCTGAATACATGATACAGGAAACAAAAAAACGAGGGGGACACGACAACATCACGGTAGTGCTTGCTGAAAAAATTGTAGAGCCTGCCGATGCTCCGGCAAAAGAAACCCGTGACTTTGACCTGCCCCAAACAAAAGAATACGACCTGCCATGATCGGGAAAAATATACAAAATTATACCGTCACGTCATACCTGGGTGAAGGCGGCATGGGCACCGTGTATAAAGCCAGCGATACTATGCTGGGCAGGGATGTAGCATTGAAAATGCTGCATGGTACACTGGTCAGCCAGCCGCAGTTCCTCGAACGCTTTAAAAAGGAAGCGAGAGTATTGGCCCAGTTGCTTCATCCAAACATCGCGGTGATCTACAATTTCATCGGACAGGATGATCATCACTTTATGGTGATGGAGTATGTAGAAGGCAACAACCTCGACAGCCTGGTTCGCAAGCATAAATTTCTGCCTCCATCGCTTGTGGTCCCGGTATTTGTGCAGATGCTCGAAGGTTTGCATCATGCGCATAAGAAAGGCATCTTTCACCGCGACATAAAACCTGCTAACCTGATGCTCACTCCTGATGCCACTGTAAAATTGATGGACTTCGGGATCGCGAAAATTGCAGGTGAGCAAAGGATGACACAGGTCAACCGGGTTGTGGGCACAATAGAGTATATGGCGCCTGAACTGATCGAAGGTAAGGACCCATCAATTGCTTCTGATATTTATGCGGCTGGTGTTGCCATGTATGAGATGCTGACTGGCAAACTTCCGTTCGAAGGCAATACCGACTTTACATTGATGCAGGACATCCTGAAAAAGAAACCTGTGTCTGTCGATAAGCTAAATGCAGCTGTGCCATCTTCATTGAGTGCAATCGTGATGAAGACACTTGAGAAAAAGCCGGATAATCGTTATCCCAATGCCAAAGTTTTTCAGATGGCATTGATGCAGGCGTTTCCCCAGTACCGCGAAATAGACATGCAATCGTTAACTGCTACACCTGCAGCACCGGCGGCGACCCAGGAAATAAAAATGACAACCCGGCCGGCTAAAAAAGTGAAGCCGACGGTGATGCAGGACAGCCCGGGGTCAACAGCTGCTTCAACGCTCAGCCGTTTACGTGAATTGAGTCAGACGTATATCACCAGGCAAAAAGCGCCGGTATTACTTGGAGCGGTATGTGTATTAATCGCACTTGTCGTTCTGATCCCGCAACTGTTTCGCGAACAAGCAGAGGGACCAGGTGCAGAAGTCAGTGATATCGCGATGCAGACAGATGCAGATAACACGACAATGAAAGAAGAGAAAGAAGATAGTCATTCAGGCATTGCCGGTAGTGGCGGTAGTCAGATCTCGCTCCCTGAAGACAAGTCGTCGGTTTTGTCACCCGACAACAGGATAATTCCACCACCAGCTGACGATCCTAAATCGACAGCACCGGAAAAGAAAAAAGAAGAACCCAAAAAGGAAAAGTCAGTAGAAGAGAAAAAAGGCGGTAGCCAGCCGGATCAAAAAGAACAGTCCAAAAAAGAGGAGACGACTGTTGTACCCCAGCCGGAGAAAAAGCCCGAGATAATTGAAGAAGAAAAATCGGAACCAAATTCACCCCGATCGGTAAGGTTAAATACAAGAGTGGAAGTAGATCTCTACCTGCAACAGGCAATCTCAGAAAGCACGGCACGGGAGGGACAGGTATTAAACTTCACAGTATCACGCCCGGTGACTTACAATGGCGAAACGATCATCCCTCGCGGCGCAGCTGCAACAGGTCGTATAAAAAATATCGGCAAGAAAAAAATGACCATTATTCTGAACAGCGTAAACAGCGCAAGTGGCCAGAGTCTGCCATTTGAAATTGTTGAACTCAGCGGGCGCATTGAAGATATTGTTGCGTCGCGCAGTTATTCCGGAACCCTGAAAAAAGGTACCACCATTCATTATTAAAAAAACTTCAAAGCAACTACGTATGAAAAAGTCAATCACCTTAATCCTGGTTATCGTCTCCTTTTGCATTGCATCGGAGGGCCAGGTCCGCCAGCGGTCTGCCATAAAAGGTTTTAATGCTGCGGCACGAATCCATACACTGGGATGGGCATCTGAATATTTCCAGTATCTCGATGAAAATGCATCTTCGGGTTTTGGCGGAGGATTACGCCTGGGCTATGGTATCACAGAGCTCCTGGAACCCTATGTCGGCTTCGATTTCACGTCGATCGGCAAGTCCGATATCGATGCCAAATCTTTTGGCATGACTCATATTGACGTGGGTCTGAGGGTCAACCTGGCCGGCACGATCAATCCGGTGAGACCATTTGTGCAGGCAGGTTATTCATTCCTCAAGGGAAAAGTAGATGAGGTGGCCAATGGCGCCAGCTATGTTGATCTGGAGTTTTATGGCGGCAAACCGCATGTTGGCGGGGGCCTGAATTATTTCTTCAAAATACCTATCTCCGTTTTTGCAGAAGGCATTTTTACCGTGGGTAAAAAATCAAAAGCGAAACTGGATGGAACAGAAATTCCTGATGAGCCCGATGTGACTACATTCCGAATAAATGTTGGTGTAAGCTTCAACCTTAGTGAGCTTACGAAAAAATAAAACAAAAATTTTTATATCAACCATTACGCCATCAACCTTTTCCGTATCACGTGTAGGTGTTCTACCGCCGTCCCGTCCTGGTTCTCCAGTAGATGGGACGGTTTTTTTATAAGTAGTACAATACAATTTCCTCTTCTTAAACATCCTCCGTGCTTTCCGTGTTTCCTCCGTGACATCCGTGTCCAAATCACTGGCAATACAAGAACTCTGATGATCACACCCGAATCCCACTCATTGCAACACCCGTAGTTCCTTTCTTGAAATCCGTAACACCGAACCATGCCTTATCCCCTTAGGCAATTCAATCTTATCTGATATATCCTTCCAGTTTACCAGGTCTTTCGATACTACTGCACCATATTTATGATCACGGTATTTATCAAAGTAAACGATCCACTCGTCTCCTTTTTTGATAGCAGTCGGTCCTTCCGCCCAATAGTCGCCCGTGATGGGCTTTGATGGCAGGCTATATTCTTTACTTGCGTGTTGGCTTGTCGCGATCCTGATATTTTTCTGCGGCGGATACCGCGTTTCGTCCTTAAGGAACATGATATATTTTCTACCATCATGAACAATGCTGGCATCAATCACATTAAAGCCCTTATCATAAAGTAATTTCGCCTTGCTGAATTCACGAAAATCTTTTGTCGTTACGTAATACATGCGGTGATTGTAACGGTCATCACCGGCAGTATCGCCTTCTGCAAACCGTCCGGGAATGGTCGTCGCCCAATAGATCAGGTACTCTTGATTTTCTTTATCCCATGTGATCTCTGGTGCCCAGCAATTGCGTGCTGAATCCTCGTGTGCCATGACAGGAATAAACTGTTGCAGGCTCCAGTTCAGCAGGTCAGTCGAGTTTGCATAACCAATACCCTTATCATTCCAGCTTACAGTCCAAACCATGTGAAAGAGTCCTTCAGCACCACGGATAATACAGGGATCACGCATAAGTTTATCGTTGGCAACGGTGGGTCGTAACACAGTGCTGTCGTTCTTCAGGGCTGTCCATCGATAACCATCTTCACTATAGGCAAGGTGCAGGCCATCTTCACCGTTCCTTTTAAAATAGGAGAAAAGATAAACACTATCGGAAGACTGCGCTATAATAGTTTGGAATGGGAGTGCTGTCAGGAGGAAGAGTAGCCATTTAGACATAAATAAATATACAAATGTTCCGGGGACTGAGGTGTCATCCTAAAGAATCAGCTGAAATACAGGATGCACAGATGATATTCCTTGTATAGAAACCAATATTCCAACCTAATACTGTCAGGAATAAAATTTAGGATTGTTGTCAAAGCAATTGACCCGCGTGGCGTATATGACTTTTTTAACACGTAGTCGCCTTTTGCTGTGCTCGACGTGCCCGCCGTGGTTTATAATACACCAAATTTCGCCGGACAATAATGATTCCAATCTATGACTTATCCGCCAATCAGAAAAAAACGTTGAATAATGTTTTTTTAACCTTGGAATTCTACTTACATCGATTCGATATTTACACTGAAAAACAATTGACCGGTCAGTAGCGTAAAGAGTTTTTCAGGCTGGCGTGCAGGCGGGTGTGGGAGGAGTTTGCATTAGTCGGCGGGTCCTGCTGCGACTACATGATCGCCTTCACCGCAAGATTGGGAGGGCCCCGCGGGAACCATGAGGTGCAACCAATCCTGTCGAATGGAGAATATCTCCAGGCTACCTCCCATTATACGCTTATACAAAGGTCATCAACTCGTAATCACCTGGCCACTTAAAGTCCACATAACCCATGTGTAATAAATCATGACACTTAGTTCCAGACCTTAAAGGTTTCTATATGTTGACTACACGTCGACGCCCATGCCTACCGGGTCTTAAAAATCCGAACACCATTCAAAAGTTTTGAAACAATGACCTCGGCCCGATATCTCATCCGCACACTCCACCCAAAAAAAAACGCTCCAAACCGGAGCGCTTCTCATAAAAAATTATATCAACTGGATTAACCCAGTGCTACTCTTTTAAACTCTACAACCTTCACATCGCCTGACTCCTTGAGATAATCTGCCACTGACTTACCCGCATCTTTCACAAATGCCTGGGCTGTTAGTGTTTGTTCCTTGAAGAATGCTCCCAATTTACCTTCAGCAATCTTAGCCAGCATTTCCTCAGGCTTTCCAGCCATCTTCGGATCTTCCTTCATCACATCCATGATGATAGACCTCTCACGAGCAATAACATCGGCAGGAACGCTGGCAGCGTCAACAGCTACAGGGTTCAACGCGGCGATCTGCATGGCAATATCCTTACCAACTTCAGCTGAAGCTTTGTCTAGACCTACCAAAACACCAATCCTGTTAGCACCATGAATATAAGATGCAACAAACGGTGCATCCACTCTTTCGAGGCGGGTGATACCGATCTTTTCACCAATAGCAGCCAGTTTATCATTCACCAGGTCGGCAACTTTCGCATCACCGATCTTTACTTCATTCAGCTCATCAGCAGTCTTTACATTATTTGCAATCGCTGCATCGGCGATGCTTTGTACAAAGGCTACGAAATCAGCGTTCTTGGAAACGAAGTCTGTTTCACAGCTTACGCATACTACAATTCCTGTTTTATTATCACTTGTTGTCTGCGCAATTACCACCCCTTCTTTTGCTTCACGATCGCTTCTCTTCGCGGCAACTTTCTGGCCCTGCTTACGCAACCAGTCAATTGCTGCTTCAAAATCACCATTTGTTTCTGTCAAGGCCTTGCGGCAATCCATCATGCCGGCACCTGTGGCCTGGCGAAGCTTGTTGATATCTGCTGCACTAATAGTTACTGTGCTCATATTTTCTTAAAGTTTATTCCTGAGTCGCTTACCCGCGCACAGGAAGTTTACCAATATCTAATATCTAGTATCTAGTATCCAGAATGTTTCCTTTAAGCAAGGCTCTATCTCTTCCCACCACCGGGGCCGCGGCCACCTGCTGCGCCACCACCACTGATACGGCGTCTCTGTCCACCAGCTCCGGGCGCTCCGCCACGGTTTCCACCACGGCTTCCGCCACGACCACGTCCTGCTTCAGCCTGTGCTTCTGCTTCAAGACGAGCTGCGCTTTTTTCCTTATCATCGTCGATCACATCTTCTGATTCTTCATCTTTTGCAGCCTGACGCTCAGCCAAACCTTCTGCGATTGCAGCAGTCAGGTAATTGGCCAGGATAGCGATAGACTTTGTTGCATCATCATTGGCAGGGATCGCGAAATCAACTTTATTGGGATCGCAATTGGTATCAACCAATCCGAAAGTTGTAATGCCTAAACGCTTAGCTTCAGCCAAAGCAATATGCTCGTGGCCGATATCAACAATAAACAAAGCTGCAGGCACACGACCCAGTTGCGCGATACCACCCAGTACCTTATCCATTTTATCCCTGTCGCGGCTCAAGGTCAAACGCTCTTTTTTAGTAATGCTGTCAAATGAACCATCACCCAGCATTTTTTCAATGCTCTGCATTTTCTTCACGCTCTTTCTAACAGTATTGAAATTGGTAAGCATACCACCCAGCCAGCGTTCTGTTACGTAAGGCATGTTAACCCTGCGGGCGCATTCGCTCACGATATCTTTTGCCTGCTTTTTAGTGCCAACAAAAAGGATCTTCTTCCCGCTGCGGGCAATCTGCTTCATCGCTGCAGCAGTTTCCTGCAGGCATTCAACAGTTTTATTCAGGTCTATAATATGGATACCTTTCTTTTCAGCAAAGATGTAAGGTAACATCTTGGGATTCCACTTCTTTTTCAGGTGACCAAAATGAACACCTGCATCAAGGAGTTGCTGTTGTAAGGATGTGTTATTTTCCATTTTCTATTGTTGTTATAAATTATTTGAAATACAAGCACGCTGATCCAGACTGCGGGCCCGTGACTTCTATTATCGTTTTGAGAACTGGTAGCTTTTCCTTGCTTTCTTATGACCGAATTTCTTACGCTCTACAGAACGTGGGTCACGTTTCAGCAATCCTGCTGCTTTCAGCGCAGGACGCAGTTCGGGGTTCATCTCAACCAGGATACGGGAGATACCGAGCATGGCAGCTTCCGCCTGACCTTTTACGCCACCACCCACTGCGTTGATCTTCACATCGTATTTGCCGAGAGCATCAACGGTTTTAAAAGGGCGTTCTACCTGGTTTTGCAGATAGACCAGTGAAAAATATTCTTTGTAGTCTTTGTCGTTAACCGTGATCTTGCCATCACCTTTGGTAATAAAAACGCGAGTCACGGCTTCTTTACGACGACCAACACCATTTGCTTGCTTTTCCATTATAATAATTTGAAAATTTTAGAATTTCAGTTCTTTTGGTTGTTGTGCTACATGCGGATGTTCGGCACCAGCATATACGAATAGCTTTTTATACATCTGGCGACCCAGTCTGTTTTTCGGAAGCATTCCTTTCACTGCCCTCTCGATCACCACTTCCGGGCGACGGTTGATCAGGTTCCTGGCAACTTCTTCTTTACGTCCACCGGGATAACCACTGAAAGTATCATATACTTTCTGATCAAGTTTGTTACCGGTAAGTACCACCTTATCGCAATTGATGACGATGATATAATCGCCAGTGTCGACATGTGGAGTATAAGAGGCCTTGTTTTTTCCGCGCAGTATGGCGGCGATTCTAGCGCACATACGACCTACAGTTTGATTAGTACCGTCCACAACATACCAGTTACGTTGTACGGTAGCCGCATTCGCATGTTTGGTTGTAAAATGTAATTTGCTCATTCTCGTTTCTTTGCATTGCCATTCGCCAGGCAAACGGCAATAGGTTTTAAATATTAACACCGGGCCATCCCCCGATGCTCCCTATAGCATAGCTATTTTTGGGGGTGCGAAGATAGGGCTGATTGACCTGACAAACCAAGAAAAACAAGCAATATTTTATACCGAACCTTTGCAATTTATTGATTTTCAGTAATATTTTTGAACTATTTTTAGAATAGTCTACAAAAATGACTACTGTTTTGCCATTTTTTCGAACAATACTCCAAAACCGCTTCGAGTTTATATTGAGAGTTGCTGGATCAGTAGATCACCTCATACTTATATTATAGAGGCCCAATTTGCGCGTTTCCCTCTTTTAACCATATTCTATCATAATTGTCCGAAAGGATTGATTCAGGATCATATCCTAATTTTAAAACCAAAACTTACATGGCAACACATCAACTTGGAAGATCGGAATTTGGCAACCCGGCCAACAAAGGCAATTTGATGCCTATTGAAGAGGCTTATACCCTGCTTAATGAATGGGTGCCCAATGAACGGCTCCGCCTGCATATGAAACAGGTGGCTGCTGTGATGAAAGCCTGGGCTTTGGAAAAAGAAAATGCGTCTGAAGAGGAAGCTCGGAAATGGGAACTCGCGGGGTTGCTACATGATGCCGATTGGGAAAAATTCCCGGAGGATCACTGTCGGATCATCATTGAAGAACTGGAAAAAAGAAATATTGATCCCGACGTGATCCATTGTATTGCTTCACATGGACCAGGATATTTTGGTGTGGAACCACAAAACACGATGGATAAAATGATCTACGCTTTCGATGAACTATCTGGTTTTGTACATGCCGCCGCGCTTATACGACCAACAAAGTATGAAGGCCTGGAAGTAAAAAGCATCCTGAAAAAACTAAAGACACCTTCGTTTGCAGCCCAGGTCAACCGCGATGATATCACGGACGCTTTGTCACGGATCAATATCCCACTTGAAGTGCTTATCGAATTTATCATTCAGCATCAAAAAGATGTCTAGAAGATATAATCCGATCCTGTCACTGTGTTTGAGACTGATAATACTCATTAAAGCTTACACATTCACTTATCCGGATTAAAAGTTCTCCAGCTATGCCAGAATTCCTGGTAGGCCTGCAATGGTTCAAGTGAATAACTGGTATCTATGCCTTTCCCATCTATCCGGAAATGTTTGTTGGAAAAAAATATGGTGTCGCCTTTCAACCTGAGCTCATTACCAGATGCGGGAAGTTTAAAAGCGAAAAAGCTCTTATCATCACTGGCCAGCACAAGTGCGAGTGGTGTTTGTGCGATGGTATCTTTTATCACCCTTAGTCTTTTCAATTCGTTCCAGTCATAAGCCCTTTGTTGTCCTTCCACCCTGATTCCAACCACCCATGATTTATCTTTCCAGGACAAACTATCCGTACCCGTCAGTTTCCTCCTGCTCGCTCCACTCTCATATTTTAATGTACTGTCGTAGGAGGATATAAAAGCAGGGTCGGCCTGCATCACCCTCGAATTGGGATAAAGCTTCAACCATTTTTCCAATGAGGTTTGTACACTAAGCACTTCTGCCAAGCGTGAACCTTTCAATTTTCCACTCACCGCAGTGCCTGTCGCCTGCTGCCACCAGCTTTTGGTAGTCTCGTCTTCCAGCATGGCATTAAAATGATCCATCCCAACCAGTCGGAAATTTTCATTTTTCCCATTCACGACCGGTTCATACACACGACCCGTTCTGCAAACAGTACAATAGGTCACGAGTATGGATTTCCCACCAACGACATCCTGCAGATGATGGTGGTATCCTATAAATTGAACCGGGTATGCTTTTGCTTCGTCATTGATCACCACTCCAATCACCAGGCGGTCCTGGTCTACCTTGTTATCGGTCACGCCGGCAAACACTAACTGTTTCGGCTGCCGGAACATTGCATCTGCTGCCATTTTAAAATTAGCCATATAAATGACCGCTGCCAGAACACCCAGTGGCAGGATCAGTGCCCATTTCCCGCGCCAGTGCCATTTTGCTCTTAGCAGGCCGGCGACTATCATTAAACCAAACAATATTCTGAACGCCCAACGCCACTTGTATAAAAAATAAGCAACATCCAGACTATTCATTTGCTGACTGCCAGGCATCGGCATAATAAAGTAGACATTCGCCACTTCAAACAGCAATAAACCGAGCCATCCAAACCAGAAAAACTTTTTCATCCAACTTTATATTTAGGAAAATTTCCAGTATCAAGTATCCAGCATCCAGTATCCAGTATCCAGCATCCAGCATCTAGTGATGCTTCACCTTCGTATCCGGATGTTGCGTTGCAAAATCAAGCTTCTTCAACTCAACGGTTACAAACTCCTTATCGCCCTGTTTAATTTTAATGACACCTCCCGCTTTGACATTCCTGAAAACCTGCAGCTCAGAACTCCCGGGCCATTTAATTTCTATCGATTCGATCAAATTGGCTTGTCCAATCCCGAAATGCTGCTGCAATGGATTAGCACCAAAACTACTGCCTGAATTTACTTCGCGATAAACTGATCTGAGTACACCATTCTCTTTAAAACTAACTTTTATCCTGGCGCCGATTGCTGCACGGTTGCAGGTAGTTCCTTCAAGCCTGATACTTATAAAGCGGTTGTCATTTTGTCCCGGATTCAAATACAGAGAATTTTGATAGGTGTCGCCAGTGTAAGCGCCACCCATGTCAATATGTACATCCTGGTCGCCGTCATTATCGAGGTCGGCAAAGGATACACCATGCCCTTTCTGCAGGTTACCTACTCTTGCAGCCTGCGTGATATCTACAAAACGTTGGCCGCCGATGTTTTTAAACATTTTATTTGGGATTACAGAACGGTATTGTGGATTTCCGGTTCCCAGGTAAAAGTCAAGCCAGCCATCATTGTCAATATCTCCAAAGTTGGAGCCCATAGCAAACGCGACTTTATTCAAACCCATCTTATCTGTGACGTCTTCAAATGTTCCATCCTGTTTGTTTCGGTATAAAAAAACATTGCCGAGATTTTGAACCGGAAGTCCAAGCGCTTCACTTGCGGCGTACTGGGCCAGTGCACCGCCATAGTCATATCCTGAAACAAGTATATCAAGCCAGCCATCATTGTCATAGTCCCAGAACCAGGTTGGAAAGCTTCGTACCGTATTCACATACAGTCCCGACTCCAGGGTCACGTCACGAAACCGAACGGATTTGGCATTCCCCTCGTTCTTTAATAAATATTTACGGCCATCCACGGTTGAAACGAATAAGTCGGGCCATCCGTCATTATTGTAATCTCCGGAGGTTACTCCTTTTGCCCAAACCGTGATATCGCACCCAGCCTCTTTGGCTAAATCAGTGAAAGTGCCATCGCCATTATTTATGTACAGCTCGCAGGGATGACTCTCCCCCTCCGTGGTTTCATTTCCAATAAATACATCCAGCCATCCATCATTATTGAAATCATTCCAGGTAGCCGTTTGTGTAGGGTGAAATGATAGCAGCCCGCTTTGATGGGTGACATCAGTGAATGTACCATCTCCATTATTTCTCAACAACGAATTTGGTTCTCTCCCGAATTTTTTCTTCCATCCGCCACGCAGTACAAAAATATCCTTGAATCCATCGTTGTTATAATCGGTTTGAACAATATGTAATCCACCTACAAGGTCCTTCAAGCCCGAAGATGCTGAGATATCCGAGAAAGAACCATTAGCGTTATTCTGGTTGTAGTGCATGCCCTCCTGCAATCCCCAGCCACTTGTGATCACATCGAGATAATCATCATTATTGAAATCTTCGACGATACTTCCGCCAGCCATATTGTTGGTATTAAGTCCAACTATCGCGGCAACATCCACAAATGGCTTTACCGCAAAGGAACTGTCATCATCTAAACCTTTTAGTAGGAATTTAGGTGGTACCTGGCCGGGATATCCGCCAATGGTCATATAGGCTATATTGAGCAGCCATCTTGATTCCAGGTCATCTGGTTTTTGGCTTAAAATACTTTCATACAATTCAATGGCCTTTTGTGATCCTGATTTATCCTTATGAATACCTGCGCCGGCAATCGGGAAAATACAGGATTCGCCGGAGTGATTGATGATACAGTTCACCCGCTCACCTAGCCTCAGGTAAGCAATGGCAAGTTGCCGAAGCAACGCGTCCATACTTGCCTTGTCATTGGCCGGAACCCTTGATATTAATCGTTCAAAACCTTCAATAGCGAGTTGCTCCTCACCTTTTTCAAGCAGTGCATTGGCTTTGAAAAATTCGGCGTTGATGGAGTCGACAAATGGCGGCGAGGATTTAAGTACCGAGTCGTAATATCGAAGTTTTGCGACCTCGCTGAATGGGTTTGAAGGATCCGTATGCTTTTCGGCTACGGACGCCAGCAGCCTGATCATTTCCGTATTCGATCCTGTACCGCTACGGCAGGAAAACAGTAACGTTGCAATGACTGCTAATCCATAAATCCTGAATAAGTCTCTAAACATCATTTAAGTTTTCAACCCGGCAACACGTCCTGAAAATTATTTAAAAGTTGCTCAAGTTGTGTAATTACAGTCGAACTACTAAAGTTCCAATAAAATTCCGTCCTTCCGATGGCCATATCCCTGGTCCCGGGTAAAACTGGGGACGTTTTGTAAAATACTGCTTATCTAAAACATTGTTCAAATTAATACGAAGTTCCAGGTCCTTACTAAAACGGAATGTTGTATTCAGATCAAGCAAGCCATAGGCAGGCACAAGACCTACAGCACCGGTCGACTTCAACGGCTCAGCTGTATTGAGCGCATCGGCATAAGAACTGGCGGTGTAACTATAGAGTGCTGAAAAGCTGAATTTTTTATATCTAATTGCAACGCCATTCCTGGTGATGAGATTGGGAGCGCTTTCCACTTTGTTCCCTTCAATATTGATATTAGAATTACCAGATTTTACAGTGCCTTTTGTATATCGCGCATCGAGAATAGCCGTCGAAGTGAAAACGGTCAAACCCGCCCGATTACCCAATAACCAGTCGGCCTGTATAAATATCTCCGCTCCTTTTGACAGCGAGTTACCAATATTTGTACGATAAGTGTAAAATGCTCCCGTATTGTCTGTCTCGGCCAGGGTGCCAAATCGGTTATGGTAACGAAGCACAAAACCATTCACGTCCCACCTTAAAAACCGCCAGCTTCCCCTGAAACCAAATTCGGCATTGTATCCATCGGCATCCTTAATGGCCGGATCAACTTTTTCATACAATGACCCCGGGATCAGGTCTTTGAACAACATGGGATGATAAGCCTGGGACCAGCCGCCATACAACTCCATGCTCGTGCCGGTTTTGTATGAAAAATTAATGCCCATCAGCGGAAACTCATGTTTGATCTTTACCGGAAGATCGCCATTGGGATAATAACTTATGGTACCCGACAGATCAGTTTCTCCCAGTTCGATCCTGGCTCCAATGCCAATTGAGAAGTCTTTCAGCAACTCAAACGTATTCTCAGCAAATAATGCAAGGTTACTAGTTTTCAAATGCACATCCCTTCCCCAACCAGGTGCTACAAGTGAGAGATCATAATCATCGCCCGTAGTTCCTTTACCCATTTGCCTGCGGTGAAGATCATTGTTCATGTACTGAATACCACTGGTCAGCGTATGCGATCTGCTGCCGGTGTAATAGTGATGTAAGAGTCGAATCTCACCGGTATAGCTGTGATAATTATCAATATCCACCTGGCGGTTATTGAACTGCCCGGTCAGGTGGTGGATCGTATCATTTACATTAGTAGGCTTGTCAAACATCACACTGTTCCTGCTTCCCAGTACAGCGGACAAAATAACCTGTAATTGAGTTTTGTCGCTGAAAGACCAGTTGACATTCACGGAAGGAATATGAATATCGGGACTATAAAAATTCCTGTTACGTGTAGCCTGTCGGGGATCTGCGTGAAACATACTATCGGTGAGTGCGCCGGGTAGTTTGTAGTTATACTTTGACCTCGCCCATTCAGCCCGGATCGACAAATTTGCCGACGGTTCATAGGTCAACATGATGGACTGTGCACTGGAACTGGTTCGTTCTACATCGCGATAACCTTCCCTTGATTTTTTATACAGGTAAGCATAGTATTTTAACTTCCCCTGCTTTCCGCCAATTGCGTTGTAACTGCTCAAAAGATTATAAGATCCTAGGCTACTGATATTCTCAAAACTGATTGGCCTGGTGCTGTCGGCCTGCCGGGTAATATAATTCACCATCCCGCCAAACTGCGCACCGTATTGCAGTGAACCTGTACCTCGTACAATCTCAATACGCGAAATACTTTCCAATGGCATGCTATAATGGCTGGCCGGGTAGCCATACATATCCGAATTGGTAATAATGCCATCTTTCCTGTTATTAAATTCCCAACCCCTGTGGGGGTCGAGTCCACGGGTAGCAATGTTGACCTGGTTGCCTGCTCCATCCATATCGTACACAAATACACCTGGTATTTTCGCAAATACCTGCCGGCCCGTTTTATTGGTAATGTCAGCCGGGATTTGGGCAAGGTCAATCATCTCAGTTTTCTTTCCTGAAAAAATATAACTCCCCTGTACCGGGGCAAGCGGTCGAACCACATTCTGGTTGAGGTATGATATCACTACTACGCTATCAAGGGACCGCATTTTCATTACACTATCGGTTTGAGCTACTACCACCTGGCTGAATACAATACCCAGTATATGTACTATTCTCTTCATGACGCAATTCATTTGAACAAATCGAAAATGTTCAAAAATATCTTTGACCGCTGGAATTCTGGTCACCTATAGTGGGTACCTGATGTGACCGATAAGGTTACTACTGCGAAAGACCGGTTGTCAAAGAATTTGTCTTATTACCAGCTTTCTTACAAAAATTTAAAAAAAGGCGTCAGTAAGGAATTACAACGCCGTGAATGCTTATATCTCAAAAATTTATTTCTGTTAATGACTGATGTTTTTAAAAAGAGGCGTCAGTAAAGAATTACAACGCCGTGAATGCTTATTTAATTTTTAATCTGCTCGATGGTGTTGACGCAAACTGCTTTTTCATGATAAGCGGTTTGGCTTTTTCTTAATTTAAAAGCGAAAAGAAACACCGGCGTTGATAACGTAGTCAGCAAAGGCAGCATCGCCCTGCTGAAAAGTACCAGACTCTTTGCTTCTTTCTTTGTCTGTAACGCTTTGTGTACGGTTGCGGGCAATTGCTACAGGAACAGCAATAAACCAGTTTGCTTTTTTAGTCATCAGGCTTACCGCAGGCTCTACAGCAATCGCATAACCTGGTCTTCTAAAACCTTCGCTGCCACCTACGAGGTCGTAAACCGGGATCCCGTCCACACGGGCGCCGGCCATAAATGAAAAATGCTTCACATTATAAGCGAATCCTGCCCTTGCCATATATTGGTCGGCAACACTACAGATCGTTTCATTATATAGCGCAGGTGAAAGCGTTTCGCGGTATGTTCTTGTCCCGTTCACTTCACGTGGGTTCGACAAATAAAACAGGTTGGCATACATGCTGAGATTAGACGCAACATTATAATAAGCGTTCAATTCAGCTGTAATGCCGGTTCCACCATCACCCAGTTGCATCGACTGATCTACGGTGCGCAGTTCGCTGCTGCCGTTAGGACCTACATTGTGCCAGTAGTCTTTATAATCATAGTCTCCTGTCGCGAATTTTATACCCATGCCCACCTGCACATTGCCCTTGGCAGAGGTTAGAGGATCAAATATCCAGTAGTAAGCACTGGCCCTGATATCGCCCAGGCCAAATGATTCAGTGCTGCGTCTTTCTCTTTTTACGTAAGAGCCATTAACAAGTCCATGCTCATACAAGGATGATCGACGAGTTGCCAGCAATGGCATATTCAGGCTCAGTGACCACCGCTCGTTTAGTTTGCGAACGATAGACAGATCCAGCGAATGGGAATAATTGATAACCTCTGTTTTTTGTTCGAGCCTTTCCTTTTGCTCCTCTTTACCTTTAAAATGTCTGAAAGATCTGAAATACCTATAGTTGGCATTGACCTGCCATTTACCGGATCCCGTATGTGCCTCCTGCAGTAAGCAGGATGAACCGGTACTACGGATCGCCACGCATCCCTGCGCGTTGGATTCCGATTGCATAAATAATATTGAACAGAATAGGATAATTAAAACGCGTTTCATAAGCAGTTATTTGTTTGTTAGTAGATGTTGGTTTTTGAATCTTAATCTTTGTACGATATAGTCTCCCAGCTTTGCGCCATAGAGATTGCCCACCTCATTGTCGAATCGATAGTGTATGCCGCCATACAACCTTGACATGGCCGCTTCGCGGGCGGCTTCACGGAAAGATTTGATGTTGCGGCTTTCAATTCCAAACTCCAGCGAGGATGTATCTTTAAAGGCCAGATTATCACCAAACCAACTGGTCATAACCTCAGCCGCAGCAGCAGAGATAGTAGCGTGACCACTTGTGTATGAGGGGAAAGGCGGGGTTTGAATATAGGGCCGCCATTCTTCACCCATGTATTTATTGATAGCCGTTTCGGGACGAATATAATTACTGCGGAATTTCTCATCCCAGCAGCTGATAAAAGCATCGAAGAGTGCAATAGATGTTTGTGTATATGCCGCGATCGTGGTTTCAAAATCAGCTTTGGATTCCTTTGCTGCAATGCCAACAATATTCATCCAATGACCGGAAGGTGAAAACTTTTTGGTGGCATACATCACATGCCCCTGCACATTTAGTTTAAAAGGATTATCATCCCAAAAATCAGCGATATGCTTTTGCTCCTCGGTGAGGCTGTCACCAACGCTTTTCACTTCCAGAAGTGACTTATAGTAAATACTGTTTTTATCATTTATATTGAAGGGTGGTGGTGCCGGTGGCCTGAACTGGGCGCATGAATCCATGACGATGCACCTGATGCTGTTCCACTTGGGTTCTACAGCCTGGGCATACATCGGCGGGGTGGGGATCCAGCGGCCTTCTTCATCCTTTACCGTATACTTTTCTGCACTACGGGTTTGAGCATAGTTATCGCCCTTACTCCATTTCAAAACCGTGGCAACGATGGTATCGGAAAAAGCAATTGTATTATTTAAAATCGTGGATGTAATACCGGCATCGCGTGCCTGCCGCTTCAACTCATCGTAATAACCCATCATACTTCCTTCGGGGAATGTGACGGCATTACCGACTTTACAGAATGAAAATAACGAGGCCAGTGAAAAATCAATCTCTTTTGCGGGATCCGGCTTCGGCATCGGAGGCAAATGTTTGATCTGCCCCGAGAGGCTGACAAAAGAATCGCTTCCGGCGGCCATAGTTTCATATGCGGCGATATTAGCATACGCGTAGTTGCGCGTAGCGATCATGGGAGGAAAATTATTCTCCAACACCACATCATTTAATTTCTTAACAGTCTTACTAAATAATTGCGGGTCGTTGGTAAATTTCTTGTAATCGCCCGCCTTTTCATTGCATGACGAAAAGAGTACAATGCCGGCAAAGGCTATCCACGTGATAGTTCTCATTACTTATATATGTTTTTCCATTCTGCATGTGCAGCATGGATCTGGTAAACTTGTATACGGGAACAGTTGTGCTGATCCCAGCGATTAAAAAATAGATTGAAATGACATGATAGCTACTTCCTGAAAAAATAAGGGAGGAAGTATTACTTAACTGAAGGTAACAACCTCCGGAGGTTGTGAAGGAGTGGAAAGACATACACTGGACAGCGATGACGCATTGTCCAGGAAGTATTTATTGATCAATTCTGTGTGAACATCGATACTAAACTCGGTTTCGCGGCCGTCGTATTCGCTCCAGAAATTCTTAGCGAAATTGGTATTGTTTTGCTTTTTACCCGGCTGATCTGGTGTAAGGCCGTTAGCCATTTTGAAAAAATCATTGCTTGCAGCTTTGATCTTTTCCTTTGAATCGTTGGGGATGCACATCAATACCAGGTAGCCCTGCTCGACCTTACTTTTTACATAAGTATAAAGCCGGCCGTTCACTTCGATTTCACCATAGTGACGTTCAAACTCCGACTTTTCATTTTGGTAAGGCATATTGAGCGCGACGCGTACTTCAACCAGGTCTGATTCCTGGTAATCGTTATTGTCCAGCCGGGCCTCGAGTTGCCGGTCTGCGCCAATGGTCATTATGCTGGTTACTATCCGATAACCGTACCAGTTAAAGAACAGAATAGCAATTAGTAATATGGCAGCGAATTTCTTCAATCGGCGTATGATTGCTGTAATTTAAGACAATTTCCGGATTACGAACGCTGCAAAACACTTTATTTCAAATTGACTGATTTTAGCTTTATTTGCGGGTCAGCTTTGGAAAAAAGTACTACTCGTATGAGAAAATGGTTGATCGGAACCCTTGCCGCCCTTCTTTTATTGTTCCTGGCGGGCAGTTACATCTTCATCCCCGGTAGCATCCGGATTTCGAGGTCGATTTCTTTTAATGCCAACTCACAGGGGGTATTTAGATTTTTAAGCCAACCCGGTCAATGGGAACGCTGGTGGCCCGCTGAAAAGGTCGATTCGCAACTGAGTTTCAATGGTAAAAAATTTGTAGTTGCGGCAGTGGGGTTCAATATGTTTACTATCGCCATCGACAGGGGCCAGGTAACCGACACAGCCCTGGTTCATATGATTCCAATGGGTATAGATAGCCTGAGAATTGCCTGGGATGCTACCTTCAACGCCGGCAACAACCCTGTGAGCAGGGTCAGGCAGTATTTCAGGGCAAAAGAGCTTGCACGGGATTTCGAAGCCCTACTGATTGCTTTGAAAAAATATACGGGAATTGTGCAGAACATGTACGGTGCAGATATTAAACGTGGGACGATCAAAACTGAATACATGGTTCTGACAAAAGAATCGTTTGACCATCGCCCGTCTGATGCTGAGATCTATGCGAGTATCGGGCGTATCCGAAAACATATAGCCAAAATAAAAGCCACCGAAGAAGATATTCCTTTTTTCAACAGTACCCGGGTCGACAGCTTCCGTTATGAACTCGTGGTGGGAGTGCCCATAACTGAACCGGTACCTGATTCAGGAATCTTCCTTACCAAGAAATTATTGAAAGATGGAAATATGCTGACAGCGGATATCACGGGCGGACAATTTTCAGTTGATACGGCGGTGGAGCAGTTCGAAACATATGTGAGAGATCATCAATACCAGGTTGTTGCACTTCCGTTCCAGTCTTTTTTGACAGACAGGCTGAATACAGATACAAGTAAATGGGTGACCCGGATCGTATTCCCGATTCTATAGAACTGGTCTTACACCAAACTAACTTACTTCGCAGAATGGTCGCCGAGTAGGCAAGCGGGAGTTTCACCCGCAAGCCTCTCACAGAACCGTACGTGACAGTCTCCTGTCATACGGCTCGTGTCATTTCTTGATAACTGTACTGTACCCTTTCTCCCAGTGATAAAACA